>NZ_CP089978.1:0-600744 GCF_030674635.1 Moraxella sp. ZY210820 | reverse complement strand
TAATCACTTGCTTCACGATTTGTGCAGCGATACGACCAAATTCAATTGATTCTACTTCTAATTCACGAATATCACCAATTGACCACTCTGCGGGATCAAGGTCAGAAATTGCATCTTGGCAAGCAGGCATTTCATGATCTTCATCAGCCACCACTTCCCATTGACGGAATGTACGGTAATCACCCGTTTTACGGTCAATTTCCACACGAATACGTGCTTCCTCTGCATGTGTACCTTCATAAAACTTTTTACGTGTTGCAACAACTAATGCTTGCTCTAAAGCCTCAAAAATCGCTTCACGTGGTAATGATTTTTCATTACTCACTGTTTCTACAACCGTTAAAATCTCACGGCTCATGGTTCACCTCTTAAACTTTAATTCTTCACAATAAGATATACAACCTAATCTTGATAAATCAAATTTGCTTTATCAATATTATCGACATCAATAGCTAATATTTGTTGCTTTTCAACTTCAACTTGAATTGTACCTTGCTCAATATCGACTGCACGCAAAATCGCTTGGAATTTACGGCGATTTTCCACTGCACTAATTAAACGTAATGCGATTTTTTCATCGATATAATTTTGCATTTGCTCGATATAGAAAAATGGACGATCCCAACCAGGTGATGATACTTCTAAAGCATATTCACCTGAAATTGGATCATGCACATCTAAAATTGCCCCCACTTGACGAGTAACACGCACGCAATCTTCTACACCAATACCACGCCCTTGCTCTACTTCGCCATCTTCATTAATCACAGGTTCAGCATTTACATCAACATCTTTATCAATATAGATACGCAATAAAGAACGTTTACCTTGTGGAATAAATTCAAGCCCCCATAGATTCACATCACACACTTGTACTGCTGGTGCAATTAGTTCTAAAAGAGCTTGTGTTTTACTTGATAATTTCATTCAACCTTACCATTGATTTAACAAAATTTTGATAAGCAATCTATCAAAATCTATGCAATAAAAAAAGGGCAAATGCCCCTCTCAATTTTTGTATATATTACAATAATTTATTGAATACATTGACAAAAAAGACCCACATTTGTGAGCCTTTGATAAGAAACTTGGTAGCGGGGGCTGGATTTGAACCAACGACCTTCGGGTTATGAGCCCGACGAGCTACCAGACTGCTCCACCCCGCAACAATATATACATTACTTCATAAATTTTCATTTATGTTATTTTGCTGTATAAACAAAATAATTGGTAGCGGGAGCTGGATTTGAACCAACGACCTTCGGGTTATGAGCCCGACGAGCTACCAGACTGCTCCATCCCGCATCAACACTTATTTTTAGATTTATTAAATAAATCAAAATAAGTTATACTCACTACATACACACATTATAACTTAAAAATAAAAGAATTACAACTATTTTAAGTTTTAATGGTGCGGAAGGGGGGACTTGAACCCCCACGCCTATTGGCACTACCACCTCAAGGTAGCGTGTCTACCAATTCCACCACCACCGCAGTGTGCAATATTTTAACGACTATTCACAAAAAAAGATAGCTTTTTTTCGCAAAAAATTATACTTTTTATAATAATTCATTATTCATTTGCTGTTTTTTCAGACATCGCATTCATTTTTGGAGTGGAAACACGAGCCTTAGCATCAGAACTGCCTGCACCTTTTGCTTTATCATTTTGTATCATAGAAGTTGTTACCACTGGTGCAGTCTTCACTGTAGTTTCAGTTTTAGATTTATTTGCCGTAGTCTGTTTATTAACCACTGGTTTTGGAGTAGCAACTTTAACAGGGGCTTTAACTACAGGTTTAGTAACTTCATTTGCTTTGGCAGTTATAGGTTGTTTTTCTTGTACTTTAACAACAGGCTTGTTTACTACCACTTCTTTTTTGACATCAGCTTTAGCAGGTTGTTTTTTATCTGCAACTTTAACAGGCTCTTTCGCTTTTACGGCCTCTTTCTTTTCTATAGGTACAGACTTGATTGTTTCTTTAGTTTGAACTGAAGCTTTTTCATTTTTTGTTACGGTTTTTTCTACTGGAACATAAATAACCTCATCTTGTACCACACTCATACGGGGTGTAGTATTTGCCTTGTGAGCAACTACCCCTGCAGCTGTCGCACCTACTGCCGCTGTAGCAACATCACTTAATACTGTATCAGTTTTTTCAGCTATATTTGCAGTCGTATTTGTATTATGTTCAGTACCATCGGTTGCAGCTGTAGAACTATTATTTACATCAATTTCAGTTTTAGTCTGTGTATTTACTTCACTCGTTGTGTCCACTAATGGCATCAGTTCAGTTTTTTTTTCTGCCTCTTGCTTATTCTCTTCTACTTTTGTTTCAGATAGTGTAGCTTGCGAATGCGACGCATTGCTAGTAATTGCATAAGGATTATTTGTTCCCTTTTTCGCCAAAACTGCTAAACCAATACTGGTAATAAAAAATAGTGCTGTTAAAATCGCAGTCAATCGGGTTAAAAAGTTACCCGAACCAGAACCACCAAAAACAGTACCTGCACCACCACCGCCCATTGATGCTCCTGCATCAGCACCTTTACCTTGTTGTACTAAGATTAAACCAATCATTAACACTGCTAAGATAATATGAATCACTAAAATAACTTGTTGCATACTTTTTCTCTCTTATAATTGGTTAAGCTTAGCAAGCAAAAGCTTGAGCAATTGCAAAGAAGGATTTTGCATCTAATGATGCACCACCAACCAAAGCACCATTAATATCTGGACATTGAGCAAATTCTTGTGCATTTTCTGCTTTAACACTACCACCATACAAAATTGGTAATAGCTGAGCAAATGATGTAATTTGCATTAACCCTTGACGAATAGCTAAATGCATAGCTTGTGCATCTTTCGCTGAAGCAGTCTGCCCTGTACCTATCGCCCAAATTGGCTCATAAGCAATAATAATATTCTGCCAATCTTCTGGATGATGAACCGCTTGTGCCAAATCACAAATTTGTTGCAATACGACTTGTTCAGCCAATCCCTCTTGACGCTGAGTCAAACTCTCACCCACACAATAAATGACTTTGAGGTTTTGAGACAACGCATTTTTCACTTTGTTTTGCAATACACTAACATCTTCAGCAAAATATTCACGGCGTTCAGAATGACCCACCAATACTGCACTAATTTGTTGTTCTGCTAAAAGCTCAGCACTTACCTCGCCTGTAAATGCCCCCGTATCTACCATTTTTGATACATCTTGAGCAAATACTTGAATAGGTGTATCCATCAGATATTGTTTAACTGTAAGCAAATGCAACATTGTAGGTGTAACGGCTAAATTACAACGACTAAAAACATCTGACTGTTGTGAAGAAAACTGTGTAAGTTCATTCAGCAATATTTGAGCACTCGCCCACGTTGGGTTCATCTTCCAATTACCAATCACCCATGTTTGTATTTTGCTTTGAGACATAACCCCAAAAACCTATAATTATTTAACTAACCTTATATTTTACACGCTTACACGTTAAAAAGACATCTTTTTATGTGAATTTATGTTGATTATAAGAGTTTTGACTATTTTTTAACCCAATTATATCCAAATAACATCATAAAAGTTATATTCTATTCTATCGTTCATTTAGATAAACATCAGCAAATAAAATTATAGAGTATCTTCTCTAATATCACATAACTTCATGTTATAATAAGAAAGTTTTTATTCTTAGCTAATGTCAAATTATTGAACTTATAAAGGCAACTTGAAGTAACCATATTATAAATATATACTCAATAATTTAAGCATAGCGTTTAGAATAACATCATGTAAGATCTTTTTTATTTTTAGGCTTTAATTATGAAACGTTTGATTGTATCTACTTCTACATCTTGCTTAAATTATTTAGATAAACCAGATAATGTCAAAATGTTACCAATGAATGTTCATATTCGCAACCAGGATTATCTTGATGGTCAAGACCTTACAATTGAACAATTATCAACGTTTATTTTAGCCAATCCCGATGTTCAACCAACAACATCTGCACCATCGCAACAACAACTTATCAATTTTTTTGAAAATTTAGTCAATGAAGGTGTTGAAGAAGTTTTAGTTATTTGTGTATCTGAAACATTAAGCTTAACTGCTGCAAATATTCGCCAAGTGCGTGATATGTTCATAGACCGTCTCTCTATTCATATATTTAATAGTCGTAGCGTTTCACACGGAGAAGCCATTTTGGTTTATAAAGCAGCTCAAATGTTCAAGGAAAATGCTTTAATTTCAGAAATTGTTGCTCATCTTAATCAAATTCGTGATAAAACTTCTATGTATATTACCGTTGATAATCTAAAAGCAATGGTGCGTACTAAGCGTTTATCAGCACCTGCTGGTTTCTTAGCAAATCTATTTAACATCAAGCCCATTGTTGTTGTGGATATCAAAGGGCAAGTTTCTGCACATGAAAAAGTTCGTTCTTTTGAACGTAGCTTAGTGCGTTTAGCAGAACTCATCGATGGACATGCACGCAACCGCAAAGGACAATTATATATTATGGCAAATACCATAAATCCGTACTTAAATGAATTAAAGCAAATTTTAGAGCGTATGGGTTATCATCAAGTTCCAATTATGCCTGTTGCCAGTGTTTCTGTTGCTAATATTGGTGTATATGCTATAGGTGTATTATTTGTTGAACATTAATCATCAAATATAAAATTTACAAAGCTGGTTATTCAGATTAAAATAGTGATTTATTTTGACAAATTGGTTAGCTCATGGCAAAACATGAATATTATTATGGCGTACATCCCGTTGAAACTTTATTAGAATTAGAACCTGAACGTGTTTTAACTTTATTTACCTTAAAAGGACGTGATGATGCACGTTTACAACGCATTTTACAACTTGCCGAACCTTTTGGCGTAAGCATACAACAAACTAGCCGAGACCGTTTAGAAAAAATGGCAGGATTGCCTTACCATCAAGGTGTAGTAGCAATGGTACGTGCATTACCTACACTCAACGAACAAGATTTAGACCAATTATTAAATGCACAAGCAAATGCGTTATTATTAGCACTCGACCAAATTACCGACCCTCATAATTTAGGTGCGTGTATTCGTACTGCAGCAGCAATGGGCGTACAAGCCGTTATCGTACCACGTGATAAATCAGCAAGCTTAACGCCAACCGCTCGTAAAGTCGCTGCAGGTGGAGCAGAAAAAGTTAAGTTTATCCAAGTTACTAATTTGGCTAAAACATTAGCTCATATCAAAGAGCATTTTGATTATAAAGTGGTTGGTACATTACTTGATGAACAAGCCATTGAAATCCAACAAGCAAATTTAACAGGAAAAATAGTGATTGTCATGGGTGCTGAAGACACAGGCATTCGCCCAATTGTACAAGCTCAATGTGATGAAAAAGTATTCATTCCAATGTCTGGTGCATTGCAAAGTCTCAATGTGAGTGTAGCAACAGGCATGGCACTTTATGAAACATTCCGCCAACGTCATTTAAAATAAATAAAATGATACGTTATTGTATGTTATAACTTATTGATAATATTAGGCTAATTTAACTTAATTTTATAAGCTATTGATATTATTTAAAATAATTTAATTTTGTACAGGCGGAAAATTTTCCGCCCCTACATAAAATCAATAACTTAGATTTAGTTAAAAATAAAGTTAATATTTTAATTATTTATAGAGTGATGTTTTTCGTTCAAACATAAAATCAAATATTTATAATCATTGAGAATTAGATGAAATTTTTTAATCAACTTTCGCCAAGTACGCAAGGTTATATTTTTACTGTCATTACTATGCTGATATGGGGCAGTTTTAGTTTACTGTCTCGTGTTTCCGCTCAATGGAATATTCAAATTTGGGATTTATTAGCATTACGTTTTGGTATTGCCAGTTTAATCTTAATTCCAATTTTATTATATAAAAAAGATTACCAATTTTTGTTTAGTTATCGCTCAATGATTATCGCTTTAGTCGGTAGTATCGGCTATTGTATTTTTGTTTATGCAGGTTTTTATTTATCGCCTGTTGTGCATGGTGTGATTTTACTGAATGGCTTATTCCCTATTTTAGCTGGGATTATGGCATGGATTTTCCTAAAACAACCTTTTGATAAACATACAAAAATTAGCATGACCATTATTATTAGTACTTTTATTTTAATGGCAACTTTAATCATGCAAACCGAATATCATTTTAGTATTGGTGATATATTTTTAATTTGTAGTGCGATGTGTTGGGCTGGATTTTCTATTTTATTACGCAAATGGAAATTTACCGCATGGCAAGCTATGGTGAGTTTAGCTATTTGGTCAGCTATTCTCTATTTACCTTTTTATTTTGCTTTTGCGACACCTAAGATTGCACAAGTTGAAACTCATCATTTAATTATTCAAACCATTTTCCAAAGTATTATCGTGGTCATTGTTGCAACCTTAAGTTATGCCAAAGCCATTGAAAGAATTGGTATTTTTAAAGCAGGAACCATTGCCAATATCGCACCATTTACAGCACCTGTTTTGGCTGTATTTTTACTCAATGAACCACTTAATTTAGCAATGGTATGTGGTTTAATTGGTATGGCGACAGGTGCTTTACAACCATGGCGATGGTTACCAAGTAGTCATAAATAAAATATGGTTTAGCTTTTGACTAAACCATATTAAAATCAGTATGTTCTATCAACTATCTAACAAAGCTTGAGCTTCCGCTAGATTTAACGTACCTTCATAAATCGCACGTCCTGTAATTGCACCTAAAATACCTACTTGACCTTTTAATAAACGTACATCATCTAAATTTGTAACACCACCTGACGCAATGACGGGTAAACCACTATATTGTGCTAAATTCACAGTTTGTTCGATATTAACACCCTGCATCATACCATCACGAGCAATGTCAGTATAAACAATACTCGATACACCAGCATCAGCAAAACGTTTAGCTAAATCTGTTGCTTTTACATCAGTTACATTTGCCCAACCATCTGTTGCCACAAAACCATCTTTTGCATCAATACCAACAATAATATGCCCTGCAAACTCTTTACACGCTTGCTCTACAAAAACAGGCTCTTTAACTGCACGTGTACCAATAATCACATAGGATACACCCGCTTCTAAATAATGCTCAATAGTTTCTAACGAACGAATACCACCGCCAATTTGTATTGGTAAATTGGGTTGAGCTTTTGCAATTTCTGTAACCACCGCTTTATGAATCGGTGTACCTGCAAATGCACCATTTAAATCTACTAAATGTAAACGTCTTGCACCTTGCTCTACCCAATGTTGTGCCATCGCTACAGGATCATCTGAAAATACAGTATCATCTTCCATACGGCCTTGTTTAAGACGTACACATTGACCATCTTTTAAATCAATCGCTGGGATAATTAACATCATCTATTCCTAAGTTAACAAATGATAAAAGTGTAACAAATTCATATCATTTTGACTATATATCTATCAAAATGTTAGTTATAT
Source organism: Moraxella sp. ZY210820 (assembly GCF_030674635.1). Classification (NCBI taxonomy): domain Bacteria; kingdom Pseudomonadati; phylum Pseudomonadota; class Gammaproteobacteria; order Moraxellales; family Moraxellaceae; genus Nasibacterium; species Nasibacterium caprae. Next base: position 593,256 of record NZ_CP089978.1, on the reverse strand, counting down.
TCTTAATTAGATTTCTACCATTTCAAATTCATTTTTACCCACGCCACAATCAGGACACATCCAATCATCAGGTATATCTTCCCATTTTGTACCTGCAGGAATACCCTCATCAGGGTCGCCTAAACGTTCATCATAGATATAACCACAAATAATACATATATATTTTTTCATCATTACACCTTCTGTATATCATGATTCATACACTTTAATTTAAATTGCTTGAAATCTTAAGTTATTATACTCAATTCCTCCTAAGTAAAAAAGGTAGATGATATATTCATCTACCTTTGTCATATATTGAAATATATTTTAGGTTTAGAAGCGATAAGTTACACCTAATTTCGCCACTGGTAACCACTCATACTTACTACCAGTTTCAAACTTTTCGTTTTCACGTTCTGCAGCTTCAGCACCTGTAGTAGTACCACCAACTTCAGTTAAACCAGCAGATTCAAATTGTGCAGTTGGATTACCTGTATAATAAGCACCTACTTCACCAAACATACCAAAACGGCTTGTTGTTGATGGAGAGAAACCAATGCCTAAATAAGGTGCAATGGTATTGTTATAGCTTGCTTTTCCAGCAAAATTACCACCATTACCTGCATAGTTTTTACCATTGATTTTGACAACATCATTACCATTAGTTAAAGTTTTGTTGATACTATATTCAGCATCAATATAACCTACACCTGCAGCAATATAGAATGGATTAGCAAATGGACGTAACTCTGCATTTAAATATACATTGTTATTTTTCATTTCAGTATCATAATCAATACCATGTAAATTTAAACCATCAGACCATGAAATATCGCCACCATTATAACCTAAAGTTAAACCTACCTTTGGGGTAACATTATAAGAAATAGCAGCACCATAACCTAAAGTACCTACTTCTGCACGCACTGATGATGGCTTAAATGTTTTAAATGACGCAACACCTTCAGCAGTGTGGATTTTTTCATCTGCTACAGCAGTGCCAGCTACAGCTACAAGTACCGCAGTTAATGCAACTTTACCTAATACTTTCATTACTTACTCCAATGATTAATTCACAATGAATTAATATGTTGTTAAGGACTATGTTTCATATGTACCATTCAGTCTATATTATAATTATTTCAAAGTAAACCATTTTAAGAAATTTTTTGTAACAATTTAATGTTTTTCATGTTTCATTATATTTCAACGTGAAAAATTTCGCTATTTATCGCTAAAATCGTGTACAATAGTCGGGCTTTTTGTTAATTTTTTAGGATATGATGATGTCTAATCTAGCGTCTATTATTGAACAAGCTTTTGAAAATCGTGCAAATTTTACTGCACAAGACTGTCCTGCAGAAATCCGTGATGCAGTTGAACAAGCCCTTACAGGTTTAGATAATGGTTCATTACGTGTTGCTGAAAAAATCAATGGCGAATGGGTCGTACATCAATGGTTGAAAAAAGCAGTATTATTATCTTTTAAATTAAATGATAATAAACCGATTGAATCTTGCGATTTACGTTTCTATGATAAAGTCGATACTAAATTTACAGGCTGGACTGAAGAACAATTTAAACAAGCAGGCGTGCGTGTTGTACCACCTGCTGTCGCACGTCGTGGTAGTTACCAAGCAAAAAATGTCGTGTTAATGCCATCTTATGTAAACATCGGTGCTTATGTTGATGAAGGCACAATGGTTGATACATGGGCAACTGTAGGTTCATGTGCACAAATTGGTAAAAATGTTCACTTATCAGGTGGTGTAGGCATTGGTGGCGTATTAGAACCATTACAAGCAAATCCAACCATTATTGAAGATAACTGTTTCATCGGTGCTCGTTCTGAAATTGTTGAAGGCGTGATTGTTGAAGAAGGTTCAGTCATTTCAATGGGTGTTTATATTGGTCAATCAACACGTATTTATGACCGTGAAACTGGTGAAATCCATTATGGTCGTGTACCTGCTGGTTCTGTCGTTGTACCAGGTAATTTACCATCTAAAGACGGTACGCATAGCTTATACGCTGCAATTATTGTGAAAAAAGTTGATGCTCAAACACGTGCAAAAACCAGCTTAAATGATTTATTGCGTGCTGATTAAGTGTAGTATTCAATTATATTTTATTACTTAACAAAAAATCCACTAAATATTTGATTTAGTGGATTTTTATATTTTCATGATAATAGTTTTTGTATATGTTGTACGATTAGTCTCACTTGGCTCACAACTGCGCCATGCCCACAATTTTCTAAATGAATAATATTATCATCACCTAAATATTGCGATAATCTATTAGACACGGCGATAGGAACTAAGCTATCATCTTGTGCAAAAAAGTGATATTGTCTTGCTTGTTCAATTTCACTAAGCTGTTTTAAATAGTTTAATGTATTGAGCTGTTGTAAAGTCTCTAATCCTTGTTTTAATTTATCAATGATAGCAAATTGAGATTGGTCATTTAAATAATCCTGTTGGGCTTGTTGTATTTGCAATACCAAAGATTTTGCTTGAGCTTCACCTTGAGTAATCAAATGGCTAAAACGTTTTAACGTATTTAAGGGCTGTGTAATAAAGCCTTGTTGAAAAGTATTAAAATTATCCACAGACATCGCACAATGCCAATGTTCATTTACAATAAAGCAAGGATTTGACATTAATGTGATTAAGATTTTTTGTTGCCCTTGTTGTTGTAAATGATAAGCCAATAATGTGGCTAATTGTCCACCTAATGACCAACCAATCAATACATCATAGTTTTGAGCAAAGTCAATATAAGCCAATATCTCATCTTGTATAAAATAATCAATCAATGTAACTTGATGACCTTGACATTCTAATTGTTGTTGTAAAGGCTGTAATAGTGATATTACCCCGCCCCAACCCGAAATGATTAAAATTTTCATTTATTTTTCCTATTCAAAATTGAATTTTAAGTCATACAAGAGTACAATGCTTTTAATCTTTAAACAATAGGATTTTAACTCATGGCAATGCGTCCTGAAGTCCGCCGTCGTGGTTTAGTGATTATCATCACGGCTATCGTACAATGGTTTTTTATCCGTTATTATTTACTAGAAGACCCAACGTTTGAATTTACTAAATATCAACGTGTACTTATGTTTAGTATCAGTAGTCTTGCTGGTGGTTTTGTACTGTTTTGTACTATCGTCTATATGTTTGTGTTTGGACGAGACCGTAGTCAAGACCCAGATTAACAACGAATACATAATCCTATCATATATTTATGATAGGATTTTTTATGTCGAATAAATATTCAATTTAACCCTTGACAAATCTTACTATCATCAATTATAGTTAAGCACATGAATATTGTATCTACTTTTTCGCCTTTCTTTTTACCAAGCCAATTACTGAGCTTGCGTCTTCTGCTGTGCCTACGGCACGGTTAATATATTTTCTTTTCTCTATTTTATTTACACTATTATTCATCTTGATTATCAATATTTTATATTGATATTATTCTGCCATATTTGCTATTTTATGGCATAATAAAAAGATGAGATTGTATTTTTTTATTCATGAAGGAATGTTCACATGATGTTAAAAGACCCTAGCCAAAAATATCGCCGTATGTATCAACGTGTCGATTTGCCAGACCGCCAATGGCCTAATAATGAAATTACCCAAGCACCAATTTGGATGAGTACCGATTTGCGTGATGGTAACCAAGCAATTTTTGAACCAATGAATATGGAACAAAAAATGAAAATGTTCCAAATGTTAGTCAAAATTGGTTTTAAACATATTGAAATCGGTTTTCCATCAGCATCACAAATTGATTTTGATTTTGCCCGCAAATTGATTGAAGAAAATCATATTCCTGATGATGTACATATTGAAGTATTGGTACAGGCTCGTGAGCATTTAATTCAACGTACCTTTGAAGCCTTAGAAGGGGCAAAAAATGCCATTGTTCATATTTACAACTCTAACTCACCAACCTTCCGACAAAAAGTGTTAAATGTGGATATTGAAGGTGCAAAAAATCTTGCGATGCAAGGGGCAACTTTGGTGAAAGAATATGCTGAAAAATACCCTCAAACCAATTGGACGTTCCAATATAGCCCAGAATGTTTCTCTGCAACAGAGTTAGAAGTTGCAAAATTAGTCTGCGATGCTGTTACTGAAATTTGGGACGCTCGTCCAGAGAAAAAAGTTATTTTGAATTTGCCAGCAACAGTTGAAGTGTCTACACCGAATGTATATGCAGACCAAGTCGAATGGATGCACCGCCATCTTGCACGCCGTGATGGAGTATTGATTTCAGTACATTGTCATAATGACCGTGGTTGTGGTATCGCTGCTTCAGAATTGGCGATTATGGCAGGAGCTGATCGTGTGGAAGGCTGTGTGTTTGGTAATGGTGAACGTACAGGCAATGTGGATATTGCTGCGATGGCATTAAATATGTATTCACAAGGCGTTGCACCGCATTTAGATTTTTCAAATATCAATGAAATTATCGCAACGGTTGAAGAATGCACAGGTTTACCTGTTCACCCACGTCACCCTTATGCAGGTGATTTAGTATTCACGGCATTCTCTGGTTCACATCAAGATGCGATTAAAAAAGGCTTTGAATTCCAAAAGAATGAACAAATTTGGGATATGCCGTATTTGCCAATTGACCCGAAAGATTTGGGACGTAACTACGATGCGGTCATTCGTGTCAATAGTCAATCGGGTAAAGGCGGAATTGCGTATTTGTTAGAAGCCAATTATGGCATACATTTACCACGCCGTATGCAAATTGAATTTAGCCAAGTGGTACAAAAATGGACTGATAGCAATGGCACAGAAATTTCAGCCGAACAAATTTGGACATTATTTACCGAAAGCTATGTTTACACAGGCGAAAATCACTATAAAGTGAAAAATTATCGTTTAACTGATAACAATGGTAAACAGCAAATTAGCATTGATGTAACCATCGGTAACGATACACATACCTTACAAGGAGAAGGCAACGGTCCTATTTCTGCTGTATTGAATGCCTTAGCTTTACCAATTGATGTATTAAATTATGAAGAAAAATCACTAGGTTTAGGCGGTGCAAGTGCTAAAGCCTTAGCAATTATTGAGTTACAAGTGCATGATACTGAACAAACAGTAAGCGGTTTTGGCGTTGGTATTCATGATAACATTGTAACGGCATCGATTGAGGCAATTATTGCATCAATTAACCGCTTGATTATTCGTGGAGCTTTAACCCCTGAACAAGTGGTATCTGCGTCTGTTTAATCATTTATTTTCAATCATTTACAAGTCGTAGGGTGCTTAATAGGCACCTTACCTTGCACTATGTAATCAATCCAATAAATCATGATAGAGAGTTTTATGCTAATGATAAAAAAATATACTAAGTTAAAATATTTATTTATGATTTTTTTCATTTTTCTTTTATTATATTATAATTTTTATATGTACAAATCAAAAGAAAAATTACTTTTGATTGCTAAAGAATTTTCAGAATATTGTAACAAAAACATTTCATGTGATCGTAGTCCAAATGGCTGGGAGCATAGTACCAATCATCAGTATTTAGGTGAAAACTTAATGGTTTATAAAGTCAGTGCGGATTTTAAGAGCTTTAAAATAGAACAAAAAGTTGCGACTGGTATTACACTTGTTGCTAGTGGCGGAGTTAATCAGGAAATAACTGTAGAAAAAATTGTAGATTAAAATTTTTGATGTATATATTTCACAAATTTCAATCTTTTCCGTTATTATGATACTGATGTTGGCATGTTCATTCAAAGAGACCCGATTGGGCTGTTGGGTGGTAATAATGTATTCCAGTATGTTATTAGCCCTACCACCTTAGAAACACTCAAAAAATTAAAAAATTTAAGACATCTATTAATCTCTGCCAAAACCATTGCCAAAAAGAAACAGCTAGAAATATATAGAAACGAGTTGCCACATTGTAATATTAATTAGGATATGAATGAGTTAATACATCAAGATGAGCTTTATGCTCAACAAAGAAGATATAAGTTTCAAGTATGTAAGAAAGAATCTAAGGGAAAGCCTTGGATAACTTGCTCTGATAACTTAGAAAGTCTGAGTGAAGCAATTCGCTTGGTTAATGATATAACAAGTTATGAGGTTGCCATTTTTATCATAAAAAATGATTTTGGATTTATGTATTGGAGTTCAAATTCAAATACCTATAATCACACTGTTATTTACCAAACATGAGTCTAAAACCTTTAGATGATGAGCTAAACTATAGCTTATCAGCTTGTAACATAAACCACTCCACAAAACTCCTAACCGTTGGCACAGCTCCCCTATTTTTATAATAAATAATCGATAATGGAGCACTCGGTAATTGCCAATCCTGTAAAATGGGGATTAAATTTGGATATTTATTTAATAATTCAAGCGGTAAAACGCCAATGCCTAAACCTTGATGAATAAAATCCGCAACAATTTCAAAATGATTACATGAAATATATGCCTGCGGTACAATTTTAATTTGGCGTTCTTTATGTTGAAATATCCAGCCTTGCATTAAACTTTGTACAATTAAACGATGTTGATACAAATCATGCGGTGTTTCTAAACATTGATGTTGTTGCAGATAATCAGGGTTGGCACACAATACAAAATGTTGCATTTTTAATAATTTGGCAACCACATTTTCATTTTCAATCGCTCCTGCCCGAATCGCCACATCAATACCATCTTGAATCATATTGATTTTTTGTTGCGTCAGATTGATGTCAAGTTGCACCTGTGGATATAAAGCTAAATATTGTGATAATTTATTCTGCAATAATCCCATCATATCAATCGGCAAGGAAATTTTTAATACGCCCGATGGCTCAACCAAACCATGATGAACCCCGCCAATCGCCAATTCCGCATGATACAACATACTTTGTGCATGTTGAAAAAAATCTTCCCCTAATTCATGTAAACTCACACCTTTTTTACCACGATTGACAAGCTGTGTGCCTAAATCTTGTTCTAAGGCGGTTAATCGGCGACTTAAACGAGAAACAGGTATGCCTGTCAATTCAGAGGCAGAGGTCAGACTCCCAGATTGTACTACGGCAACAAACAAACGTATATCATCTAAACTAATATGGTGCATTTTAATCTTTCTATTATTGCAAAAATAACTTGTAATATTGTATCTTGTTGCAAATTTAAAAACAATTATAATAAGTACATCTTATCCAACACTAAATGAGAATTTTTTATGAATACTTCACATCTCAGTCCTATCGTTTTATCACTGTTACGCATGGCGACAGGTTATGCCTTTTTATTACACGGCACAGCAAAAGCCTTTGGTTTTCCAGTTGATAATACCGCTTATTTAGGTGGAAATTGGTTTTCTTTAATGGGAACAGCCACGATTTTAGAATTAGTCGGTGGACTATTGATTATTTTAGGCTTATTTACTCGCCCTGTTGCCTTTTTATTATCAGGCATGATGGCAGTGGCTTATTTTATGATGCACGCTTCAATATTTCCACTTGCTAAAGGTGGTGAACCTGCGATGTTATTTAGCTTCATTTTCTTATATTTAGCAGTAGCAGGTGCTGGTTCATTATCATTAGACCATATTATCTCTAAAAAAGTAATGGGAGAATAAAATATGTTATCAATCCGTAAAAGCGAAGAACGTGGACACGCCAATCACGGTTGGCTCGATGCCCGTCATAGTTTTTCATTTGCCAATTATTATGACCCACAGCACATGGGCTTTTCCGATTTACGTGTGATTAACGAAGACCGTGTTGCCCCAACCATGGGCTTTGGCACACACCCACATAAAAATATGGAAATTCTTACTTATGTGTTAAACGGCTCAATCGCTCATAAAGACAGCATGGGCAATGTCAAAGAATTTCATGCGGGTGAATTTCAAATTATGTCGGCAGGTTCTGGCGTAACACATTCAGAATTTAATCCAAGCGATAGCGAAGTATTACATTTATTGCAAATTTGGATTATGCCCAATGAATTAAATATCGCACCACGTTATGACCAAAAACGTTTTGCTGACCAACACGGTGGAACCTTGATTTTATCGCCAAATGCTGATGACGGCTCATTTAAAGTCTATCAAGATATGAAATTGTGGCGTTATCAATATGCAACTGAACAGCAACAACTGATTGATTTAGATGTTAAACGTGTGTATTGGTTACAGATGGTGAAAGGTAAATTAACCGTCAATGGACAATCTTTAGCTCAAGGCGATGCGATTGCTGTTCGTCAAGAACAAGTTTTAAATGTACATACGCACAGCGATGCTGAATTTTTATTGTTTGATTTACGTGCATAAATTGTATACTCCCTATCAATCTCATCATATAAATCAATCATGATTTTACTGATAAGATGGATAAATATGCTACAATAATCCAACTATCTTAGTAAACTTTCTTTTTAAGGAATATCTCATGACTAAACAAATTGCTGTATTGATTGGCTCTGCCAGCAAAACATCTTTTAACCACTTAGCAGTGAAACATTTACAAAAAATCGCTCCAAGTTCATTACAATTAAATATTGTTGAAATTGGTGATTTACCGTTGTACGACCGTGATTTAGACGAGCAGGACATTCCACAATATACTCGTGTACGTGAAGCAGTAAAATCAGCAGATGCAGTAATTTGGGTGAGCCCAGAGCATAATGCTGGTTACTCTGCTATGTTAAAAAATGCAATTGACGTTTGCTCTCGACCAATGGGACAAAGTGTTTGGATCGGCAAACCATTAGCAATTTTAACAGTAAACGCAAGTGGTAGTCCTCGTGTTGCAGATAGCTTACGTACTTTAGCTTCTGCACCATATATCAATATGCCAACTTTACCATTTTCAGCAGTTATTGGCGGTATTTTTGCAGGTGCATTCAATGAAAATGGTGAATTGGTATCAGAACAAGCCCAAACTACTTTACAAAACTTTATCAATGCCTATGCGGAATTTATTGCTCGTTTTTAATCAAAACTAACAGCATAAAAAGCCTATACAATAAGTATGGGCTTTTATTATATCTAGGAAATGTCTTTTAATCATCAAACTGAAATGGTTCAAGATTTTTAAATAATTTAATTTTTTCTGCATAAGCAATAGCACTTTGTGTTAGACGTGCGACTACTTGTTCATCTATGGTTTTGACCACTTTGGCAGGAGAACCCATTACTACAGAATTATCGGGAATCACTTTGCCCTCTGGTACTAAAGCATTTGCCCCAATAATACAATTTTTACCAATTACTGCATGATTTAAAATCACAGCGTTAATACCAATTAAACTATTATCACCAATAGTACAACCATGGATTGTTGCCTGATGTCCAATCGTTACATATTGACCGATATTCACTTCAATTCCTGCATCCGTATGAATTACAGCATTTTCTTGTACGTTGGTAAAATCGCCAATACGAATTTTACAATTATCGCCACGCACTACCGCACCATACCAGATACCAACTTTTTCGCCCAATTCAACTTGCCCAATGACCATTGCATTATCCGCAATCCAACCGTTCCAAGGTTGTTTGCTTACTGTTGGTGCATGACCTGCAAATTTATACATCATGTTGCATTACTCCCCACATATTACAAAGATTTATGTCATATCATACTGATTTTTTAGCAAAATAAAAGCCCTTAGTTAAAAATTAACTAAGGGCTTTTAGAATTTGGCTCTCCCACCTGGGCTCGAACCAGGGACCTGCGGATTAACAGTCCGTCGCTCTACCGACTGAGCTATGGGAGAATATTTGGTCCCGAGGGTCGGACTCGAACCGACACGTCATCGCTGACAGTGGATTTTGAGTCCACCGCGTCTACCAATTTCACCACCTCGGGAAAAATATATCTATCTCAACGAAAGATATAATACAAAAATTATGACTCATTAGCAAGTTTTTTTTACTATTTATGCTTTATTTTTAAACACTTAACACTCTATTGCATATTTTTTCTACATTTCAAATAAAAACTGCCTTATTATTACATAAGGCAGTTCATATAAAAACAATACAAATTTACATTGCACGGTTTTTAATTTTGCGAATCGTTTCCAACTGACCTGCAATCTCAGCTAAAGATGCTAAGGCTGCAGCAGTATCCAATTCACTCTTCTGATTTGCTAATAATGCTTCAGCTTGCTTACGTGCTTCTACAATTGCAGCTTCATCTAAGTTATCCGCACGAATTGCTGTATCAGCAAGAACCGTTACAATATGTGGCTGTACTTCTAATACACCACCAGATACATAAACTAATTCTTCCGTACCATTTTCAAGCAAAACACGAATTGGACCTGGTTGTAACAAAGTGGTTAATGGAGCATGTCCAGGCATAATACCTAACTCACCCGCAACACCCTTTGCGATCAACATTTTTACTGTACCAGTGTAAATACTTTCTTTTACACTTACGACATCACATTGCATAGTTGCCATGAGAACCTCCTAATTAGAGTTGCTAATTATTATAGCTTCTCGGCTTTTGCAATTACTTCATCAATACCACCAACCATATAGAACGCTTGTTCTGGGATATGGTCATATTCACCAGCTAATAAGCCTTTGAAACCACGAATAGTTTCTTTTAATGGTACATATTTACCTGGTGCACCAGTAAAGACTTCAGCAACGTGGAACGGTTGAGAGAAGAAACGTTGAATCTTACGTGCACGGTATACAACTAATTTATCTTCTTCAGATAATTCGTCCATACCTAAGATTGCAATAATATCTTTCAGCTCTTTATAACGTTGTAACACATTTTGAGCTTGACGAGCAATATCATAATGCTCTTGACCTACTACCAATGGGTCTAACTGACGAGAAGTCGAGTCAAGTGGGTCAATCGCAGGATAGATACCTTGAGATGCAATATCACGGCTCAATACAACTGTTGCATCTAAGTGAGCAAACGTTGTTGCTGGTGATGGGTCAGTCAAGTCATCTGCTGGAACGTAAACTGCTTGAATCGAAGTAATCGAACCAGATTTAGTTGAAGTAATACGCTCTTGTAATACCCCCATTTCTTCAGCAAGTGTAGGCTGATAACCTACCGCCGATGGCATACGACCTAATAACGCTGATACTTCAGTACCCGCCAATGTATAACGATAGATGTTATCTACGAATAAAAGTACATCACGACCTTTACCGTTTTCATCTTTTTCATCACGGAAATATTCAGCCATTGTCAAACCAGTCAAAGCAACACGTAAACGGTTACCTGGTGGTTCATTCATCTGACCATAAACCATGGCTACTTTATCGAGTACGCCAGAATCTTTCATTTCATGATAGAAGTCGTTACCTTCACGTGTACGCTCACCAACACCAGCGAATACAGATAAACCACTGTGTGCTTTTGCGATGTTGTTGATAAGCTCCATCATGTTTACGGTTTTACCTACACCCGCACCACCGAACAAACCAACTTTACCACCTTTAGCAAACGGACAAAGTAAGTCAATTACTTTAATACCTGTTTCTAAAAGCTCTGTTGAACCTGCTTGCTCTGCATAAGATGGTGCAGAACGGTGAATTGCCCAAGTTGTATCTGCATTCACAGGACCTGCTTCATCTTGTGGGCGACCCAATACGTCCATGATACGACCTAAAGTTGCCTTACCCACTGGAACAGAAATTGGTGCACCTGAGTTAGTTACAGGTAACCCACGTTTTAAACCTTCAGTAGAACCCATTGCAATAGTACGAACAACACCATCACCGAGTTGTTGTTGAACTTCTAAAGTTGTTTCCGTGCCTTCTACTTGCAGGGCATCATAAATTTTTGGAACATTGTTACGATCGAACTCAACGTCGATAACCGCACCAATGATCTGAGTAATACGACCGCCACTCATTGGAAAACTCCCAAATTTAATTTCATAATTTTATACCGCTGCCGCACCACCAACGATTTCAGAAATTTCCTGAGTAATCGCTGCTTGACGCAACTTGTTATAAATAAGCTGTAGACTCTTAATCAACTCACCTGCGTTATCTGTTGCAGCTTTCATAGCTACCATACGTGCAGATTGTTCACAAGCAATATTTTCTACAACACCTTGATACACCATAGACTCGATATAACGAACCAATAAACCGTTCAATAATACTTCAGCGTCAGGCTCATAAATATAATCCCAACTATGTGTACGGTTTAATAATTCCTCTTCTTTTGCTGGTGCTAAAGGAACAAGTTGCTCAATTTGTGGTTTTTGGGTCATTGCATTTACAAAACCGTTCGATACCAAATAAATGCGATCAACATCACCGCGTTCAAAGGCAGCTAACATACTTTGTACTGCACCACTAAGCTGTTCTTGCTCTGGAGCATCACCGATTTGAGTCACTGCTCCAATCACTTTCCCGCCGAAACTTTTACAAAACGAGACTGCTTTTTGCCCAATTAAAGCAAATTCAACTTCAATAGATTGCTCTTGTTGCTCTTTCACATGTTGAGCTAATTTTTTAAACAAGTTAATGTTTAAACCACCAGCCAAGCCACGATCTGAAGAGACAACAATATAACCCACACGCTTGACAGGACGTTGTATCATATAAGCATGTTTATATTCTGGGTTTGCTTGTACTAAATGAGCAATCACACGTTGCATATTTTCGGCATAGGGACGACTTGCTGCCATACGCTCTTGCGCACGACGCATTTTTGAAGCTGCAACCATCTGCATGGCACGCGTAATTTTCTGTGTGCTTTTGATACTTGCAACTTTGGCACGAATTTCTTTTAAATTTGCCATACGTTTAACCTATTTTTTTCGAAAGCTCAATTAAAATATACTGAGCTTTCGAAGCCTATATCTGTAACTAAACCTACTATTTTAATATTAGTAAGTTTGAGTCGCCTTGAAGTTTTCAATACCTGCTTTAATTTCAGCTTCGATGTCGCCATTATAATCGCCAGTTTCATCGATTTTGTTCATTAATGCAGAATGTTCTGAACGGAAGTATGAAATTAATGCAGCGTCAAAATCTACAATTTTCTTCACTTCAACGTCAGCCATATAGCCTTCATTAGACGCATAGACAGATACTGCTTGGTCAGCAATTGAATATGGTGCATATTGTTTTTGCTTCATCAATTCTGTTACACGCTGACCATGTTCAAGCTGTTTACGGGTTGCTTCATCAAGGTCAGAAGCGAACTGAGCAAAGGCAGCCAATTCACGATATTGAGCAAGCGCAGTACGGATACCACCAGATAATTTTTTGATAATCTTAGTTTGAGCAGCACCACCTACACGAGATACCGAAATACCAGCGTTCACTGCAGGACGGATACCTGAGTTAAATAATGATGTTTCTAAGAAAATCTGACCATCTGTAATCGAAATTACGTTCGTTGGTACGAATGCTGATACGTCACCCGCTTGTGTTTCAATAATTGGCAATGCAGTTAATGAACCAGTTTGACCTTTCACTTCGCCTTTAGTAAATTCTTCTACATACTCAGCTGATACACGAGAAGCACGTTCTAACAAACGAGAGTGTAAGTAGAATACATCACCTGGATATGCTTCACGACCTGGTGGACGGCGTAATAACAATGAAATTTGACGATACGCTACCGCTTGTTTAGACAAGTCATCATAAATGATTAGTGCATCTTGACCACGGTCACGGAAATATTCACCCATTGTACAACCAGCATACGGTGCTAAGAATTGCATTGCTGCTGGATCTGCTGCCGCTGCTGCTACAACAGTTGTATAAGCCATTGCACCTGTTTCTTCTAACTTACGCACCACATTCGCAATGGTTGATTGTTTTTGACCAACTGCGACATAAATACATTTAATGCCAGAATTTTTCTGTGCAATGATGGCATCGATTGCCATTGCTGTTTTACCAGTTTGGCGGTCACCAATAATCAACTCACGCTGACCACGACCGATTGGAATCATGGTATCTACAGACTTATAACCTGTTTGTACTGGCTGATCTACTGATTGACGCCAAATTACGCCTGGTGCTACTTTTTCTACAGCATCAGTTAATTTTGCATCGATTGGACCTTTACCATCGATTGGATTACCTAAAGCATCAACTACACGACCCAATAATTCTGGACCGACTGGTACTTCTAATACACGACCTGTACAACGAGCTTTTTGCCCTTCTTGTAAACTTAAATAGTTACCTAATACGACCGCACCGACTGAATCCTGTTCAAGGTTCAGTGCTAGACCGTATAAGCCACCATCAAATTCAATCATCTCACCGTACATTGCATCTGCCAGACCGTGAATACGCACGATACCGTCAGATACCATTACGATGGTACCTTCATTTTTAGCGGTGGCACTGGTATCCAAATCGCCAATACGCTGTTTAATGAGCGCACTAATCTCTGATGGATTCAGTTGTTGCATTGCGCTATACCTCAATTTGTTTGTAATTCTATCTTCTTTAAATTAAGCAAGAAGACGAGTCCGCATTTTTTCAAGCTTGTTTAATGCTGAGTCATCAATTACTTTATCACCCGCACGAATAACCACGCCAGCAATTAATTCTGGTTTTACTTCAACTGTTGTATGAATTGTACTATTAAAATGCTTCTCTAAGGCATTAATCAATAGTTGTTCTTGAACAGACGTTAAAGGAAGTGCTGATTCAATTACGACATCAACAACATTATTTTGCTGTGATTTTAACTCATCAAACTCTGCCGCAATTTCTGGTAATAAAACTAAACGATCATTATCTGCCAATAACGTTAAAAAGTTATCTACAGCTTGTGATTGTTGTTCACCTAAAATTTGGGCAAAGCATTTGACTTGCTCTGCAGGAGTAAGCTCTGGGCGACCCAAGTAAGCGGAAAATGCTTCATCTTGCACTGCTGCACTCAACATCTGTAACACAGCTGACCATTCCTCCGCTGTATTTTGTTCAGATGCGTAAGCAAATGCTGCTTTGGCATATGGGCGTGCTAATGTCAAGAGTTCAGCCATAATTTTCCTCGCTTACAGTTTAGCTGCCAGTTGTTTAAGCATTGCATCGTGTGCTTGTGCATCGACTTGTTGGTTCAGAATTTTTTCTGCACCCGCCACAGCTAAAGCTGCTACTTCTTGACGTAATGCTTCACGAGCAGCATTAATTTCGGTATCCACCGCTTCTTTTGCTTGCTGGCGAATACGCTCACCTTCAGTAGTTGCTTGAGTGCGTGCATCTTCTGCAATTTGTGCAGCACGACGATTCGCTTGTTCAATAATTTGAGCTGCTTGAGCTTTAGCGGCATCAATCTCTTGCTTTACCTGTGCTTGTGCATCAGCAAGGTCAGCTTTTGCTTTTTCAGCCGCATTTAAGCCATCTGCAATTTTACGCTGACGAGTCTCTAAAGCCTCCATCAACGGTGGCCAAACATACTTCATGCAGAATGCGACAAAAATCGCAAATGCAATCATTTGACCAAAAATGGTTAAGTTAATATTCATTGCAATTCCTCAATGATAAATTAGGAATACTGCTGATTAACCCGCTAATAAACCAACAAATGGGTTTGCGAAGATGATGAATAAACCAATACCTACACCAATCATTGGCACCGCATCAAGAAGACCAGCGATTAAGAACATACGAGTTTGAAGTTGTGGTGCTAATTCAGGCTGACGAGCAACTGCTTCTAAGAAACGACCACCTAAAAGACCAAAACCAATTGCAGTACCTAAAGCACCAAACGCAATAAGAAGTGCAGCTGCAACAGCTGATAAACCAACGACTAATTCCATGAAAGAATCCTCAGGGTTAAGTTATATTAAATCGAAATTAAATTAGATCTAGCCTTTTGACTAGACTGAACCATTAATGTTTTTCGCTTGCCATGCTCAAGTACACGATAGTTAACATCATGAAAATGAAGGCTTGCAATGTAATCACCAAAATATGGAAAATTGCCCAAGGCACTGATAATGTCCATTGAATCCAGAATGGTAATAAAGCGATTAAGATAAAAATTAATTCGCCTGCATACATGTTACCAAATAGTCGCAATGCTAAAGAAATTGGACGTGCTAAGAAAGTAACAAGTTCTAGAATCAAGTTAATTGGAATAAAGAGTGCTTTAAGAGCAGGATTTTTTGGATTAAATGGGTTAAGTGCTAATTCACCAACGAATCCGCCTACACCTTTCTCACGAATACTATAGAATAAAATTAACGCAAATACAGATAATGACATACCTAATGTAATATTTGGATCTGTAGATGGTACAATTTTAAAGTAAACGTGATGAGGATCCATGCCCATCATGCCACCAATTTGTTGTGCAGCATAAGGAATCCAATCCACTGGGATTAAATCCATTAAGTTCATTAAGAAAATCCACACAAAAATGGTTAATGACAATGGAGCAATTAAGCGTGATTTGCCATGAAACGTATCACGAACATTTGAATCTACAAACTCAACAATCATTTCCACCATTGCTTGAAATTTGGTTGGCACACCACTATTTGCAGCTTTTGCCACGCACCAAAACATCAAACAGAAAATAAGTCCAAGTCCAATAGACCAACCCATTGAATCCAAGTGAATTGCAGTGAACCCCATCTGTTGAGCTTCTTCAGCAGTCTCCGCCAATTTCCATGTTCCATCTGGCATTTTACCATAGGTCATGTTGGTCAAGTGATGCTTGATATACTCTGTCGAAGTAAGGGTATGTTCTTCAGCAGCCATAGTCACACCTGGTCAATGTTAATACAATAATTTCAAATCAAGTATCAAATAATATTTGATTTAAATTTCTGATTTTTACTTGTTTAATAAGCGTGTATACACGATAGGTGCAAACCACGACATACTCTGTACAAGTATAAATCCACAAAATAATGCAATCCCAGAAACTGGTTTTACATTTGTTAAAATAACAATAAATCCAACGATTAAAATCACAAATTTGCCAATCATTCCCTTATACATATTACTTAAAATCTGTTTAGATGCACTTGCACCAGCAGTACGAAATGATTGCCAAGCAAAGTAAGCACTTGCCAACCAACACACTACTGCCCCACATACCGCATTGAGTGCAATATGAAATGACCAAACAAATCCAGCAATCAAACCAATGAATGGAATAATGGATACCTGCAAAATGACTAAAGTTTTGGCTAATCGGCGGTCGATAAGCCGTCCAATCTGACGCATACAATACTCACTTTGGCATTCATGTTGTGATTTTGTCAAAAATCGTGTTTTAATCTCGCGTATTATACGTTTAATTTATACATTTTTGCAATGTTTTCATAAGAATAACATCACTTTTTATCATTTTTTTCTATGATGATTGTTATTTCCAATTATTTTAATACAAAATTATCCTATCATAAGACGTAAAATAACTATATTGACATTTTTATAGATTTTCAGCAAAATTATTAACTTCACATCAATATATCCAAATATAATTTAATTATTTCAAAACTTTATAACATAATTTTAAAATTACTTTTTCCGTGCATGAGGATGGCAATCTTGATATTTTTGTTGTATTTCTGCAAAATTTAAATGTGTATAAATTGCTGTGGTACTCGCTCGCTCATGACCTAGCATTTCTTGTACTGCTCGTAAATCACCACTACGATTGAGTAAATGACTAGCAAAACTATGGCGTAATAAATGTGGATATAAATTAATCGCAATTCCTGCTCTCTGTGCCTGATATTTCACACGATTTTCAATTTGACGTGTAGACAGCACATCACCTTTTCGGCTAATAAAAACAGGTTGTTGTGCTGTTATTTTGTATTGTTCTTCTGATAAAGCGGATAACCATTGTTGATAAATTTCTCTCCATTGTATTAAACTCTCATTCGCCTTTTTACCAAAAGGAACAATACGATTTTTTTTACCTTTACCCATAACATTAATTAGTTTTTGATTAAAATCAATATCTTGCCATATCAGACCTTGCAATTCAGACAAACGCAACCCGCTTGAATAGAACAATTCTAACATTGCTTTATCTCGTATCCAAAATTCTGCTTGTGTATTATCCAAAGGTTCAGCTTGCTCTAATAATTGCGTAATCAATTGTTCATTCATCACTGCAGGTAAAGTTTTATTTTTATTTTTAATTTTAATATCTTGTGCCGCAGCTATATTTTGTTGATGTTGTTGGTTGAGCCATGTAATAAATTGCCGAATGGCTGATAAACGGCGTTGCAAACTTTTATTTTGTAATTGTGTATATTCAATTTTTTGTACTAAATAATACTGAATATCAGCATGAGTTAATTTTTGAATATCAATATCTTGTTGCTGACAGAATTTAAAAAAATCTAAAATATCACGGCGATAAGCATCAATGGTATGTATAGATTGTTGTTGGACAATTCGCTGTTGTAGCCATTGTTCAAGATAAGATTGATAGGTGTGCATATTAAAAATCATCAACATTTAAGTATGAGTAAATACCTCTCATAGAAAAATCATTATATAATAAACAACCTAAATTAGGAAACACGATGATGAATTTAAAACTACTTGCTGATGAAAATTTAGAATATTATCAACATTTTTTTGCTGATATTGCCACAATTGATATTAAAGCAGGGCGTAAAATTACTGCTCAAGATGTAGCAGATAAAGATATACTTTTAATACGCTCTGTAACCAAAGTGAATGCTGAATTATTACAACATTCACCCGTAAAATTTGTGGGAAGTGCAACCATTGGTACAGACCATTTAGATATTGATTATTTAGACAAACACAACATTACATGGGCAAATGCCAGTGGCTGTAATGCTCAAGCAGTTGCTGAATATGTAATTCGTGCGATTTATCAATTAAACCCACAATGTTTTGAGCCACATCATCGTTTAAGTTTAGGTATTGTAGGATTGGGCAATGTGGGTACACGTCTTGCCAATTTAGCTCAAGCATTGGGTTGGCAAGTCAAAGGTTATGACCCATTTACGCAACATCAGCATATCCAACAAGTTGATTTTTATGATATTTTACAGTGTGATGTCATTTCAATTCATGTTCCTTTAACCAAAACAGGCAATTATCCAACTTATTATTTATTTGATGAGCAGACTTTTAAAAATATGTCTCAACATAGCATATTGATTAATTCTGCTCGTGGTGGTGTGATTAAAGAACAAGCATTATTAGCTGATATTGCACGGACTGGGCGAAAGGTTGTTTTAGATGTATTTGAACATGAACCAACTATTAGCCAAGAAATTATCAATGCAGTGAGTATTGTTACACCACATATTGCAGGCTATAGTTTAGAAGGCAAAGCTCGTGGTACAGCGATGATTTATCAAGCCTTATGCCAACATTTAAGGCGAGAAATCAACAAATCAATGTATGAGTTATTGCCTGAATGTGATGCAAAATTTAATGCTGAGTTATCTTTAGCAGAAAATTTAAAACAACATTTGGCAGATATTTATCCAATTATGCGTGATGACCAAAATTTACGAAATTGTTTAAAAGATGGACAAATTTCTGCTGATGATTTTGATGCTTTACGCAAACATTATCTATTACGCCGTGAATGGGCGAGTTATGGATTTTTTATAAAATAATTTTATTTTAGGGTGAATTATTACTCATACAAATTCCAAAATTAAGAGAAAAATATGAATTATCAACCAAATTGTAGCATTGAAATGCTTCACGCACGAGCAAAATTATACCAAACCATTCGCCAATTTTTTGCTAAACGTGATGTATTAGAAGTAGAAACACCATTATTATCGAGTGCAGGCACAACCGATGTGCATTTATCATCAATTCCTGCACAACGTCATATCAATGGTCAATTAGCCACACATTATTTACAAACATCGCCTGAATTTGCGATGAAACGTTTATTGGCAAGCAGTAGTGGAGCGATTTATCAAATTTGTAAAGTATTCCGTGATGATGAGCATGGGCGTAAGCATAATAGCGAATTTACGATGTTAGAATGGTATCGTCCAAAATTTTCACTCGCTGATTTAATGCAAGAAACACAAGATTTACTTTGTGCGTGTTTAAATAAAGATATTCAAGTACAAGTTTTAAGTTATAAGCACGCTTTTCAACAACATTTGAATATTAATCCCTTACAAGCCAATTTAGATGATTTAAAACAATATGCAAAGCGTATAAATTTAGACCTTGATTTAGGCGATGACCGTTTGGCTTATATGGATTTATTATTTTCACATTGTGTTGAACCATATTTAGGTCAGGATAATGCTGTTTTTTTAACTGACTTTCCACCTGAAATGGCATCTTTAGCCAAAGTTAAACAAGATGATGATGGTGAAATGGTTTCTGCACGTTTTGAATTATATATCAATGGTTTAGAGTTAGCCAATGCTTATGATGAATTGATTGATGCAACGATTTTACGTCAGCGTTTTGAGCAAGATAATCAACAACGTGAACGATTGGGCTTAGTACAAATGCCAATAGATGAATATTTATTATCCGCTTTACCAAATATGCCTGCCTGTAGTGGTATTGCTTTAGGAATTGACCGTTTGTTGATGGTGGTTACTGGACAAAATAAGTTAGAAAATGTGGTGAGTTTTATGGCGGATAGGGTTTGATGCACATTTATGCCCAATAAAAATGTGGATAAACTCACATTTATCCACATCTTTATTTAAAGATTAACCACCAATCTTTTTATACTTTTGACGTTTTGGACGAGCGTCATCGCCAAATTTTTCCTTACGCCATTTTTCATATTCGGTATAGTTACCGTCATAGAATTCTGGCTGTTCATTTTCAAAGGATAAAATATGCGTACAAATACGGTCTAAGAACCAACGGTCATGCGATACGACCATCACTGTACCTGGGAAGACTAAAATCGCATCTTCCAATGCACGCAAAGTTTCTACGTCCAAATCGTTTGATGGTTCATCGAGTAAGATGACATTTGCCCCTTGTTGCAAAATTTTTGCCAGTTGCAAACGGTTACGCTCACCACCTGATAATTCGCCCACACGTTTTTGTTGGTCTTGTCCTTTAAAGTTAAAGCGACCAATATATGAACGAGATGGTGTTTCATAATCACCCACTTTAAGAATATCTAAACCGCCAGAGACTTCTTCCCATACTGTTTTATTATCATCTAAAGTATCACGAATTTGTCCAACATACGCTACTTTAACGCTTTCGCCTAAAGTGACTGTACCTGTATCAGGTTGTTGTTCGCCTGTCATCATACGGAATAAGGTGGTTTTACCCGCACCATTCGGACCGACAATGCCCACAATCGCTGCTGGTGGCACAGTAAAACTTAAGTTTTCGTATAGTAAACGGTCGCCAAAAGATTTACTGATATTTTCCACTTCCACCACTTTATTACCTAAACGTGGACCTGGTGGAATATAAATTTCAGACGTTTCATTACGTTGTTGGAATTCTTTTGAGTTTAACTCTTCAAAACGTTCCAAACGTGCTTTATTTTTCTTCTGCTGACCTTTCGCATTTTGACGAACCCATTCAAGCTCTTTTTTCAATGCTTTAGCAAAACTTTCTTCTTGTTTCTGCTCTTGTTCTAGGCGAGTATTTTTCTGCTCAAGCCAAGAGGTATAGTTACCATGATAAGGAATACCATGTCCACGGTCAAGCTCTAAAATCCACTCTGCAACATTGTCTAAGAAATAGCGGTCGTGGGTAATCGCCACAATCGTACCTGGGAAGTCTTTTAAGAAACGTTCCAACCAAGCTACAGATTCAGCATCTAAATGGTTTGTTGGTTCATCTAGTAACAACATATCAGGTTTTGATAGGAGTAAACGACACAAAGCGACACGGCGACGTTCCCCCCCAGAGAGTTTAGTCACATCAGCGTCCCATGCAGGTAAACGCAAGGCATCAGCCGCTTGTTCCATTTGATTATTGAGATTATGTGCGTCCCATGCATGGATAATTGCTTCTAACTTCTCTTGTTCTTTAGCCAATTTATCAAAATCAGCATCTTCCATCGCATATTCCGCGAACACTTCATCAAGACGAGCCAACGCATCAAGCGGTTCACGTAAACCATCTTCCACATTGCCACGCACATCTTTAGTTGGGTCTAGTGGCGGTTCTTGCTCTAAATAACCAATTTTAATCCCTGGTTGTGGACGTGCTTCACCATTAAAATCTTTGTCCACACCCGCCATAATACGCAGTAAAGTCGATTTACCTGCACCATTTAAACCAAGTACACCAATTTTTGCACCTGGGAAGAATGATAACGAAATATCCTTTAAGATTTCACGCTTAGGCGGAACCATTTTGGATACACGGTTCATTGTGTAAATATATTGAGCCACAGAAATATCCTGTCATTTGTAGAATTTAATCTATACTATTATACGCAAAATTTAGCAAAATCTAAACCATATCATAAAAATACATAGTATAAAATCTAAAATTATCTTAAAATATATACTTTGAATACATTTAGGCTTGTAATATGACTGTACAAATGAATATTATGATTTCTGAACAAGAAATCCAGCAAAAAGTAAAACAACTTGGGCAACAAATTACTGAACATTATGCCAATAGTGATAAAGAATTAATTTTAATTGGTTTATTGCGTGGTTCTGTTATTTTTATGGCAGATTTATGTCGTGAAATTAAAAAACCACATGAACTTGATTTTATGACGGTTTCTAGTTATGCGAGTGGTTCAACCGTTTCAAGCCGTGATGTCAAAATTTTAAAAGATATTGATGGTGAAATTCGTGGTAAAGATGTTTTAATTGTTGAAGATATTATTGATTCTGGTCATACTTTAAGCAAAGTAATGGAAATTTTACAAACCCGTGAACCAAATTCAATTCAATTATGTACTTTAGTCAGCAAACCATCACGCCGTGAAGTGCATTTAGATGTCCATTTCTTAGGTTTTTCTGTAGAAGATAAATTTATTGTCGGTTATGGTTTAGATTATGACCAAAAATATCGTCATTTACCTTTTATTGGCGAAATCGGTTTGTAAATCTTAAAACACATATCATTATTTCACAATCTCATTTTGGGCTTATTCATTAAGCCCTTTAATGTGCTATAATACGCTATTATTGATATTTTCAGGTTATTCCATGTCTAAACCCTATTTAATTGCCCCATCAATTTTATCTGCCGATTTTGCCCGTTTAGGCGAAGATGTTGAAAAAGTGCTACAAGCTGGTGCAGATGTGGTACATTTCGATGTTATGGATAATCACTATGTACCTAATTTAACGTTTGGTGCAGGTGTTTGTAAAGCATTAAAAAATTATGGTATTACCGCACCGATTGATGTACATTTAATGGTCTCACCAGTGGATAGAATTATTGGTGATTTTTTAGAAGCAGGTGCTGATATTATTACCTTTCACCCTGAAGCCTCTAACCACATTGACCGTTCACTACAACTTATTAAATCAGGCGGAGCAAAAGCAGGTCTAGTATTTAACCCCGCTACACCTTTACACTATTTAGATTATGTTCTGGATAAAGTCGATCAAATTTTATTGATGAGTGTCAATCCCGGATTTGGCGGACAAAAATTTATCCCAATGACATTAGAAAAATTAAAACAGGCTCGTGCGATAATTGACCGTAGCGGTTTAGATATTCGCTTAGAAGTAGATGGCGGTGTTACTCCTGATAATATCCGTGCAATTGCTGAAGCAGGAGCCGATATGTTTGTTGCAGGTTCTGCGATTTTTAATCAACCTGATTATAAAGTGGTGATTGATAAAATGCGTGCTGAACTTGCACTAGTGAAGTGTATCAATGTTTAATTATTGTACATTATGAGCCAACTTTACGCCCTAAAATATTATGCTAGTCCCGTTGGACAATTACGTTTAATTGCTGATGAACAACATTTAATTGGTGTATTATGGCAAAATGAAACTATTCGCCGTTTTAGCCAATTTAAATATTGTGAAGTTGCTTATCATCCTATTTTAAAGCAAACAGCTCAACAATTACAGCAATATTTTGCTCAACAACGACAAAGTTTTGATTTACCTATCGCCATACAAGGTACAGATTTTCAAATTGCTGTATGGAATGCTCTCAAAACTATTCCTTATGGAGAAACGAGAAGTTATCAAGATATTGCGACACAAATTGGTAGACCAAAAGCAGTGCGTGCAGTTGGTATGACCAATGGACAAAATCCACTTTCTATTATTATTCCCTGTCATCGTGTGATTGGCAAAAATGGAAAAATGGTTGGCTTTGGTGGCGGAATTGAGCATAAAATAACATTATTACAAATAGAAGCTAACACAATTCAATGTTAAAATAGCATACCCATCATCATCTACTCGCTATATTTAGGTTAAATTTGTTATGAATCAGTCATCAGTCGTAGCATCTTCTTTAAATCATACACAATTTTTAATCTGTGTATTTTTAGCCTGTTTAGGTGGTTTTCTATTTTTAGCATTATTGAGTTTTTCTGCTTTTGACCCAAGTTGGAGTTATTTATCGAGCGATACACAACATATCTCCAATTTAACAGGTGTTGCAGGTGCATGGATTGGCAATTTATTGCGAGCTTTTTTCGGTTGGGCAAGTTTACTCATTCCATTTTTTTTATGGTTAGAAATTTATCATATTTATCATCATCATAAAAATCGTCTTAAACGTTATTTTGCACAAATTACCTTGATATTTGTTGTTGCTATTCTCAGTGCTTTATTACTCAATAATGCACCCATGACCCATAGTGGCGGTATTATTGGTTATGCAATTGCTCATGATTTAAGCAAAATTACGACTATCTACGGTGCATTATTTATAATGCTGTTTATGCTGATAATGACATTCAGTGCTAGTTTTAATATTAAATGGGTCAGTCTAACTGAAAAACTACAAAATTTCCCATTATGGCTAAAAGACGTTTGTTATATTGGTCAAGATGATGCCATACTACTTAAACAATATCACACACTGCCTAAAACACACCAACAACAAATGGTTCAACAAGAAACAACAAACCCACTTACTCAGCCAACAACTGAGCAAAATAGTTCCGATACTGCTGAAACTTCTGCTCAATCAACAGCAACAACAGAAAATCAAAACAACAGCACAATCAATATTACTGCTGGACAAGTTGTATTTGGTGATGTTTGGCAAAATAATGATAAAAGTAATGAATTATTAAATGAAATGCAACAACTACTAGAACAATCACAGCAACAATTATCAGCACACCATGAGTTTGAGCAACAAGTATTACAACGTAAATATGAAGAAGAGACACGAGCTAGAGAAAATATTTCCAATGTAATTAAATCATCAGTTTCTAATGAATCATTTGATGCTTTACAAAGCCAATTTATACAACAGGAACACGCTACTCAACAAGATATTGCCTATCTTGACAAAAAAATTAATGATTTAAATCAACAAATTGCACAATTACAAGCAGAACCGACTCCACCTACATTCGATGAAGTTGTAATGCATGAATCTTATGATTTTGATAATGCACCAGTCGCAACAACTGATGTAAATATCATATATGATGAAAATCATTTATCTCAAGAGTCTACATTGGAACCAACTCAAGTGCAAACAGCACCTGTTGAAACAAATACCACATCTATTGAAATAGATGAGACTCATCATACGACATCTGTTGAAGCAAAAACAATATCTACTCAAAATCCAAGTTTAAATCGTATTCGTGAACGCCTTACTCAACCAAACCCTTTGGCTGATTTACAATCACTACTTAATCATCATATTAAAAAAGTACCAAAAACACCTGTAGCAGTTGAATTAGAAGAATTTGAATTACCTAAAAAAACATCACATTCATTTGATGAGTCATCTTTCACGATTACTCATGATACGCCATTAGAATTTAATGATTTAACACATCAGCCAGTACAAAACAGAACTCTGGATTTTGCACTTGATGATGATTTCATCCATCATTCAACACCAGCACAATCTCATATTGAGCATGAAAGCGTGCAAAATAATGCTCCGCAACATTATAATCCATTTAAACAAACTTTACATGACGATACTCATGACAATACCAAAGTTGCTTATTTTGATGATGATGCACCATTAACCGATGCATCAGGACGTATCATTTCTCGAGCAATGCAAGTTGCAGAATATCGTAAAACTTTATCACCATTACCAAGTATATCTTTACTTGACCCTGTTGATCATAGTCAAAAAGTACGTTTTAGCGATGAAGAATTAGACAAACTTGCACAATTGTTAGAATTAAAATTACAAGATTTTAACATCAAAGCCAGTGTTGAAGAAATTGACCCAGGTCCTGTAGTTACACGTTTTGCCTTATCGCTTGCTCCGGGTGTAAAAGCGACTAAAGTTGCCAGTATTTCACAAGATTTAGCCCGTTCAATGTCATTAAAATCGGTGCGTATTGTATTATCTATCCCCGGTACACCATTTATTGGCGTGGAAATCCCAAATAAAAAGCGTGAAATGGTTCGTTTAATCGAATTAATTGATAATGACGAATTTCGTAACCCTGAAGCGGGTTTAAGTGTGGCAATGGGTAAAAATATTACGGGTAAACCAATTATTACCAATTTAGCCAAAGCCCCTCATATGCTTGTTGCAGGGACTACGGGTTCAGGTAAATCAGTTGCTGTAAATGCGATTTTATTATCATTATTATTAAAATATACACCAGAACAATTACGTTTAGTATTGATTGACCCTAAAATGTTGGAGCTTGCCAATTATGACGAAATTCCACATCTTTTAACACCCGTCATTACCGATATGAACAAAGCAACCAATGCTTTAAACTGGTGTGTCAATGAAATGGAACGCCGTTATGAATTGATGGCAATGTTTAAATTACGTCAAATTGCACCATTCAATGAGCGTATTCGTCAGGCACAAGCCAATGGTGAAGATTTAATCGACCCATTATGGAAACCTAGCGATAGTGCAACACAGCAACGTGCTCCTCGTTTAGAGCCACTACCAAGCATTGTGGTTATTGCTGATGAATTTGCTGATATGATGATGCAACAATCTGGTAAAAAAACGGAAACATTAATTACACGTTTAGCTCAGAAAGCCCGTGCTGCAGGTATCCATTTATTATTAGCAACACAACGTCCATCAGTTGATGTCATTACAGGTTTGATTAAAGCAAATGTACCAACACGTGTTGCCCTACGTGTGAATAGTAAAATTGATTCACGTACTATTTTAGATGCAGGTGGTGCTGAAGAACTACTTGGTAATGGTGATATGCTATTCTTAGGACCTGGACAAAATGAGCCTGAGCGTGTACATGGTGCATTTATCAGTGATGACGAAGTGAATCGTATTTGTGATGCATGGCGTGAGCGTGGTTCACCAAATTATGTTGATGATATTTTAGTTGGTGATGATGAAGAAGATGATAACTCATCACGTAGTTATGATGATAGTGGAGAAATGCAACAAGACGTTTTATATGATAGAGCAGTTGAATTTGTCTTACGCACCCGTAAAGCTTCTGGTTCGGCTTTGCAACGTGAATTTGGTGTTGGCTATCAACGTGGTGCAAAACTCATTGATATGATGGAACGTAATGGCATTGTCAGCCCTGCCAATAGCTCCAATAAACGAGAAATTTTAGTCTAAAATGTCAAACACATCTTGCTAACAATATGATTTTTTTGTTATTATAAGTAAAATCAAGTAAGTAAGATGTTGTAATGATGTTTCTAAAAATAGGGCTAATCAGTGCAATATTTGCATTATTGATGCAAGTATTTATACTCTTATCGCCTTTATTTTTAAGTTATGATAATGCACGTGTTTGTATCCATATTCAGCGTTTTAGTCAAATCCATCATCAGCATATATTACAACAACAATCACTTGCTCAACATTTCTCTCCAATTTCTCAACCACATAACCATCAATATCATCATTTGACACATGATGAATCTCATCAACATACAACTGAAACACCTATTGATGAAAAAAACATTCATCTACAACATTGTGATTTCTGTGCTATTCATTCTGAATTTGATTTACCTAAAACGTTATTTTATCCTATAGTACATTGGTTTGATGTTGGTTATATTGTTGATTTTTTTATCGATTATCAACAACCATTTGTCTCATTACGTTTATTTGAATTACCCTTAAAGCACGCTCCACCGCTATTTTAAATTTCTCAATTGAATCTATGATTTGTTAATTTTATTTTTGAGTAATTTATGATGCGTAAAAAAATTTCTTGTGCAGTGTTATCTGCCCTTACTTTATCAATGAGCTCAATAGCAATGGCTCATAGTGAACATGAAATGCACGGACATAACACCGTGGCTCGTGCTGATGGTCATGCTCCTGCTGGTGTAATGTTTGACCATATGCACGGCAAAGGTAGTTATATGTTTGGTTATAATGCACAACGTCTAAAGCAAACTGGTGCATATTATACTGGTGAAAACAAGGTTGATATGACTGATTCAGGCTATATGGCATGGGGCAAAGACCATGATATGACGATGCATATGCTACATTTCATGTATGGCGTAACGGATAATTTAACTTTAACAGTTATGCCAATGTACATGAAAATGGACATGGATATGCAAAATGCTCAAGGTCGTACAGGCTCACACGGTACTGAAGGCTGGGGCGATACCATTATTGCAGCAAGTGGAAAATTATACCAAAGTGCAGATAAAAAGCATGATGTGATGGCAACTTTAGGCTTATCTGCTCCAACAGGTAGCTATAAAGAAACTTTGCCAAATGGTCGTTATCAACCTTATGGTATGCAATTAGGTGCTGGGATTTGGCAGGTTTTACCAAGTCTGACTTATCAATATAATGAAGGAGATATTAAAGCAGGTGTACAAGTATCAGCTCGTTTGCCACTTGAAGATACGAACGATTTAGGTTTCTATAAAGGACAGCAAGTCGGTGGTACAGCATGGCTCAGTTATTCATTTATGCCACGTTTAAGCGTTTCTACTCGTATTCAACATACTAAAACAGATGATATTCGTGGGCAATATGTGAATTTTACTGCACCAAACACACCTGCATTTCAACCCGTGAATTATGGTGGACGTCAGACTTTAGCAGGTATAGGTATAAATACAACATTACCAGCTAATGTGCGTTTAGGGGTAGAATATATGGTACCCGTGTATAACAAGGTCAATGGCGTACAACAAGATACCGATAATTTAATTCATCTGTCGATTAGTAAAGGTTTTCATTAATCTTTTAATATAAACTAAACAATCCCCTAGCGTTGTAAATGTTAGGGGATTGTTATTAGCAGTTTGAATACAAAAAAATTCAACCTACCCTAAACTAAAGATAGCATTATAATTAAATTGTCTATCCATTTTTAATCATATCATTAAAACCATTTTTTTGTTAAAATAGTATCTTTTATCAGCGAACTGTTTTTTCGCCTCGAGTATTTTATGAAATTTGAAAAACTTTCCCAGTCAGGACGTGCG
Organism: Moraxella sp. ZY210820; assembly: GCF_030674635.1. NCBI lineage: Bacteria > Pseudomonadati > Pseudomonadota > Gammaproteobacteria > Moraxellales > Moraxellaceae > Nasibacterium > Nasibacterium caprae. Next base: position 563,776 of record NZ_CP089978.1, on the reverse strand, counting down.
AGACGTGGGCGTTTAACGCTTGAACACGGCACGATTGAAACCCCTGTTTTTATGCCAGTCGGTACTTATGGTACGGTCAAAGGTATGTTGCCACGAGATATTGAAGAAATTCAAGCACAAATTATTTTGGGCAATACTTTCCATTTATATTTACGCCCGGGTTTAGATGTGATTAAACAACACGGCGGATTACATCAATTTATTCGTTGGAATAAACCGATTTTAACTGATTCTGGTGGTTTCCAAGTGTTTAGTCTCGGTAAAATGCGTAAAATCGCCGAAGATGGTGTTACATTCCGTTCACCGATTGATGGTTCAAAAGTATTTTTATCGCCAGAAATTTCTATGCAAATTCAGCACGTTTTAAACTCTGATATTGTGATGATTTTTGACGAATGTACGCCTTATCCTGCCACACATCAGCAAGCCCAAGAATCATTACAACTGTCATTACGCTGGGCAAAACGTTGTAAAGATGAGCATAATAAATTGAATAATGTCAATGCTTTATTTGGTATTATTCAAGGCAGTATGTACGAAGACTTGCGAGATGAATCACTCAATGGCTTGCTTGAGATTGGTTTTGATGGTTATGCCATTGGTGGATTATCAGTGGGTGAACCAAAAGAAGAAATGATTAAAGTGTTGGATTATTTACCTAACAAAATGCCACACGATAAACCACGTTATCTAATGGGCGTAGGTAAACCCGAAGATATTGTTGAAGCGGTCAGACGTGGTATCGATATGTTTGACTGTGTGATGCCAACCCGTAATGCTCGTAATGGACATTATTTTGTAACTGATGGCTTAGTGCGTATTCGGAATAGTCGCTATCGTTTTGATGAAAGTCCACTTGATGCCCATTGTGATTGTTATACTTGTCAAAATTTCACTCGTGCTTATCTTTATCATTTAGAAAAATGTGGCGAAATGTTAGCATCAATGCTCGGTACGATTCACAATTTACGCTATTATCAACGTTTAATGGAAATGATTCGTCAAGCCCTAGATGAAGATAAATTTGATGAATTTGTTGCAGATTTTTATGCAAGACGTGGTTTAAACGTTCCACCATTGGCTGAATAATTCACAACATCATGTTATATTTGCAAAAGTTGAACATTTATATTGTTTTTGCTTGCAGATATTTTGTTAAACTATCACTTGTTATTGTTATATTTTATTTTTGGAAATCAATATGAGTTTATTTATTAGTAATGCTTATGCCAATGGCTCAGCTCCAGCTGCTCAAGACCCAACAATGACGATTATCATGATGCTCGTTATGGTCGCGATTTTTTATTTTATGATTTGGCGACCACAATCAAAACGTGCAAAAGAACATCGTGCTTTAATTGAAAGTTTAACCGAAGGCATTGAAGTGATGTTTGCAGGCGGTTTAATGGGACGTATTACCAAACTCGATGGTGAAATTGCAACAATTGAATTAAGTAAAGGCGTTGAAATTAAAATCCAACGTGGTTCGATTATTTCTGTATTACCTGAAGGTACATTGAATAACGTTTAATTCATCTTCCTTTTTATTGTTGAGTAAACAAAAATGCGTTACCCTTTATGGAAGTATCTGCTGGTTTTGTTTGTTTTAGTGATTAGTACACTTTATGCACTACCAACATTGTACCCAGATGAGCCTGCGGTACAGATTTCTGGTGCAAAAGCAGGAACTGTCATTGATCAAAGCATTGTCCAACAAGCAGAACAAATTTTAAATGAAGCTCAAATCCAGAGTCATAACAATTCATTTAATGAAAATTCAGCTTTATTGCGTGTAAAAACATCAGAAGAGCAATTAAAAGCTCAAGATATTTTACGCCGTCAGCTTGGAAATAATTATGTGGTGGCACTCAACCTTGCACCCACAACACCACAATGGTTGCGTAATATTGGTGCAAAACCAACAAAACTCGGCTTAGACTTACGTGGGGGTGTACATTTCTTACTCGAAGTTGATATGGATAAAGCCTTAACACAACGTATCGAATCCGCTGCTACAGAAATTCGCCGTCAATTAGCACAAAATAAAATCAAATACCAAAACTTATCGGTCAATAATAAAGATCATAATATGGTGATTTCATTTGCTGATACTGCTGACCGTGATAGTGCTGTATCATTCTTACGTAGTCAAAGTGCTGAATTTACCCCCCAAGCTTTAGCAACAGAAACTGGTCCTGTCATTATTTTAAATTATACTGCTGACCGTTTAGCAGAAATTCAATCTGAAGCGGTACAGCAAAACTTAATCACTTTGCGTAATCGTATTAATGAATTAGGTGTTGCCGAAGCAGTAGTACAAACTCAAGGTTCTAATCGTATCGTAGTACAGCTTCCCGGTGTTCAAGATACTGCTGAAGCAAAACGTGTGTTAGGTCGTACCGCAAACCTACAATTTCGCTTAGTATCTGACCACAATACGACTTATCAAACACAGTTTGACGCAATTCCACCCGCAGGTACAGAAGCATTTGAATTTGGTGAAATTGGTAGTGATCATAAATATTTACTTGAACGTAACTACATCGTAACAGGTGAACGAGTACAAGGTGCTTCATCAGGTAAAAGCCACGATACTAATGGCTATGAAGTGGGCATTAATTTAGATACAGCAGGTGGTAAATTGATGGCTGATGCGACACGTTCAGCTAAAAATAAATTAATGGCTGTATTATTTATTGAACATAAACAAAAAATTAGCCATGAAATTGACCCTGCAACAGGCGAAACCAAAGAAGTTCGTACTCCTTATACTGAAAGTGTGATTATCAATGTTGCAACCATTAACGATGTACTCGGTTCAAGTTTCCGTATCACAGGATTAGATTCAAGAAAAGAAGCTGAAGAATTAGCATTAATGTTGCGTGCAGGTGCATTGGCTGCCCCAATGTATTTTGTGGAAGAACGTGTGATTGGTCCTAGTCTCGGTCAAGAAAATATCGAAAAAGGTATTTTATCTACGCAAGTGGGCTTTGTGTTAGTTGCTTTGTGGATGATTGTATTCTTCCGTTTATTTGGTTTAATCGCCAATTTTGCTTTAGTATTTAACCTTGCTATGATTTTGGCTATTATGTCATGGATGGGTGCAGCTTTAACCTTACCGGGGATTGCAGGTATTGTGATTACCATTGGTATGGCGGTCGATGCTAACGTATTGATTTGTGAGCGAATACGTGAAGAAATACAATGGGGTGCATCACCAAAACAAGCGATTGTTGCAGGTTATGACCGTGCTTATAACACTATTTTTGACTCAAACCTAACGACATTTCTTGTAGCAGCAATTTTATTCTTTGTCGGTACAGGTCCAATTAAAGGCTTTGCTGTAACGCTAATGATTGGTATTGTCTGCTCAATGTTTACTGCGATTACTGTAACCCGTGCGATTGTACAAATCATTTACGGTAAGCGTAAAGACTTACAAAAATTGAGTATTTAAGGAGTATATCATGAGCGAACAACTTCCAACGACAAATACTCAAGACACTTATCAATTAGCCAATGGTGGACGTGTTATTGACTTTATGAAAATTGCCCTGCCAATGGCAATTATCTCAATTGTCCTGACCATTGCTAGTATTGTGTTTATTAGCACTAAAGGCATTAATTTAGGTTTAGACTTCACAGGCGGTGTATCAGCCGAACTGAACTATACCCAAGCTGTTGATAATCAACAAATTGTTGAGAAACTTACACAAGCAGGTTTTAAAGATGTGCAAGTGCGTAGTTTAGGTAGTAATAGTGATTTGATGATACAAATGCCTGAACAACCACATATTAAAGCGGATGAACTTGGTAATGCGATTAAACAAGCAGTACAAATGGAAGCCAATGAAGTTACTGTAGCTAAAGTTGATTCTGTCGGTAGTCAAGTTGGTAAAGAGCTTTATGTACGTTCTGCTGGTGCTGTAGGTTTAGCATTGTTATTAATGCTGATTTATATTACCATTCGTTTTGAGCTTAAATTAGCGATTGGTGCAGTATTATCATTATTCCACGATATTATCATCACGCTTGGCATTTTCTCTATGATGGGTTGGCCGTTTGATTTAACTGTATTAGCAGCTATTTTATCAATCATTGGTTTCTCGCTGAACGATAATATTGTTGTATCTGATCGTATTCGTGAAAACTTCCGTAAAATTCGTGAGGTCAGCTCAAGAGAGGTTATTAACATTGCTTTAACTGAAACCTTACGCCGTACTATTCATACATCAATGACACTTTTACTCGTTGTTGTTGCGATGTTAATCATGGGTGGTGATGGTTTACGCTGGTTCTCAATTGCTATGTGTATTGGTGTATTTGTTGGTACCTATTCATCAATTTATATCGGTACAAGTTTTGCTTTATGGCGTAATATTTCTGCACAAGATTTTATCGTCAAAGTTAAACCTGAATTTGATGATGAAGAGCCTTAAATTCATTAAGTCATTTAAAAATCTATCATCAAACCAAGAGTTAGTTGTTTTATCAACTAACTCTTTTTTATGCGGATAGATGAAAATTAACTTAAAAAATAGCACAATATTGGTTACAATATAAAGCTAAAACAACATTAGGGTGTCATAATGTTATTAACCATCATTTATATTATTGCCATTACCGCAGAAGCGATGACAGGTGCATTATCCGCAGGTCGCCGTAGCATGGATTGGTTTGGAGTGATTATTATTGCCAGTGTTACCGCACTTGGTGGTGGCTCAGTGCGTGATGTGTTATTGGGGCATTATCCATTAACATGGGTTAAGCATCCTGAATATTTAATTCTTGTATGTTGTGCTGCATTATTTACTATCGTCATTGCCAAATGGATGAAACATTTACGTTCCACATTCTTAATTCTTGATGCAATGGGGCTGATAGGTTTTACTATTATTGGTTGCCAAATCGCCATTGAAATGGGACACGGTTTTGTCGTTTCTGCTGTTGCAGGGATTTTAACAGGTGTATCTGGCGGTATTTTACGTGATATTTTATGTAACGATGTTCCTTTAGTATTCCGCCGTGAACTTTATGCCAGTATTTCATTTGTATCAGTCATTTTTTATTGGTTGTGCTTACACTTTGGTTTACAATTAGAATTAACGGTTATTGCTACACTTATTTTTGGTTTTACTCTACGCATTATTGCTATTTATTTTGGTTTAGAAATGCCAAAATTTATTTATCGTGATGATGATGAATCTGTATCATCAAGAGAATAGTTATCAATATCAAAAATTTATGCATATTTACTACAGACGACAGCCATATTTTATGGCAATATATGCCTGAATTTACCTAAGTTAATATGATATTTCGCCATTACTTAATTTCACTATTATGCAACTCATTCGACTTCATGCTTGTACTTCTACCCTAAATACTTTACCACCGTTAGTGATGACCATTGGTAATTTTGATGGTGTACACTTAGGACATCAAGCACTTATTACACAATTAAAACAAACCGCTCAACAACAGCAATTAAAAAGTGCAATTATGTTGTTTGAACCACAACCTTTAGAATATTTTTTAGGACAGAATGCCCCACCACGCATTACATCTTTGCGTGAAAAAATCACTTATTTAAAAGATTTAGCAATTGATTATATTATTTTAGTCAAGTTTGATGACGCTTTTCGCCAACTTTCTGCAACCCAATTTGCACAACGTTTACAACAACTCAATGTATGCAGTTTAATTTTGGGCGATGATTTTCATTTTGGTAAAGACCGCCAAGCGGATAGTCAATTCTTACGTAATTTTGGTTTTAATGTTTTAAATTTAGCAACTGTTACACTTTCTAATGAACGTGTGAGTTCAACACGCATTCGTCAAGTATTAGCCGATGGTAATTTTGCCTTGGCGAGTAAATTATTAGGGCGACCATATAAAATTTTAGGGCGTGTAGTTCATGGTGATAAAATTGGACGTACACTGGATTTTCCAACAGCAAATATTGCCCTTAAACGTTTAAAGCCGTGCTTACATGGTATTTATGCGGTTGATGTTAAATTACTCAATGGTTCATTTACACAATTATTAGCACAACAACCAAGCGAGAAACAAGGCTTGCAAGGCACTCAAGCGAATACATTATTTGGTGCGGCTCATGTCGGAACACGCCCTGCGATTAAGCAAAACCAACTGGAATGGCGTTTAGAAGTACATTTTCCACAATTTTCGGCTGATGTTTATGGGAGATTGATGGAAGTTACTTTTTTACATTATTTGCACGGCGAAAAAAATTATGTTTCTTTAGATGAATTAAAACAAGGTATTCAACAAGATATTGTGGATTTATGTGAGTGGCGGAATAAACAGACTTAAACTCAAAATTTGCTATTGAGATAAAAAGTAATTAAAATCTCTCTAACTCACTTTGATTGGAGATAAAATGATGATATTAAAAATCATTACAATCATTCTTGTTATATTATTTTTGGCATTAGGTTGTTATATAATTTATCAATGCGGTAATGCTGATGATTATGTTGATAGGTTTTAAAAATGGCGAGTAAGGTGCGTATTACGCACCCTACTTAACTATTCAAAAATTTCATACTAGATTTCATCATCTAATGAGCTTGAGTATAGCATACTTTGATTTCGCTGCAAGTGGCATACACAAATTTATGGTATATTTACCCACCCTAAAACCAAGATTTCAATTTCAACCAAATTGATTTATTACCCATTCTTTCTTGATAATCTAAATATACAGCATCAATACACAAGCGTAAAAACTCAAGCGAACGTTCCGAAACCACAGCGTGTTTTGATTGCGGTTTATCAACAATTTTAAAATCAAAGACAGCTGGTTTTACATACTTTTTATATTCATTCCATATCACGCCTTTCGGATCCAATTGTAAAAACGCATTACTCATATCCATATCATTATAAGCAATCCAGTCTTGATATAACTCGCTATCTTGCCAAAATCGTGCTGGCAATACTGTCGCTATACCTTGACAATTATCGCTAATTAAAATTGGAAAATACCCCAAAGATAAAACACCATTCGGTAAATGTGGACGCCAAATAAACATTGTCGTTGTAACTAAGTCTTTATCGGTCAAAACTTTTGGAACATTATTAAATAGCTGTGTATTTTCATTCGTAAGATGTTCTGCATATTTTCTTAATTCGGGGTCATCTGGCGTGGTATGTTTTAATTGAAATAATTTATGTGCAATTTCAGCTAATTCATCAATACTACTTTCCCCTTTCACATCATATACGATTTCAGCAGGACAAGAATTTGGATTATCATCAGAAAATAGCATTCTATTTGCTTGAATAATATGAGCCATTACTACTCTACCACCTTTATAAAGATGAGCAAGTTGATTAATTTGTTTCAAATATGCTGAATATTGTTCTTCCTGCATCCAACCTGGTGGAATAATCTGTAAATAGGATAAATCCTGTTTTGATAATTGAGCAATAGAATTTTCTAAATTCATTTGAGCAGTTTTAATATCTAAATACATTTTTCTCTCCCAAATAAAAATATTCCCTTGATTAAACAAGGGAATATTTTGTCATATGATTAGTCTTGCAACACACTAATATCCGCCACCAATAAAAATAAATGACGCACTTGATTTAATAAAGCAAGGCGATTATTTTTTAGGGCTTCATCATCAGCATTCACCATTACATTATCAAAGAACTGGGTTAATGGTTCTGCCAAAGCCGTTAAGTTTTGTAAAATCGCTTGATAATCAGCATTGGCTTGCAATGGTACAACTTCATTTTTAGCGGTTTGAATTGCAGTAAATAACTGTTTTTCATCATTTTCTTGCAATAAACTTTCATTCACAGTATCTGCAATTTTGGTATCTGCTTTTGCTAAAATATTTGCCACTCGTTTGTTATTTTGTGCCAAAGTTTTCGCCTCTGGTAAGGTACGGAATGCTTGTACAGCATTGATTCTACGGTCAAAATCCAAAGGTGATTTTGGAGACAAAGCTTGTACCGCTTGAATCACATCCACCGCTACATTTTGGTCTTCGTACTTGGCACGATAACGCCCTTCTAAAAATGCCAACGCATCAGTACGGGTTTTGGCGTGGTCTTTAATCACATCACCATAAGCATTTAATGAGCTGTCAATCAGACTTTCAAGCGTGACATCTAACCCATTTTCAATAATTAAACGCAAAATACCAATCGCTGAACGGCGTAAGGCAAATGGGTCTTTTGAACCTGTTGGAGCTTGCCCAATGCCAAAAATCCCCACCAAAGTGTCCAAGCGGTCAGCCAAAGCCAATGTTGTCCCTGTTTTCGTACTTGGCAATTTATCGCCTGCGAATTTAGGCAAATATTGTTCGCCTAATGCCAATGCCACTTCTTCATTTTCACCTTCCAAGCGAGCATAATAAGTCCCTGCAATGCCTTGTAATTCTGGAAATTCACCCACTAATTCTGAGGTTAAATCACATTTACATAATAAGGCGGCTTTTGCGACATCATTTGCATTTGCTCCTGTGATTGGTGCTAAAACTGCACCAATTTTAGCCATTCGTTCTACTTTTTGCCAAATTGTACCTAATTCTGCTTGGAAAATACGATTTTGCAATTTTTCCTTACGGCTGGCAAGAGGCTCTCTTTGGTCTTGTAGATAGAAAAATTCTGCATCTGACAAGCGTGGACGCACCACTTTTTCGTTACCTTCGATGACTTGACTTGGGTCTTTAGACTTGATATTGCTAATAAAAATAAAATATGGCTGTAATTTACCTGCGTTATCCACCAAACAAAAATATTTTTGATTATCCTGCATTGTGCTAATCAAGGCTTCTTGTGGCACGGCTAAAAATCGTTCTTCAAAACTGGCACGCAAGGCAACAGGCAACTCCACCAATGCGGTTACTTCGTCCAATAAATCATCAGGTACGATTGCTACTGCACCCACTTCATCGGCTAAGGCTTTGGTTTGTTTGATAATGTCATCACGGCGTGCATCAAAATCGGCAATCACACTGGCATTTCTAAGCGTGTCTAAATACTCATCAGCGTGGGCAATATCAATCGCTTTTGGTGCGTGAAAACGATGCCCAAAAGATTGCCGACCCGTTTTAAATGCCTGAATGGTTGCATCAATAATTTCATTATCTTTTAATAACACCACCCATTGTACAGGACGCACAAATTCACTGCGACTGTCGGCTGAACGCATTCTTTTGGCAATTGGCAATTTATCCAACGCATCTTGTAAAATATTGGGCAATAATTCATCAATATTTTTCCCTTGAATGTCTCTAATATAGCAGACTTTTTCAACTTTACCTGCCATAAAAGTGCTTAATTGCTCTTTTTCTATGCCTTGCCCACGCATAAACCCTTCAAGTGCTTTGGTTGGTGTACCATCTTCATTATAAGCTGCTTGCAATGCAGGACCATCAAAGCGTTTTTGATTATCGGCTTGTTTGGCATCTAAACCTTGAATAGACAATGCCAATCTACGAGGGCTTGCATAAGCATAAATTGCTTGAAAATTTAATCCTGCTTGTGTTAAACCTTGCTCAACTTCGCTTTTGAGGGCATCTCGTAAGGTTTTTAGACTTTTTGGTGGCAGTTCTTCACTACCAAGTTCAAATAAAATGTTGTGTTTTTGGGCTGACATAGCACGCTATCCTAATGTAAATTTGTTAAAAAATTAAGATATTATAACAAAAATTTTGATGATTAGAAAATTGATAATTATGTATATTTATTATTCAATAATGCATTTGACTATAGGATTTATAAAAAACAAAAGCCCCATTATTGGAGCTTTCGTTTTGAGTTTGTTACTGAGATTAGTGGTCAGATGCTTCTGAGATACCAATACCAGTCATAGAACGTACAAACTGTGCGTCATATGCTTTTTTCTCTGCTTCAGCACGTGCTGATTTATCAGTGATTGAGAAAATCCAGCAGCAGATGAATGCAATAGCCATTGAGAAAATCGCTGGATTACCCATTGCAATAATAGGGTCTGTACCTAATTTTAATGTATCTACCCATACTGCTTTAGTTAAGGCAATCAACACAACTGCACTAATTAATCCTGCATAACCACCGATTACTGCACCACGAGTCGTTAAACCTTTCCAGAACATTGATAATACTAATACTGGGAAGTTTGCAGATGCTGCTACAGCGAATGCCAAGCCTACCATGAATGCAACGTTTTGCTTCTCAAAGATAATCCCTAAGATCATTGCTAAGATTGCTAACGCTAAAGTCGCACGTTTCGTTACTTTCATTTCAGATTCTGGCGTTGTTTTGCCCTTGCAATATACGTTTGCGTATAAGTCGTGAGAAATCGCACCTGCACCTGATAATGTTAAACCAGCTACTACCGCTAAGATAGTTGCGAATGCTACCGCAGAAATAAAGCCTAAGAATAAGTTACCACCAACTGCATGACTTAAGTGGATTGCAGCCATGTTACCACCACCAATCAGAGCTAACTGACCAGTTGCTGCCATTTTTGCAACATCTAAGTATTGTGGGTTGTTTGCAACTAAAAGAATTGCACCAAAACCAATGATAAAGGTTAATAAATAGAAGTAACCAATAAAGCCTGTTGCAACTACAACTGATTTACGAGCTTCTTTTGCATCACGCACTGTAAAGAAACGCATCAAAATATGTGGTAAACCTGCAGTACCAAACATCAAGGCTAAGCCTAATGAAATCGCATCAAGTGGCGTTTTAACCAAACTTGTTGGACCCATGATTTTACTAGCTTCTTCAAGTGTTTTGTTATTGACCTGAGCATACATTTCAATTGCACGGCTAAACATTTCAGAGAAACTGAAACCTACATGGTGCATAACCATAAATGCCATGAATGAAGCACCAGATAATAGCATAACCGCTTTAATGATTTGTACCCAAGTGGTTGCTAACATACCACCGAACATTACATATGCCATCATCAATAAGCCAACAGCAACAACTGCAATTTCATACGGTAAACCAAACAACAACTTAATCAACTGACCTGCACCTACCATCTGAGCGATTAAGTAGAATGCTACAACAACCAATGAGCTAAATGCTGCCATTTTACGAACTGGTTTTTCATCTAAACGGAATGAAACTACATCAGAGAAGTTGTATTTACCTAAGTTACGTAAACGTTCCGCAACTAAGAAAAGTACAATAGGCCAACCCACCATAAAACCAAGTGAGTAGAGTAAACCATCATAACCTGATGTGAATACCATTGCTGAAATACCTAAGAATGACGCTGCTGACATAAAGTCCCCTGCAATCGCCAAACCATTTTGGAATCCAGAAATACCACCACCACCAGTATAGAAGTCATCTGCTGATTGTGTTTTCTTTGCTGCCCATTTGGTAATAAATAATGTCGCACCTACGAAGATAGCGAACATAATAATCGCTGTCCAGTTAGTTGCTTGCTTTTCAGCTTGCCCTTCTAATGCAGCTGCCATTACTGGACTGCTTAACAACATCGTTAAGCCAGCCATTAAGGTTGCCTTCATTGTTGAAATATTCATTACAATGAACCTCCCTTATTGTGGGTAATCGCTTCCACTTCGTCCATTGCTTCTTTATTCAGTACATCGAATGAATTATTAGCAATAGTTGAATATACGCCACACAATACAAATGAAATAACAATCACACCAATACCAAGTGGAATACCCCAAGTAATCACACCGCCGCTAATTGATGTACGCAAAAACTCTGGATTGTATGCAACCAACAAAGTAAAACCAATGTAAATAAACAACATTAAAGCTGCTAAGCTCCAACTTAAATTACGCTTTTTAGCAACCAATGCTTTAAATTTTGGATTTTGTAGAATTCTTTCTACTTGAACCTCATCCATAATTAGCTCCTTTAAAACAGCCTAAAATTAAAACACCTAAAGAAGGTGGGTTTGTTTAGTATTGATTATCCATATTATTTTAGTCAAGTAACTTATACTTTAGTCTTGATTTCCCATAAAAAGTGATTATTTTCTCATTATTTTTATTCTTTTGCATAAAAAAAAAGCAGTTATTTTCAATTTTTCCTACTTTTCTTTTATGCAACTTATTTTTTCTTACCACATCAGTCTGATAATAAAACAACTTGCTGAATATAATTTAACAATTTTTGCATTGATGACTCAACTTGTTGTGGGTTCTGCTGTTTATCACGCACAATGCGTAATACATGCTGACGTAAAGTATGACGTTCACAAGCATTATATTCTTTACTAAATTCATGAATGGCACTATCGCCCTGTTCAATCATACGCTCAACCCAGCGTTGTAGTTGTGCCAATTTTTTAGGGCTTTGTTTCGGTGTTAAATAACTCAATATTACACTTTCATCTTCATTACGTAATAATTTACCAATACGCTGAAATTGACGGCGACGTGCTTCAAATGAACTAATCGCTTGTACATCAAGCAAAGCATCGATTAAACGTTCATCTACAGGGAGTTGTTGAATTTGCTCTTTATTGAGTTCAGCTAATTGTGCACCAATTGCAGATAAACGTTGTACAGCTTTTTTTTGTTCAGTTTTACTAGCACGACCTTCTAAAGATTCAAAATCATCTTCATTGTAACGAGTAGGACGACGTGCCATAGTATTCTCCAAAATAAGTGAATACTATATTATCTCAATAAAATGCTTAACACGCAATTGCATATTGACGTTCAAAAATCGACTCAACTTGCTCAAATGGCAAACACCGTGCCAAATGAGATACAGCACGTGCATAAGCATTGATTTCTTGTTCTAAAATTTGCAAAAATATCTCATAATCTTGCTCAAAATGTGGCAAATCACGTAAATCCACACGTGCAATACAATTATGCTGTCCAATAAAATCTAACATCAACTTTTGAATCTGACGATTGGTATAAAAAATCAAATAAGTAGCAGCCGAGCCACAATGTAAACACCCTTGCTCTAAATAAACTTCTTCATTATTCAACCAACAGCATTGTAAAGTAAAAAAGGCACGAATAGCTTCACTCGCTTGTGTAGGTTGCTGAATATTAGCGACTTGCTTGATAGACATTATCGTCTCCTTCATAAAGAATTAATAACAATCATTATCATTTATAATATAATAAACAATAATTATTTTCAATATTATTTATCGATAGTTTGATTTATTTTTGAGCATAAAATACTATATCTAGTGTTTTAATAATAAAAATAACACAATTTATAGGATAATAAATATTATCTCACTCACAAATATCTTATTTAGAATCGATATTATTATGTATAATGACCCAATTACTATCATGCTCTATCATTTTTCATGATATAAGAATAGTCATTATTCATTGTATTTATCAAACATTACAATATAATTATGTTATAACATAATGATTTAAAATAAAAAATTTATCAATAACACTTTACAAATACTCGCATTTGGTTTATTTTTAATCTGTACTATCCAAATGATGAGGAATTTTATCATGACTACAATGAAAGCAATGACGTATTATGGTGAAAATGATATTCGTTTTGAAGATCGCCCAAAACCCACTATCATTGACCCAACCGATGCTATTATTCGTATGACAAAAACCACAATTTGTGGTACAGACTTAGGGATTTGGAAAGGTAAAAACCCTGAAATTGAAGCAACCGCTCGTGAAAAAACAGGCGAATGGAATGGTCGTATTTTAGGACATGAAGGGATTGGTATCGTTGAAGAAGTGGGTTCTGCAGTTAAAAACTTCAAAAAAGGCGATAAAGTGATTATTTCATGTGTCAGTCGTTGTGGTTCATGTGAAAACTGTCAAAAACAACTGTATTCACACTGCCGCCAAAATGGTGGTTGGATTATGGGTTATATGATTGATGGCACACAAGCTGAATATGTTCGTACGCCATTTGCAGATAACTCATTGTACATTTTACCCGATCATTTAAATACTGATGTCGCTGTCTTCTTATCCGATGCTTTACCCACTGGACATGAAATCGGTGTTCAATATGGCGATGTAAAACCAGGTGATACAATTGCAATTGTCGGTGCGGGTCCTGTTGGTATGGGCTGTCTATTAACAGGTCAGTTATATTCTCCATCAACCATTATCGTAATTGATATGGACGAAAACCGCCTAAAAATGGCAAAAGAAATGGGAGCAACACACACTATTAATCCAAATACAGAAAATGTTGTGGCTAAAGTACTTGAAATTACTGGTGGTCGTGGCGTAGATTGTGCAATGGAAGCCGTAGGCTATCCACAAACTTGGGATATTTGCCAAAAAATCGTCAAAGAAGGTGGTAACATCGCTAACGTGGGTGTACACGGTCAGCCCGTCAGTTTTGAGCTTAACAAATTGTGGATTAAAAACTTAAAAATTACCACAGGTTTAGTTAATGCCAATACAACTGGTATGCTATTAAAAGCGTGTGAATGCAGTAAATTACCAATGGAAAAATTGGCAACACATCATTTCAAATTTAGTGAAATTGAAAAAGCCTATGATGTATTCAAACACGCTGCTGAAACTAAAGCAATGAAAGTCATCATTGAATATTAATCTAAACAACTTTTATCTCTTAAAACCGTTCATTTTTTATCAAATGAACGGTTTGTATCAATTCTTCACAATTTATTATCCGTTCTAGCACAATTCAACTGTATGATATGTTATCATCATATCATCTTATTTAAAAAGTGATGATGATGAAAAAAATTATTCTTATTTCATGTTTTAGTGCTTTAATCATGGCTTGTCAGACTCAACCTATTGACGGAAAAAAAGATAAATATGGTTGCTTAACTAGTGCCGATTTTACATGGTCGAAACTTAGACAACAATGTGTGCGTGTCGCCAATATTGCTGATATTCAACTAAGCGAAACCATTAAAGGCGTAACTTATAATATTGATGTGATTTTATCTGAAGATAGACAGCAAGCCGAAATTTTTGCCGTAAGTGTGCCTAAAAACACGATTTTACAAGCGGTTAAAGGCGGTTATATTTCTGATGATAATAAAATCCGTCTAATGAATACCAGCAAAGGTTGGAAATTACTCTCTAAGCCTTAATCAGCCAAGCATCAATCAAAATAGCTCTATTTAATATAGGGCTATTTTTATGCTCAATGATAGAACAATGATTTCTATGAAATATCCACCCAACCGCTACACAAGCTATTAAAAATTAGGTACAATTAAAGTTTGTCCAATAATTATCAAATTTAGAGTGTTATTCATGTCCAAACGTCAAATTTTAGTTACCAATGCCCTACCGTATGCCAATGGTCCAATCCACATGGGACATTTACTTGGTTATATTCAAGCCGATATTTGGGTGCGTGCAATGCGTTCAATGGGACATGATGTGATTTATGTCTGTGCTGATGATGCACACGGCACGGCGATTATGTTGCGTGCAGAAGCAAATGGCATTAGCCCAGAACAACAAATTGCCAATGTACAACAAGAACATGAACGTGATTTTGCTGGTTTTATGGTAGATTTTGACCATTATGACTCAACCAATAGTGAGACTAACCGTAAACGTTCTGAAGAAATTTATCTCAAAAATCACCAAGCAGGTCATATTAGCATTCGTCCTGTAACACAATTATTTGACCCTGAAAAACAAATGTTTTTATCAGACCGCTTTATTAAAGGCACTTGCCCTAAATGTAAAGCTGATGACCAATATGGCGATAGTTGTGAAGTGTGTGGCACTACTTATAATGCGACAGAACTGATTAATCCACGCTCAACTTTAAGCGGTGCAACACCTATCGAAAAAGATTCAGACCATTATTTCTTTAATTTACCGAATTTTAGTGAATATTTACAAGGTTGGACACGAGATAAAGGTCGTTTGCCTGTTTCGATTGCCAATAAGCTCGATGAATGGTTTGAAGCAGGTTTGAATGATTGGGATATTAGCCGAGATGCCCCTTATTTTGGTTTTGAAATTCCAAATGCACCGAATAAATATTTTTATGTTTGGGTTGATGCACCGATTGGCTATATGGCGAGTTTTGAAAATTACATCAAAGCAAAACGCCCTGAATTAAATTTTGATGATTATTGGAAACTAGATTCAGATAAAGAAGTTTATCATTTTATTGGTAAAGATATTGTCTATTTCCATGCTTTATTTTGGCCTGCGATGTTACATGGAGCAAATTATCGTACACCAACCTCATTGTTTGTAAATGGTTTCTTGACGGTTAATGGAGAAAAAATGTCTAAATCTCGTGGGACATTTATCAAAGCAGAAACCTATTTACAGCATTTAAATCCTGAATATTTACGTTATTATTTTGCTTCACGTTTATCGGATAAAGTAGAAGACGCTGATTTAAATTTAGATGATTTTGTTCAAAAAGTGAATTCTGATTTAGTCGGTAAAGTGGTCAATATTGCTAGCCGTTGTGCTAAATTTATCAATACCCAATTTGATAATAAATTATCTACAAACTGTAGTGAACCTGATTTAATTCAAGAATTTATCACAGCAGGTGATAGTATTATCCAACATTATGAACACCGTGAATTTAGCACTGCGATTCGTGAAATTATGGCATTGGCGGATAAAGCTAATCAATATATTGATGAGAAAAAGCCTTGGTCTTTGGCAAAAGAAAATCCAAATAGTGCAGAAGTACAACAAATCTGTTCTGTCGGTTTAAATTTATTCCGTCAATTAGTGATTTTATTATCGCCAGTCTTGCCAAAATTAGCCAAAGAAGTACAAGCTTTCTTTAAATTAGAACAGTTTGATTTTGCTTCACGCACACAAATCTTACTTGACCATGAAATTGCAACATTCCAACCTTTAATGCAACGTGTTGATAAAAAAGCAGTTGATGCTATGATTGAAGATTCAAAAGAAAGCCTACAATCAACTGAGCAAAAAGCAAAACCATCTACAGCAAAAGCAGTGGAGCAAACTGTTAAGACTGACGATTTTATCTCTATTGATGATTTTGCTAAGGTAGAAATGAAAGTGGCTAAAGTGCTTGAATGTAATAAAGTTGAAGGAGCTGATAAATTATTGCAATTTACACTTGATGTAGGCGAAGAAAAAACCAGAAATGTATTTAGTGGAATTGCTAAGTTTTATAGCCCTGAAGAATTACAAGGCAAAACGGTAATTTGCGTAACCAATCTTGCCCCACGCAAAATGAAGTTTGGTTTATCGGAAGGTATGATTTTATCTGCGGAGAAAGATGGGCAATTAACCGTTATCCTACTTGATGATAATATTCCTGCTGGTGCAAAACTCGCATAAATTATCAAACCAAAAGTAAGTAAGGTGCGTAATACGCACCCTACTTAATCTTTATATTTCAATAAGTTATACAACTATATTCAGCCAAACTCACGCTATTTAACGTTTCAACGGCTGACATTCTGGACAAAACACACTCGAACGCTGTGCAATTTTGACATTTTCCAACGTAGTTTCACAATTGACACACATCTCGCCTGCTCGCCCATAGGCTAATAAAGTTTGCTGAAAATAACCATTTTCGCCCATCGCATTGGCATAATCTCGTAATGTTGTACCACCAAGATGAATAGCATTGGCTAAAATACGTTTAATTTCAATCACTAAACGCTCTAATTGTACTTTGGTCAAAGTTTTTGCAGGCTGTAAAGGGTGAATGCCAACATTAAACAGACTTTCTGTTGCATAAATATTACCCACTCCAACCACAATATGCGAGTCCATAATCGCTGATTTAATCGCTACACTTTTATTTTTAAATTTATCCATCAAATAATCGGCAGTAAAATCATCACTTAACGGCTCTACACCCAACACATCAAGCAGTTTTTGCGATTGCTCATCTAACCAAATCATACAACCAAAACGGCGTGGGTCATGATAACGTAATTCCACCACTTCCCCATCATTTAATTGGAATTTTAATATTACATGGTCATGTTTACGCAAAGCTTTTTCACAAGGACTAATACTAAAACTACCCGACATTCCCAAATGCCAAAGCATTGTTTTTACATTATTTTTATATTTAAACGTTGCAATAATATATTTAGAACGGCGAATAAGTTGCGTTAAAACATAGCCTTTTAACTCTGCTAAATCATCAGGCACACGCCAACGCAAACTCGGCTGATGAACTGTAACATCCATCACTTGTGCATCTAATAATGGCTCTAAACTAGCTTTGGTGGTTTCAACTTCGGGTAATTCTGGCATAACATAGTCTCAATGTTGGCGTATATAACCATAGAAATGGCAATATAGCATTTCTATGGTTTTTTAATTTTATTTTGCTTTTGTTGGTTTTGCTTTCGGTGCTTCTGCTGGCACTTGAGTGAGGGCTTGTTCTACTTGGGCTAAACGTTCTTTCGCTGTCGGTACATTATTTTCTGCTAAAATCGTATAAAGATTTTTTGCTAATGCTAAGTTTTGTGGTAAAACTTCACCTGTTGCTGACATATTTGCCACCGCCATCATCGATGGAATATAGCCTTGTTTCGTCAATGTTTCTAGGCTTTTAATCCCTGTCATAATTGAACTTTCATTTACCGTTTTAACACCATTGACAATATGATAAACCGCCAATAAATGTTGTGCTGATTGGTTATTTTGTTCTGCCAATGGCTTTAATAATTCAACTCCTTTTTTATCACTTTCAGTCGTACCCTGTGCAAAATATTGATTTGCCAATTCAACAGTTGCATCTGTCCAACCTAATTTTGACGCTTTTTCTAAGTGTTTACGAGCTTGTATACTATCTGCTTTTACACCTAAATCGCCATCAGTGTAAATTTCAAACAACACCATTTCTGCACGAGCATAATTTTTATCAGCTGCTTGTTTAAATAATTTTAATGCTTTTTTTGAATCTTGTTTGGTGCCTTGCCCAAAACGTGTCATTTGCCCTAAATTAAATATTGCTTGAGCATCACCTGTTTTAGCAATACGCTCAAACTCTTTAAACGCATTCGTAAAATCTTGTGCCGTATAAAACTGTTCTGCTTTTGCATAAATATTGGTATCATTTGCATAAGCAAAGTTTGCGGTTACAGCCAATAGACCAGTCATTAATAATTTTTTCATGAAATACTCTCATCAATATATGGTAAATTAACCCCAAAACACCGCAAGCCGTAAGGTGCGTACAACGCACCATTTGAGACTTTATCCCTTTACTGGTGCGTGATACGCACCCTACGCAAGTTTTATGTTATGGTGTATTTTGAGAAGTTTATTTAGTGTAAAATCTTATTTTAACAAAAAATCAGCCATATCATTGTAATAATATATGTACAATCATTAAGCTGATTTTTAGGATTCAGCCTGTTTTGCTAAACGTTGTTGTTGTTCATCATAAGCCTGCTTTTCACGGCGATAAATCTCATATACGCAATAATCGCCACATTCACTACCACAACATTCCCAGTCTTCGGGCGGCGTAGGTTCAGGTAAAAGTTCTTTGGGTTCACTCATAACGATATTCAATAGATAAATAATTATATTTTACTTTAAAACATGATTTATGCAAATTAGATTTTATAATCGATTTATATCAGAATAATACAACAAATGTAGGGGTTTATCACATAAACCCTTTCTTAAATCAATAACTTGGGCGTATATGATACGCCCCTACTGTTCTATTATGAATGGAAATTATTACATCATCAATCATAATAAAACACTCTACAGTTTTGTTGTGAGCTGTAGAGTGTTTGATAAATGAGCTATAAATGATTAAAAACTAAGCTTAATCGCTATCTGCTTTAACATTCATTTGGTCATATGGAATCAATTTAGTTTTATATTTCCATTTATAACCAAGCCATAATGCTAAAAATAATGGAATAGTAATATAAGTCGCCAATAATCCCATCCAATCAATTTTATCGCCAAGCAAGGCTTCATAATTTTGCCCAAGCATCACAATGGCACATAAAATAAACGCAAACCATGGTGCATACGGGAAAAATTTGGCACGATAACTTAAATCTTCCAGTTTATAACCTTGTGCAAGATAACCTTTACGGAAACGATAATGACAAATTGCAATCCCCAACCATGTGATAAAACCACACATCCCTGACATATTTAACAACCAATTAAAAACCGCTTGCTCGCCAATAAATGTTGTTAAAAAACATAATGATGCTACAGCAGTCGTTGCCAATAATGCATTCATTGGCACACCACGTTTATTGAGTTTAGCCAACGCTTTTGGTGCTCGCCCTTCTTTTGCCATATCATATAAAATACGGGTTGATGAATATAAACCAGAATTTCCTGCCGATAAAATCGCAGTTAAAATCACCGCATTCATTACCCCTGCAGCAAAGGCAAAACCTGCTTTTTCAAAAATCAAGGTAAATGGCGATAATGCAATATTTTCTGTTTCTTTCGCATTCAGTAAATTAGGGTCAGTATAAACTATCAATGTACCGATAATAAAAATACACAAAATATAAAATAGTAAAATTCGCCAAAAGACCTGTTTAATTGCCAATGGAATCGTCTTTTTCGGGTCTTTTGACTCTCCAGCCGCTACACCAACCATTTCTGTGCCTTGAAATGAAAAACCAGCAATCATCGCCACACCAATCATGGCTTGAATACCACCTGTAAATGGTGCTTCTTGATGTGTCCAATTTGCTAAGACTGATTGATTTGGGTCTAGCATGATTTTAGCAATCATCGCAATACCTACAACAATAAAGGCAATAATCGCTAACACTTTTACCAAAGAGAATAAAAATTCACCCTCACCAAAACCTTTGACTGATAAAGCATTAATCGCAAAAATAATGCTTAAAAAGATAACACTCCAATAAAATCCGGGAATATCTGGAAACCAAAATTTCATAATCATGTGAACGGCAACTAGCTCAAATGCTACCGTTACCGCCCAGTTATACCAGAAATTCCAACCTAAGGCGAAACCAAAACTTTCATCAACATAACGATTACCATAAGTAAAAAATGCTCCAGATGTTGGATTATGTGTTGCCAATTCACCTAAACTAGTCATTAAGAAATAAATCATCACACTGATGATAGCATAAGCGAGCAATGCTCCACCCGGTCCTGCACTGGCAATAGTCGCCCCTGATGCTAAAAATAATCCTGTACCAATCGAACCACCGATGGCAATCATATTTAAATGCCGAGCACCTAATTTTCGCTGTAATTGTTGTGTTTCACTCATAATTTTACTCTATCATTTTGATGGTGCGATTATAGCATTATTTATTAGGATTAATAGATATTCCCTAAATTTTGTAAATATAATCTAAGTCATTTTTTCCAATGATGATAATTTGATTTTATTATGGTATTTTAAATTATACAAATGGAATTAAAAAGGGTTAAATCTATTTAACCCTCATAAAAAAACTTAGATTATCAAAACTAACCTTCCAATTCTGTCCAACGTTCCAATTTTTCAAGCAATAACATTTCAATGTCTGCTAAACGTTCACTGGCTTGTGTTGCACCTTGCATATCGGTATTAAACCACGAGCCATCAGCCAGTTTTTCGCTTAATTCAGCTTGTTCTTGCTCAAGTTGTTCAATTTCTTTAGGCAATAATTCTAACTCTCGTTGTTCTTTATAACTGAGTTTCTTTTTACTCGTTTCAGCTTTTGTTTCAGTTTTAATCTCTGTTTTTGTTTCAACTTTTTTACTTTCTTTTGCTCTGTCAATCGTTTTTTCTACTGGACGTTGATTTAAATAATCTTGATAACCACCAATATATTCAGCTATATTGCCCTTTCCATCAAATACCCAAGTTGATGTAACGACATTATCCATAAAGGCACGGTCATGGCTAATCAATAATAATGTGCCTTGATATTGTGATAATAATTCTTCCAATAATTCAAGTGTAACCATATCTAAATCATTGGTTGGCTCGTCCATGACCAACAAGTTTGATGGTTTTAATAATAATTTTGCCAATAAAATACGGTTACGTTCACCACCAGATAAAGCTTTTACAGGCGTTCTAGCACGTTCTGGTGCAAATAAAAACTCTTGCAAATAACCTAAAATATGTCGGCGTTGTCCGTTAATATCCACATAATCAGACCCTTCTGCGACATTATCTGCGACTGATTTTTCTAAATCCAGTTGATGGCGGAGTTGGTCAAAATAAGCCACTTCAAGTTGTGTTCCTGTTTTGACAGTACCACGATGTTCAATTTCACCCAAAATCGCTTTGATTAATGTGGTTTTACCCACTCCATTATCGCCAACTAAGCCGATACGGTCTCCACGCAACACGACTGTTGAGAAATCTTTAATTAAGGCTTTGCCATCATAATCTACACCGAGATGTTCAATTTCAAACACTAATTTGCCTGAGCGTTGAGCATCTTGTAAAGTCAAGTTTGCTTTGCCTTGTTGGAAACGCCGTACTTTGCTTTCTTCTCGCAAGGCTTTTAAGGCACGCACTCGCCCTTCGTTGCGTGTTCTACGTGCTTTGATGCCTTGACGTATCCATGCTTCTTCTTCAGCTAATTTTTTATCAAATAAAGCATTTTGTTTTTCTTCAGCTTCGAGTTGTTGGGCTTTGAGTTCAAGATAACGACTATAATTTCCCTCAAAACTGCGTAATTGCCCACGGTCTAATTCGACAATGCGTGTGGATAATTTATCAACAAAAGTTCTATCATGTGAAATAAATAATAACGTTAAATTGTGTTGTTCTAATAAAAAATTCTCAAGCCATTCAATACTTTCCACATCTAAATGGTTGGTCGGTTCATCAAGCAATAAAATATCTGGTTGGCTCAATAACGCTCTTGCCAATAGCACTCGGCGTTTACGTCCACCTGATAAATCGGCTAAATCTGCATTGGGGTCTAAGCCCATTTTACTTAACATGAGATTGACTTGATTGTCTAATGCCCAGCCATCTAATTGGTCAAGTTGATGCTGAATATCGCCTAATTTATCGCAAGCATTGCTATCGCCTGCCATACATTGGTGGTTAAGTTGATGATATTGTTGTAATATTTTTGCTACTTCGCCTGCACCTTCTGCCACGATGTCGGCAACACGTCCGCAATCCATCGGTACATCTTGAGCAAGCATGGCAATGCGTAAACCATTTTGTAAAATGACTTCGCCTGCATCAGCATTGATTTCTCCTGCAATCAATTTGAGTAAGGTTGATTTACCTTCGCCGTTGCGACCAATTAAGCAGACACGCTCCCCACGTTCAAGGCTAAAGTTGGCGTTATCTAAAAGTGCAGGGCCACCAAAGGCAAGTTGTATATTTTTTAGGGTCAAATATGCCATAATATTACTCAAATTGTTGAAATCAGGAAAAAATGATGTCTTCACAAACCAACATTCTAACACAAAATCAAGCGATACAGTTACAGCAACTGATTGATGATTTACAAATGAAAGTCGCTTTTTTAGATGATACAGTTGAGCAACTTAATCAAAAAATTGCCGAGCAAGACCAAGAAATCATGGATTTAAATCACAAAATGCAAATGCTCTATCAACGTGTGGAGCAAGCTGATTTATCCGAAGGTATTGCACCTTTTGACCCAATGTTAAATATTCCACCGCATTATTGATACGATAATTTACAATAATTCCTTATTTACCATATGATTTTATCTATACTATAGTCATCAAATTTTGTATATTAACTGTTGTATGATTTACATATCATCATATACTTAATTAGGACTCAATGTTTATTCATGTAGTAGATTAATGTTTATGAATACCTATTTATCCGCCAGTTTGCTCTTATGTAGTTTATTTTTTGCTAGTAATAGTATTGCACAAACCGTAAACACCAATATCATACCACCATCGACCGTACAACAAACTGCTTCTGGTCTAAACTATAAAGTATTACGAGCAGGACATGGAATATCTCCTAAACACCGTGATGAAGTCGAAATTCTATTTAGTTCTTACAATGCTAAAGGAGAATTAAACGAAGGTACATTGAATGGTGTACCTGTTATTTTACCCATTTCAGAAATGTTTTCAGGTTTACAAGAAGGTTTAATGCTTATGCAAGTAGGTGGTATTTACGAGTTATATATCCCTGCTCATCTTGGTTATCGTGAAGAAGGTAAAGTGAACAAACAAGCTTCAACTTATCGTATCGAACTATTAAGCATTAATCCTTAATATTAAATTAAACACGACATCATCATGGTAAATATATCATGGTGATGTCGTACGGTACTTATTCATCACTCTCTTTAAAACGTTCAAATTTAGTGCTATCAATATGATAAATATCTTTATCTTTAACTAAATGTTCACCATTTTTCAATGTCCAACAATTTTCTTCTACACTATATGTAAAATAAGGATTTACGGTAACAATGCTAGTGATTGGATTTTCAATCAGCTGACGTAATGACCACGCACACCATGTAACACGGTAATATTCCAAATCTATATGTGGTGTAATTTCAATCATTTGTCCAAGTGAACCATTTTCAGTTTGTGGGTCTAAATCCATACACATTAAACTATTATTTTCACCTTTAAACATTGGCAACCATTTTGCATTAAATAACACATTTTTAACTTCTTCAATATCATCAAATTCGTAAGCATTTAACTGTATATCTTGCCAATTTTGACCAAAGTTATCCTGTAAATATGCCATAAATTGCTGTTGTGTTGGAATAATTTGTTCCAATGGAATCAGATGAACCAAACTATTACTATCAATAAATTTTGCCCCATCAACCTGACCATTGAATGTACGATACCATTGTTTAAAACTTTCTGGCACTTCAAAACCAAGTTGTTGTTCAAAATCAGCGAGTTGCTCATCGCTAACACCTGCTTGGAATGTGTCTAATAATGACACGGATTTTGCTTTCAGTACATTTAGCAAATGATTTAATTCATATTCTACACCGCCACGACCACCTTCACGATATTCATTGATACTCACATTATTTTCTATCGCTAAATCAATCATCTGCAGTAATTCTTTGGTTGCCACCCCCACTTCGCCTAACGCTTCAACTTTACGTAAATGTTTTTGGGCATTGAGCAAATCATTCATATAAAAATAAGTGTAACCGATACGATAATTCCAAGTTCCCGTATCGCCCAATTCATCTTCAACCGATTTAAACAATGTCAAAGCTGTTTCTAAATAATGGCGATTATTCTCTTCATCATCAGCCTGCCAAAACATATTATTATACGCTCGACCTAAAGCTGAAATCACATTCGCTGTATGATAACGTGGTGTTAATTGTTCAACATAATCAATAATTTGCTGAAATTCATTATGGTCATGAAATTGCTCTAATTGAGCTAGAATATCTGCTTCAGTCATGATTTTTATCCTATTTACATTTGCAATCTCTGTATTCTAGCATAAAATATCGATAAATAAATCAGCAAAATTAAAGTTTGTAAAATGGGAATAAGATTGACAACACTTATTTTTTATCGTTATGATATACTTTAAGTATATACTCACTATATAGGAGTAAAATATGATTGTTGCAAGTATATTTAAAACCAATCAAAGCCAAGCTGTACGCTTACCTAAAGCTGTTGCCTTTCCTGCAACGGTCAAACAAGTCGATGTCAAAGTTGTTGGTAATACACGAATTTTATCACCTGTCGGTTCTACTTGGGATTATTTTTTTGATAATATTGAAGTCCCTGAAGATTTTATGAACGAACGTAATCAGCCAATGCCACAGGAAAGAGAGGAAATTTTCCCATGATTACTTATATGTTGGATACAAACATTTGTATTTATACAATGAAAAATAAACCCCAACAAGTACGCGAAAAGTTTAATCTTTGCCAACACCAATTATGTATGAGCAGTGTTGTTTTAATGGAATTAGCAGTTGGTGCAGAAAAATCCATGTACCGAGAAAAAGCATTTAGAGCTTTAGAAGTATTTGCTGATAGCCTTATGATTTTGGAATATGACATACACGCGGGTTATCATACCGCTAATATTAAAGCGACACTTGAAAAACAAGGTACACCGATTGGTGCCTACGATGCTATGATTGCAGGACACGCTCGAAGTTTGGGCTTAATTGTGGTAACCAATAATGAACGAGAATTTAAACGCGTAGATGGCTTAAGAGTAGAAAATTGGGCGATATAAAATCAAGAGGTGATTTCTCACCCCTACAATTATTTCCACCCTTGATGACGCAATAACGCATCAATATTTGGTTCACGCCCACGGAAGTTTTTAAATGCGGTGAGTGCATCAACCTGCCCGCCCACAGCTAAAATACAATCACGGAATTGTTTACCTGTTTCACGATTAAAAATCCCTTCCTGTTCAAAACGGGCAAAGGCATCACTAGCTAACACTTCCGCCCATTTATATGAATAATAACCGCACGCATAACCACCTGCAAAAATATGACTAAAACTATGTTGGAAACGGTTATAATCAACCATTGGTGTTACACTAATTTCACAGCGAATGCGATTTAGCTCATCTTGAATACCTTGAGCTGACAAAGCAGGCACTGTACAATGAATATTCAAATCAAATAAGGCAAATTCTAATTGACGCAAGGTCTGCAAGCCTGTTTGGAAATGACGAGCATTCAATAAAGCCTGTAAAATATCTTGTGGTAAAGGCTGTTTAGTCTCAATATGCTCACTCAATAATGCCAAACTTTCGTTATCCCACGCCCAAAACTCCATAAATTGACTTGGTAATTCCACAGCGTCCCACGCCACACCATGCGTTCCTGCCACATTAATATTATCTACTTCGGTCAATAAATGATGTAAACCATGCCCAAACTCATGGAATAAAGTAATCACTTCATCATGCGTTAATAATGCAGGTTGTTCGCCAATTGGCGGATTAAAATTACCAACCATAAAGCAAATTGGCTTTTGTAATTGCCCTAAAATCACCGCACGAGAACGGAATCCGCTCATCCACGCCCCGCCACGTTTCCCTTGACGAGCATATAAATCGAAATAAAAACCACCTAAAACTTCATCATTTTGCAATAATTCAAAATATTGAGCATCATCATGCCAAACTGATGTTGATTTTTCGACAATCTGTACACCGTATATTTTTTCAACAATCGCAAATAAACCTGATAATACTTTTGGCAATGGAAAATATGGTTTTAATGCTTCTTGCGATAAATTAAACTGTTTTTGCTTTAATTTTTCTGATAGATAAGTTAAATCCCATGCTTTTAACTCATCAATGCCATATTGTTGTGCAAGCTCTTGTAATTGTGCAATATCTTGTTCAGCAGGTTGGCGAGCGTGTTGGGCTAAATCGATTAAAAATTGACGAACGGTATCCACATCTTTTGCCATTTTACTAGCTAAAGAATATTCACCATAATGTTTAAAACCGACTAATTCCGCCATTTCTTGACGTAATGCTAAAATTTCCTGCATGATGTCAGTATTATCAAATGCTGAATCACCCAATTCTGATGCACGAGTTACATAGGCTTGATATAACTGCTCTCGCAATTTACGGTCATCAGCATAGGTCATCACCGCCAAATACGCTGGAAAATCCAACGTTGCCACAGGGCGAGTTTCACCTTTTTGCTGTCCATATTGTTGTAATAAGGCGATACTACTGTCTGGTAAACCTGCTAATTGAGCATCATCAAGCACTTGATAATAGGCTTGTGTCGCATCAAGCACATGATTAGAAAAATCTGATGAGAGTTGTGATAAACGGCTAGAAATCTCTGCAAAGCGTTGTTTTTTATCCGTTGCTAAATCCACGCCTGACAATTTAAAATCACGCAATGCCAATTCAACCGCTCGTTGTTGTGCTGGATTTAAGGTAGCAAATTGAGCATCATCAAATAATTGTTGATAATTTTGATAGAGAACTTCATGTTGTCCAATTTGTGTATAATAATTACTCAAGTTCGGCAAGATGGCTTGATAAATCGCACGAGTATCATCATTACTCATCACCGCATTTAAATGCGATAAAATGCCCCAACTTTCGCTCATTTGCTGTTCTAATTCGTCCATTTTTTGTAAAATGGCAAGTTTATCGGCAAAATCTTGCGGTACAGCCACAATATTGCTTAAAAACTGCTGACCGTTAGCAATATGCTGTTCAATCTGCTGTTGTAATTGGCTTAAATCAATCGCTTGAAAATTCGGTGTTGGTAAAGTTGCAGGAGAAAGGCTCATTTAAATTATCCTAGTCATTTCATTCACTTCTTTATAAGGGTTTTAAAGCCTAAAATCAAGTTGATGATGGATTATTTTTATGGAATAATGTGATGATTGTTAATTTATTTTTCGTTTAGCATCATGGTTTTAAGATGGCTTAAAAATTTTGTGATTGCCATTGCTTTAATCATTCGGCAAATTTTGATTTTTTTGCTGATTCGGTTAATCTCTACCTTGATTTTAGGGTTTATTTTACAACCCAAGCCTGAAACTGTAACAAATCCATCTGACTTTAAAATTTGTATTTTACAGCAACAACAACCTGAACTGATTGAATTAAAATCCTATCAACAACAAACACTTTGTCAGCAAAAACTTGAATTTTCTGATGGTGGTGAAAATTTTTATGGTTTTAAACCTGTTGATGATGGTTTTAAATTAACGCATAATGGCGATGATTTTAATACCCCCATTATTTATCATTATCACATTCAACAAAATCATCATGGCAATATCATTCAACCGATTTCCATCACCAAAGGCGGTTTATTAGCCTATATGTTGGCGATGATGATTTGTTTTATTTTAACACCGATTATTTGGTATATCATTGAACGACTTTATAAAAAATATCGTTCAATCAAAGCAAACCAAGCTACATCATCTCAAGTAGAATAACAAAAATCTTATTAGCATGTTTTTCTAACGATTAAATTTAAGGCAACTCCAAACGATACGACACCTTGCCTTGTCCTTCATCTTGAATGGTTACTTTAAAATCCACAGGGGTCATTTTGTGCCAATTTTGCCATTTGTCCCAGCCCTTAAATAAACGGGGGCTGTATTTGGTGGCGTCTACAAGCTGGGGAACTTTTTGATAATATTTATTGTATAAGGCTTGATTGGGAGCAATCCCCAAGTTGGCATTGCCCCCTTGTTTTAAAATGATTGCCAAACTCATCATCGCCCATTCATCTTCGGCATTGGCGGCAGCCCGTAATAACTGACCTGCCAATTTTGGGTCAATGATGACCTTACTCTCATCTTCGCCCAATTCAGCAAAGCCATTTCGCTCTTGCTGTCGCCACAAGTTTGCTAGCTTAAATTGGGCTTGCGGATAGCCTTCTTTGGCTAGGGCAATCAATTCATCACTATACATACCGCCATAACCTACTGCATCAAAATAGGATACATATTTTTCTTGTCGGCTGTGCGGTTTGTCATAGATGATATAATCTAATGTCAAATAAGGCGTTTTTTGCTCATCATAATGCACTTGCCCATAAAAAGTGGCTTTATCATTGTCGTGTTGGGAAGGAAATTTGGTAAGTTTGGCATTCAAATTGGCAAGCCCACATTGATAAGTCAAATCAGGCAAAACATTGATGGCTTGTGTGTCATTTTTGATATAAATCTGCTCACCATTTTTAATCAAATTGCCATACACCGCCACTTTGGTCGTGTCAGGTAATTTCCCCACCTTATCAATTGGCGTGCGTGGCAAGGCTTGATAGTCGGCACTCAGTGGTGAAATGTTGTGCATGGTGTTGTAATACGACCCCATATTGGTGGTGAGATGATGCGGGGTCTTTTTGCAGGTCTTGTTGAATTTTGCATTGTCATATAATGCTTTTGGTAGCATTAATGCACTCACTGCTAATATCGCAGGAGCAACAATCACCGCATTGCCTGTATTGGCGGACGCAATGTTTGAATGAAGTAAAGCGGTTAGGCTTAAGGCGATTAGGGAGAGTTTTTTCATCAATAATCCTTAAAATCAAATATTTATTAACTTACCTGTATTGGTAAGATTAATTCATTACACAAATACAATTGATGATATTACACACTCGCATTTTGTACCAAACGTCTCGCACTAATAATACCAGGTTGTTGTTCCAAACGTGCCAATAGTTTAGATAATTGTGCTAACCCTTTGACTTCTATCAATAATTTCATATTAGCAATACCATCAGCTTCGGAAATCGTATTTACTTGACGAATATTAATATGGTCAGAGAAAATCACTTGTGTTAAATCTTTTAACAAACCACGTCTATCATAAGCTTCAATTTCAATTTGTACACTTTGCCCACGAGCAGGTTGCATTTGCCAATTTGCTTCCACCATACGTGCAGGCTCTTGCGAAATCATGCGTAAATAATCACTACAACCAATTTTGTGAATACTCACACCACGATGTTGGGTAATATAACCGCCGATACTTTCACCATGCACAGGCTGGCAACATTTGGCAATGTATAATTCCACATTATCCAAGCCATCAATTAAAATACCATAATCTGACAATGTTTGACTCGCTTTGGGGTCAAGCATTGGCTGTAATACGAGTTCTGGCTCATCATCATTGGCGTGCATTTGTTTATTAATTTGATTTAATAAAGCATGAATACCAATATCACCATTCACTAAGCCAACTAAAATATCTTCGCCAGTTTTTACATTAAAATGGTTACAATAATCATTTAAATCAATACTTTTAGGGTGAATCGCCAAACGTGCCAATTCTTTATTGAGCATTTCACGCCCAGTTTCTAAATTATGGCTACGGTCTTGTTGTCTGAACCAATGACGTAATTTTTCTTTTGCACGGTCAGTTTTAAGATAACCTAAAGAATTTATTAACCAATCACGATTCGGCGTGCGGTCTTTTTTGGTTAAAATTTCAACTTGTTCGCCTGTTTTTAAGGTATAAGTTAATGGCACATAACGTTGATTTACTCGTGCTGCATAGCAATGATTACCCACTTCAGTATGTAAATAATAAGCAAAATCTAATACCGTTGCATCTCGTGGTAACTCTTTAATATCACCATCTCGGCTAAACACATAAATTTTTTCAAAATTTTCAAAATCTTGTACAGGTTGAAATTGACTATCTTCACTATCCGTATTGAGATTGCTGTCATTGCGTTCCTGATAAAGTTCAAGTACCGCACGCAAAGAGTGCAAACGATTATTAAACGATTGGTCAGTATTTTTTGCCCCTTCTTTATAATTAAAATGCGAACATACGCCTAATTCCGCTTCTTGGTGCATTTCTCTAGTACGAATTTGAATTTCCAACGATTTTTGCTCAGCAATCACCGCCGTATGCAAGGAACGATAACCATTGGGTTTAGGATTGGTGATATAATCATCAAATTGATGTGGAATATGTCGCCATAAGGTATGGACAATGCCAAGTGCATGATAACATTCAGGAATTGTATCTACTAAAATGCGTAATGCTCGAATATCGTATAATTGTTCAAAGCTTAAATTTTTGCTTTTCATTTTACGATAGATGGAGTAAATATGCTTCACTCGCCCCGTAACTTCAGCATTAATATTATATTCTGCTAAACTATTGCGTACCGCATCTTGTACATCTTGGATATACTGTTCACGTTCTAGGCGTTTTTCATTGAGCAAGCCTGCAATTTCCTTATATTGTTCAGGTGCTAAAAAACGGAACGCTAAATCTTCCAATTCCCATTTCAATTGGGCAATGCCCAAACGATGAGCAAGTGGTGCATAAATCGTCAAAATTTCACGAGCCACACGCTCTTGACGTTCTCGTGAGGATTGAGCCAATTCTCGTAAAGTATAGGTTCGGTCAGCCAGTTTAATCAGTACCACCCTGACATCTTCCGTAACCGAAATCAGCATTTTATAAATGCCTGTTAAATGCTCACGTTGATTGTTATTAAAATGGTCTTCCAAACGTTTATTCTTTTCAATTAAATCAGACAACCGCCCCATTGCAAGTGTGCCTTTCATCAGCCCTGCAATCGCATCGCCAAATTGCTGTTGAATATCTTCAAGCGATACCAAGCCCGAACGCACACTACGATAAAGCATTGCTGTAGCTAAAGTTTCTTCATCAACATTTAAATGTTCTAAAATATCTGCCATTTCAATACCCATAATAAAGATATTGATGTCGCTGTCCTGTTGTTGCTGTAGTTTTTGTAAAATATAGCGTCCGACTTGTTCTAATTGATGTAATGGTCTGCCATCTTCCCGTACTTTTTCTAACCAAAATAATAATATTTCCAATGAATGTTGTTCAAGCATTTCATCAGATAAATCAGCCAATTGAGCAGGTAATTGTTCACGAACGGTTACCATAATATCTCCCTAAAAGTAGGATATTTTTAATTGGCAATTATACTCTATTTTTTATGAAAATAATATGACTATACAAATTGGGGGAACATAAATTTGTGGGAGCATATCCGCCATTTATTCAGCATTATTGTTCATTTTTGATTTTTTGCTCAATTTTGGTCAGCATGATGTGCCAACTAATCACAAAAATCAAAGAAAATATTACACCGCTAATGACCGTTTTCCAATAATGCAATGGTTCAAATAAAAGATATTGCACACCAATCCACACAAAAAATATTAAGAAAAATTGAGCAATCATAGGATAAAATTTATTCATCATCATTTCACCACGATTTTGATATATTTGCTTAATATTATAAATAATAATCATTCTTGTCAATAAAGAATTTATTCATCTCCTATGCTAGATACTTTCTCAAACAACACCATACTTTCTACATAGGTAAAATGACTAAGCATATTTTTAGATAGAATGAATCTTATTCAGTCATATTTACACTATTCAACATTAAAAATCGTGTTAAATTGATTTTATTTCTGTTATCATTCAAGAAACAACTGCAAAAACTAATGAACTTTTTTCAAGCATTCACATTTTATGGTTTAATGTTGAGTGATACACATTTGCTTAGGAAAATAATATATGTTGATTGAGCTTGCAACATTACCACCAACTGTACAGCAACAAATTTTACAGATTAAAGCTGATGAAGTTGTACATATTGTAGATAATGGTAAGGTCGTTAAACAACTGACCCAATCTACACATGACAATTTTACTTTTGATATGGAACGTATTCAACAATCTATTGATAGTGGTCGAGTCACTGTACCGCAGTTTAATTCTTTTGAAGAGTTTGATGCTTGGCTACACAGAGATGATGTATGATTGTTGAATTTACGCCACGTTTTAAACAATATTTACGTAACTTCCCTGAAACAGATAGACAAAAAATTTCAGCTTTTGTCACTCATGTACAGCAATATGGACTTACAGGATTAAAAGGGCGTAATAAAAATTCAGACAATGTGCCTACAAATGACCCTAATTGGTCAGAGCGTGTAGCTTATGCACAAAAATACCAACTATGGCATTATCACATTGGTATTCCTAATTATGAATTATCAGAAAGAGGTGATTATGTAAGTGAATATATTTTGCATTACATCAGAGAAGAACAACGAATTATCATTGTAGATATGTCTCCACACCCACCTTTTCAACTTCCCGATATAGATTATTTAAAATAAGATAAGAAAATCAAACTTTTATCCCAAAATATCAATTTTTTCAAACAACGCCATACTTTCCACATGAGCGGTGTGGCTAAACATATCCATAATACCTGCCTTGCTCAAACGATAACCACTTTCTAATAAGACTTGACTATCTCGAGCTAAAGTTGCAGGGTTACACGACACATAGACTATCCGTTTTGCCTGAAAATTCGCCAAATACACCATCATTTCCCACGCTCCTGTGCGTGGTGGGTCAATTAAAATCGCATCAAAACCTTGCTTTGCCCAATTTTGTTTTGAGCAATCTTGACTTAAGTCTTGGGCATAAAATTGGGTATTATGTAATTGATTTTGTTTGGCATTCGCCTTAGCACGTTGAACCATTGCTGAACTGCCTTCCACACCAACCACTAAACCATTCTGCCCTACAACTTGAGCCATTGGCAAGGAAAAATTACCCAAACCACAAAATAAATCCAGCACTCGCTCGCCTTGTTGTAAATTTAATAAATGCAAGGCTTGCTCTATCATCTGTTGATTGACACTATGATTGACTTGAGTAAAATCGCTCATGGCAAAATTAAACTGTATTCCATTGATTTTATAGATTAAATCAGCCGTATTTTTAGCATTTGAACCATCATCAATCCGATAAATATCATTACGGCGAGCGGGTTGCAGATACAATTTCCATTGCTGTTGTTGGCAAAAATCGATTAAAATTTGTTTATCTTTTTTACTTAATGATGCCGTTTCTCGAATTAACAAGCCAATATTTTGAGCAATATCATCATCGCCCATCGCCAATTCAATATGTCCAATATCCGCTTTGCCATGCAGTTGGCTTAAACACTGTTTTAATGCTTTAAGTTTTTGATTTAATTGATTATCTAAGATTGGGCAAGATTCTATATCAACCAAATGATTGGACTGATTAGCACGAAAACCAAACAAAAACTGTTGTTTTTTGGCTAAATATCGTACACCAATTCTCGTCCGTCTGCGATAATCCTGCTGTTGTGAACGAATTGGTTGTAACCATTCATCGGGTTGAACCTGTGCCAAATGCTGAAAATGCGATGCCAATACTTGTTGTTTATGTTCAATTTGTGCATTTAAATCAAGATGTTGCAAATTACAACCACCACATTGCATATAATATCGACAAAATGGCTCAACTCGCTGTGGAGACGGCTCACCCACAAGGCGAATCATATCCGCTTCTTCCCAACGTTTCAGCTCATTCGTTAGGCGAATTTCTACCGTTTCATTAGGCAAAGCATAACGCACAAATACTTTTTTACCGTGCTTTTCAGTTGAGTGATGTTCATCATGATAATGGGCAATGCCACGCCCTTCATGGGATAAACTTTCTATATTAAAAATCAATGGATTAGTCATGATTATCTGTGCCATTTAAGGGAAAAATCGCTGACTAAACACATTTTTTTGTGCATAATGTTGCCAACGTTCGATAAAATTTTGACAATGTGCTTGCTCCTGTAAATACGCCAACGTTTCATGCACCATATTATCATGCGATTCGCCATCAAGCTGTCCTTTTAACAACGACCAACGCAGATAAATTAACCAAGTATTTAACACATCACTTTCACAATATTGTCTTACGATTGACCAATTTTGCTGTTTAATTGCCCCATTTAAATCTAATTCAGGCTTGCCCGCCAAACCAAAAAAATGAGCCATATCATCAAGTTTGGCAAAATGTTTTTGATGAAACATCGCCAATTGGTCCATTAAATCAATATGTTGATGATGATAACGATTGACATAATTTTGATAGCGTTTTTGGCTAAACAGCTCACCATTATCCCACAAATAAGCTGATGATAAACCATGCAACATCGAACGAATCATCAACACAGGCAAATCAAATTGCGAACCATTCCAAGTCACAATGCGTGGGCTATATTGTTGATATTTTTGAAAAACTTTAAAAAATTTTTGAATAATTTCCGTTTCACTATATTGTTCTTGCGTCCACGAAAAGAGTTTAATATCCCCCTCATTAAACCAAAAACCAGAAATACAGACAATTTCATGTAATGCCAAACGTTGAAACTCTTGCCCAGTCTCTTGACGGCGTAATTTAATTAACGCCTGTTCACTATCTTCATCATTCAACTCAAAATCATATAAAATACGTCCTGAATGAATATCAATTTTTGTTTCAATATCAAAGACTAAGATAGGATTATACATGGGTAATATTCTCAAAATGTCATGACAATTTATTTAAATTGACATTTGGCTTTATTTTCAGTTTGATAATCAAACCGATATTTTTGCACACCGTCAGGCGTTTCTTTCGATAAAATCACATATTTCTTAGGTTTTAATTTAACCAAATGTAACTGCGTTAAAAAAGGCTGATAATCACGATAACCAGAAGAAATATAAAAATCAGCCATCACGCCATTATCATTTTCAGGCACACCAACAATGCGATGTAAGGGGTTCTCTGCATTATGACAATCATATTTCCATTCACGATAAAAATAATAACCCTTGTTATGACTATGTTCGCCTAATTCAAACACAATCGAACGATGTGTTGTTGGGTCATCATAGACCCAAAAACCATTGGCTAAACGATTTGCCAATGGTTGTCGTTCGATATTGACTAATTGTGTACCAACACCTGATTTTGCATAGCTGATTTGACTACATAATAGACCGCAAAATAACGCACAACACAACAAGTTTAAACGCATTACACGTCCCCATCATCTACCGAAAATAATCC
Source organism: Moraxella sp. ZY210820 (assembly GCF_030674635.1). NCBI lineage: Bacteria > Pseudomonadati > Pseudomonadota > Gammaproteobacteria > Moraxellales > Moraxellaceae > Nasibacterium > Nasibacterium caprae. Next base: position 527,482 of record NZ_CP089978.1, on the reverse strand, counting down.
TGTCGATAAATAACGATCGCCACGGTCGCAAATAATACAGACAATAACCGCATTTGGATTTTGTTCAGCAATTTTTAAACTTGCCCACACCGCTCCCCCTGATGATACACCTGCACTGATACCTTCTTGACGAGCCAACTGACGCATAGTTTTTTCCGCTTCAAGTTGTGGAATATCAATGATTTTATCCACACGACTGGCATCAAAAATAGTTGGTAAATATTCAGTCGGCCAACGGCGAATCCCTGCAATACTCGCCCCATCGCTTGGTTGTAAACCTACAATTTCAATATTTGGATTTTGTTCTTTTAAATATTTTGATACCCCCATAATCGTGCCAGTCGTTCCCATCGCACTAACAAAATGAGTAATTTTGCCTTGGGTTTGTTGCCAAATTTCTGGACCTGTGGTCAAATAATGTGCTTCAGGATTATCCATATTGGCAAATTGGTTTAATACTAAACCTTTGCCTTCGGCTTGCATTTGCAAGGCTAAATCTCTCGCCCCTTCCATGCCTTGAGCTTTAGGCACTTCTATCAATTCTGCACCATAAGCACGCATAGCATCTTTACGTTCTTGGCTCATATTATCAGGCATGATTAAGGTCATTTTATAACCACGCATCGCCGCTACCATCGCCAATGCAATGCCCGTATTGCCACTGGTCGCTTCAATTAAAGTATCACCCTGCTTGATTTGTCCACGACGCTCCGCCTGCATAATCATGTGATATGCTGGTCTATCTTTCACCGAACCTGCTGGATTATTACCTTCAAGTTTAAATAAAACAGTCGCTTGCGTACGATTAGCAAGACGTTGTGCTTTCACAAGTGGCGTTTTACCAACAAAATGGTCAAGTGTAAATTGTTCTGTTAAAAAGGGCGACATAAAAAACTCTAATATTATCAAATATCTAATATAAAATAATCATCGCTTTCATGAATTATAAAAGCGATGTTATTGTGCTACTTATTCAGTTGGTACAGATAATTCATCTGGTAAAACTTCATCAGACAATTCCACATCTTCATTAATCACTTCAATATCATCAGCAAAGACGTGTTCTTGCGTTACACCTTGCAGTTCAGCAATATCAAATGCTTTACGCTCTAAATAAACATCACGAATCGCAGCATATTTATCTTCTGGTAACATTTGTTCAATACTTAACAAACCTGCACGTTTATCCACACCTGTTAAAGTTGTCATGCTTATTGTTGCTTTATCATTATGTAAATAACTCTGTGGTTGAGCTTGTCTGTCAATCGCCATACCTACTGCATCACGCATAGTACTTGGACCTAACACAGGTAACATCAAATAAGGCCCTGTATTTACACCATAATAACCTAACGTTGTACCAAAACTTTCTTCTTGTTGCGTTAAACCAATACGACTTGCAGGGTCAGCAAACCCTAAACTAGTTAAAGTATTAACCGTAAAACGTCCTAAAGTCTTAGTTGCTCGTACAGGTTTTCCTTGAATAAGCTGATTGACTGCATTCCAAGGTTCACCTAAATTTTTACGAAATGAATGATATGAACCACGAACTTCTTCTGGAACTTTTTCTTGATATTGGACTGCAACAGGTTTCGCAATATATTTATCCAAAGTTTCATTAAAAGTAAAAATCTTACGATTCATCGGTTCAAATGGATCTTTTACCGTAGCAGGCTGTTGTGCTCGTGCATCAACCGTAAAATTTTTGATGGTTAAATAACGTACAGGCTTAGTTATTTGAGATTCATTTGATGGAGCTTGTGCAAATACTGCACTACTCGTTAAAAATGCAAGGCTTAGAATAGTAGCACGTTTCATAGCGTTTAAATTTTTATCAATTAAAATAATACTATTATTATAACGTATTTTGTGTATGAATATACTATCCAATATGATAAATTCATCATAGCTCACAAAATTTGATATATACTTTCATAAAAAAAGGTGGACTATTACATCCACCTTTTTACTATGTAATCATTGCAACGCTTAAAATTTCCAATTCACACCTAAACTAAAGTTACGTCCCATTTGTGGAATATATGGTAAATATGTTTCATGTGCATACACTTTTTGGTCAAGTAAGTTATTCGCTTTAAAGAATACATCATATTCACTAGGAACAAACCGCCCTTGATAATTTAAACCCATATTTAACATATCATAACCGTTAGTTTTACTCTCAAATTTAGAAAGTTTATTTTGGTCAAAAGTACGTATAAATTCTACATTACCTGACCAATTTTCATCAAAATTCGCTTTAATCCGTGTACCTAAACGCATTGGGGGTAAACGTGGGGTATAACGATCTGCTTGAGATTTATAAGATGTCGGCTCACCTGTTAGCCAATGTGTTTCGTCTACCACATCTGGTAAATCTTTTAAGCGACCACGCACATAATCACCAAAAAATGAGACATAATATACTGGTGTGAACTGATAGCCAATCTGTGCTTCTACCCCATAAAAACGAGCTTTAGATTGTTCATAACGATTAATGCGTAATAAACGATTATCTTTATCTACTGAAAAGGTATTAGAATTTTCATTTAATGCAAATAAATAAATATAATTATCAAAATCATAAAGATAGCTTGATAATTTATAATCCAATTTATCACCTTGATAACCTAAACCAAGTTCAAAATTATTGGATTTTTCTTTACGCAAATGAATATTGCCCATTTCAAAAGAATTTGTTGCTAAATGCATACCATGAGCATACAGCTCTTGTGCATTAGGTACACGTTCTTGATGAGATAAATTTAAAGATAATGTATAATTAGGTTTAAATTGCCAATGTGTACTCAACGCATAAGAATAAGCATTCTCTTTATGCGGTTTTAACTTGACAACAGTTTGTTGAATTTTATCTTGAATGGCTTCGTTACGACAACTATAACTTGTCCCACATTTTCTATCAATAATATCACTGATAGCCTCAACATCATAATCCATACTTACTTTCTGTTGTTCTGCACGTCCAGATAATTCAAACGTAAAATTATTCCATTTCAATTGTTCTAGCCCAAATAGGCTAATATTCTTGGTTTCATTATTATTTAAGAGAGGTTGTTTATCAACAGGTTCATATCTTTTTTTCCAGACATTATAATGGAACTTAGGTTTTTCAGTTGCACTATTTTTAGAATTTAAATATTGTATTCCCCAAACACCCTGTAATTCTCCAATAGGTTGATGAGCAAATTCTAAACGTGCTGATGTACCTTTATTTTTAAAGAAACTATTTGCCTCACTTCCTTCCTTCTCATCATGTTTATAATCAGTACGAGCAAGGTGTAAGCGTGTTTTTGCTATACCTTTAACAGGCTCTAACCATTCACCACGAATTTCATAACGTTTCGATTTTAAATCAATCCATGCTGATTCATGTTCATGCTCATCATCATGGCTATGTCCTGCATGAGTATGGCTATCTTCACAATGATGGACTTTGGCATTTTCCCAATTAATATGGGTATCTTTGCTTACTAAATGTGGATAAATCGCCAAATACGGTTCATCTCGAAAACCTCGTGGCATAATCACACTCACTTGGCACTGTTCATAAGCATGACTATGTGCAGGTAAGCCATATTTTTCACGGCGTTCAGTTAAAGAAGCTCCTAAATAGCCATGTTTACCTAACCATGATAATCCAACTGTTCCCACTTTACCTTTAGCCCAACTTTCAGGTAAATAATTTAATTTTTGATACGTTGTTTCTATCTCTCCATGTTCAAATTCATGTATCGGATGTAAATGATTTGGTGTTTTATAATTCCCCACATCACGATTTAGACCTTCTAAACGTACAGCAAAATTTTTACCTAAACCAATTGTTGTACCTAATGTAGTCAATTTTTCATTACTATTGGTATTAAAACGAAACCCAGCTTCTGCTTCAAAACCATGATTTGGTAATGCACTTGGAATTTTATTGTCAATAACATTGACAACACCTGCGGCATTACCCGAGCTATAAAGTAAAGTAGTTGCTCCACGAACTAATTCTACTTGTTTAGCTAAGTGAGTATCCACACTAATTGCATGGTCTGGCGACATATTTGCCATATCAACCACATCTGCATTATTAGCAAGTACCTTAATACGTTTCCCTTCTTGCCCACGAATAATCGGAGCAGATGCCCCACCACCAAATTGGTTAGAATGAATGCCTAATTCTCCACTTAAGGCATCACCCAAAGTTGTTGCACTTTGTTTCAACTCTTTAGCTTGAATGGTTTGGTCGCTCACATTAGGACGTTTACCCAATAAGTTTGTTTCGCTACTTTCTTGTTCTGCTGTTACTTCAATCGTTGGTAGTACTTGGGTTGTATCTGCCCAAATCATCGAACTTGCACCTAACGATAGCAACGCTAAAACAATTTTTGCTTTCTTTAACACGTTTAACATACAAAATCCTAATACATTCTACAAAAATGTAATGTTATTTTATAACAATATCAATATCAAAAACAATGGACGAAACATTATTATGCCATCACAATAAATTAAATAGATTATTTAAATAAAAAATAGTTTTTCAAATCAATTAATTATAATTATATAAAAAGTAAGTTGAGCAATATTATTTTACAAGATAAACCATGTCGATGAAAATTTTAATTTAATTACACCCACTTATTAGTATATTTCTCTAAAAAATACAAGAAGCAACTTCATTAAGTGTCACATTTCCATCATTTGGTTCTCCTCCAACTGTTCTACTTATAACGGAACTTCGAATATTTTCTAAAAAGTAAGCAATAATACCACCATGTTGTTCAATTTGATTACTCATAATACTGCCCTCTAAAAATATGTTTTAATTAAACGCAACCATTCAAAAAATAATTGCAAGCCAAATACAACACCAATATACATAAAATTCCAACCAAAAGCATCAACCCAACCCTGATTTTTTATTACAATAGGTAAAATTATTGTATTTGAAGCTATATCACCTGATAACATAAAAAAAATAAAAACCAGTAATAAACCAAACATCATTAAAGCAGATGTCCAAATAAATCCCCAAACACTAGAGTTAGCACGGTTAATTAAATGATTTATTCCAAGCCAATTCAGTACTTTTGATACTACAATAGATAAAGCAACTAAAATGGGGAAACTAGCTATGAATTTTAAAAATACAAAAAGCATTGCGGATTTACCAAGCTCCGAATTTAAAAATACATCCTTATCTTGATAGTATTGATATAGGAAATCGTTACTCTTTAGAATTACAGAAAAAGAAAAAAAATCCCCACCTGTTGATATTGATACCAGTTCTGTATGTTCTAATACCCATTCTATAACCGATACTACCCAATCAGGTTGCCATATAAGTCTCATTTCTTTAACCCATGCCGAAATAAAAAATAATTCCAATAACAAATACGCTCCTAAAAACAACATTGCATAGCGTTGCTTGTTAGTCGGCAGAGTATGACCTTGCTCTTTTATCAAATCCCAAACAATTTCTTTTTCACCATCAGTTAAGTTTTCTGCTATTTCTTTTTCTAGGTTTTTTAAGTACTTTTCATATTTATTAGTCTCATACGTATTACAAAATATAGTTAAACTAACTGTCATTAATACACATACTACTAAATACCAAATAAAATTAAAAAAAAGATTTTGTAATTGGCTATATCCATTGATTTCAAAACCTAAACTAAAGAAACCTACGATTATCCAAAAAGCAACAATCAAGGTATAATAAAAAATATGGACTTCATAAAGACGGTTTGAAACAAGCCAGTCTTTTATCGTATCAGAATGTTTAGACATAGGTATTTCTTTTATAAAACGTTAAATTTTCAAATAAAGTGATTTAAATTGATAGTAATGCTCACTATCATACTGATATAACCATTCTTGATTAGACATAACTCATCTCCTAAAAACTAAATTTATTTATTCTAAAGCACTAAATCCATAAAAACAAGTGTTATTCTACAAATTAAGTTTAAAAAATAATTAAAAAACAAACTGAGATTTTAAATACTTTATTACTTGAACTTATCTACATACATCCAATCAAACACCCCAAATGTTAGCGCTTTCCTATAAAAATATCTAACTTTGGGGTGCAGTTCAATTTTGAAGGTCTAACATATCCAGCAAACTATCTAATCACTAAACTATCTACCAACAAACAAGCTATATAGTTTAAGTTTAACCACTTAATAATCTAACTAGCAAACAACCTAACCAACTAACCTAAAAAATAGGTGTATGTGTGTCTGTTGTAAGATGTTTAAACTCTTCCATCAACACTAATGATGTCTCTAATGCTTGATTAAACCCTTGACTATCACTATGTGTTGGCGTTTTACTCGATTTAAATGCATCTAAAAGCTGGGTATTACTAATACTCCCCCCATCCTTAAAGTGAATGTTAAGACTAGCATTGTCCCCACCTAAAAAGAAATCCTTCAACGTCAATTCATCTGTACTGCCTTTCACTTTGAGAATGAGATTATTGTTTTGTTTAGTTAAACCTTGTCCGATTTGGTTAAAACTAATACCATCAAAATAGATGTTATCATAGCCACCTCCTGTATTAATAATCGTATCTCTGCCAAAGCCTTGGGTAAAGTAGTATAAATCATCGCCTATACCTCCCATCAAGGTATCATTACCTATGCCTCCGATAAGTATATCATTACCTTCTTTAGCATTTAAAGTATCCGCTCCCGATAAACCTTGTAATTGGTCATTACCTTTGGTACCTGTTATCTTATCCGCTTTTGCTGTGCCAACAAAGTTGTTTTGTGGGCTAACTGTTGGCTTGGCTGGACTTGTGGTGGTGTCTGTTGTTGGGGCAGGTGTGTCGGTTGCTACTGTTTTACCAAACAAACTGTAAATTTGCTTGTAGTCAATTTGACCACCAGTTTCAAATTTGATGGTTTCAATAATGCTATTGCCATCTGTAAAGAAGTTTTTTAGTGTTACTTGGTTGGCACTGCTACCATTCACTCTTAGCACCAAATCATTACCTGACATCATCAGTCCTTGACCTACCTGATTAAAGGTAATACCATTGCCAAAGACCAATGTATCATATCCTCCTTTATCTGTAATGGTGTCTACTCCACCTGTGTAAATAAAGGTGTTATCAGCAATTGTACCTTTTAGCGTATCATTGCCTTTAGTATCTTTGATGGTATTACCTGTAACAATAGGGGCTGATGGTACAGTCGTTGCTGGTGTATGATTTGTACTATTGGCAATGTTAAGATTAACATAGGCACCAGCACTATGATTAAAGCTGTCTTCGCCCCATAGGATGAATTGAAGGTTGCTTTTTGTTCCTTTGGGTGGTGTGCCTGTCAAAGTGAGTGTGGCTGGGTCAAAGTTGAGCCAGCTTGGTAGTGCTTCATACTGTCCATCAGCTCCTTTACTTGCCAGTGTTAGGCGGTAAGATAATTCTCTGTCATAAGGGTCTATATCTTTGATGGTGTCTTTATCAAAGCTAACGGATAACACCTTACCGATCTCTCCTTGTATTGGTTTTGGATATTTATTTACCTGCGGTGCATGGTTGTTGGTCTGAGCAAAGATTTTTGTTTCAAACTCGCTTTGTGACAATGTAGTCATCTGCTCACCTTTTTTAAAGGTAATTTCATCTATTCGATTGTTTTGACCATTCATATCGCTGGCAAAATAATCAAGTAAAGTAATTTGGTCATTTGTTCCTTTAAAGCGGATTTGGAGCATATCATGGGGGCTGGCTGTATTGGTCACACGGACAAACATTGCTTCTGACATTTCATAGCCTTCGATAACCAATGTGTCCATACTTTCCAAGCGATCTGTGCTCACAATGGTGTCCTTACCTCCTCCTTTTTGGTAGATAATGGTGTCATTACCTGATAGAGCATTCACAAAGTTGTTTTGCTCGTTTAGGGTAATGATATTATCTAAGTCATTACCAAATGCTGTTTTGGCTGTGCCTTTTAAAATCAGGTTTTCTACATTATTAAAAAGTAAGTGGTAAGAGCCTGTTTTGTTCGTATTACCAAACTCATCAAAGTCATAGAATGGGCGGTCGATGTGTTGCTCTACGGTGTCTATACCACTCTCTAAACTAAAATGCTCAAGTACTTGATCAAATTCATGATCGACGATGTAATAGTCATTACCAGCTCCACCATTCATACGGTCTGCTCCTGCACCTCCGTCAATGATGTTGTTGTGTTCATTGCCCTCAATGAAATTATTAAGTTCATTGCCTGTAGCATAAATGGCTTTTGAACCTGCCTCTAGAATTAAATGTTCTACGTGCTGACTAAGTGTATAATCAACCTGACTGATGATGGTATCATAGCCTTCATCTATGAGTTCTACAACTCGGTCTAAGATATTATCCACATAGTAAGTATCATTATCTAAACCACCTATCATGGTATCAGCACCTAAACCACCATTTAGACTGTCATCACCACGACCTCCTTCTAAGTGGTTTGCTTGTTGATTACCAATTATGATGTTATTGTGGTCATTACCTATCGCAATCGTAGCATTATCTACTAAGGTTAGATTTTCAATATATGCCGATAGTGTGTAGTCACTACTTGCTATGATATGGTCATTACCTTCTCCTGCTTGTTCTATGATAATATCTTGGCTATTGTCCACATAGTAAGTGTCATTACCTGTACCACCAATCATGGTATCTATCCCTGCTTGACCATCTAGAGTATTATCAAGTGCATTACCGATAATAATGTTATTTAAGGTATTACCCGTAGCTGTAATCGCCTGTTCATTATTGACTAAAGTCAGGTTCTCTACGTGTTGAGTTAAGGTGTAATCTATTGCACTAATCACAATATCCTCACCTTCTTCAGCATTTTCAATGACTTCATCGCCTAATTCATTGACATAATATATGTCATTGCCAGCTCCACCAATTAGGCGGTCTGCACCAATGCCCCCATCTAGGGTATCATTACCATTTTCACCATAAAGGGTGTCATTACCATCTTCGCCATATAATTGATCCTGACCATCACCACCATATAAAATGTCATTATCAAGCTGACCATAGAGCGTATCATCACCATCTTGACCATACATAATGTCAAGACCATCAAAGCCATAGCGTACATCATTTAATGGGGTGCCGATTACTGCGTACTTCTTAAAAACTGAACTATCCCAAAGTGTACCGTCAGCAAATAGAATACTTGTGATAGGAACTTGACCGACCTTATCATCAAATTGATGTTGAATTTGGATGCTGTTCTCTGAGCCTAATTGCTTAATAATCAAATGTCTATTATCATGATATAGATAAACTTCAGATGGTTTCACACCTTCTAAGCGGATTTGGTTGGTGCCAGTATTGTCAGATATAATGTCTTGTCCCCAGTCTCCACTAAATACATAGCTATCATCACCAATTCCACCAATTAAGGTATCATTACCAACTCCACCGATTAAGGTGTCATCACCTGCATTACCATAAAGAGTGTCATTACCTCCCTTACCAAATATCATATCATTGTCATTAAGACCTTGAATAATATTATCATCATCTGTACCAATGACCGTTTTTTGTTTGATGATATTAACATCCCAAATCACACCATTGTCAAAAGTAATTGATTGGATACTTGTGATATGTGTACTATCTGCTTGATGGTGGAATTGATTATAAACAGTAATTTGATTAGTAGTACCAAGTTGTTTGATAATTAAGTCATTACCATCTCTAAATAGGTGCAAACTGTCAGGATTTATACCTTCCAAATAAATTTTGTTGTTATCAGTGTTATCACGGATAATGTCTTGTCCCCAGTCTCCACTAAATACATAGGTGTCATCACCAATTCCACCAATTAAGGTATCATTACCAACTCCACCGATTAAGGTGTCATCGCCTGCATTACCATAAAGAGTGTCATTACCTCCCTTACCAAACATCATATCATTGTCATTAAGACCTTGAATAAGATTATTCTCATCTGTACCAAATGCAATAAGATTTTGTTCACGCAAAATAGGATTAATTTCATCTAACCATTCAGTTCTTTGCTGTATCGTCATCTGCTCATTAATTTGAGATAATAACACAACTACCTTAGAAAAATTATGATTTGATAATATCTTAGGAGCTTGAAAATAGTGCATATATTCCATTAAATCCACAAAAACAGATTTTAATTGCTGTTCATCACCAGTTGCAATTTTCTGTTTAAAATACTCAACTAATGGAGAAAAATCTAAGCTATATTGCATATTTTGTTCATCATCTTCTTTGATATGCAGATAAACATAATGACTATAGTGGTTAAATACAGCAACTTGCCCATAAAGCCCTGCATAAATAACATCGTTTAAATTTTCATACGTTTTATTGATAATATCAACCGTGTCTTGAGCATGTTGTTCATCATAATAATAAAGATTTGTTGTTTTAGTACCTAAAAAGCTATCTAACACACCAATTTTATGAGCAATAGTATTATATTTTGCCTGTATCCGCTCTATATAACTTCTATCTTCAATGACTTCTTCTCGTACACCTGTCGCATTAATTCGAATCGCATCAGGGTCACTTGCATCTACCACAACTGATTTTTTAAGATTAGGCACTTGAAATTCATGATATTCTGGGTCAGTTTTAGCCCATGCCTTTAACAAACTTGGTAATAATTCCAATTGAGCTTGCTTTGTACTCGCTTGAGCGTATTGAATCACGACTTCTTTTAACTCTGTTGAGAGTTGCATTGCTTCATGTAAACTACGCACACGCCCACTACCTGCCAAATTTGGCAACTGTGAAATCTGAGTATCAGTAATCTCAACTGCTACACTATGTTGGCTATAAAAACTATTAAATTTAAAGTTTACATCACCCATTGTAAATTTTGTGCCATCAACTTTAGTATAATTTCCAATTTGGGTAAGCTGATTATCACCATTTAAATTCTGCCTTATATTTTGATAAGCTAAGTTAAGTGATTGAATACCTAACTCTTCAAGCGTTTTCAGTTCGTCTTCTTGAGAAATACCATCTTGATTTTTGTCTTGCCACACGCTCAGTAATTTATAAGCATCATCGTCTTGGTTAATATAACCATCGCCATTGCTGTCTAAATCAGCTAAAGCGTCAAAACCATGTTTTGCTGTGCTACCATCTTTTTTCAGTGTACTATCACCAAACACTTCTCGCCCATCATTAATAGTGCCATCAGCGTTACGGTCATATACTAAAATACCATCATCATCTTTAACCCAACCTGTTGCATGACGCAGTCCATCTGCATCAAAATCAAACATGACACCCTTATTTTTATGAGCCAGTGTTTCAACACCATCACCATCTAAGTCTAAAACCAATGGGTCATAATAATAGTAATGTTTCCCTGAACGATTTGGCTCTTCCTGCCAATTTTTGGCATTCATTTTCTCTTTCCAGTCAAGAGTTTTAGCATATGCTCCTACCATAACCGCCGCATACTCACCCAAAGTAAATAAACGACCAACAGGGTGATTTTTAGCAGCAAAAGCTAGTAAATTTAGCAAACCCTCAACCACTGCTGCTTGTTCTTCAGGGGTTAAGGCTACTTTTTCTTTAAATATTTGATGTCTAGCGTGTTCCAAAGAGCCTAATGCACTTACAAGTCCTCCCAAAGTACCAAGGTTTCCACCATTATATTTGGTATAAAACTCAGTTACTGCTCCAGCAATCGTTACAGCATTCCCTGCTGTACTCATATGTTGTCCTACAGTTGGCTCTGCAGGAGAGTTCATCGCTCCATCTAAATTTCTAGCACCAGCAATTGTACCATTTGTATATACAGACATTATTTATCTCCTGTCAATTTTATTGATTTAAAAAAAGTTTTACCATATTCATATTCAAACCAAGGGTCAAAATATTCAAAACATAGTTTTTGACCTTGCCTTAAATCATGTTGAATAAAAGAAAATGATTCATGATATCTTTTAGAGTAAATAAATTGATATGTTTTACCTGTTTGACCTTGTATAATTAACCAACGTTCTGTCCATGTAGAACCTTTGCCAGAACGGGCTCTATCATAATAATTTACAAATACACCACAATCTTTTTTCGTTTCAGCAAGATGCCAACGAATTGGGACAATATACCACATATATATAATATAGATAGCACCACCAAAGATAATGATAAATCCAAGCTGTCTATCTATTTCTTGCCGTTTAAACCACTGCCACATTTATCTCAACCTAATTTCAATTTTATGCATTATTCAATATTATTTATTATTTTACAATAGTTATTATACTAAAGTATTATTTTATCCATCTAAATTTCTTGTACCCGCAATAGTACCATTTGCATATACAGACATAACTATTCTCCAACTAATTTAGCCGATTTTAAAAAAGTTTTACCAAAAATATGCTCAAGCCAAGGGTCAAAATATTCAAAACATAACTTTTGACCCTGCTTTAAATCTTTTCTGATAAAATCAAATGATTGATGTTCTGGATAAGAATGCATAAAGTGATAAGTTTTACCTGTTTCACCTTGCACAATAAACCAATTACTCTTTACTGTAGAACCTTTACCATGTTTAACACGAGTATAGTAATCCACAAATTCACCACAATCTGTTTTGGTTTCAGCAAGATGCCAACGAATTGGAAGAATACTCCATATATATACCATATATATAGTAAGTCCCAAAATACCCATCAACACAATTTGCCTCTCTATCTCTTGCCTTTTAAACCATTGCCACATTTGTCTCAACCTGATTTCAATTTTATGTATTATTCAATATTGTTTATTATTTTACAATAGTTATTATGCTAAAGTATTATTTTATCCATCTAAATTTCTTGCAACAGCAATAGTACCATTGGTATATAATGGCATAGTTACTCTCCAACTAATTTAGCCGATTTTAAAAAAGTTTTACCAAAAATATGCTCCATCCAAGGGTCAAAATATTCAAAACATAACTTCTGACCCTGTTTTAAATCTTTTCTGATAAAATCAAATGATTGATGTTCTGGATAAGAATATATAAAGTGATAGGTTTTACCTGTTTGACCTTGTACAACTAACCAGTCACTCTTTATTGTAGAGCCTTTACCATACTCAACGTGAGTATAATAACGCTCAAAAACACCACAATCTGTTTTGGTTTCAGCAAGATGCCAACGGATTGGAAGAATGCTCCACATATATATAATATAGATAGCACCGCCAAAGATAATGATAAATCCAAGCTGTCTATCTATTTCTTGCCGTTTAAACCACTGCCACATTTATCTCAACCTAATTTCAATTTTATGCATTATTCAATATTATTTATTATTTTACAATAGTTATTATACTAAAGTATTATTTTATCCATCTAAATTTCTTGCAACAGCAATAGTACCATTGGTATATAATGGCATAGTTACTCTCCAACTAATTTAGCCGATTTTAAATAAGTTTTACCAAATATATGCTCCATCCAAGGGTCAAAATATTCAAAACACAACTTTTGCCCCTGTTTCAAGTCTTTTCTGATAAAATTAAATGATTGATGTTCTAGATAAGAATGCATAAAGTGATAAGTTTTACCTGTTTCACCTTGCACAATAAACCAATTACTCTTTACTGTAGAACCTTTACCATGTTTAACACGAGTATAGTAATCCACAAATTCACCACAATCTGTTTTGGTTTCAGCAAGATACCAAAAGATTAAGCCTCGTCCGTCTTTGTCATAAATATCATCTTCTCCTTTCATTTTAAAAAGTGGATGGTAATAGGATGTCGTCTCTTTTAGCTTGGCATTGTACATATCCACACCTTCTAGGTCGATCAGTTTATCTGAACCTTTACCTCCATAAAAAGTGTCGTTACCTTGCCCTCCTACTAATACATCATTACCCTGACTTTCTCCAAAGCCTAATATTCCATCTGGAGTGATACTATCACCATACAAGCGGTCGTTCCCTGTACCTCCCCAAAGTGTATCATCACCATCCCCGCCTTCTAATACATCATTGCCCGAATTCCCTTCTAGGTAATCTCTACCTTCTCCTGCTGAAATTCTATCATCGCCTTTGCCGCCAAAGAGAAAATTATGCTTATCACCTATATCTTCAGCTGTAATTGTATCACTATCTTCTCCACCGAAGATGATCTGAGTATTTTCATTGTAAACATCAACATTACCATAACGTGTATCTAGGCTAGTTTCATTGATCACAATATCCTTCTCCAAATCTTGGTAACTATACTGGCTCGTTTGGAATTTACCATTAGCTTTATCCAAAATAATGGACAGCATTTCAGCTCGTTTGCTAAGATAGATTTCCGTTAAACCATCAGGATGTTTCTCAGTATCATATAGCTCCAACTCACCGTTTTTATTATGCTTACTATAATCAATGCCTTCTAGAACAAATAGATTCAGATTGACTATCGCATAACGGTAAGCAAAGGAACTAGCAGAATCTTCTAAAGCAATCTTACTAAATGCTTTAATATCATCACTATTTTGAGCGATAATCAGCTTTTGACCTTTTAAAGTCTTAAATAATTCATAAGATTTTTCCATATGGGCAAGCATAGAAAATTCGTTGCTAATATTATCGGCATCATCTTTGCCTGAAATGAGTTTATAAATGGCTTTGTAATTTTTTAATGCCTTGTTGAAATCCATTTCCTTATAATCATCAGAGCCAAGCAAGATGGTGGTGTCTTCCGTGATGACAGATTGCCCTTGTGCATTGATAAAGTTGCCAAGTAGTAGGGTATTAAATACGATGACAGCATTGAGTTTATCTCCTGTTAAATCTTGGAATATAAAGGAATAAATGCTATCCATAACTGTGATAAAATTCTCCATTTCATAGAGTTCTTTACCTAATACTGCCTTAAAACCTTCTTTAAATACCAATTCACCAAAAGCATACCCACCCTTATAACTAAGATCCGTTAAAATCCCAGTGATTACACCACGAGATAATATCCCCACCACACCTTTAGCAGAAATAGTAGGTATTTTTTGAGCAAGGCTTTCAAGGTGTTTTAATCCTTCAGATTGTATTATACTACTAAGACTAATAGCCCCCTGTTTTGCCCCATAGAGCAGTCCTGCTGACCCATCAACAAATGCACCTCCTGAGAGTTTTGAACTCAGATTAAGTACATCTTTCACATAATCTACCTGTTTGCTTGTGTCACTTGACAATTTTTCATCAAAAGTATTGTACACCAGTTTAATATAATCATTATATTTAAACAGTTTATCCATACTCTCATTAAAAAGCTTGCCATAACCTTGACCTACCAATTTATCAAGCGTAGTCGTTAAATCATCATGTTTAACATTAATATTAATACCTTTGTCATCAGCAAGAAGTTGTACAGCAGTTTGTAAATCTGCAATTTGTTCTTTAAGATTTATTTTTATTTTATTAAATTCTGGATGTCTTGAAAACTGAGATGATTGTAGTGTCTCCAAATTCACTTTCATATTATGAACTTGAATAGCAAGCATTTCAATTTGAACAATATCAGGATACTTATGTTTGGTTTTTTCTATCAGTTTATTGTCATTAAAATATTTTAAAGAAGTTTCAAAGACAACTTGGGCGGTTAGTTTCATAAGATTGCTGGAAGCTGCTTCCCAAACTTTTTCATAATAATTTTTCTCTGCATCAGTTACAGAACCAAATGAATGTTTTTCAAGAATTTTTCTTGATTCTTCAAAGTAAACATTGTCTACTAAGACCAGTTAAATTACTCATAAAAATACCTCGTTAGGTTGATTGAAAAAATTGTTTGATGAAATCAGTTATTGATATTGCCAATAATACACCAGTTTTAAACCAAGAGACAGTAACAGATAGTGCGATAATAAAGAATGCATATCCAATATTTAAGAAAAAATTGTCCACCCAAGCAGTTATATTTATTAAAATTTCTGCTGTTGTCTCAATATCCATAAATATTTTTCCAAATCCGCCCAGAACCATAATAAATAGGAAAAACATAAGAAATGATAACCACAGAAATTTTTTAAGACTACTAAAAAATGAAATTTCTTGATGGTCTGTATTAAACCTATTAATGCCAGCCCAACCTATAATATTTGATAGCAACAAATAGACTGCAATTAAGATAGGGGCAAAGTTTAATGCTTTTATAAAATGAAAAAATGATGTCGTTATTCCAAATTCTGAATTCAAAAATTGCATTTCTGTTTCATATAATTCTCTTAATAACGTACTTGATGACGAATGAATATTAAGCAAAAACAATTTCCTATCCACATTCAATGGCGGTAAATTGATGTTCTCTTTCACCCAATGTGTGATTGCTAACACCCAATCAGGTTGCCATACAAGCGTCATCTCTTTCACCCACGCTGAAATAAAAAACACTTCAAATAAAAAGTATGACCCTAAAAACACCAATGCCCATCGTTGTAAAGGTCTCATGGCAAGTTGTCCTGTTTGTGTCAAATAATCCATAATAACTTGGCGGTCATTATGATTTAATTTACTCAAACTATCATTGAGTTCTTGCTCTCGTTTGGCAGTATGCGTTTTCCCAAAAAATAGCTTAAACCAAAAAGGACACAGTGCCATCATGGTACAGATAAATAAATACCAAATAAAATTGAAAAAAAGATTTTGTGTTTGGCTATATCCATCAATTTCAAAACCAAGAAAAGCAAATCCCCAAAAGAACCAAAAACAAATAATCAAGGCATAATAAAATAGATTGTCTTCATACAAACGATTAGAAATAAGCCAATCTTTTATCGTATCAGAATGTTTAGACATAGGTATTTCTTTTATAAAACGTTAAATTTTCAAATAAAGTGATTTAAATTAATAGTAATGCTCACTATCATACTGATATAACCATTCTTGATTAGACACAACTCATCTCCTAAAAACTAAAGTTATTTTATTCTAAAGCGGTAAATCCATAAAAACAAGTGTTATTCTACAAATTAAGTTAAAAAATAATTAAAAAACAAACTGATATTTGTAGAAATAATTTCTACTTCTTGCTGAGTGAAGTTTGCCATATATGTTCTCCAGTGGCTTGGTAAATATACTCTTCCACATAAGAAATTATGCGAAAAAAGTCTTGGGGGTCAGAAAAGCTGATGAAAATTTTTATATTGTATTGATGACTACCATAGTAAAATAAACGACAACTACCTGATTGAAATTCTGAACATTGAAAATCCAAGGTTTGGTAGATATTATTTGCTTTATTATTACTGTATTTTGGGATATAAAAATAATGCAAATAATCAATACAAAGCAATCCATCTACTTGATAATCTTTTGGACATTCTTGATATTGTTTGTCTTTATAATAAAAATTCAATACTTCTTCTTTCTCTGACAAAAAATTAATTGGAGAAACATAGTGTTCTTTTGGATTTGTTCTGCTGACAACTAATTTAAAAAGAATATCATCTTTCACATCTAAGCCCAAAACATCATTAATATATTTTTTATCAAAAGGTTTTTCAAAACCATCATTACTCATAATAACATTTAATTTTTTTCTTTCAACTTCTCTTGCAAGTTTAGAATAAAAATCCTGATATTTTTCATTACGAAAATTATAAACCTCTTCTGTCGGCGTAGGTTTCGGCTTATCATTACAAGCTAGTAATGACAAAGATAAAAAAGCTAAGATAAGTGATAGTTTAATTTTGTTCATTTCTTTAGTTTATATTAAAATCAGAAAAAATCAATAGTTTTTGAAAATAGTTTTTAATTTCAAAAAGTATTGATTTTATTTATCACTCCCACACCATAACGCAATTTGCCTTGCACATCAGAATAAGTACGAATCATAGTAGAAAACGAACCTTCTCCACGATTGACTTTTTCTGCTCCCAGAAACCAAGTCATGACATAAGTCATACTTTCTCGTTCATCTGCGGTTAAAGTCTTATCAGACTCTAAGCGATTTTTAAGCAAATTTGCCATTAATGCATAGCCTTCCGCAATTGGCTTATCATTAGGATTAAGTGCAATCGTACCTGAGTCATTCATACGATTGGTAATATTTTCATACATCGCTTTAATGCGACTTACTTCTGATTGAGTGAACGTTGCCATATGTGTTCTCCTGTCATTTTAAAAAAATATTTTTCTACATAATTAATGATATAGAGAAAATCCTGTGGATTGGAAAAGTGAATACTAATCCTTACGTTATAAGGATAGGTTGGATAATTTAAAACCCAACAATTCAAACTACAATCTGCATCAATGCTTTGATTGATATTTTTAATCTTGTATTTTGATTCATTGGGTAAATAGTAGTAGCTTAACTGTTTTGTATCAAGGCAATATAATCCATCTATTTGTTTTTCCAATGAACATTCCTGATATTTAAAATTAATTTGTTGTTGTTGCCTATGTGTTAAAATATCTTCTTTATCTTGATATTTAGCTGGCATACCTACATGCCTATCATTTGGGTTAACTCTATTAATATTTAACTTAAATAAAATGTTTTGATTAGGGTGTTCAATATCTAAAACTTGTTTTATCTTTTGATAATCAAACGACATTTCAAAACCATCATTAGGATTGATACTATCCTTATCCATTTGTTGTACTTTACGCATAAATACGGAATAAAAATCCTGATATTTTTCATCACGAAAATTATAAACCTCTTCTGTCGGCGTAGGTTTCGGCTTGTCATTGCAAGCCAGCAATGATAAAGATAAAAAAGCTAAGATAAGTGATAGTTTAATTTTGTTCATTTCTTTAGTTTATATTAAAATCAGAAAAAATCAATAGTTTTTGAAAATAGTTTTTAATTTCAAAAAGTATTGATTTTATTTATCATTCCCACACCATAACGCAATTTGCCTTGCACATCAGAATAAGTACGAATCATGGTAGAGAACAAACCTTTGCCACGATTGACTTTTTCAGCTCCCATTATAGATATACTTTTCACCATAATTTTTTTATTCTAAATCACTAAATCCATAAAAAACAGTGTTATTCTACAAATTAAGTTAAAAAAATAATTAAAAAACAAACTGAGATTTTAAATACTTTATTACCATTTGTCATACTACTCTTAGAAAGTTTACTTTAAAAGGTCTAAACCTTTTTACCAAGATATTGATAAATATATATTCTTCTAAACACAACATAGTCTAGGTCAATATAACGTACTAAATGACAAGTTTCATCACCGCCTTTTTTCAGATTAGCTTCAAAATCACCTATTTTGATTTTCGAATTTCTAAGATTTTCAAAAAAATACCTTGTATACATTTTTACACCTTCTGTGCTATAACCATCAATAGTAAAATATACAAATTCAAAATCATGCTTATCTTTTCTAGAGCCTGAATAATACATACAGCCTTGAACAAAATTATCAGGATTTTTGGCTTTTTTATTGGCACTTTCTTCAAACCCAAAAACTAACATATAAAATAAAAATAATAAGAGCAATACAAATAAACAATAAAAAATTTTCTCTCCAAGTGTTAAAGGTCTATCATCTTCAAATAGTGTACCACGAGCCATTTTAAATATCCTATTAAACTGATATATGGTCAATATATTATCATTCACATAAACTATTATATCAATGCCATCTCCATCAATACGTCCTTTTCAACAAAAACTCCGTCAATTGTTTTAACGCATCTGCTTGTTCAAATTGCCCCAAAATTTGCCACGCTTCATCATGTAACTGTTGTGCATAACGTTGTGCATTTTCCAAACCCATCAACGCTGGATAAGTCGATTTTTCCACTTGCACATCTTTCCCTGCAGTTTTTCCTAAATCTTGTGTTGTCGCTGTAATATCTAAAATATCATCTTGTACTTGAAATGCCAAGCCTAACTTTTGTGCAAATTGACGTAATAACGCAATTTTTTCATCACTGCCTTTAAATAGTGTAACCGCACTCATCATCACACTAGCGACAATCAACGCACCTGTTTTATTCACATGAATTTGTTCTAATTGCTCTTGTTCAATCCGCTGACCTTCTGCTTGTAAATCAAGCATTTGCCCACACACCATTTTAGAGCTTGCTGTGGCTAAAATCTGCATTTGACGTAATATAATATTCGGTTCACATTCTACTTGTCCTTGTTCAAATAATCGGCTAGATAACACTTCCATCGCCATCGATTGTAAAATATCCCCTACTAATAATGCAGTCCCCTCGCCATAAACCACATGACAAGTCGGCTGACCACGTCTCAATAAATCATTATCCATACACGGTAAATCATCATGTACCAATGAATAACAATGAATTAACTCCACCGCTACTGCAGCACGACGTACCTCAGGCGATAATACTTCACCTTGTAAATATGCAGTCGCATAACACAAAGCAGGACGAACTCGTTTACCACCTAACATTACCGCATGATGTAGTGCAGATTGTAAAGGCTCGGGAATGGTAAATGCCTGTAATGCTAAAGTTAAATCTTGTTGTATTTGTTGTTGAGTAAACTTCAAAAATTCAGACATTTTATCTCTCCTAAATTGCTTAATATTAAGCCTTTTTTACAAACTCTGATTTGAGCTTAATCGCCCCAATACCATCAATTTTGCAATCAATATCATGCCCATCACTAGTATCAGCCAATAAACGGATATTTTTAACTTTTGTTCCCACTTTTACAACTGATGAAGAGCCTTTAATTTTTAAATCTTTAATGACAGTAACACTATCTCCATCAGCTAAAATTTGTCCATGTGCGTCTTTAATGATGACTGTATCATCTGTTACAATCTCAGTTTGCTCGTGCCACTCATAGCTACATTCTGGGCAAATCCACATCGCACCATCATGATAAGCATAATCACACGCACATTTTGGACAATTTGCTAAATCACTCATCAGCTTTCTCAATTAAAATAAAATCTAAACTATTATATGATTTTTCCGCCAATTTCTCTAGTTTTTTATGATAAATAAGATACAATTTCATTTAACATAAAATCTATCTATATTATTGGAATAATCCATCATGAAAGCAACTACTTACCATATAAAAATGAGAATATATTGCATTAAAACAACAATATAACTAATTGAAATTAATCATATTTTTATAAAAATAAGATATCAATAATAATTATCAAAAATATCTATTACATTTTATTAAAAATAAGCCCTAAAATAGGCTTTCAATTCAAAAATATAATGGCATAATAAGCCTATCAATATAAATCCAGAGTATTTAAATGTATATCCAACTTGACCCTATTAACCGTTTGCACTTACAGACTTTTAAATCAATACTTGGTACTTTAAGTCTATTACCTGCAAGTTATTTGTTCCATCATTTGTGGTTTTACTCAACTGATAGTGAACAAGTGGTGATTCGTTTTTTTGCTTTAACTGTATTTATTTCATGGGCATTGGTCGCATTTAGCATTGCACTTAACCATACAGCAAAAAATGATGATGAACAATTTGAACAACATGAACAAAAAATGATGAGTTTTTATCGTCAAATTCCATTGATGTTTTTTACAGGGTTTATTGTGTTTTTACAAAGCCAATTTTGCTAAAAATAATTATCATTTACTCAAAAATCATAGTGAAAATGAATATAAAAACAGCTATACTATAACAACATACTCTTATTTCTTATTTTTATACTCATGACTGCCCTATTTTGGAAAGCACTCGTCTTACTTTTTATTGGTCTAGCCTATATCGGAACAATTGTTCCGGGCTTACCAACGACTGTATTTCTTATTTTGGCAACATGGGCAGCTTCAAAGGGTTGGCCTGAATATTATGAAAAATTACTCAACCATCCCAAATATGGTGCAACTTTACGTCAATGGCGAGAGCATGGTGTTGTAACACGAAAAATTAAATATATCGCCATTGGTATGATGTTCATTAGCGGTATCGTGATGATACTTACTCCTGCCCCAATTTGGGTTAAATGTTTAAGTAATGGTACAATGTTCATTGTCGCAATTTGGTTATGGTTACGCCCTGAACACATTCCAGAAACCACATCAGATACATCACATAACCCTAAACAATCTTAAATCAATCTTAAATTTGACCCACGATGATGAATTTTCCCATATCAAACTTACCCTACACACTTAAAAATGCTGATGTGATTATCGATTTAGCTCAACAATTACTGTATTTACCACAGCATAATAAAAAATATCAGATTTCTAGTGGGAAAAATGGCATTGGCGAACAGGAAAATAGCGGAAAAACACCACGTGGTTGGCATAAAATTGCTGAAAAATTTGGCGAAAATATGCCAATCAATAGTGTATTTGTGGCACGTCAAGCGACTGGTGAAATTTATAGCCATGAATTAGCGAAACAATATCCAAATCGTGATTGGATTTTAAGCCGAATTTTATGGCTACAAGGACTTGAACACGGTTTTAATTGTGGCAATGGTTGCGATACTTATCAACGTTATATTTATATTCATGGTACACCTGATAGTGAGCCAATGGGCGAGCCTTTATCACACGGTTGCATTCGTATGAGAAATATTGATGTTATTGAGTTATTTAATTTAATTCCCATTGGTGCTTTAGTATATTTATCCGAGCAAACATTGCTACTTAAATAGACTAAATCGCATGATTTCGCTTTATTTTTAATCACTTAAACATTTTTTTAAGTTTTTTAGCAAAAATAATTTGACATAAAAATATTTTTCTCTATAATGCAACACACAAAGGATGAATACAGGGCGCTTAGCTCAGTTGGTAGAGCGTCTGCCTTACAAGCAGAATGTCGGCGGTTCGATCCCGTCAGCGCCCACCAATCATTAAGATTTTCGATGTGCAGCGGTAGTTCAGTTGGTTAGAATACCGGCCTGTCACGCCGGGGGTCGCGGGTTCGAGCCCCGTCCGCTGCGCCATTTAATCTCTTAATCCTGTATTATCATTCCCCTTACAAATTATTGTATAATGTGCAGCGGTAGTTCAGTTGGTTAGAATACCGGCCTGTCACGCCGGGGGTCGCGGGTTCGAGCCCCGTCCGCTGCGCCATTTTCAATAGTTTTTAAAGGGCGCTTAGCTCAGTTGGTAGAGCGTCTGCCTTACAAGCAGAATGTCGGCGGTTCGATCCCGTCAGCGCCCACCATATTTTTATATACCCTGCAGCGGTAGTTCAGTTGGTTAGAATACCGGCCTGTCACGCCGGGGGTCGCGGGTTCGAGCCCCGTCCGCTGCGCCATCTACTAGACAATAATGTCTATCCCTTTTTAGGGCGCTTAGCTCAGTTGGTAGAGCGTCTGCCTTACAAGCAGAATGTCGGCGGTTCGATCCCGTCAGCGCCCACCATATCTCAATATATTCATTCATCACTATATTAAAATATAATTTATTTACCATTATCAATATTTTAGATTTTAAATTCTAATTTATTTGTATTGTTCTTTTTTTAATCAATTAATCAATTTTATTACATTTTTGGCATTTTCTACTTGACCGAATTGTCAAAGACTTGCATTATTAGCTGTTGTACACTTTGCTTAATCAAATAAGTGATTTTTTATTTGATTAGGAATTTTTTTACATTTTTATCATAATGAGGATAAACATGAAGGCTCTAGTTGCAGTAAAACGTGTGGTTGATGCCAACGTTAAAATTCGTGTAAAACCAGATAATTCTGGTGTGGATTTAGCAAATGTTAAAATGTCAATTAACCCTTTCTGTGAAATTGCAGTTGAAGAAGCAGTTCGTTTAAAAGAAAAAGGCGTTGTTTCAGAAATCGTAGTAGTAACAATTGGTGAGAAAAAAGCAGAAGAACAACTTCGTTCTGCTATGGCTTTAGGTGCAGACCGTGCGATTTTAGTAGAAGCAAATACCGATGAATTAGGTGCTTTAGAAGTTGCAAAAATTTTAAAAGGTGTTGCTGAACAAGAAAAACCTGAACTTATTTTATTAGGTAAACAAGCCATTGATGACGACTCTAACCAAGTAGGTCAAATGTTAGGTGCATTATTAAAAGCACCACAAGGGACTTTTGCCTCTGAAGTGAAAGTTGAAAATGGTAAAGCTGTTGTTACACGTGAAATTGATGGTGGTTTACAAACTGTTGAACTTAACTTACCTGCAATTGTAACTACTGATTTACGTTTAAATGAACCACGTTTTGCGGCATTACCAAACATCATGAAAGCACGTAAAAAGCCATTAGATGTAAAAACACCTGCTGATTATGGCGTAAGCGTTTCAACAAAGTTAAAAACCATTAAAGTTGAAGCACCTGCTGAACGTCAAGCAGGCGTACGTGTCAATTCAGTTGATGAATTAATCGACAAATTAAAAAATGTCGCTAAAGTGATTTAAGGAGTATGATTGTGAGTATTTTAATTATTGCTGAACACGATAATAAAAATTTAAATTCTGCAACTTTAAATGTTGTAACTGCTGCTCAAAAAATTGGTGGTGATATTACAATATTAGTTGCAGGTCAAAATGCTCAAGCAGTTGCTGACCAAGCACAACAAGTGACAGGCGTAAGCAAAGTGTTATTGGCTGATAACACTGTTTATGCCAACCAATTAGCAGAAAATGTTGCTGATTTAGTGGCAAGTTTAGCAGGTCAATATAAATATGTACTTGCTCCTGCAACAACTACAGGTAAAAATATTTTACCACGTGTATCTGCATTGCTTGATGTGAGCATGATTACAGATATTATCGCTGTTGAAAATGCAAATACTTTCAAACGTCCAATTTATGCAGGTAATGCGATTGCAACTGTACAATCTGCTGAAAATATTATTGTTGCAACTGTACGTACAACTGCATTTGATGCAGTTTCTGCACAAGGCGGTTCTGCAACAGTTGAAGCCGTAAGCGAAGTGAAAGATGCAGGTATTTCTAAATTTGTAAATGAAGAAATTGTGAAATCAGAACGTCCTGAGTTAGCCTCTGCTCGTGTGGTAGTTTCTGGTGGTCGTGGTGTTGGCTCTGGTGAAAATTATCACAAAATCCTTGACCCATTAGCAGATAAATTAGGTGCTGCTCAAGGTGCATCTCGTGCCGCCGTTGATGCTGGTTTTGTACCAAATGATATGCAAGTCGGTCAAACAGGTAAAATCGTTGCACCTGATTTATATGTTGCTGTAGGTATTTCTGGTGCGATTCAGCACTTAGCAGGTATGAAAGATTCTAAAGTGATTGTTGCGATTAACAAAGATGAAGAAGCACCAATCAATGCAGTAGCCGATTACTGGTTAGTGGGTGATTTAAACGAAGTTGTACCTGAATTAGTATCTAAACTATAAGTTTAAATTACGATAAAAAAATATCCCTAAGACAAATTGCTTAGGGATATTTTTTATCATCGTTTGTAAAAATATATGAATATTGTAATTTATTTTTATTTAACTGGAAATATATCACAATTATCTACAAGATAAAACTTGTTTTTTTAAATAATAATGATTACAATCAACTTATCATCCACAACATAGGAAATAGAAAATGTTTGTTGAAGAAAGTGAAATTAATGTTAATTTTTTAGTTGAAAAATTACGCAATGCTTTTTTTGAAATTAGCGATGTTGAAGAAGACCGTTTTACCATCAAAATTTATAAATACACAGCAGTGGTATCATTAAATGCCGATCAAAAATTAGTGCGTATTACTTGTACTGACCGTGTTGCAGATTATCATGCTGAATTGTTTGATAAATTATTGGTTGCAGTGAATGAAGCAAATGCTTCTATGATTAATGTCAGTAGCTATATTTTACCATATGAAGATGATGAAGACCATCTTATCTTATTACGTGTAGATCAACACATTAGCTATAACAAAGGTTTGATTTTAGACCAATTTGTACAATTATTGCGTGATTTTGAAGAAATCGATGTACATATTTTCCAACGTTATATGATGACTACAGTACAAGAGTTTGAAGAAAACCGTGTTTCTGATAAAACATTGTTAAATTAATTTCATCTTAAACTGATGAATAGCTAAAGGCGAATATGGTTCGCCTTTAGTTGTTTAATTAACGCTCATTAACATCATTATACCAATCATCGTCATCATCAAAATCGATATGTAATGTTTCAAAACGCACCCTACCCTGTGCAATCGCACGAGCAATGGCATTTTGTCCCTTATGTAAGCGTGCTTGCCCACTTTTAATATCCATCAAAACAATAGAAATATCATCAGCCGATAATAAACCTTCTCTAAACTCACTATAGCCATCAAAAATTACATAATCAATCGGGTCGCCTAAAAATTTAGCATCACTAGGTAGATAATCAAATTCTGGTAATATCGGTGCAAATTGCTCTGCCATACGTCCCTTTAACACCGAACGACTAGTATTGACACTACGCTTTTGTGCCAACTGTATGGCTTGTTGATGTTCTAACTTTAATTGGGCTATTTTTTGTTCATATTCGGCTTTAATTTTACCATTGCGACTATTACTCAATAATAAATAACAGCAAATAATACCAAAAACAAAAGCGGTTATTGCCACTATAAATACAATTGTTATATCCACAATTTACCTTCATACTATGCACAATATAAACTATTTTACATGATATTTTTACATTTCACACATCGTCATCATACATATTTTGCGTTAAAATAGAAATATTGTATTGATAAAGAGCAATGATGTGAAAAGGCACTATCTTACAACACAACGTTTGTTATTAATCAGTTTATTGATTATCTTGCTATTTTTAGGATTTCATATCCTTAAATATTTTATTGTTCCTGTGGTATGGGCTGCAATTATTGCCTATATGACATGGCCAATTTATGTTTGGTTACAAAATAAAGTTACAGGCAAACATCGCCCTACATTAAGTGCAGTCATAATGTTAGGATTAATTATTTTAGTGATTGGTATTCCACTGATTACCTCTATTGTGATTTTACAACACGAAGGTCGTTTACTATATGCCGATTTACAACATAAACTATTCTTAGGCGATTTAAAAGTACCACCAATGATTCAAAATTTACCATTTATTGGTCCTGAAATTGTTAAAATGGTACAAGACCTCAATCTTAACCCTGAAGATTTAAATAAAAATATTGGTCATTGGGTACAAAATCATCTCGGTTATGGGCGTTTAGTAATCAATGAAATTAGTAAAAATTTGATTAAATTATTCTTTGCATTATTTTCACTATTTTTCTTTTATCGTGATGGTCCAATGATTTTAAAACAAATCAGCCGTGCCATTGAAATGGTCATTGGCGAACGTATCCATCATTATTTAAATACAATTTCTGAAACCACACGTGCAGTTGTTTATGGTATTGGTTTAACTGCTCTTGCACAAGCTTTATTAGCTGGTGTAAGTTATGCTGTTGCTGGTGTACCAAATCCAATGCTTTTAACCATAATGACCTTTATTTTGGCGTTAATTCCTTTTGGTCCTCCTGTTTCTTATACAGGTGTCGCATTGTGGCTCGTTTCACAAGGGCAGATTGTTGAAGCAATTGGTGTTATGGCTTGGGGTGTTTGTGTGGTAAGTACTGCTGATAACGTCATTCGTCCTTTAGTCATTTCTGGGGCAACACAAATTCCATTTCTGATCATTATGTTTGGTGTGTTAGGTGGTATTGCAAGTTTTGGTTTAATTGGTTTATTTATCGGACCTGTGATTTTAGCAATTTTATTAGCAATTTGGCGTGAATGGATTCATGAAACCATTGAACAACCGCCTGAAACTGATAATGATGATGAACAAGTCAAAAGCTCATCTTAAATACAAAAGGCATATTGTGATGATATGCCTTTATTTAGATATTGATAATTAATCGATCATATCAGCCTTCATAATGGCAAACATAATCAACAACATCTTTTAATTCAACTGTAAAATAACTATCGCCTGATACATAAAATGATTGCCCTGCTGTAAATAATTCTTTTTCAGCATCAGCAATACTTACCCAACATTCCCCAGATACAATTTCCATACGCTCAGCAACTTGTGTATTAAATTTTAATGCCTCACCCGTTGGATTTGGTAATAATACACCTAAGGTTTTACGTGTACCATCAGCGAATTGTACTGTATGACTTACACACAAACCGCCAAAATACACATTTGATTTTTTAAGAACCGATACTGAATCAAATTGACCTTCACTCATCTGATTGCTCCTATCATTTCATATTCGATGAATTAACCATTAGTGTAATGTGGTTTATAAGGTTTAGCAATGGCTTTTTATGCAAATTAAGAGTAATTTTACTACAATTAAGCATTGACAACGAGCACTATATAAAAATTAAAATACAATTAAACTGATTTAAAAATTATAGTTTTGGTTTATAAATTAAACAGACTATTATTTATCAATGCGGTAATGCAGATGATTATGTGGATAGATTTTAAAAATGGCGAGTAGGTACATATTATGCACCCCACTTTCACTATTAAAAATCAACTTTATTAAAATTCTTCAACAATACTTTTAATCACATCTACCACTTGTTTAGTTTTACCACCATAGGACGGATCATTTTTATCGACATATTGATAAAAATCTTCCAAATGATTAGCAGGAGAAAAAACCCCCATACGATGCGTAATTAATTCCACATTGGCAATTTTTGTAAAATATGGCAATAGTGTTTTTAACTCTTTATGTGCAATCCAACAGCTACTAGCAAAGCCTAATTGTCCACGAAATAAAATATCACTCATCAAAACATCAGTTAAACTAGGCACTTCACGCTCAAAATAACGTGTAACTGCAAAATGATATTCTTTTTTGCGTGCAGATTGTTCAATATCCACCACTAAAAATACCCCATAATAACCTTGCTGAAAATCATCAGGATATTGAATCACCACCACATCACCAATATTAAAATATGGTGGTGTTGTCGCGGGCTTTAATATTTTAGGTGAGCGTTGTTTTAAGGGTCTTGTATTGGGCGTTTGAATTTTTTTCAATAATTTATCTAAGGCTTTTTGACGCAATTTTACCGCTTTCTCATCAAAGACAATCGCCCATTGTTCACTAGCACCTTGTTCAATGATTGTTGCTACTTTTTGATAAATATCATCAGGTAAATGACTAATTTTCCATAGGCTATACGCCAAAGCTGTCCAATAAATTTCTGTAAATACCTCTGGAATTTCATCGTCATCACAAAAAGAAGTTTGTAACGCTAATGCTTCTTGTAGAATTTCATCAAATGCTTTACCTTCTTTCCAGTCATCCGTAATGCTGATATAAACATCATGTGCCGAATCACTATCAATAATGTTAATACCATCTATAGCCATCATTTCACCTTATTTTATTAATGTATCAATAATTTTCTGAATATCATCAGGCATATCCGTTTCAATCAATGGATAATCAGGAATATTTAAGCGAATGGCGTGTAAACATAAACGATGAGCGTCAATCGTACTAGTGATATGATGCCCATATTTATCATCGCCCAATAAAGGATGTCCAATACTTAAACCATGCACCCGAATTTGATGTGTCCGCCCTGTCAAAGGCGATGCTTGTATCAAAGTCGCTCCCTGAAAACGTTGTAATACTTTCCAATCAGTTTGACTTGGCTTGCCATCTTTACTAATACGGACACGGCGTTCGCCATTCGCCAATTCATAACGCAACAACGGTGCATCAATCAACTGCTGATTCAGCGTAACTTCGCCTTTCACTAAGGCAATATAATCTTTACGGATTTTATGTTCACGCAATAAATCTTGTAATTTTTTTAAAATACTGCGTTTTTTGGCAATCATCACCAAACCAGAGGTATCTCGGTCAATACGATGAATCAGTTCCAAATATGGTTTTTGCAATGCGGTGCGTAAAATTTCAATCAAACCAAAATGCACCCCACTACCGCCATGCACCGCCAACCCTGATGGCTTATTGATGACGATTAAACCATCATCTTCATACACAATGCGTTGCAACAAACCGTCCGCCATTTTATCGCTGACTGGTACATCTTGCTGATTTTTTTGTTGATAACGAATTGGAGCAACTCGTACTTGGTCGCCTGCCATCAAACGTGTATCCGCTTTCACTCGTTTTTTATTAACACGTACTTCTCCCTCACGAATCAAACGATAAATACGACTTTTTGGCACACCTTTTAAGCGATTGATTAAAAAATTATCAACACGTTGTCCATCTTGATATTCTGTAACATCGAACCATGAAACTGTTTGATAGTCTTGTTCTACTTCATCTGTGGATAATTTTTTCTTTACTGTGGATAATTTGTTAGATGCTACAACACGACTTGAATTGACACTTGATTTTACTGATGTTTTATCATAAGCCTGACGTGATATGAATGATTTAGGCTGTGGATTTTTTGTGGAAAATGATGATTTTTTAGAAGTACGCATAACTCAACTCACGCCTAATAATTAAACAAAATATAGGTAATAGTATAAAAAAACATCAAACAATTCGATAATATGGATATGATTGATATAATTTTAACAACTCAGCCATAGGCAGATGATAAAAGATTTGCTATAGTTGCAACATAGAATATGTCTTATCTCAAACATCATACCTAAATAAATGATGGATGATAATTAAATGACGCATTCTTACAGAATTTGCCATAACCGATGGCGTATTATAACTTTAAAAGTTATATCGGTAAATCAAATCTAGGATTGATTTTGTGAGCAAAAATTCGGGATTTTTGTTTCAGCCTAATATGCGAACTCGCTTTAACAAAATCAATACTGATGAAAATGTCTGATTTAGTCATTTTGTATGTGGAATATGATGTTATAAATAAAATGTTCAACACACAAACTAAATCCAATAATTGACGCAACAAATAAGCAATCATCTACATATTTTCGGTAACGAGTTTGGTTTAGATTGACTTATTTTGGTATCGATACGATGTAACATTCCGTATCCAACATCATCAGAACAATGTTGAAATAAGTACCAAATGGAAAATTCATTATGAATAAATCCCAAAAGTTAATACAACTCGTCAATCCAGTGAAAATTTATGAGATGAATGGAATAATTTTAATCTATCCCATATCTTAATTATCAAAATTTGATATGCCTTAACCATAATATTAATGATATAACACAAACTCATTAATATAAATTGATGTCAGAGGGATTATCACTTTATATAAGTAAGATAGTTGGTGTAAGTGATATAAATATAAACTTGCATTTTCCATTAACGCTTTTCAGAAATCAGAAAGTTTCACTGAGCTATAGGAATAATTGCAACCATAAATGATACCTGTGATTAGCCTCATATCAGCTATTCGGTCATCATTAAAGCAATTTATATGCTGGTTAATATCTTAAGACTACACTTCTCTTTTATGTATTGAATTATTCATATTGTTTATTTGTGTAATAAAAACAGGTATTACACCCATGAAACGTATGCTTATCAATGCAACTCACCCTGAAGAGGTTCGTGTTGCCCTAGTTACTGGTCGCCGCTTATATGATTTTGACTTAGAAAATCGTACACGTGAACAGAAAAAATCTAATATCTACAAGGGACATATTACTCGTGTAGAACCATCTTTAGAAGCAGTTTTTGTCGAATATGGTGCACAAAAACAAGGTTTCTTATCTATCAAAGAAATTGACCGTGCTTATTTTCATGGCGACCCACGCAATGAACATTTAAGTATTTATGAGTTAATTCCAGTCGGTACTGAAGTTTTAGTACAAGTGGAAAAAGAAGAGCGTGGCAATAAAGGGGCTGCGTTATCAACTTTTATTTCATTGGCAGGACGTTATCTGGTTTTAATGCCGAATAATCCAAAAGGTGGCGGTATTAGCCGTCAGATTTCTGGTTCAACACGTGAAGAATTAAAACAAAATCTTGCAGCATTAAATCTACCACAAGGTATGAGTGTCATTGTGCGTACTGCAGGTATTGGACGTAGTTTAGACGAATTACAAGCGGATTTACAGCATTTATTAGCCTTATGGCAACAAATTCAAGCAATGGCAAACTCTGGTCCATCTCCAATGCTAATCCATCAAGAAGCAGGGGTTGTAACTCGTGCTTTGCGTGATTATTTGCGTGATGATGTCGCTGAAATTTTAATTGATAGCAAACAAGCCTATGATGAAGCTTATCATTTCATCAAAACGGTTATGCCACATCAATTAAATAAATTACATACTTATACCCTAGAAGAGCCTTTATTTGCTTATTATGGTGTTGAAAATCAAATTCAAACAGCTTATGAGCGTGAAGTTAAATTGCCATCTGGTGGTTCAATTGTCATTGACCAAACCGAAGCCTTAGTTTCTATCGATATTAACTCAGCTAAAGCAACACGTGGTGGTGATGTTGAAGAAACTGCTCTCAATACCAACTTAGAAGCTGCTGAAGAAATCGCACGCCAATTGCGTATTCGTGATATGGGCGGTTTAATTGTGATTGACTTTATCGATATGGGTAAAGAACGTCATCAACGTATGGTAGAAGCAAAATTGCGTGAAGCAACACAAAGCGACCGTGCAAGAATCCAATTTGGACAGCTTTCTCGTTTTGGCTTGATGGAAATGAGCCGTCAGCGTTTACGTCCATCATTAGAAGAAGCAACTGGCTATGTTTGTCCACGTTGTCATGGTACAGGTATGGTGCGTGATTTACGCTCATTATCATTATCGATTATGCGTAAAATTGAAGAATTAGCTTTACAACATCGTCAAGGTGAAGTACAGGTTGAAGTACCTGTAGAGATTGCCGCATTTTTACTTAATGAAAAACGCCATAGTCTTGTGTATTTAGAGCAAACATCGAATGTGCGTGTAACAGTTTTACCACATCCACATTTGGAAACACCACATTTTAATATTCAATTTAATCCTGATGGCTATGCACCAAGCAGTTATGAACGTACCGAAGCAACACGTTCAAGTGAAAAAGAATTAGGTTATGAATTATCTGAATGGCATTTAAATGAAGCTGAGCAAAATGGCTTACAACAAGTAATTACTCAGCAAGCTAAAAAAGCTGAACAGACACCTCAACAAACTAAATCTGTAACAGAAGCTCATCTAGCACAAGTCAATCATGCACCACAAACAACTACAAGCCCTTGTGCATGGTTAGAAAATTTATTTGTGCAAAAACAAGCTAAAACCATTGACCAAAGCCGTACTGCTCGTAATGCCGCAGCATCAATTGAAGCGATGATTAATAATGGTGCAATTAGCCGTGGACAATTTGGACATATTCATCACGAACCCGTTGCTCAAGCACAAGCAATTACAACACCAACAATGGGTGAAACACCTGCTTATGCACATAAAGCTCCTGTCGTAGAAACCGAAAAAGTGGAAAAAAGTTCACGCCAAAATAAAAAATCACGCAAAAAAGAAGCAGTAGAACATCAAGTTCATGAAGAAATTATCCAAATTTCTCGCCATGAGCAACGCCAAGAACAACGTGAAAAACGTCAGCAAAAACGTCAAGAACAGGAGATTCCACGTCGTGAGCCAAATCAAACACGTCCACAACGTCCTGTACGCCAACGTGATGCAAGTGTTTTAACTGCTGATGACGATCTTACTCCTATTGCAACGCCAGTAGCTAATGAACAAATCAATGATACAGCACCAGCAGAAACAACTCATACCCGCAAACCACGTCGTGAGCGTCATGCTGAAACTGAAGCCATAGCACAAACTACAACTACACCAGTTGTTGAAAGTAGCACAACCGAAAATCCTACTATTCGTGTAGAAATGATTGATGTACCACAACATCAAATCATGAATACAGCTTTGGTGGTGAATATTGACCAAGCACAAAGTGAAATCATCACGCTAATTCCTGAGCAATTAAAAGTATCTGCTCCAGTTGAAACTACGGTAATTCATAATGATGAAAAGGTCGCTACACCAACAGAAACAGTAGTAGCAAGCACAGAGCCAATGACTACAGAAACGGTCGCTACGGTTGAGCCTGTCATCGCACCTGTAGATGAAACTGCACTAAAAGCTCCTGTACAACGTGCAAGTAATGACCCACGTTTACGCCGTAAACAGGCACAAGCTGAAGTTCAAACTATTGCAGAAGTGAAATTGACTGCAACACAAATTCCAACTTTAGCTCAATACAATGTAGGACAATTGATTCGTCATGTTTATGGTGATGATTGTCAAGTATTAATTGAACAATTTGGTTTAATTCCTACTTTTAATCGTGCTTTGGGTAAATTTGTTGAACAATATAATCAACAACATACTCAAGCTCATAATACATCAGAAAAGAAAACGGTTACACGTGATGTTGCAGTACCAAGCATGACTGTAACAAATACAGAAGAGCCTGCACCTGTGTTAGATATCACACCACCTGTACGCCCTACTGCTCGTTTAGCGAATGACCCACGTGTACGCCGTGAATTAGCAAAACAAGCTAAAGAGCAAGAATATCAACAACGTCAGCAACAAATGCAAGCGAATACTGCAAATGTTACAACCTCATCTGATGATGTTCAAGCTGAAGCTGAAAATCAAGTTGTATCAACTCAACAACCTGCAGAAGAGCAAATTGAAGTTACACCAACTGAAGCTATAGAAGTTAAAGAAGCTATAGAAGTTAAAACAGAAGTGGTAAATGCTGATGATGTAGTTAATGTAAATCCTGAAGCTGAAACATTAACTTCTAATGATGAACCAGCAGTAACCCCTATAGAACAAGAGGTTCGTACTTTTCAACAAGCACAACAACGTGCCCAAATCGGTTTTAGTTTAGAAGCTCAATCTGCAATTGCTCAACTGACAGGGCAAATGTTGATGAATGCAAATCTATTTGGTGATGAGACTTCATCTGAGAAAGTACCACGTTCTATACGCCGTCCACGTGGACGCCCACCAAAAAAATAATGGTATAATCATAAAAATCTAGCAGAAATGCTAGATTTTTTTATGTAAATCGATTATAAATAAAATAAATCATCATAGGAATTAAATTATGAAATTAAACTATATCCTACCATTACTCGCACTCAGTATGAGTCCTATGGCAATCGCTGATGTATCGCCTGCACTTGAACGTGATTTTATGCAAACCTTCACACAGTGTAATGGTTCAATGTTTAAACTTATTAAGAAGCATAAAGCTGAATTAAGTCAATATGCCCCCATTATTGAAAAAGATAACATTGCCTATTTTGCAACAAATGAACAGGGCTGGGTAAATTTTAATAAACCTTTAGTTATCAATAATATTGAATTGACTGGTTATTTTCAATATCAATCTGAACTTGATGATATGGAATTTAGCGAAGAAGATTTAGAGCAAACCCCTATTGATGCTTTACAACGTCAAGACTATCATTTTTGGGGCTTTACTACCAATGAACCAAATGAAAAACGTCTAACACGTAAACTCAGCTCATTAAATTTACATCGTCATCATCATTTACGCTATATGACCCATCAAGTCATATATGATGTACGTAAATCACAAAAATGGCATACCAAAGATTTAGGTTGGGGTAAATTCCCTGCACCTTATAGCCTAGAACTTACCATGTATATCGATGGGAATGATAACCCTGTTTCATTAACTTGCACTATACAAGGTGAAGTTACACCAAAAATTCTTAAACAAATTCGCCCTGATTTATAAAACAAATGACAATATAAAATGATATAGAACATTTATCTATATCATTTTATTGTTCTATATGTCTCTTATTGGATAAAAATGCTTATTAAATCAGCATTAATTGCCAAAATCGTATTCTTTTCAATCAATTAAAATATTTTTTATAATTTCCTATTGCACTTTAGCGAAACTCTGCTATAATACGCTCCATCACAGAGAATGGGTCGTTAGCTCAGTTGGTAGAGCAGCGGACTTTTAATCCGTTGGTCCCGCGTTCGAGTCGCGGACGACCCACCATATTAATGTGATAATATCTTCTTAATTATATTTAATGAAAATTAAATCTCCAAAATGGGTCGTTAGCTCAGTTGGTAGAGCAGCGGACTTTTAATCCGTTGGTCCCGCGTTCGAGTCGCGGACGACCCACCATTTACTTAAAGTATTTATTACTATCTAATATATTACTTATATAATATCTATTAATGTCTCAACCCAATTTATCCAATCGTCAAATAGCATGGCTCTTGGCTAGTTTATCTGCAATTATGCCTTTTGCCATTGATGTTTATCTACCAGCAGTACCTTCCATGGCTGAAGCACTCAAAGTCAGTAGTGCTGATATTCAACAAAATCTTAGTATGTTTTTAATCGGACAAGCCTTTGGTTTAATCATCGGTGGAACCATTTCCGATATTAAAGGACGTAAACCTATCGTACTCTGTGGACTAATTATTTTTGCTCTTAGTTCACTACTTTTAATGTTTATTGATAGCATTCAACAATTACTTTTCATACGCTTTATACAAGCAATTGGTGCAGGTATGATTGCAGCAATGGGTGGGGCAATTGTCAGAGATTATTATGATGGTCAGCAAGCCGCTCAAATTTTTGCTTTAATTGGCTTAATTATGATGATGGCACCATTACTTGCACCAACAATTGGCTCAACTTTACATTATTTATTTAATTGGCAAGCAATTTTTGCCTTTTTAACCATTTATTCATGTCTTATTTTCATCATACAACTTAAATTTTTACCACAAAAAGTCATTATATCAGATGCACCATCATGGTCTATACTTAGCCATCAAATATTACAACGCTACCAACGTGTATTAACCACACGTCCTGCATTAGGCTTTTTATTTGCACAATCTTTTAGTTTTGCTGCAATGTTCTGCTTTCTTACAGAATCACCTTTTGTTTATATGCAATATTTCCAACTTAGTGAATTTCACTATGCATCAGTCTTTGCTTGTAATCTTCTCGCTATGATGATATTTAATCGCATTACCGCATGGAAACTAAAACAAGGTATCGCCCCACATAAAATTTTACGCTATGGTGTGATATTTCAATCTATTTTAAATATCAGCCTATTTTTAATCGTTTTAATTGATAATACTCCACCTTTATGGCTATTTATCAGTTTAGTTTGCTTATCTGTTGGTACACAAGGTTTTGTTGGTGCTAATACACAGGCTTGTTTTATGCAATTCTTTAAAACAGAAGGTGGCAGTGCCAATGGTGTACTTCTTTCTGCACAAGCATTAATTGCCGCTAGTGTCGGCTATTTAACAACACAATTACATAATAATAGCCTAATGATTATGCCAATGATGATGATGTTTTCTAGTTTAATCGGCATTAGTTTATTATGGCTATGCTCACGCCAAATATGGCAAAATCAATCACATTCATAAATTTATTCTCCTTACTTATAAAAAGTGTGATTTACACAAATCACGCTTTTTATTTTATACTACATCACCTGATTTCCATGTACGTTTTTTCTTAATTTCCTCCCACTCCAAATCTTCATAGAAAATGTATAACTCTTCATAAGGTACTTCAATTCCCTGTTCATTAAATGGCTCAAGTTCATTATATTGAATAATATAAGGTGTATGCCCTTCTACATCTAATGCTTCATCAACAAATTGTGGTGCTTGATGTTGTTCAAAAATATATTTAATACCCGCTTGGAAATTATATAATTTCGACAAAGGATACCAACGCTCTACACAAACTAAGTTCAATATGTCTTGTTCAGCAAAAGTAAGTTGTTTTTGTTCCCTTAAAGCACGATACATTTGCCAATAAAATGGACTTTTATTACATAAATCCACATTAAATAAAATCATACCTGCATTAAAATAGGGTTTTAAATCTGGGAAACGGTGATGTGTTACACTTAAATGGTCTAAAAATAAATCAGGAGTAGCCGCTAAAGCGTAATCTGTTAAATCTAATTTCCATAAAGATTTTAAAGAAGCATTAACAATACACTGATTATTTAAAAATAATACACGTTCAGCCTTAACCAATTGTGGTATAGATAGCTTTAAATAAGCATAATAATTCATATTTTCATGTAAAGGCTCATATTGCATAAAAATTTGTGAATTTACTTCAATAGAAATAACTTCACAATTTAATTCATATAAATAAGTATTCAGCTTAACAAACCATTCTGCCGTAATATCTGCATGAATAATATGAAATTTAACATTTTCATGATGAAAACATACCGATTTCATCAAGATAATAGTTTTTTCTATCTGCTGCATACTGGAAATTAATGCAATATCAATCGACATTATGAGACCCTAAAAATATTGAATACACGCATTGTACAATCCATCCTATTATTTGTCTATGGTTTTGTGATATTTCTCTCATTTTATGATGATATATTATTCCTATCATCTTATAAGTAATAAAAAAGAGATAACATGACTGCTATCTCTCTTTGTAAAGATGCTAAAATCTTATTTAATTTTAGCTTCTTTAAAAATAACGTGCTGACGGATTTTTGGATCAAATTTTTTGATTTCCATTTTTTCCGGCATTGTACGCTTGTTTTTAGTCGTGGTATAGAAATAACCTGTACCTGCACTTGACACTAAACGGATTTTATCACGCATGGCGATGACTCCTTAAATCTTTTGACCTTGAGCACGAAGATCAGCAACAACTGCTTCAATACCCAATTTATCGATGATACGCATACCTTTAGTAGATACACGAATACGCACAAAGCGTTTTTCGCTTTCTAACCAAAAACGATGGTAGTGCAGGTTCGGCTCGAACCGGCGTTTAGTTTTGTTGTTGGCGTGCGAAACGTTATTACCTACGATCGGACGCTTGCCGGTAACTTGGCAAACCTTAGACATGGTAGAACTCCATTGATTTCAACTGTACCTAGACAGAGAACATCTTTAAGAAACTATGAACTATATTTAAGCGTATATTTATAGCAAAAAAACATACAAAATGCAAGTTTTTTTGTATCATGCACTATCATATAGAGTATTTATTGTCCAATTTGGGTTAAAATATTGGACACTGTCAATTTTGCATAAATTATACAGAATAATCTTGATTTTTTCTAGCGATGATGACTATTTGTTTTTAAGTATGTTTATTTTTTATACTTATTTTTATTTTTCATAAAAGACTTGTTTTTTGACCATCAATTTTGCTACAATTTTAGAGTATTTATTCTATTTTGTAGTTTAGAATTATGAAAAAAGCTCAGCGTACCAAACAACGCATTTTAGATGTTAGTTTACAACTATTCAATGAACATGGTGAACGTAGTATCAGTACTAATCATATTTGCAATGCCTTAGACATTAGTCCAGGTAATTTATATTATCATTTTACCAATAAAGATGAAATTATTAAACAATTATTATTACAATATCAACAAAATACCTTAGCTTATTTAACTGTACCTAGTGATCGTGAACTGGTTGCAGAAGATAAAGTTAAATATTTTGACTTACTCAGTAAACAGATTTGGGATTATCGTTTTTTACATCGTGATATTTACCATCTCATTGAAAATGAAGAATTTAAATCATTATACCGTCAATTTTCTCAACAAGTAATGCAACAAAGTCGCTTAATTTATCAAGCCTTTATTAATGCTCAACTAATGGCAATGAATGAGCAAGAATTAGAAGCATTGATTATTAACCTGTGGATTGTATTAACCAATTGGGGAAATTTCTTACTAATTACAGGACACGGTGAGCAAGCCAATGATCAACATTGGAAATGGCAAGCACTTAGACAAATTGCTTTTTTAGAAATGCCTTATTTAACAAGTGCAAGCCGAGAAAGTTATGCCAAAATTTTAAAATTATTACAAGACGTTGATATATTCTAATCATCACCTGTTGTAATTTAATATGTCTATTACTTGTATTTCACACTAAACTGCGTAAAATATAGCAAACTTATTTTCTATAGAAGATTACAAGATGAACAAATGCACCAATAATACTGCACGCTTACTGATTACTTGCGATGATAAATCAGGTATCGTACAAGCTGTTTCAAGTTTTTTATATCATCAAGGGGCAAATATTACCGCTCTTGACCAATATGCTACCGCACCAACAGGCGGACGTTATTTTATGCGTGTAGAATTTGAATTAGACCAATTAAGCTCGCGAAAAGAAACATTACAACAAACTTTCGCTACCAATGTCGCAGAACGTTATGATATGCAATGGCGTTTTGCTTTTGTTGGCGATGTGAAAAAAGTGGGGATTTTAGTTTCTAAAGTTGATCACGCATTACTTGAATTATTATGGCGTCATGCTCGTGGTTCATTACCATGTGAAATTACTCATGTCGTGTCTAACCACCCTGATTTACGTGAATCTGTTGAGAATTTTGGCATTCCATTTACCGTTATTCCTGTAAATAAAGACAATAAAGTGGAAGCCTATCGCCAAATGAATGAATTATTAAAAGATAATGATTTATTAGTATTAGCTCGCTATATGCAAATTTTAAATGAAGAATTTGTTGATCAATGGGATACCAAAATTATTAATATTCACCATTCATTCTTACCTGCTTTTGTCGGTGCAAATCCTTATCAACAAGCTTATGATAAAGGTGTAAAATTAATTGGTGCAACCGCTCATTATGTAACAGCAGAGCTTGATCAAGGTCCTATTATTGAGCAAGATGTAGAGCGTGTTAGCCATAATTTTACTGTAGAAGAATTGCGTGAATTAGGTGAAGATGTAGAACGTAACGTTTTGGCTCGTGCAGTAAAATGGCACTTAGAAGACCGTATTATTGTTGATGGCAATAAAACCGTTGTTTTCCAATAAATTGAGTATAAAATAAAAGACATCATCACGATGTCTTTTATTTTTATTGATAAGTCTTAGCGAATATTGCGGATTAAGATTTGCCGTAGAACCAAGTCGCAGCAATAAAAATCGCAAAAGCTAAAACTAGTAATACAGGAACTAACATAATTGGGTACTCACTATTGTGTGGTTTATAAGTATTATTATGCGATAGTTTTATGACAGAATGATGACAAAACTTATCAAATTTATCATTTGCTTATTATTTATACAAAATATCATCTTTTAATAGGTTTTATCCATGATATTAATTGTTTTAAAATAGTGCATTTAACAGCCAAAAATCTATTAAATATGCTACAATCTGTGTTATCTTTTATGTAATTAACCTAAGGCTTAACTTAAAGTAGATTTCTTCATGTTCAAAACAATTAAGTGATTGTTTATTAATATAATCTATGTATGAACATTTGAGCTAAATTTTATTTTTTGACATTAAATCAAAAATTAGCATCATCATGACTTAGGTTAGAATCGTTATTTTAATAATTTCGCATTGAGCAGTCGCTAATGCAACAGACATTTTTGGAGTTTTAATAATGTCAAATAAAGTTCTTGCTCTTATCGAAGAAAGCGGAGCAAAATGGGTTGATTTCCGCTTTACCGATACTAAAGGTAAAGAAAAACACGTTACCTTCCCTGCTCATAGTATCGATGAAGATACTTTTGAAGACGGTAAAATGTTTGATGGCTCATCAATTGATGGTTGGAAAGGCATTGAAGCATCAGATATGATTTTACTTCCAGATGCTGAAACCGCATTTATCGACCCATTTTTTGCAGAAGCGACCGTAGTTGTAACCTGTGATGTCATTGAACCAGCAACAGGTCTAGGCTATGAGCGTGATCCACGTTCGATTGCTCGCCGTGCAGAAGAATATTTAAAAGCAACAGGTATTGGTGATACTGCATTTTTCGGACCTGAGCCTGAATTTTTTGTGTTTGACGAAGTAAAATGGGATATCGATATGTCTGGTGCTCGTCATACCATTATCGCAGAAAATGCAGCATGGTCTACAGGTAAAGATTATGATGCTGGTAACTCAGGACATCGTCCAGGTGTAAAAGGGGCTTATTTTGCTCTACCACCGATTGATGCAACACAAGACATGCGTGCTGAAATGTGTAATCGCATTGAAGAAATTATTGGTGAAGGGCGTGTAGAAGTACATCATGGTGAAGTTGCATCATGCCAATTAGAAATTGGTGTATCATTTAATACCATGGTGCGTAAAGCCGATGAAGTACAACAATTTAAATATGTGGTATGGAATGTTGCTCATCAATATGCTAAAACTGCAACCTTTATGCCTAAACCAATGGTAGGTGATAATGGTTCAGGTATGCATGTACATATTTCTATTTCTAAAGATGGTAAAAACTTATTTGCTGGCGATGAATATGCAGGTTTATCTGAAACTGCATTATATTTTATTGGTGGTGTGATTAAGCATGGTCGTGCTTTAAATGCAATTACTAACCCATCAACTAACTCATATAAACGTTTAGTACCACATTATGAAGCTCCAATTATGTTGGCATATTCAGCAAGTAACCGTTCTGCTTCTATCCGTATTCCTTATGTCTCTAATCCAAAAGGTAAGCGTGTAGAAGTACGTTTCCCTGACCCAATGATGAACCCATACATTGGCTTTGCAGCTTTATTGATGGCAGGTCTTGATGGTATTCAAAACAAAATTCACCCCGGTGAAGCAGCGGATAAAAACTTGTATGATTTACCGCCAGAAGAAGAGCAAAATGTACCAACAGTTGCTCATAGCTTAGAAATGGCATTAGAAGCATTGCAAAATGACCACGAATTTTTATTAAAAGGTGGTGTATTTACCAAAGAAATGCTCGATGCTTATATTGAGTTAAAAACGGAAGAAGTTCGCCGTTTAAATACGACAACGCACCCAGTTGAGTTTGATATGTATTATAGTTTATAAGACTGGATATAAATAAAACAAGGCATTCATGGAGTGCCTTGTTTTTGTTTGGGATGATGATGAGCTTATATCAATCTCAATCCAATTGGTAAGTTTTCAAGTAATTATGAACGCCTTTTCACTTGTTGCACTTAGATTATATATTCAAGAGAAGTAAAAAATCGGCATTTAAAAACTGATATTTTAAAATGAACAACCCGTTCAAATGATGAACTTCTCTTTAGGTAAGTATCCACTTTCCACCCATCATTTAAAGTAGTAGAAGTTCTATCTTGACCTACTCTAGTAAGGTCTTAATTCAGGATAATCTAAATAAACATATTTTTCTAACACATCTATCAAGTTTGCCATTGAATGAGCATATTGTAGCCGAATATCATTTTTAATGGACTCATCATCTATACTATTATAGATATTCAATAAATTCATATTTAATGATTTAATTGAGATTTGGCACTGCTCATAAACAAGTATAGCTTGTTCTTTCGTTAATTTCATCTTATTTACTCATACACTCATAATCAGCTAAACATTGTGAATAACATTTTTGAAAATTCATACTTTGTATATCTTTGTCTGGAAGTATCTCCATACATTTTTCAATACACATTGATTTTACTTGTTTACATCTTGCTCTTTCATCATCATTATTTAGTTTACTAGAATCAACCACATCAATATCAGTATTAGCATTTGCCGAAGCAATTGGTTTAGCGCCAGTTTGTTTCTTTAACTCATCTGCAACATCCACAACAAAATATTTCTGTTTATCAATCTTACTTTTTGCTATTCTAAGTCCAAAATTTCTAAAGCCACTTCTGCCCATTCTTGCACATCAATGTCTTCATCTTCGAGTAAACGATGTAACGCACTTCTGACTTCTTCA
The DNA here is from genome assembly GCF_030674635.1 of Moraxella sp. ZY210820. Taxonomy (NCBI): domain Bacteria; kingdom Pseudomonadati; phylum Pseudomonadota; class Gammaproteobacteria; order Moraxellales; family Moraxellaceae; genus Nasibacterium; species Nasibacterium caprae. The sequence goes on along the minus strand of NZ_CP089978.1, from coordinate 483,848 downwards.
CAATCAGGCATTTTTGATAAACTAAAGGCTGATGCGGAACGAATACCTGCTGATTTATGCTGACTTGCACTTAATATCATTTGATAAATCTCATCAGATACTGGGACTTTATCTCTATGGAAACCATAAAAATGTCCCAATGCACAAATCGCAGCACTTTTAACCAAAAGACGTTTATCTTGAGATAATTTAAACAAAACCTCTGGGATTTGTCTTAAATATTCAATGTTATCGACCTTAATTTGACCAAGAATATAAGCACATACTTCTCGTAAATAATATGGTTTAGCATCTTGTAATGTCAAAACCTGATGAAATAAAAAGTCTGTTGCTCGGAGTTGAATTGTCATACTCGCAAGTGTTCGTACGACATACTCATCACTATAAAGTAATTGAAATAGTGGTTCATCTGTTAATGTTTCCATATAACGCCAAGCAAGACCTTCCACTTCGGTATAATTCCAACTAATCATTTTTAATCCTTACTTTGACGACTATGACGACATTTCCACGCTTTTGCTGTTGCTTTTACCCTATCAGCAGAATATCTATATTGATTAGCCTTTAACCACTCACATTTCTCTTGTGTCCTACCATTATTAGTTTCTGCATTATAATCTTTTTCTATACCAGAGTCTGCCTTATTTCCCTTACCATGTTGTGATAAAAGAGCAAGTTCATTAGCCACTTCCACTACAAAATCTACCGATTCCGCATGACCTGCTTTTGCATTTTTTATGATTTGCTCTGCAATATCATTAAAAGAAACACTCCCTTCCCCTAATTCACAATGGACAATAACTCCTCCAGCTCCACCTTTACAACCTACCGAATATTGCACATGAGATATTTTCTTAAATCTCTCAGCAGGATTATTATAATCTCGAATAGATTGACACCACGCATCACCTACTTGTTTTAAATCTCCTGTAAAGGTTTTATCACCATGCCATGCAGAACAGTTTTTACCATCAGTTTCTGATTGCTTATAAATAATACGATTGTTTTTATAATCTAAAACCCAATCTACTGCTCCTAACAAACTTTCAACTGCGTAATTCACTACATTTGCTCGGCTGACCATTCGTTTGGCGATTTCACTCACTGGCGGAAACTTAAAACCTGTTGGTAAAGTCTTTGCTAGCGCAGGTGCAGTCGTACTACCAGCATTGGCAGATGACACTACTGGCATCAATACCAGACATAATGCCAATAAACCACTCATGATAAAACGAAATAATTTCATTCTCTATCCCTCAATATTAATATAATGAGAATGATTGTATTTTATAAACTTCAATTCGTCAATCTTATTCACGATTAAATCATAAAATACAAAAATCCCCAATTCAGGGGATTTTTATTCAAAGTAAAATCAATATTCTTTTACTGTTAAGTTAATCCCTGCCTGTTGAGCGATATTAGTAAACGTTGGGAAACTGGTTGCCACCGTTTCTGTGCCATGAATAATAATATCCGCATTGGCACGAATACCTGCCACCGCAAAACTCATCGCGATACGATGGTCATGATGTGAAGTAATTTCTCCACCACCAAAAATCGCAGACCAATCGCCTTGTTTGCCTTTGCCATTGATAATCATGCCATCAGCAGTTGGCGTGCAATCAATACCTAATGCTTGTAAACCATCTGCCATTACTTGAATACGGTCGCTTTCTTTCACACGCAATTCTTCCGCACCTGTTAAAACAGTTTGTCCTTCAGCACACGCTGCCGCCACAAATAAGACTGGAAATTCATCAATTGCCAATGGCACTTGCTCTTCTGGAATATGAATACCTTTCAGCGTTTTTGTCCCACGAATACGGATATCCGCAATCGGTTCACCACCTGCAATGCGTTCATTTTCAAGGGTTAAATCCGCTCCCATTTGTTTTAAAATTTCAATCACACCTGTACGAGTTGGGTTAATACCCACCGCTTCAAGGGTAATATCTGCATTTTCACTGATTGCAGCCGCCACCATAAAAAACGCTGCACTTGAAATATCAGCAGGAACACGAATATTGGTTGCGGTTAATTTACCACCACCTTGTAGGCTAATTTTATTGCCATCAGTTTTGACATCATAACCAAAAGCACGCAACATACGCTCCGTATGGTCTCGTGTTGGTTCTGGTTCCATCACTGATGTTTCACCATCTGCCCATAATCCTGCCAATAAAATCCCTGATTTCACTTGAGCAGATGCCATCGGTAAATCATAATGAATACCTTTTAATGACTGTTGTCCTGTAATACTCACTGGCGGCGTGCCTTTTTCGCCTGTCGTTTGAATTTTTGCACCCATTTCACGCAATGGTTTGGCAATTCGTTCCATTGGACGCTTTGATAATGACGCATCGCCTGTCATCACACTATCAAACTTTTGAGCGGACAGCATTCCTGATAATAAACGCATACTGGTGCCAGAGTTACCCATATATAATGCACCAATAGGTGCTTTTAAGCCATGCATGCCTACACCATGAATAGTTACTTCACCATTTTTTGGACCTTCGATGACTACGCCCATGTCACGGAATGCCTGCAATGTTGCTAATGCATCTTCACCTTCTAAAAATCCTGTAACGTGGGTTGTACCTTCAGCAATCGCACCAAACATAATCGAACGATGCGAAATCGATTTATCACCCGCTACAGTAAATCTCCCTGTTAATGGTTTGCTGTTCGGTTGAATGATAAATTGTTGATTCATAGATTGTTTCTCCATTAAAGGGGTTTTACTGAGCATATGATTAAAATGTCGGCGAGCAGAGCGTGCATGACCCAACATTCCCATCAAAGTTTGGCTGTCTTCTTGCTGAATAACCTGTTTAAAATGAGCAAGTTGCTGTTCAAATTCGGATACGGCATTGAGTAATGCGGTTTTATTAGCAAAGAAAATATCATGCCACATTTGTGCATCACTACCAGCGATGCGTGAAAAATCACGGAAACCACCCGCAGCAAAACGAAATATTTCTAAATTATCTTGACGATTGGATAATTGTTCCACCAAGTTAAATGCCATCAAATGTGGTAAATGACTGGTATAGGCTAATATTTGGTCGTGTCGTTCCACGGTCATACAAATCACTTCCGCCCCACCTGCTTGCCACATGGCCGTGATTTTTTCTACGGCTGATGGACAACTACTCTCTAAAGGCGTAACGATGACTTTATGATGGGCGAATAAATCCGCCTTACCTGCATGAACACCACTATTTTCTGCACCTGCAATCGGGTGAGCAGGCACAAAACCTTTGGGTAGCGTATCGCCAAACACCTGTTGTGCTGATGATAACACATTCATTTTGGTACTACCAACATCACTAATGATGGTATTTTCTTGTAGATAAGGTTCGATATTTTTTAATACTTGAGCGGTTGCTTTAACTGGCACCGCAAGCATGATTAAATCCGCATCCGCTATGATAGAATAATCTTGTGAGCCATCATCAATCACGCCTAAAAATATCGCATCAGCAATAGTTTGTGCCTGCATATCCACCGCAACAATACTTTGCGTTAGTTGCTTTTCTCGTAACATACGAGCAAGGCTTGAACCAATTAAACCTAAACCGATAAAGGCGACTTTGTTAAATAAGGTTTGCATTATGGCTCATTCTCCAAAAGATGTGTGATTTCATCCATCGATAATCCAGTCCCTTCAGCAATCATCTCATCAGCAATTCCAAGTCGTTTTAAATTTTTAGCTGTCGCAAGTTTCGCCTGATATTCACCTTGTTCAATCCCTTGTTTAAGCCCTTGTTCAAGACCTTGCTGTAAACCTTGCTCATGCCCATCTGCATAACCATCTTCACGAGAGGTTAAAAGTGCAGATTTTAAATCTCGATACACTTTTAAACTTTGCTCATATTGGTCTCGATCACGGCGGTTAAATTTCGCTAATTCTGCTTTATTAAAGGCCTGATCAAATACCACATCATTATTAAAAATCTGTGGAATAGATTGCAATTCTTCTAAATTTTTAATAAAAAACAACCATTTATCAAGTTGTGTAGAAAGCTCATGTTCTGTTTTACAAAAATTTGGCATTTCCAAATAAACAAAGGTTAATTTATCATAAAATACACGATTGTTTTGATTTTTTAACTGAACGGTATGTACCACTTCATCAGCATCATCGGCTCTATCGTCAAAAGTAAAATTTAAAATGGCGATACAATACACCGCTTTGAGATTATAATCCCAATCACCTTTTTCACCTTGTTCACGAATGGGATAGGTCGTATAAAATAAAGTCCGCTCCTTAAAATAACGTTGCTTTACTTTTTGTAATTCAACAATAAATTTCTCTCCCAGTTCATTTTCACAATAAATATCATAAACTGCTTTACGGTCATCATCAGCAACGCCAAGTTGTTCTGTATTTTTAAAATGTAACTCTTTGATTTGATGATATTCTGGCAAAATTGAATTCAGAAAATCCATCAATAAAGGTTTGCTGGCTTCTTCACCAAAAATTTTCTTAAATCCAAAATCTGTATAAGGATTGATATACTTTGTCGTCATGATGCTTATTCCCATACATTGAATAACAGTTTATTGTACCCCTATTTCTAATAAAAATAAATAGATATAAAAATAAGAGCATATTCACTGAATACGCCCTTATATATTGGATTAAGCAATATTTAACACTTTCGCCAATGCATTTAAAAACTTCTCATTTTCTTTTGCTGTGCCAATCGATACACGAATATGATTGTCTATGCCAACAGCCCGTACAATCACACCTTCACGCAATAAAGCATTAAATACTTCAATGGCATCACGTTCTACATTGACCAGTAAAAAATTGGTACGAGATGGTACATAATTTAAGCCCAGCTTGCTCAAACCTTGCTGTAATTGAGCCATACCCAGTTTATTGATTTGACGAGAATGTTCAATAAAATCTTGATCTTGTAACGCTACCACACCTGCCACCATTGCCAAATGATTGACATTAAACGGCTGACGAATACGGTTTAAATAATTAGTAATCTCTACTGATGCAAAGGCAAAACCCACACGCAATGCCGCTAAACCATAGCATTTTGACATGGAACGAGTGATAATCAAATTAGGATATTGAGCTAAAAATTGTAAACTATCAAAATTTTCAGGGAAATATTCGACATAAGCTTCGTCAAGCACCACAATCACACGGCTTGGAATTTTGTCCATAAATTGTGCAAATTCAGCTTCTTCAAACCATGTACCCGTTGGATTATTTGGATTGGCAATAAAAATGACTTTGGTATTGTCTTGTACTGCATTTGCCATTGCATCTAAATCATGTCCAAAATTTTTTGCAGGTACTTCAATTGCTTGAGCATTTAACGCTTGCGTTACCAAAGCATACACAGCGAAAGCATATTGACTATACACCACACTATCTTTATCGCTAATAAAAGTTCGTGCGATAATTTCTAATACATCATTTGAACCATTACCAAGCGTAATACAATCGTGTGCTATCCCAAATTGTTGTTTAATTTGTTCTTTTAAAATATAACCGCCACCATCAGGGTAACGTCCAATTTCACTAATTTCTTGGGCTACAGCTTGTTTGACTTTATCGGAACAGCCAAGCGGATTTTCATTTGATGCTAGTTTTACAATTTCAGTTAAACCTAATTCACGTTGTAATTCAGAAATTGGTTTGCCTGTTTGATACGGTTTCAGTTGTTCAATACCTTGATGGGCAGATTGAATAGTCATTATCAGTTCCTTATTTTGCAATCATCAAAAAAGAGTAGCGATAACATTTAACGCTCATATCGCTACTCTACAAAATAAATATTTTAAATACAAGAGATTATCTTATATTTTAAATATCTTAATTTAAATATTTCAACAATTATAAAACCGCCATCGGATACGAACCTAACACACGCAATTCTTTGACCATTGGACGAATTTCATCTAATGCTAAACGAATATTTTCATCATCAACATGACCTTTTAAATCGATAAAGAACACATATGCCCATTTGGTTGGCAAATCTGGACGAGTTTCAATACTGGTCATGGTAATATTGTGTTTTGCCAATGGCGTTAAAATATCCAATAATGCACCCGAACGGTCTTGAGCTGACACTAAAATCGATGTTTTATCTTGTCCACTACGTTCTGATTTTTCACGACCAATTACCAAAAAGCGAGTGGTATTATCAGGATTGTCTTCAATATTGGCATGTAAAATATCTAAATTATAGATTTTTGCTGCCACATCACTGGCAATCGCTGCTGAATGCCATTCATTACGAATACGGCGAGCTGCTTCTGCATTTGAATTTAACGGAACAAGTTCTACACCTGGGTAATGCACATCAAGCCATTTACGGCATTGAGCAAGTGTTTGTTGATGTGCATAAATTTGTTTAATACTGTCTTTGCGAGTATGTTCTGAAATGAGTAATTGATGATGAATATGTAATTCTACTTCGCCAATGACTTGTAAATGTGATGTTTTAAAACAATCTAGTGTATGATTAACCACACCTTCTGATGAATTTTCTACAGGAACGATACCATAATGTGCCGAGCCTGCTTCTACGTCACGGAAAACTTCATCTATGCTGTTACATGGGCGAGTAATTGCATCTTGTCCAAAATGTTTATAGGCTGCCGCTTGGGTAAATGTCCCTTCAGGTCCTAAAAATGCAATCGATTGTGGTGCTTCCAATGCCAAACACGCTGACATAATTTCACGGAACAAACGAGCTATGGTTTCATCAGACAAAGGACCTTGATTGCGTTGCATCACATTGCGTAAAACTTGTGCTTCACGTTCTGGGCGATAAAATAATACACTCTCTTCTTCAGATAATTTCACTTTCGCCACTGCTTCTGCAAGCGACGCACGTTTATTAATTAACTGTTGTAGTTGTTCATCAACAGAATCGATTTCTTGACGTAAAGTCGATAAATTAGTTTGGCTCATCATCTATGCTCAAATATCATAAATAAAAAAATTGTATCTCAATTTTCATCAAGATACAATTTTTTCGACTAAAATAATCGTGAATATTGGTATCAATTAGAATTTATATTCCACACCCACACCTACAGCAGTTTGTGTATCTTTCGCAGAACCTTGCTCAAGTGTCAGATAAGCTGCTTGAGTATACGCTTTAACTTGCTTATTTACTGCATAATCTACACCAACCGCATATTGTTGAGCTTCAAAATCAGCCATACCTGCTGTTTTATAGCTAGTAATATTGTGGCTATATTGACCTTTTACTGTTAATGCTTTATGTTGCGGAATATTATATTCAACACCTAATAGCCAACCTTGAGCATCATCAATATTTTGTGCTGATGATGAGTTACCATTTTTTGCTTCAACTTCTGATGTTTGATACAAACCTTTAATCGCTAAATCATTTGTTGCATTTACACGGGCTACTAAACGTACAGTATTAGCAGCAGCAAAAGCAGTTGGCGTACTTACTTCACGAGATGCAGCATTTAAAACACCTTTATTGGCAAAAGTCGTTGGAATTGCTTTATCATAAGCTACACCTAATACAAATTTATCATGCGTATAAGTTACTGAACCAGATAGTGCATCACCTAGACCACGACCAGCCACTTTTACTGCACCACTAACACGATCTACACCGCTTGCTTCACCTGTTGCAGTCAAGAGTGCAACTTTTAATTTACCTTGACCTACTGTAAAATCAGGTGTTTGATAATAAAGTGAATTAGCAACACGACTTTCACCTGTCATGATACCATTAATATCTAATCGATTTTCAATACGATTATTAAATGAATCCACAACGCTTGATAATGATTTTAATGGCGAATCTTGATTACCGACACGCAAAGTACCCAATTTTTTATCTTTGATACCAGCATAGATATTACGGTTAGTAAATGTTTGATCACTTGTTTTACTATCAATCGAAATACCCCACTCTGCCGTATACAAGACGCTAGTACGGTCATTTAATTTTTCTTCGCCTTTTACGCCAATCCAAGAGCTATTAGAATTCACACGTGTTACATCACGGTCAGTACCTACACTATTATTTTGTGGTAAATAATCGATACTTAAATCTAAAGCACCTGTTAATGTTGGTGCTGCATATACACCCATTGTTGATAAGCTAAGCACGATGGCAGTCGCTAATGTTTGCATTTTCATTGATTAATTTCCTTGCTCGGTTAAAAACTTTTTCAAATGATACTTAACATTTATGACAAAACAATGACAATGTGTTCAGTTTCATTTTTCATATCATGACCGAAATCTCGTAAAACAACTATGGCATTTTTAGACTTTTCCATATTTTTCATGATTATATGTCTATTTAATCATCAAATACAACTAAATTTAAGATTTTAGCAATACAATCACTGTATTTTATCATTCAAATAGTTAAAATTTTTCTGTTGTTTAAGCTTATTCTATTTTAAAATAGAGTGATTTTATAATTTTAATTTTAGGTCAAGATATGAATACAACACGCCCTATTATTTTAACAGGCGACCGTCCAACAGGTCAGCTACATTTAGGACATTTTGTCGGTTCTTTGCGTACCCGTGTACAGTTACAAGATAGCCATAATCAGCATATTTTATTGGCAGATACCCAAGCACTTACCGATAATGCTGATAATCCTGATAAAGTACGCAATAATATTTTAAATGTCGCTTTGGATTATTTAGCAGTGGGTATTGACCCAACTAAAACCACCATTTGTGTACAATCTTGCTTACCTGCATTAAATGAATTATCGATGATTTATTTAAATTATGTGAGCTTGGCACGTTTAGAACGCAATCCTACTATTAAAACAGAAATTCAACTACGTGGTTTTGAACGTGATATTCCTGCTGGATTTTTATGCTATCCTGTATCACAAGCAGCAGATATTACTGCATTTAAAGCAACTGTAGTACCTGTGGGTGATGACCAAATCCCAATGATTGAACAAACCAACGAAATTGTACGTAAAATTAACCGTCAAGCAGGACGTGATATTTTACCAGAATGCCAAGCGTTATTGTCAAATACTGGACGTTTACCGGGTTTTGATGGTAAAGCAAAAATGTCAAAATCATTAGGTAATACCATTGTACTTGATGCATCCGATGCAGATATTAAAAAAGCAGTCAATGCCATGTACACTGACCCAAATCATTTACGCATTGAAGACCCCGGTCAAGTGGAAGGCAATGTCGTGTTTACTTATCTTGATGCATTTGACCCAAATCAAGATGAATTGGCAGAACTCAAAGCTCACTATCAACGTGGTGGTTTAGGCGATGGTACAGTGAAAAAACGTTTGACAGGCATTTTACAAGAATTGATTGCCCCAATTCGTGAACGCCGTGCAGAATTGGCAAAAGACCCTGATTATATTATGGACGTATTAAAAACAGGCACACAAAAATGTCAAATTATCACGCAAGCAACACTTGATGAAGTAAAAGATGGTTTGCATTATTTCAGTTTTTAATTGAGATTTTAATAAAAATACACGTTGATTGTTTCAGCGTGTATTTTATAAACTATGCCATAAATTAAACATCTAACCTTTGGGTTTTGATTTTTTGGAAATCTAGGTTATTTTAACTTTCCTTATAACGAGCAATAATATGTTCAGCTTGTTGATCTAATTCAGGAAATAAAGTTTGATGGTTAATTCCAAAAGATTTCAATTCATTTAAAATACTAACTTTTGATTTAGCATCAATAATCAGTTTCTTCTCCTGTTGAGAAACTATCCACTCTGGATTCAAATCAGCTTGATTAATCTTTTTATCATTGATACCAAAAATCAAAAAAGCTCCTTGCTGACGAATAATTCTAGAATTATTTGCTTTAGGCTTAACACATAGTACACGACTTAAATCTACTCTTTGTATAATTGGTAAAAAAGAAGGTTTATCTTTTCTGACATCATTCAATAATTTAATAATATGCTTTTGTGAATTATATTCTTTCACAGTAATATCCTTACTAATATTGAATTGTTCATCTTTTGGCAACTCATGCATTTCTTTAATAATTTGTTGGAATTCTAATAATAAATCATTGTTATTTTTTTGTAAATACTCTATCATTTCATGCTCCTCTTTTAACAGTAGTACTTTTTCTCTACCCATTTTATATTGTGATTCAATAGATAAGTTATCAGATTGAAAATCTTTATCTTGTAATGAAATAGCAGATAAAATAGCCACAGTATCACTATCATGGTATTTAAGCTTATCATTAGGAATATCAAAAACAATAACTTCTCCATCAGTTCCGTCTATTTTAGAAACTGAAAAATATAAAGCAACCAATGCATTATAAGTAATATCTAATAATCGTGTTGGATAGCCATAATGTTGCATTTTCACTAATTTATCAAAAAGTGTATCATGTGGAGAAAAATATTCATGACACTCTGTCAGAACATCTTTAATAATATTATGCTCATTTGCAATTAAATGATTACTTCTATAAATACTCGGCTGTAACTTATAATCAATATTAGAATGTCCACGAAAAAATCGTGTTTTTCCTTTTTCACACTCGCCTACTTTTGCTAATGCTTCAACAAACTCACTTAAAGTTTTAATTTTCATTTCTCATCTCTCACTAATTAATAACAATTATTCCACCCCACTCGCTTCAATTAACATTTTCGTATAGTCTTGTTGTGGTGAGGTAAACAATTGTTCAGTCGGCTGATATTCTACCACTTCACTATTTTTTAATACCAAAACGTTTTGGCATAATGCTCGTATGACGTGTAAATCATGGCTAATAAAAATGTAGCTAATACCAAATTGCTGTTGAAAATGGCGTAATAATTGTACGATTGCTCGCTGTGTGGTACGGTCTAAAGCGGATGTTGGTTCATCTAAAATCATCAATTTTGGTTTTAAAATCAATGCTCTGGCTAAAGAAACACGTTGTCTTTGCCCACCAGATAACTCATGTGGATAACGTGTAGCAAATTCTACAGGTAATTCAACATGTTGTAATGCTTCGGCAACTCGTGTTTGAATCTCGTGTTTATTTACGCCCAAAACCTGCAATCCTTCACCAATAATTTGAGCAATGGTCATGCGTGGGTTTAAACTACTAAATGGGTCTTGAAAAACAATCTGAAAATGCTGACGTAATGGACGTAATTGTTTTTCTTTCAACTGATTTAAATCTTGATTCAATAATATAATTTCGCCTTCACTTTCAATTAAACGAGCAATCGCTAAAGCAAATGATGTTTTTCCTGAACCACTTTCACCCACAACCCCTAAACTTTCTCCTTGTACAAGCTGAACAGATAATGGACGAACTGCATGATAATAATCAACAATTCGATTGAATAATCCCGCTTTAATTGGGAATTTAACCGTTAATTGTTCAATATTTAAAATCGTTTCTGCCTGTTGATTCAGTGGTAATGCTTGCCCAAAATCTTGATTAAGTAAATGTTTAGTATATTCTGCTTGTGGTTGAGAAAATAATGTTTGGCATTCTCCTTGTTCGACCACTTGTCCATATTGCATGACAATCACATCATCCGCATAACGTTTTACCAAATTTAAATCATGGCTAATTAAAATCATTGCCATATTTTTTTGTTGCTGTAATTGTTTTAATAATTCTAATATTTGTTTTTGTAAAGTTACATCTAACGCGGTTGTTGGCTCATCAGCAATTAAAACTTCAGGCTCTAATGCCAATGCTGATGCAATCATCACACGCTGACGTTGCCCTCCTGATAATTCATGTGGATAGCGTTTTAATTTATCTTCAGGTTCAGCGATACCAACATCGTGTAATAATTGAATCACTTTAGCACGAGTTTCAGTTTTACTATAACCTTGTAATAATAAACTTTCCCCAATAATCGTTTCAACACGATGTAAGGGATTTAATGCGGTCATCGGTTCTTGAAATATCATGGCAATTTTACGCCCACGAATATGGCGTTGTTGTTCTGCTGAAATCGATAATAAATCAATCATCTGACCTTGATGATTAAAATTCGCTTTTCCTGTAATTTTTAAATCTGCTGATAATAAACCTAATAATGCTAAATTACTAATCGATTTACCAGAACCACTTTCTCCTACAATCGCCAATGTTTTTGCAGGATAAATTTTAAAATTAAGCTGTTGTACCAATTTTTTATCGGCATAATCAATATTTAAATCATGCACGCTTAATAATGCAGATACATCATGATTGGCATTATTTTCTTGGGTCAAAAGCATCACGGGTAGCTTCTCCAATATAAATCAATAATGATAAAACAATCGCTAAAGTAAAAAATGCGGATAATGCTAACCATGGTGCATTAAGATTATTTTTACCTTGTAATAATAATTCACCTAATGATGCTGAATCTGGTGGTAAACCATAACCTAAATAATCTAGCGAAGTTAATGCGGTTAAATTTGCAGTTAATATAAATGGCAATTGTGATAAAGTTGAACTCATTGCATTCGGCAATATATGACGGAAAATAATCACATGGTCTTTTACGCCTAATGCTCGAGCAGAGCGAACATAATCAAAATTTCGCATTCTTAAAAACTCTGCTCGCACTAAACCCACCAATGCTGTCCAACCGAAACAGAGCATAATAGCAAATAACCAATAAATATTTGGTGTAAACATACTGACTAATATCATCACCATAAAAAGCATAGGTAATCCACCCCATACTTCTAAAATCCGTTGCCCAAATAAATCAATCCAACCACCATAATATCCCTGTATTGCACCAACAGTAATGCCAATAACAGCAGAACATAATGTCAAAGCAAAAGCAAATAATAATGATACTCGCAAACCATATAATATTCGAGCTAATACATCTCGTCCTTGATCATCTGTACCTAGCCAATTTTGTGTTGTTGGGGGAGATGGTACAGGCACGTCTAAATCTAAATTTGGTGATTGATATGAAAATGGAATAATCGGTGAAATTGCCCAACCATCAGCCTCAATTAAAGCCTGTACAGCAGGGTCTTTATAATCGGTTTCAGTTTCAAATACGCCACCAAATGTGGTTTCAGGATAGGATTTTAATATCGGGAAATAGGTTTCTTGTTTATAACGTACGATAATGGGTTTATCATTGGCAATTAGTTCTACCCCCAACGATAAAATAAAAATCAGCATAAAAATAATAAAACAACTAAAACCTAAACGATTTGCTTTAAATCGCTGTATGCGTTGTTTCATCATTGGAGAAATATGAAAAACACTCATTTTATTTCCCCTGTGCATCAAAGTTAATTCTAGGGTCAATCATTTGATACATCACATCACCAATTAAACGTAATACTAAACCCATTAAAGTAAAAATAAATAATGTACCAAAAATCACAGGATAATCTCGTTGTACAATCGCTTCAAAACCTAATAAACCTAAACCATCTAAATTAAATAAAATTTCAATAAATAAGTTCCCAGCAAAAAATACACCTACCAATACTTCAGGTAAACTCGCAATCACAATCAACATCGCATTACGAAATACATGACCATATAAGACTTTATTTTCAGTTAAACCTTTACTTCTCGCCATCAGAACATATTGTTTATTGAGTTCTTCCATAAACGAATATTTGGTTAAATAAGTCAAACTGGCAAAACCACCTAAAATCATTGCAATTAAAGGTAAAGTCATATGCCAAAAATAATCTTTAATTTTACCAAATAATGAGAGCTGGTCGAAATTATCCGACATTAAACCTTGCAATGGAAACCATTGAAAATATGAACCACCTGCAAAAAAAACAATCAGCAAAATCCCAAAAACAAATGACGGCACGGCATAGCCCACTGCCAATAATAATGATGTTGATTTATCAAAAAATAATCCATGTTGTTTGGCTTTTTTAATCCCCAAAGGAATGGAAATTAAATAAACCAATAAAGTACTCCATAATCCTAACGAAATACTGACAGGCATTTTTTCATAAATCAATTCAATCACCGATTTATCTTTAAAAAAACTGGTACCAAAATCAAAGGTTAAATATCCCTTCAGCATCATCCAAAAACGTTCGTGAGCAGGTTTATCAAAGCCATATTGTGCTTTAATTTTTTCAACCATTTCATCACTTAAGCCCCGAGCACCCTGATATTGTCCCACTGTATTTTGTGCAACACTTGCGGTATCAGCACCGCTTTGCTGTAAGCCCACGCCCTGAAAAGTTTGTGCTTGTTGAATGGCTTGTTCTACAGGTCCACCGGGAGCGATTTGTACCACAATAAAATTGAGCAATAAAATAAAAAATAAGGTTGGTATAATCAATAATAAACGTTTAAGAATATAAATTTTCATTGGAATATCTCATTATTTTTTCAAATATAAATCAACCGCATTGGCTTTATCTGTATTTACCCACCAATAATCCAAAGCAGTGGCTAAACGTGCTTGCCGTTGTGGACGTTGATACATATTCCAATATGCTAGCCAATTCTCACCTTTACCATACGTTAATATATGATAATATCCTGAACGTAAAATACGATCTAATACTTTGGTACGAATAATTAACTGCTCTCGATTGGGTGCTTCAATAATACTTTGAATAACCTCATCAATCACAGGATTTTTAATCCCTGCATAGTTAGATGCACCTTGTTGGTCAGCGGATTGACTGCCCCAATATTGTGCTTGTTCATTCCCCGGAGATAATGATTGCAACATCACATTTGATGTCATTTCAAAATCATATTTACGCATACGTTCAATATATTGTGGTAAATCAACTTGACGAATATTGACTTCAATACCTAATTTTTTTAAATTACGCACATAAGGCATTAAAGTACGAATTAAATTCTCCTGATGAATTAAAAACTCAATTTTAATCGGTTGCCCATCTTTACCTAATAATCGACCATCTTGCACAAAATAACCTGCTTGACGCAATATCTCTCGTGCTTTTAATAAATTATCACGATTAAAGCCACTGGCATCAGAAACAGGATATTGCCATTCATTTAAAATGCCATCTTGCATGATTTTAGGCAAACGTGGTAATAATGGTGTTAAGATTGCCATTTCTTCCGCACTAGGTACACCTTTCGCTTCAAGCTCGCTATTCATAAAATAACTTTGTAAACGGCGATATTGCCCATAAAATAATGCTTTACTTTGCCATTCAAAATCATAGGCATAGGTTAAAGCCTGACGAAAATAAATATCATCAAAAGGTGCTTTACGTTGATTAAATACAAAATTTTGTGTATTGATAGGATTAAAATGTACCGCTTTATATTGTTCGACCATACCTGCCTGCACTGCGGGGAATTTATATTCTGTTACCCATCGGCGAGCGGAATATTCTTCTTGTACGGTAAATTGTCCTGATTTAAATCCTTCAAAAGCGGTTTCTAAATTACGATAATACACATATTTAATATTATCAATATTATAACGCCCACGATTCACCATTAAATCTTTTGCCCAATAATTCGGATTAC
Organism: Moraxella sp. ZY210820; assembly: GCF_030674635.1. NCBI lineage: Bacteria > Pseudomonadati > Pseudomonadota > Gammaproteobacteria > Moraxellales > Moraxellaceae > Nasibacterium > Nasibacterium caprae. Next base: position 468,367 of record NZ_CP089978.1, on the reverse strand, counting down.
GTTTATAACTAATACTGCGTCCTGCATCAATTTTATCAATTAAATAAGGTCCTGAACCTAAAATCGGTTGCATGGTAATACGAGTAAAATCTTTATCTTGCCAATCCTTTTTAGAATAAATCGGCAATGATGCAATAGTTAATGCCAAATCTTTATTATTTTTTGATTTAAAATAAACTTTCACTTGATATTTTGATAATACTTCAGTGCGATCTAAATCAGATAAATACATTTGCAAACCGAAACTTGACTTAGTTTGAAAGGTATCCAAACTAAATTTAACATCATCAGCCGTAACCTCTGAACCATCACTAAAACGAGCTTGTGGATTTAAATGAAAAATGACATAACTTAAATCATCGGGGTCAAGTGTGACTTTCTCCGCCAATAATGGGTACATCACGCCTGATTCATCCAGTGAACTATCCATCAAACTATCAAATAAATAATTTAAACCTTGTGCTGATGTGCCTTTGCCATTAAATTGATTCAAAGTATCAAAAGTACCATTCGCAGAAAAACTAATATATCCGCCTTTATTTGCTAAGGGATTGGCATAAGGTAAAACATCATGTTGTGCATACAATGGTTCAGTATGCACTGCAATATAAGGTGTGGTTTGTGGAATACTATAGGCAATACCGCTCAATAATAGACCACATAATGCCCAATAAATCTGTTTCATCATATTATTCTGCTATTTTAATAAAACCTTAAAATAACCACAAAACAAGCGACTTATGAGTGATATTAGAGCAATATCGTAGGGGCGAATCACATTCGCCCATACTGATATAAACAAATGTTTTATTGGGCAAATATTATTTGCCCCTACACACCATCCTCATATTTACCCAATGATATGCTTGTGGATTTTGGATTTAGATAATCAATTATAAAAAATCTCTTATTAATATCACATCAACAAGAGATTTTTTAAATCTAGCAATTCATTTACTTCGCTGGTACTTGAATAGTTGTCCCCGATTGTAAACTTGCATTTGATTTTAAGCCATTGATTTGAGCTAATTCAGCAGGTGTTATACCATGCTTTTTTGCTATCGCAATCAAGCTATCACCACTTTTGACTTTATAGCTGACCGTTTTAGCCTTTTTGTTGCTGTCTTTTTTAGTGTCAGCTTTTTTATCAATCGGCTTTTTCTCATCAGCTTTTTTGGTTAATGTCTTAGCTGGTTCTTTAGCAGGTTCAGATTTTTTCGTTGCTTTTGGAATCACTAAACGTTGTCCACTACGTACCGTACTCTTACTCGTTAAGCCATTTGCCGCAGCTAATTCAGCAATCGTTAATCCTTCTCGTTTAGCAATACTGGTCAATGTTTCACCTGATTTAACAACATAAGCTGTATTTGCATTTGATGTTGATGTCGCTTTTGGTGCAGGCGTTACTTTTGGTTGAGTAACTTGTTTCGGTACATCGCCTGTTAATTTTAATACCTGACCTGCACGCACACGAGAATTACGCTCTAAACCATTTAATTCAGCTAAATAATTTAATTGTAAAGCATAACGTTGTGCGATACTGGTTAATGTTTCACCAGACTTAACCGTATGACTGGTTGGATGTGTTGTACGTTTTTCATTCGCTGATGTCTCAAGTACTTTACTTGATGTATTTTTACCTTTAGGTACATTAATTTTTTGTCCTGCTTGTAAAATACTATTAGCACTCACGCCATCAGTTAAATCAGCTAATTCTTTAGCAGTCATACTATAACGACTTGCTAAACCAATTAAGTTTTCACCACGTTTAACAATATAACTTTCTGTTGCAATTTTACTATTCACTGGAGATGTTGGTTTCACCATAGGTTTGACAGGTGCAACAGGTTTTGGCGGTATTTTTGGTTCAACAAGACTCAATTTTTGCCCTGTAATCACACGACTCGTAACTGTTAAACCATTATATTCAGCAAGCTGCTTAACCGTTAAACCTGTACGATTCGCAATACTATTTAAACTATCGCCACTTTGTACCGTATAAATTTCAGGCTTTTTCACAGGTGTAGGTGTCGGTTTAGGCTCATTCACTACTTTAGCATTATATAAATACAAAGGTGTACCCACTAACAATGCAGCATTGGCATCAATCTTATTCCACTCTGCAATATCACGCCAATTTACACCATAACGATTAGCAATATTGATTAAACTATCGCCTGCACGTACCACATAAGTGGTTCGTTTACCTTTAGGTGCAGTTACAACCACTTCTTTTTCTTTTTTGATAATCTCTTTATTTTTATTCAACTGTGCTACTTCTGTCGTTTCTGCTATTTTTTCAGTAACAGCGGTTGGATAACTAAAGGTTTTTTCAATTTCCTGACCTGTTTTTTCAGCAACAGTTAAATTAGTTTCAACTGTTTCTAAATCAACATCATCATGTTCTACAGGAATAGCAGGTGCGATAGTTGATGCTGATGTGGTCAATGTTTCACTTGGTGGAGTGATATTATTTGTCGTAGATATAATATTATCAAGTTTAGCAAATTTACCTTCAACAGTATTAACATTTGATGTCGTAGAAGCCATCAATGTTGTATTTGATGTTTCTTCCGCCAATAGCTCAGCAATTTTTGCACGTTCAGCATCAGAAATAGGTGGCTCTACTGGTGCTATAGGTTGTGCATTTACTGTCGTCATCGGTGTTGTCGTAGGTGGATTCACACTCGGCAAAGGAATAAATTGTCCTGCTATTGAACCTGTTACCCGATTGACTGTAGGTTTAGTTTCTATTTTCTTTGCCAACCAACTATTATCCACTTTACCTTTCAATTGAGCATCAATATTGGGATTTAAATCAGCAGGAATTAATAAACGCATTGAACTTGAATAATCAATAATATCACCACGATAACCAGGGTTTAACGCATATAATTCTGCACGATTTAAACCAGTAACCTGCGATACATAATTTAAATCCATCGGTTCACTTAAGATAATTTCACGGAAGTGTGGGCGGTTAGCAATCGCAGGAATATCAACACCATAAGCTGCTTGATTTTTTACAATTTGAGCTACAGCAATAAAACGTGGTACATAATCCATCGTTTCCTTAGGCAAACGTAATGACCAATAATCCGTTGGTAGACCCGCTTCTTCATTACGCTTAATGGCTTTAGCAATTGTTCCTGGTCCAGCATTATAAGCAGCCAATGCTAATTCCCAAGAACCAAACTGATTATATAATGCACTTAAAAAGTCATAAGCTGCTTGTGTAGATGCGACAACATCACGGCGACCATCATAGGTTGAGTTTTGCGTTAAGCCATAAGAACGTCCTGTTGATGGAATAAATTGCCACAAACCTGCTGCTGCAGCTGAACTAGTAGCTGCTGGGTCATAAGAGCTTTCAATCACTGGCAATAAGGCTAGTTCGGTTGGTAAACCACGGCGTTCCGCTTCACGTACAGTATAAAATAAATAACGACTGGCACGAGCACTTAAACGGTCTAAATAAGGCTGACGAGAAATAAACCAATTTCGTTGTGCTGAAATACGTGGATGTTGTAAATTGTCTAATCCCATGCCATAGCCTAAAGGCAAACGTTTCCATACATTACCATGCTTTAAAATTGCTAAACGGTCATTTTCCACCGCTCGTACATCTGTTGCATAAAGTAAACCTTCCAAGCTATCAAAACTATCCGCATCTAAATATTCTGAATCTGCACTGTTTACATCTTGTACCGCAACAGCTTTATTTTGAGATGCTTTCTGCACAGGTGTCGTTGTAGTTGCACACGCAGTTAAACCCAAACTTCCTATAGCGGTTGCTATCATTGATAATTTAAAAACACGTTGTTTTGTTTGTTGCCAAATCGTTGTATTCATGCTTGTCATAAAAATGGTTTACCTATACGAATATTGTATAATAATACGAATTAAAAAGATTTAATCAAATTCATTCTATTATACTCATCTAAAATACTGTTATGATGATATTTACATACATATTAATCTAATCATAATTAGATTATTATCTTGCAATCGCCACTCAAAATGTTTAAACAATAAATCATCTTTGAGCAAAATATCATGGCATATCTGACTATTGTAAAACAAGTCATTATAAAATCAAGTCTATTTTCACAAAATCATATCAATAAGATGTTACAAAATATCATAATCCACCCAAAATATATGAATTTAATCATATCAATTGTTATCAATATCGATTTTTAAGAACAATATATTGGTTTCTGTAACTAAAAATGAGATAATGTGTGCTTTAAATTATCTTTATGTTGAATAACAATGACTCAAAACGCTGCTCACACACCATCGGAACATCAAGAACATCGTGAAATTGTAACCTTTATGCGACGTTCTGCTCCACTAAATACATCTCAACGTACGGCTTTAGAACAATATCAGCATTTAATTTTACATTATCCTGTGAGTGATTTACGTCAATATTTTACTGAATCTCATCGTCCTTTAACCGTTGAAATTGGTTTTGGTATGGGACAATCATTAGTCGAAATGGCTAAAAATAACCCTGAACGTAATTATGTGGGCATTGAAGTCCATATTCCGGGCATTGCTCAATGTTTACATGAAGCAGGCTTATGGGGTTTAACCAATTTACGTGTGCTTGATGCCGATGCAATTCAAGTCTTAAAAGAGATGCCTGATAATAGCATTGATACACTGCAATTGTATTTCCCTGACCCATGGCAAAAGAAACGTCATTTTAAACGCCGTTTTGTAGTACCTGAGCGTATGGCATTGGTTGAACAAAAACTAAAAATAGGGGGTACATTCCACACTGCAACGGATTGGCAACCGTATGCCGAATGGATGATTGATGTGTTAGAGCAACGCCCACGACTCAAAAATTTAGCAGGTAAAGGCAATGCTTATCCACGTCCTGAATGGCGACCCTTAACCAAATTTGAACAACGTGGTATTGATGCAGGACACCCCATTGCTGATTTTATTTTTGAAAAAATAAGCTAAACACAGTATAAAGACCGAAATAATATTGATAGTATTTCGGTCTTTATCATTTAAATTCAACAATTTAATCAGCTTAATTAACAAACACTTTCTTAAAGCGTTGCGGACGCAATTTTTGCCACAAACTTTGTGGTATAGGCACTATTTCCCCTAACATCTCTGCCATCAATACATCTGCACAGAGTGGTGCAAATAAAAAGCCTTTAGAGCCCAATCCTGTTAAAGTATAAATTTGCCCTTGAGCCACTTTACCTACAATTGGAAAATAATCCGCTGTTTGAGCTCGAACAGATGCCCTGCCCTGCCACTGTTCAATGCTCGGTAATTGTTTTGCTAAACTCGGTAAGGCTTGTTTAACCAAATCAAAATTATGTTGATGATCCGCAAGCAACACATCATCATCATCTCGATTCGGATAAAATGAAGCACCCAAAACCAATTTTTTCTCATGGACTTGTGCGATATAACCACCATAACTATAAGCGTGATGACAAGATAAAACAGGATGATCCATCTCAATATAACTCACTTGCCCACGAATCGCTTTTAATGTTGGAAAAGGCTGTAACACATCCGCTGTGTGTTTAGCCGCACACACAATCACTTTATCATATCTTAAATGTTCATTTAAAATCACAGACCCATCTTGTTGTACGGTTATTTTTTGCACATCTAAAGAATGATAATGAATAGCATAATGTGCCAAAATTTGCTCAGCCAAACGATGTGGTTCAACCGCCCCTGCTTGTAATAAATTAAGCTGTGGATAATGTTCATTCCATTGCGGATAAATCACATCTAATGACAATACCCCTTGCGGATAGTCATCAAGATAATGCAATTCTGTTTCTGCTTTAAGCTGTAATTGCTGTACATTTAACGTCCTAAATGCCTGAAATTGACGATAATATCGCATAGCATATTGCCAGCTATTGACCATCAAATGTTCTGCACTTTGTTCAATATCACACAGTTTAGGATTTAATAATGCTAATGGATTACCTGAAGCACCTGATAAAGGTTTATTTTTATCAAAAATATCAACATGATAGCCACGTTGTGCCAAAGCCCATGCACAAGTCAAACCTGCAATCCCTGCCCCAATAATAGCAATTTTAGCATTTTTTAAATTTACTATTTGTTCTAAGTGTTGTGTTTGATGTGCATTATCCACTTGCCAAATTGCTTTTAACATTTCTCGTTTATGTCCAAACCCTTTCGGGCGACTAATCGAAATACCATATTGAGCTAAACCACGTTTTACCACACCCGCAACAGTAAATGATGCAAATGTTGTACCTATTGTGGATAGACGAATAATATGCTTTAAGACATTATCCTGCCAAAAATCAGCATTACATGATGGTGCAAAACCATCTAAAAACCAAGCATTTACAGGGTGATGTGTTGCAATTTTTGGTAATACATCAACTGCATCGCCTAACCACAAATCTAAACTAATTCGTTGTTGTGGAAAACAAATACGATGGCAACCTGCAATAGGCAATGGATAATGCTCTATCAATTGTGCAGATAAATCCGCTAATTCCGTCCACACCGCTAAAGCACGGCGTAAATCATCAATACTTAAAGGATATTTTTCAATACTAATAAAATGTAAATGACTATGATTATTAGGTCGAACTTGTTGCCATAATTGCCATAATGCTAAAAAGTTTAAACCTGTACCAAAACCTGTTTCACCTACACAAAAATATTCAAAATCATCAAGTTGAGCTAAACGTTCATTTAAATCATTACCATTTAAAAACACATGACGTGTTTCTAATAATCCATTGGCTTTAGAAAAATAAACATCACCAAATTGTTTAGAAATCGGAATTTCGACTTCATCAATCTGTTGCCACTCAATTTCAGCAGTTTGAATACGCATAGTCTCTTAAAGTATCTATCATTTGATGGGTAAATAACATTTACCTTACAATCAATCACTTATAATCAGCTTAGGATATTTCATATTATAAATAAGGACGCTGACGGCGAGCAAATAAATAGCCTGTTAAAAAGCCAAAAATTGCACCAACCAATAAAATCATTGCACCATAAAATAATAATTGTGCCGTACGCTCACTTTCTAAGACTTTTACTTGTGTACTCAAATTATCATTCTGCATTTGCAATTCTTGGTTTTGGGCGACTGTTTCATCATTTCTTTGCTCTAAATTCTGATAACGTTCATACACTTCCTTAGATACCACTACTTGTGTTGCTGATAATTTCGTTTTATCTACTTTTGCATCAGTCGTTGCTTTATTCACATCGGATTTAGTTGCACCTGCTACATTAGGTACAACAGCCATTGCAGGGTTATATAAAGGTGCTTGTGTTGTACTCTCTATTGGTGTCGTTTGCTCTGATGATGTATTACCCTGTGCTGCTGCAACTACCGTAGCAGCAGTTGCCACTACCGCTGTTGTCGTTGGTTTTGTTTTCGGCGAATTATTTACAGGCTTAGCTAATTGTATAGATGGTGTTGGTTTCTGCTGTGACGTAGTTGTTCTAGGCTTAGCTTGTTGTTGTTGAGTAGTCGGTTTTACCTGCGTTGTTGTATGATTAGGCTTTGGTCGTGTAGTTTGTTGTGTATTAGCCGTAAGTTTTGTTTGTGCAATAGGAGTTACTTTCTGCTGTTGAACATTTGTTGTTGCAGGCTTCGGTTTTTGCTGTGCCGTATTATTAGTAGGTTTTACCTGCTGTTGTGAACTTTGTGTCGTATCCTGTTCAGCCCAAGCCATTGGGCTAAACGTAGTACTAATAATCATGAGTGCTAATAGCATTTTATTCATATTGTTCATGACTAATCCTTAGGAAAGGCTTTATTAAATGGACGAACTTCAACCTGTTGATACACCCCAGCTTGTACAAAAGGCTCTTCTGCAAGCCATGCATCTAATTGCTCACGACTATCAAAATCCACAATCATCACACTACCATAAAATCCAGCTTGTGGATTATCACGTTCTTTAGGCATCGCACCTGCCGTCAATAATCGCCCTTCAGCATTTAACTGCTCCAAACGTGCCACATGAGCAGGACGTGTCGCTAAACGCTGTTCAACTGTGCCTTCAGCATCAGTACATAATAACACAAATAACATCATCTATTCCTAATTTGAAATTATGATTATTTTAGCACAACTTCACGCAAAATAGCGTTAAGCATCGGGGCTTTTAAAATATTTACGCAACACGACAAATTGACCGATTAAAAATGCAATCATCACTGTAATATCGCCAAACGCTGTAAATTCTCCCCAATATTTGCCATTCATAAAAATAAAGGCAAAAAATCCATGTAAACCCGCCATAACAACAAACATCATACCCCATGCTGTATTGAGTTTAACCCAACCTTTTTCAGTAAGATTAAACACTGGATCTAACATTTTACGAATTAATGGTTGCTTATTTTTCATAAATAATGGCGAAAAGAAAAACACACCAGCAAAAATTAAATTGATAATAACGGCCTTTAATCGTATATAATAGTCATCGCTCAACATCAAAGTAACGCCACCAAAGATGATGGTCATTAACAAAACAAACCATTGTTGTTTTTCTAAGCGAAATTTTTGTGATACAAATAAAGTACCATAAACCACGAGCATAGAAATAATTAAACCTGCGGTTGCAACTAAAATATGGTTATTATCTACCCCACCTTCTGCACCAAACCATTGTAAAAAAGGGTGCTGTGTATCTTTTGGATCTACTGTTTTATAGAGATAAAAAAAGATAATCATTGGGATAAAGTCAAGAAAGGCTTTCATAACGTAAACTTCAATCAGCTTAATTTAGGAATTTCACAATGCAAGGTATCGATTTACACACGCATAGCACCATATCAGATGGTGCATTATCACCAGAAGATTTGGTTTTATTAGCAAAACAAAAATCTATTCATACACTTGCTTTAACTGACCATGATAGCATGGATGGCATACAACGTGCTAAAATTGTGGCAAAACAACAACAAATTAATTTAATTTCAGGTGTGGAAATTTCAACACAATGGCACCGCCCTAATACCAAAAAAACCTATGGCATACATATCATAGCATTGAATATGCGAAATCCCGAACCCTTATGCACACTTTTAGAACAACAAAAAATCATTCGTGCTGAACGAGCTAAAACTATTTGTGAAAAACTGTACAAAGTAACCGCTTACAATGCATGGCAAGATGTACTCAATATGGTCGATGGTTGTGCTGAACGTATAACCCGTAGTCATATTGCACAAGCCTTACAACAAAAAAATATCGTCAATCGCCTACAAACCGCTTTCGATGTATATCTAAAACAAGGCAAACCTGCTTATGTACCTTTGCAATGGGTTAATATAACTGATGTAATGACTACAATTCACAATAGTCAAGGATTTGCCGTACTTGCCCACCCAGCAGAATATAATTTATCTGCCACAAATGTACGTTATATGATTGATTTATTTGCACAAATGGGTGGTCATGCTGTTGAGCTTAGCCATCATTCTAAACCATTAGCTACACGACAAATGATTAACCGTTGCATTCAAGAACATCAACTTAAAATCTCTGTTGGTAGTGATTTTCATGGGAGCCATATGCCATGGCGAGTACTAGGACGTGTACCTGAAATGAATGCTCAGCAAGTCGGTATTTGGGAGATGTTTTAACTGATTTTCCATATCTCGTATAAGGATATACCTTGCATTTTCATAAGAAAAATTTTACAATACAATTATCCATTGATTTAATTGAATTTACAAGGATTTTATAATGGCAGATCATCATACTCATGATAATAGTTATCATATTGACATAACTGAACCCAAAATCCCAACTTGGGCAAAAATCTTTGCACCTCTAGTCGCTTTAGCTGTATTAGCAATACAATATTGCTCATTCTCACAATTAGTGAATTAATATTTCAGTTTATGCCATGAATTGACATTTTCTGCATAAATTGCTCTAAAAAATGATTTGTTTATGTGTTGTTTTCTATGGTAAAATAGAGAACTAAACCACATTTTTAAATGTTGTTTGTCGCTATACATTTTATATCATTGAGACTAATCATCGTTAATCAATGAACAAAATATATGCATGATTGAACATAGATACAAAATATGATTTGCATGATGTATAGCATTGTTCAAGTTTTAAGTATTTTAAGAATCTCTATAGCGGGTTAAACTATGGACTTGTTAGAAAAAATTCATTTTAATCGTGTCATTCATCAAGTTATGGCACAGTTACACCGTCCCTTGTTGTCGCATGATGAGATTAAAAATTTACAAAATAATCTAAATACCTTAATTTCGGTATGTTCCAATAAACAAATTAATGAACAAGCACAAACTTTACTGCAACAAGTTGCTCTAAAATCATCTGCTCTCTATTTTGCTGAAGATGGGAAATATTTAAATAGTTTCTTAGGCACCGTCATGATTCCGATTGACCTTGTTGAATTACTCACTCAACATGAAGGAATTGGCTGGGGAATTTTATCTAAAAATAATAGTTTATGGCAAATCATGCTCAAATATAGTAAACACATTGAGCATAGTATTTGGGTAGAGCATTTAACCGAACTTAGTCCTTGGTTAGATGCACAAATGGAGATTGCTCAACAGCATATCACTGAAACAGTTGCGTTTGGTTCAACTGCATCAAGCTCAAATAAACATACACAAGCAACATCATCTACTGTAAAACAAGAGTTACCTAGTTTTGACCTTACTGTAAATAAGACTGCTCAAAATCAAGCAAATCATAAACCTACCACTTCTCATGCCCATCAAGATACATCTGAATTAGCAGATTTTAGTGTAGGTCGTAAAGTGGTTAATCCTTTTGATGCCATGCGTGCACAATTAGACCAACCATCAAATACTGAAACATTAGAGCTGACAACGGTAGGCTCAACCGCTATTGCTAAAACAGCAACCGAATCTAATCATACACTGAATGAACTTGTTACACCAGATTTGTTACAACAAACCATTGCACAATTGCCAAATCAGCAACAAGTTGCTCTCACACCAGAAATGCTTGAACAAATTACCAATGCATTAGCAGAAAAATTAAAAGCTCAGGTGCCTACGACTCAAATGGCATCCTCATCTTTGGCTAAAACGCTAAAAAAAGAGCCTACTTTGCCTAAACCAATTGAGTTACCAAAACCTATAGAATTACCTAAACCAATTCCAGTAGAGAAAACAGCAACTCAACATCATTCTGCACTAAATGATGATATTACGGTAGATTTTTCATCATTCCCTGCACCATCAATTGTTGATGATGAAGAGCCTAACACCAAACCTGAAACGCATATAAGTCTCAATGCACAACAAATTACAAGTCCTACAATGCAATATCAGGCATCTAAGCCTGTAGAAACTTGGGACTGTGAATTTGAATTAGGACAAGATTTAGAACTTTCTTATTTCCATATTCAACTCAAAAAATATTTAGGCTATATCAATTTAATTACACTCAATACAGATATGGCAAAAATTCAGCATCAACCAATTTATATGACTGAAATTATTGATATAAATAATCAATTTAAGCATTATTTATTGGTATTTGCAAGTGATACAAGTCATCAAGCAATTGATTTTATACATCAATTTACGCATCAACATCAAGATACTGTTTCACACATTGCCCAAATTACTTGGAAAGAATTTAAGAAACATGTACTGGATTTAAGTTTATGTTGCCAACTTTATCATACAGCACCTGTCGTGATGAAATCTCATATCTTATATTCACATATTTCTGCTTCACTCATTAGTAAACAACAAATGTTGTATTTTGATGAAATGCCTGCCAATATCAATACACCATTATTGTTATTACAAGAAAATTCTCGTTTCCGTGTGATTCACGGTCAAAATCGTTTAAATATGGATGCACCCTTAGATATGTATCCGTGTATTATCTTATCACGTACTAGTGGTATCACATGGCAAATCATACGAGAACAGTTAAAGTTTCTATCACAACCTGTTAATGTCTATCAATTATTTGAAGCATTGCAACACGTTATTCAACATGAAGAATCATGATAAATAGAGCCTATTAAGCTTAATACAAATTTTAAGTGATTGAAATCAATATAAAAAAGCAGTTCTGATTTGAACTGCTTTTAATTTATGTATAGTCAAATAACTTAAAAACTGGTACAAAACTCACCATTGTGCTGTAGGGGCGAATCATATTCGCCCTGTATGAATATCGTATTTATTGGGCAAATGTGATTTGCCCCTACAAGTCTGTATCAATTTTTAGGTTGAATTAATACATGATATTTAAATCATTGGCGCTTTATTATCATTAATATTTAAAGCTTGCACCATTAAAACTGCTTGAGTACGATTTTGTACACCCAGTTTTTTGAAAATTGCGGTAACGTGTGCTTTAATTGTTGCTTCAGAAATACCTAAAGTATATCCGATTTGTTTATTGAGCATACCTTCCGATAGCATCATTAGTACTCTAAATTGTTGTTGTGTTAATGATTGAATTTTTTCTGCTGAATCAATTTCATCTTGTACTTGCCCTGTCATTTCATGACCCTGCATTTGTTCTGGCAACCAGATATCACCCTCTAATACATTTCTAATTGCCTCACCAATTTGATTTGGATGCGTTGATTTTGGAATATACCCCATCGCTCCATGTGCCATCGCACGCTGAATAATGCTTACCTCTTCATAAGCTGAAACAATAATCACAGGTAAAAATGGATAATAAGCACGTAAATGCACCAAAGCAGAAAAACCCGATGCACCAGGTAAAGTTAAATCCAGCAAAATTAAATCAGGCTCAGGCTGACTTTCCAAATGAGTATATAAATCATTAGCAGTAGAAATTTCAATAATTTGGACTTGCGGAAATTGATAACGTACTGCTTGAATTAAAGCATGGCGAAATAAGGGATGATCATCAACAATTAAAATATTCATAACATACTCTAATAAACCTTGTGCATTTCTAGCTTGTATATTCTACCTTAGTCTAATATTTAAAGATACGATAAATTATTACTTTTTTAAATTTATTTTAAATCCTCAATACAACTCAAGTCATCAACAGAAAATCTATCTTCATTCTATACAATTTATTTTTTTAAAGTATAATAACAGACAATCTATATCCATGATAAATCAAGCTATGAATCATACTAATATTTTAATTGTTGATGATGAACAAGATATTCGAGATATGCTCAGTCATGCACTCGAACTCGCGGGCTTTCAATGTTTAGAAGCAGAAAATACTTTGCAAGCACATCAGCTAGTGGTTGATAAACGTCCTGATTTAATTTTACTTGATTGGATGTTGCCGGGTGGAACAAGTGGTGTTGAACTCTGTCGCCGTTTAAAACAAGACCAAGATTTAGCAGAAATTCCGATTATTTTACTGACTGCAAAAGGCAATGAAGATGATAAAGTACAGGGATTCGATGCAGGAGCTGATGATTATTTAACCAAACCATTTTCTACACGAGAATTAATCTCTCGTATTAAAGCAGTATTACGCCGTTCCAATACACAAAATAATGATAAAATCATTGAGTTTCAAGGCTTAAGCATCGAATTAGCTAGCCAACGTGTGATGTTCAATCAACAAAATATTGATATAGGTCCTACTGAATATCGTTTATTAGCCTTTTTTATGACTCACCCTGAGCGTGCTTATACACGTTCACAATTACTTGACCATGTCTGGGGAGGGAATGTTTATATTGAAGACCGTACGATTGATGTGCATATCCGCCGTTTACGTAAAGTATTAGAACCTTACGGTGTGGAACATTTTGTACAAACCATTCGTGGTACGGGTTATCGTTTTTCGACTAAGTCAGATTAAAATAGCAACTACGATATGCCAAAATCATTTTTTAATCCTTTACCTAAAGCAAACGATAACGAGACAACATTTGCCCCACAAAATGCCTTAAAAGTATTTGTAACACACGATGTCTTACTTTTAGTCTCGTTTTTGGTTTATGCCTATATATTAAGCTTTTTTGTTAATTATATTTGGCTCTGTGTTGCTTTGGCAATTATTCTATTTTTTTCATTACAACTTTATTCATTATTTAAATTAAATCAATGGATTACACAATTTCCTGATCAAGAGCCACCTAAACTTGATGGTGTATGGGGTGTATTAGTCGATAATGTTTATCATACACAACAACAGCAAAAACAGCTCCATCAACATTTAACTTTGTTATTTGAAAAAGCACAGGATTCTTTAAAGCATCTTAATCATGGTATTGTATTACTCAATAAACAAGATGAAATCGAATGGGGGAATTTAGCAGCAGTAGAATTATTAGCGATTCATCCACAGCATATTCATTATAATATCACACAGGTCATTGCTGATAGCCAACTGATTGAATATACACAAAATCCTGATTATTTCCCAGACGGCATTAAAATCTTATGTCCCGAATATCAAAATCGTTATATTCATATTAAAATTACCGATTTTGGTGCGAATAATCGTCTGCTGATTGCTAATGATGTAACACGTATGCACAATCTTGAACAAATGCGTAAAGATTTTGTCGATAATGTTTCTCATGAATTACGCACCCCATTAACCGTGCTATCAGGTTATTTAGAAACCTTTAAAGAGCAAGAGGATTTAGCCCCAGTCTATGAACGTGCTTTTACCAAAATGCAAGCACAAACAAAACGAATGAATGCGTTGGTTAATGATTTATTATTGTTATCAAATTTAGAAAATCAAAAAAATGCCATTCCCCATCAACTCATAGATATGCCAAATTTAATTAACCATATTTTTGATGATACACAAGCCTATAATATTGATTATGGACATAGTTTACAATTAGAAATCGATAGTCATTATGATATTTTTGGTGCAGAAGCAGAAATTGTGAGTGCTTTTAACAACTTAATTAGTAATGCGATTAAATATACCCCTAAAGGTGGTACGATTACACTAGGTTGGCACGATCATGAGCAGGGGGCTTACTTTTCGGTACAAGATACAGGTATTGGTATTAATGCTGAACATTTACCACGTTTAACCGAGCGTTTTTATCGTGTAGATACCGCTCGTAGTCGTTTAACTGGCGGTACAGGTTTAGGACTCGCTATCGTCAAACATGTACTTATTCAGCATGATGCCCGTTTAGAAATCGAATCAGTTGAAGGACAAGGCTCTATTTTTAAAGTTATTTTCCCTAAACACTGCCTGCATTCACGACACAGTGATAAACATGAAAAATTTATTGATATGGAATAACATCATCATGCAATAAATATACCAACGATTTTATCATTAAAATTACAATTTTTTCATAATAAGCTATGTTATAATAATTGATAGTTTTAATTTATTTTGAGAGACTAAAATGTTATTGAAAAAATTAGCTTTAATTGGTGTCGCAACAGCGACTTTAGCCTTAGTTGCTTGTGGTGGTGAAAAGAAGCCTACTACAACAGAACAAAAACCAACAGCTACTGAAGCAGTAGAACAGCAAGCTGCGATTGATGCAAGCAAAATTGATGCTGCACCTGTTGAAGGTCCTGTTGCTCCAAATCCAAATGCACCAACAGAGACACAAACAACAACTCAATCAGCAGATACTCCTAAAGCTGAAACGACTGAAGCTAAACCTGTAGAAGAAACTAAAGCGACTGAAACAACAACAGAAGCTAAACCTACAGAAGAAACTAAAGCAACTGAACCAGCTCCAGCGGATACTAAACAATAATGTATCAATAAGACAAATAAAGAGAGAATTTAAAATTCTCTCTTTTCATTTTATTCAACACTTTTCTTTGCTTTAACTTTATCAGATGCAAGTTGTTGTAGATATTCTACTCGTGGTACTTGATATAAATCAGAACCAATTTCTACATATTGATACACTGCTAAATCTTCAACAGGAATTGTTGAATCTACAGCCTCTGAAATACGTAAACGAATCTCACGTGGCATTTCATTACAAATTAAGGCAAATCGTTGCCACGTATTTTCACCTTCAATAATCAATGCTACACCATCTTCCAAACTTGTATCAGCGATATTGTAAGTTGGTATTTGTTGATTATGCCATTTAATGACATCTGCATTAATTTCTGTATCAATCGCAGATAAAATAATATTCTGCGGTAATAACATCGGCATATTTTTATGTACAGGGATAATATATGCATCAATAAATCCTGTCGATACCGTCATCAAATAATCGAGTTGATCGGCAGTCGTAATTTCATGAGCCATTATTTACTCCCCATATCTACAGTTAAATAACTACGAATCTTACTCAATAAAGTATCTTCTTGGAACGGTTTACCCATATATTCACTTACACCTAATGATAATGCACGTTCACGATGTTTTTCACCAGTACGTGATGTAATCATGATAATCGGTAAGTCTTTATGTGTCTCATGACGACGTACTAAAGCCGTTACTTCGAAACCGTCCATACGTGGCATTTCAATATCAAGTAACATTAAGTCAGGTGTAACATTTTCAAGTTGCTCCATCGCATCAACACCATCTTTAGCAGTAATAACATCATAACCATTACGCTCTAATAGACGAGATGTTACTTTACGTACTGTTACTGAGTCATCGACAATCATTACTAAATGACGCTGATCACGCTGACGACCTTTCTCTTTATGCTTAACTTCATCCACTTGACGTGAACGGTTAGTTGATTGAGCCTGACGAATCATATTTGCTGTATCTAAAATCAGACACACACGACCATCACCCAAAATCGTTGCACCAGCAATAATACCTACTGAACCAAACTGTTCACCAATTGGTTTTACTACAATCTGTTCACGAGAACCAGATTGGTCTACTAACAATGCAACACGCTGACCACCTGTACTTTTTAATAACAATACAGGCATTGGTGTATTCATATCTTGGAAACGTGGCATTGGCTGATCAGAAATCAATTCTGATAAATAACGTAAACGATAGTTTTGGTTGTCTATACTTAAATGTTCAGCATTACTCTTAAAATAAGTTTCTAAGATTTCAGGTGAAATACGCACCATACGCTCAATTTGAGTTAATGGTACTGCATATTGTTGATCACCTTGTTTAATCATCAAGGCATCACTCATTGCTACCGTTGTTGGTACACGAATAGTAAAGGTTGTTCCTTCACCATAAACTGAGTCTACACTAAGTTGTCCACCCAACTCACGAATTTCGCTTTGTACTACATCTAAACCGACACCACGACCTGAAATATCACTTACTTCTTGTGCTGTACTAAAACCATGATGGAAAATAAACTGTAAAATTTCTTCACGCTCTAATGGCTCACCCTCTTTCATTAAGCCACGCTCAATCGCTTTACGGCGAATTTTACGCACATCAATGCCACGACCATCATCACTTAAAGTTGCAACTACATCTGTACCTTGACGTTCAATTTTTAATTCAATACGTCCAGCCTCAGGTTTAATGGTACGATGACGTTCTGCTCGAGTCTCTAAACCATGATCTAGTGCATTACGCAACATATGCTCAAATGGTGTAATCAAATGCTCTAAAATATTACGGTCAAATTCCCCATCAATACTATCTGTAATAAACTCAACAGGTTTATCTAATTTGGCAGATGTTTGACGTACAATACGTTGTAAACGTGGTAACATCGGTGAGAATGGTACCAAACGAGTACGCATTAAACTCTCTTGCATTTCATTTTGCAAACGGAATTGTTGTAATAATAAACCTTCTGTATCACTTAACTTATTGGCTAATGTCGTTTTAAAGTCGATTAAGTCCGATGCAGATTCTGCTAACGATTTAGATAATTGGTTTAATGATGAATATTGGTCCATTTCCAACGGGTCAAAATCTTCATAACGAGACTCTTCTCCGCCATGACGTGCTAAAATTTGTGATTCTAACTCACCCTGCATTCGGCGTAACTGGTCAGCAAGACGCTTAATAGTCAATTCCATTTCAGATAAGGTTGATGCAAATGAGTTAATATCCATTTCAATTCGTGAACGGTTAATCGAGTTCTCACCAGATAAGTCAAGCATTTTATCAATCACATCAGATGAAATACGAATCATCTCTGCATTTGTTACTTGTTCGGTAGTATCCCATTCACCCATCATCGATGGTGGTTCAGTACCATCACCCATCACTGTATCTTCAATGAATGTCTCACCAACAAAGTCATCTACTTTATCTTGTGTATAATTAATATTTTGCAAACTTTGCAAAATCGTTTTAACCAAACTTACATCTTTATTGAAAATTGCAGGTTTGAACCAACGCAAAGTATCTTGTAAAGTACGGTCATATATACCCGCCTCAAAATGATGTACTGCGAATTGTTCAAAAGTATGTTCTAATTGTGCTGCCACTTCAGAAACTTCTGTACGTTTTGCTAAACGTGCTGCACCTTTTAAACTATGAATAGTACGCTGTAAACGTAATAATACGTTACGGTTAGTACGTTCATCTTTCCACTGTGTCAATAATTCTTGTGCATTATTGAGTAAAATACCTGCTTCATCCAAGAATTCAGTTTCAATAATTTTATCAATATCATCATCTTCTTCTATAATAGATGATGATACTGTTTCAGCAACCACGATTTCTGTTGCTGGCTCAGTTGTTACAATTGTATCACTTTGTTCTGGATCATTAGTCGGCTCAACAGATACTTGACCACCTGCAACATATTGCATGATATTTTTCAATATATGCACTGTCTCTGTTGATGGGTAATCCACTTTCACATCACGCAGAACTTGTAAACGCTCAGAAACTTCGTCTTGTAACACACGAATTAAACGCTCCAAATTCAATGAAACAGGAATAACTTGAGCAATAATGTTTTCATAAATACTTTCTAACTCATGCGTAACCAAACCTAAATGTGTTGCTTGAATCATATTCGCACCACCTTTCAAGGTATGCAAATAACGCATCAGACTATTTAAAGTATTTATATTTGTATAATCTTGCGACCATTGCTCTAAACTTTGATCAATGCTAATTTGTAACTCTTCAGCTTCTTCTAAGAAAATATCAAGTAAATCTGAGTCAAAATCACGATTAATTTGTTCACTTTCAATTTGTTGTTTATCTAATGCTATACGAGCTACAATTGTACTAATATCCAACTCAGCACTTTGAGTAACAACAGACGAAGTATTTGTACTAACTTCAATTTCTGATGTTAATGCCGTATCTTGATGGTCTAACACCGTCAATAAGCGTGTAATAACTTGAAGTTGTAAACCTGTTTCAATCGACTGTCCAGAGGCAAGTGTATCAAACAAATTCACAAATTGTTTATGCGTATTTAAAAATGCTTGTTGCACATTCTCATTATTTAATAATTCTGGTTGCTCTAAAATACTCTTATAAGCACGCCCCATTTTTTCACTATAATCTTGAATAGCTAAACTTTCTTTATGGTGCTGATAATTGACCAGATTTTGAGTTTGCTCAATCAAACTTTGTAAATATGCAGAATCTTGTGCATTTTGCTCAAAATCAAATTCGGCATCAAGTAATAAACCAATATCCAATTCCAACAATGTACTCACAATACCTTGAGTATTTTGCTCATCTTTATCGTCTAAAGCATTATTTTCTAAAGACCATTGTTGAGTAAAATAATCATACAAATCATTTAATTGTTGAGTATTTTGTTGTTGCAATGAATTTAGAGACTGCGTAATAAATGCTTTATAGTCTTGCAATAATTGTTTTGATTGTGCAACAACCTCTATATCATCAGTTGTACTTTTATGCTCAAAACTCTTTTCTACATATTGACTGACTTTGGTAATTTTTTCCAAACCCACCATTGCAGAACTACCACGCAAGGTATGTAATGCACGCACTAAACGATTATAATCATCTGTTGTTGGTAATGCTTGTTCCAAGAAAGAATCAACAACAATTAAATTTTCATTTGATTCTTCTAAGAAAATTTCCAGCATTTCAGGAGCAATATCAATACTTGGTAATTCTGTTGTTGCCACCACAATATCTGTATGTGGTTGAATTTCTTCCACTTCTTTTGAATTATCGTCATTTGCAACTTCTAGACCTGTAACCACAGTTGATGATGTTAAAGTATCTGCTAACACCAATAAGTCATTTAATTCTACTTCTAAATTTTGTTGCTGTTGTAAACGTTGTCCCAACAAAACCAACGGACGAAAATCTAACTGATGAGCAGATACTACTTTAAACTCATGCAATAATTTATACTGATATAAATTAACAACAGTTTGTACATAACGCTGAATATCAGTCGTTAATTCAATATTATTTGAGATGACATTATTTAATAAACTTTCTACTGTCCATGCCAATTCCCCAGATGCTTTCGCACCCACCATACGCCCCGAACCTTTTAAAGTATGAAAATAACGGCGAATCGTAACCAATGTTTCTTGATCTTGGCTATCCGCAATCCATTGTGGTACTAACTCAACCAACTCATTGAGAATTTCTTCCACTTCCTCTACAAAAATTTCAAAAATTTCTGCATCTTGCTCCAAATATTCATCTTCGGGCAATGTTATCGTATCTACCAAATGTTTTAATGCAGTTTTCATTGATTAGGCTACTTTAAGTCTATAATTAAAATCATCATATACAGCGATGTATAGATTATTAATGGGTTTAACCACTGCTATTATAGTGGTCTTCACCCATGCCATACTTACTAACAAATCATCAATAAATTCATTATTAGTCAGGTAATTTAAAGTCAGATACAGATTCACGTAACGACTCAGCCATATTTGCCAATTCAGAAACCGAACGTGCAGTATCCAATGTTGCCGTTGTTGTTTGTGAAGTAATTTCTTGTACTACATGCATCGTACCAGAAATATGACCTGCAGAAACTGACTGTAATTTAGACACTTCAGAGATATTAGAAATCAATTGTGCTAAATTACCCGATACTGTTTGAATTTTATCTAAGGCAATACCTGCATCTTTGGCTAAGTTCGCACCACGCACAACTTCCGCAGTTGTTTGTTCCATCGAACTTACCGCCTCGTTAGTATCCGCCTGAATAGTCTTAACTAAGCTTTCAATCTGTTTAGTTGCTGATGTTGAACGCTCTGCAAGACGTTGTACTTCATCTGCAACAACCGCAAAACCACGACCAGCTTCACCCGCCATCGATGCTTGAATCGCTGCGTTTAATGCCAAGATGTTCGTTTGGTCTGCAATATCGTTAATCAAAGATACGATATTACCAATCTCTTGAGATGATTCACCTAACTGCTTAATACGTTTTGATGTTTGTTGAATCTGTTCACGAATGTTATCCATACCTTGAATCGAACGGTTTACAACTTCAGCACCATCTGTTGCGATTTGTACTGAGTGTTGTGCTACTTCTGCTGATTCAGCCGCATTTTTAGAGACTTGTTCAATCGAGCTTGCAATTTCATTAATCGCAATTGAAGCACCAGCAATTTCTTGTGCTTGGTGTTCAGATGATTGTGCTAACTGATGTGTAATACGTTGAGTATCTTGTGAATAGCGAGCAACCTCTTGTGCTGTTTCGTTAATACGTGATACTAAGGTACGTAAATGGTCAATCGCAAAGTTAATCGAGTCTGCAATTGCTCCTGTAAAATCTTCCGATACAGTTGCATAAGAACGTAAATCACCATCTGCTAAGTCTGCAATTTCATCAAGTAAACGTAAAATCGCATTTTGGTTACGTTCATATTCTGCTTGCAATTCAGAGATACGTTTATCTTCTTCTGCACGCAAAAATTCAGCACGCTTTTGTTCTTCTTCGCGTAAACGTGCAATATATTCAGCCTCATCATCAGAACTAGAATCGATCGCACTAGCCGTACCAGATGCCAAAATTAAAACAAAGATTAAAAATGCGACAACCACAGCTACTACAGCTTGGTTAATAGTAGGATTACCAAACACATCAGCAAATGATAACCCCAATAGAATGATACTAACAATAGCACCACCTTTAATCAACCCTAAGCGAGATTTCGCTTTACTCATACTTCCTAAAGGTTGATTTTGTCCTGTTGCAACAGAACCCTGATTGTTTTGAAAGCTCATATAGCCTCTCCGAGATCTATCTTACATCAATAGATTTTTTTATTTGATTAAATTACATTTTGTTCATAGAAGCATTCATATACTGCTCATCTTTCAACAAACGACTCAATAAAAATACTTGCCATTGCTTTTGGGATTGTTTAAAGTAACCAGGACAATAAGGTTTTAACACACCATCTAAATCTTCAGACTGTGCAAAAAAACTATTTTTATTAAAATGTTGAATCCCTAACACACGATCAACCACCAAACCAATATAATGGTCTTGATGGTTTACGCATAACACTTTTTGTGTTGGAAGAAACGGACTTTTCTTACCCGTTAAAAAATGTGGCAAATCAGAAACCGACAATAAACGCCCACGCACATTAGCTAGACCACACACCCAATCTTGAGATTTTGGAATATAAGTGTATTTTGGCTGATAAATTACCTCAGCCACTTCACCTAAAGGCGCAACAAAATATTGTCCCAACATTTCAAAAGCAATACCAGACCAACGATTAGCCTCTTGCTTTGTCATGTCGTGGCTTTTTTTACTACGTTTAGCCAAACGTAATAATTCAATAAACCCTTTCGCAGCCATGTTTTATTCTCGTATTATCGCCCTTGTGGAAGATGCTGAAAAATCGTACCAATCAATTGTTGTTCATCAACTGGCTTTGTCAAATAATCACAAGCACCTTGACGTTTACCCCAGACACGGTCTGTTGCTTGGTCTTTTGTACTCACAATTACAACAGGAATATGCTTTGTTTTTTCACCACGCGTAATTTGACGTGTTGCTTGGAAACCATTCATACCCGGCATTACGATATCCATCAACACTAAATCTGGCTGTGCTTCTTGAGCTAACTTAACGCCATCTTCTCCATTCGTAGCTTCAATGACCTCATAACCATTTCTTTGCAAAATATCACGAAAATGATATGTTTCAGTGGGAGAGTCATCAACAATCAGGATTTTAGCCATTTTTGCTCTCTTTTTTATCTTTTAATAAATTAAATACACACAACAAAATTTATGCTTGAATATGTGTGCGAATTGCATCGATTAATTCATCTTTACTAAATGGCTTAGTTAAATATTGATTTGCACCAACTACACGACCTTTTGCTTGGTCAAATGAACCATCTTTACTTGACAACATTAAGACTGGAATATTACGGAAATTTTGTGAATTTTTTAATAATGCACAAGTTTGATAACCATCAAGACGTGGCATCATAATATCAACGAAAATAATATCAGGTTGTGTTTCTGCAATTTTTGACAATGCTTCAAAACCATCAACTGCAGTAATCACTTCACAACCTTCACGTTGCAATAATGTTTCAGCTGTACGACGAATGGTTTTTGAATCATCAATTACCATAACTTTAAGATTTTTAAGAATATCTTCCATTTGGAAAGCCCTACTCAAGATGAAATTATGAACACATAATTGAAATGTATGTTTTACAGTGGCTTTTTTAACATATTTTGACCTTGTTTTTCAATTACATTTTTGAAAATACAGGTACAATAAGCCACATTTGAACAATTATTAACCATTATGATTGTATATATATTATACCACAAAATGACATTTTTTTACAATTACCAAGATTTTTTCTGATGTTTTAGTTAGATTAATCACATTAATACGATACTGTATAGCATAAAATATATACAAATTTACTTTTTTATTCATGTCGATAAGTGACAAAAATTATCCATTTTTTACATCTTTAATAAACACTACAATTTATCAATATTTTTAATACACAATATTTAAACAACTTTACAAAATAGCTTACTTTTAATTCAATTTATTCTTTGCTATTGTAATTAATAATAACGGACGAATGATAGCTCTATGGTTATTTTTACCCTCTATCTCATACAGGTTCATATCATGTTTAAACTATTTTTTTCTCATAAAGCGTATTCTTTTTCACTTATGACAGTTGTAATCATGATGGTGCCTAATTTTGCTTGGGCAGATTGGTATCGTTACTATGATGCAAGTGGTAAACCCACTATTAGCACGAGCGTTACCGCCAACCATATTAAGCATGGTTATGAAGTATTAAATAACCAAATGTATGTGGTACGTCGTGTACCACCATCAAGTCAAGCAATTGAAAAACGTCAATTACAACAAGCTCAAACAAATAAAAATCAACAACAAGAATTACAACGCTTACGCCAAGCCTATGGCTCAAGTACTTCTGCCATGCGTAAACGTGATGAATTATTAAAGAAGTTAAATGAACAACTTAATTTTCAGAATACTCAATACACTCAATTAATGAATGCTAATCGTAATTTACAAATCCAGCAAAGTAATTATACACGTCAAGGTAAAGCCGTCCCTGCTAATATTAGCAATTCATTAAATCAAAATAATAAAGCTTTACAGACCATGTTGCATAATATCAAAGTATTACAACAACAAATTAGCAAAACCACGACTGAATATCAACACATCATTCAGACATTAAAAGCGAATGGTTATTAACCATACTACATATCTCTCCATCAATGAAAATATGAGATTTAATGAATTTCATATCTTAATTTGCTATTTTATATTCGCCACCTTATACTCTTACATGATTATGACTTTTTTGTCATCACTCATAGTGCATTTCGGTCATATATTTTCATGCGATTTAGCGTATATTAGACACTATCCTATGATTTTGTTAAATCTTTTTTAAATCACAAGAACAGGAGTTCATTATGATTTTCTCTGGTCAAGCTATTTCCGTCCAATTTATTGAAGATGGAATTGCAGAGTTCCGCTTTGATTTACAAGGCGAATCTGTTAATAAACTCAATCAACTTACTTTACAAGAGTTAAGTGAAGCGACACGTCTGATTGCAACTAATAGCGATGTTAAAGGCGTTGTTGTAACTAGTGGCAAACCTGTATTTATCGTTGGAGCAGATATTACCGAATTTGGTGGATTATTCTCCAGCGATGTTGAAACAATTAGTCAAAAAATTGTTGAAATTCATAAAATTTTTAATGCTTTTGAAGATTTACCAATTCCAACCGTTGCAGCAATTAATGGTATTGCTTTAGGTGGTGGTTTTGAAATGTGTTTAGCATGTGATTATCGTGTCATGTCAAGTTCAGCACAAGTGGGCTTGCCTGAAGTGAAATTAGGTTTATTTCCGGGTTATGGTGGTACGATTCGTTTAACACGTATTTCTGGTGTTGATAATGCCTTAGAATGGATTGGCACAGGTAGCCAAAATAAAGCTGATGTTGCACTTAAAATCGGTGCGGTTGATGCGGTAACTTCGCCAGAGCAATTATTAGCAGGTGCTGTTGATTTAATCAAAAAAGCCATTGCAGGTGAATTAGATTGGAAAGTAAAACGCCAAGAAAAATTAAATCCAATTAAACTCAATCAAATTGAACAAATGATGGCGTTTAATTCTGCAAAAGGTGTTATTTTTGCCAAAGCAAATCCTACTCAATATCCTGCACCAAAATTAGCTTTAGATAGCTTACAAATTTCTGTCAATCAAACCCGTGAAGAAGCTGGTAAAACTGAAGCAAATTATTTTGCACAAGCAGCCAAAACAGCACAAGCAGAAGCACTTATTGGTCTATTCTTAAATGACCAAGTGGTGAAAAAAATTGCTAAAAAATACGAAAAAGGTGCCAATGATGTTAATCTATCAGCAGTATTAGGTGCTGGTATTATGGGTGGTGGTATTGCTTATCAATCAGCAGTTAAAGGTACACCAATTATCATGAAAGATATTGGTAATCCACAACTTGCACTTGGTATGAGTGAAGCAAATAAACTACTCACTAAACAAGTTGAACGTCAAAAATTAACCCCAGCAAAAATGGGAGAAACTCTAGCACGTATCCGTCCTACATTAAGTTATGATGAATTTAATAATGTAGATATCGTGATTGAAGCAGTAACAGAAAATCCTGCCATTAAAGAAAAAGTATTAGCAGATGTTGAAAGTCGTGTGCGTGAGAATGCGATTATTGCATCAAACACTTCAACCATTTCAATTACACGTTTAGCTAAAGCTTTAAAACGTCCTGAAAATTTTGTTGGTATGCACTTCTTTAATCCAGTACATATGATGCCGTTGGTTGAAGTCATTCGTGGTGAACAAACATCTGAGCAAGCCATTGCAACAACAGTAGCTTTAGCTCAAAAAATGGGTAAAACACCAATTGTAGTAAACGACTGCCCTGGATTCTTAGTTAATCGTGTATTATTCCCTTACTTTGGTGCATTTGATTTATTATTGAAAGATGGTGCCGATTTTACACAAATCGATAAAGTCATGGAAAAATTCGGTTGGCCAATGGGTCCTGCTTACTTGATTGATGTTGTCGGTATCGATACAGGTGTTCACGGTGCTGAAGTAATGGCCGAAGGTTTCCCTGACCGTATGAAACCTGATTTTAAAGGTGCAATTCAAGTGATGTATGAAAACCAACGTTTAGGTCAGAAAAATGACATTGGTTTCTATAAATACGAACTTGATAAAAAAGGCAAAAAAGCTAAAAAACATGATGAATCTGCCTATGAACTTGTTGCAAGTGTAGCAACAGCCGAACGTCAAGAATTTGACCCACAAGTCATCATTGACCGTATGATGTTAGCTCTATGCAATGAAACAGTACGTTGCTTAGAAGATAAAATTGTAGCAACACCTGCAGAAGCGGATATGGCAATGATTATGGGTATTGGTTTTCCTCCATTCCGTGGTGGTCCATGCCGTTATATCGACCAAATTGGTGTAGCTGAATATGTAGCTTTATGTGAAAAATATGCACATTTAGGCAAAGCGTATGAAGCACCGCAATTATTGAAAGATATGGCAAGTGCTAACAAAAAGTTTTATGGTTAAGATTTGATAAGGATACAGAATATGGCAACTTTAAACCCACGTGATGTGGTGATTGTCGATGGTGTGCGTACCGCTATGGGCAAATCAAAAAATGGTATGTTTCGTAATGTGCGTGCAGATAATATGTCTGCGGACTTAGTTCGTGCCTTATTAGCACGCAACCCTTTTGATGTAAATGAAATTGAAGATGTGATTTGGGGTGCTGTCAATCAAACTTTAGAGCAAGGTTGGAACATCGCACGTCATATTGTATTATTGGCAGATTTACCAAAAACAGTTGCAGGTCAAACAGTAAACCGTTTATGTGGTTCATCTATGCAGGCATTACATACTGCTGCCGCTCAAATTGCGACCAATCAAGGCGATATTTTTGTCATTGGTGGTGTGGAGCATATGGGTCATGTGAATATGATGCACGGCGTGGATTTAAACCCACTTGCTTCAAAACACTATGCGAAAGCGTCTAATATGATGGGCTTAACTGCTGAAATGTTAGGACGTATGAATGGCATTACCCGTGAAGAGCAAGATGAGTTTGGTGTAAATTCACATAAAAAAGCATGGGCAGCAACGGAAGCAGGGCGTTTTAAAAATGAAATCATTGGCATTGAAGGTCATGATGAAAATGGTTTCTTACAACGCTGTGATATTGATGAAGTAATTCGTCCAGATGCTAATTTAGAAGCATTCCAAGCTTTACGTCCTGTATTTGACCCTGTCAGCGGTTCAATTACTGCTGCGACATCATCTGCATTATCCGATGGTGCTTCTGCAATGTTAGTGATGTCAGCTCAACGTGCGAAAGATTTAGGGCTTAAACCACGTGCTGTAATTCGCTCAATGGCAGTTGCAGGCTGTGATGCAGCCATTATGGGCTTTGGTCCTGTTCCTGCCACACAAAAAGCATTAAAACGTGCTGGCTTAAGCATTGATGATATTCAAACCATTGAACTCAATGAAGCATTTGCTGCTCAAGGTTTATCCGTATTAAAAGGTTTAGGCTTATATGACAAACAAGACATCGTAAACTTAAATGGTGGTGCGATTGCTTTAGGACACCCATTAGGCTGTTCTGGTTCTCGTATTACCACAACCTTGCTTAATGTGATGGAGCAACAAGATACGCAAATCGGTTTAGCAACCATGTGTATCGGTTTAGGTCAAGGTATTGCAACGATTATTGAACGTGTTTAATGCCTAAATAACATTAAAAACCCAAATATTTGATGATATTTGGGTTTTTATTATTCAAAACTCAAATTTGCCTTTTATCTTTAATAATCGGAATAATGGTCGATAACATCGCTGAACCAATCACTAAAACGCAACCCACAGTCGCTAATACACTCATACGCTCACCCAATAATAACATGGCAATAATGACGCCAATCACAGGCTCTAACGCAATCAACATACCCGAAATATGGGCAGGTGTTTTTTGTAAACCAATATTCCACAGTTTATAGGCGAGCCAACTACAACCCACACCTAAATAAATCACCGCAAACAAACTTGCCCACGAAAAATTAATCTGCCAACTTTTGGTTAATATCAATGTCAATGGTAAGCATAATATCGCACCCTGAACTAAGATAATTGCTGTATAAATATTAGGAGCAAGTTGTTTCATAATATTTTGCCCAAGATGGATACTTAAAGTAAAACCAATCCCCGCAATAAATACCAATGATAAACCCAATAAATCCACCGCTCCATCACTTTTTGAACCAAGCACCAATAAACCAATGCCTAAAAAAGCAACAACACTTAATAGCCAATCATACCATGCAATTTTTTGTTTAAACAATAAAAAACCTAATAATAAAACCAATATCGGTTCTGTGCCAATAATCGTAACCGCACTACTTGCCGAAGTATAACTTAAACCAATAAATTGCACAAAAATACCAATCGGAAATATCAAAAAAGATAATCCCCACAACTTTTTACGCAAACTTGGCTCGACAGTCGCATAATGTTTAATAAATAAAGGGGCAACAATTAACCCCGCAATCATTAAACGTAATTGCACCGTAATGGCAGGGTCAAACATTTGATAGGCATATTTAGCAGCCGTAAAAGAACTTGCCCACATGGTCAGGGCAATTATCATTAAAAACATAAAATTAGTCGTCTATTTTTTGGTATTTACAATTAACTCGGACGGCTCGGATTAAACACTTCAACAACATCAACATTTTTTGCAGGGGCTTTACTTAACACAATACTTTCATCGATGGAAATTTTATTCGGTCTACCCATTGCTAAATGAACAGGAATTAAACGCACTAATTCATATAATTCTTGATAGGCTTGCTCACCCTCTTCATCATCGTCAGTTTCAGCAAATTCAACCGCAGCAATATCTTGTAAAATTTCGATTTGTTCTGCTTCATCATCACTTAATTTTTGAGCCACTAAACCAAAACCCAATACCACACCCGAACACCAATCACTCAATGCCTGTACACGCTCAAATAATGGCGTATCATCATCAGGTAAGACAGGTAAATAATCAAGCTCACCATCGACTAAAGCATGACTTGCATCTTCAGTTTCTTGACATAGAAATTCAATTGCCTCATCGTTTAGACTGGGTACTTTTAATAAGGCTAAAATTTGTCGCCACTGTTCAGCATTAGGCGTTTGCGTAACACTCACAATCCCCATCATCAAACCATGTAATTCTGCAATACTTAAACTTTCATCAATCTCTTGAAAAGTATCACACCATATTGACCAGTCTAAACTTTCATTTGACATAAAATTTACTCTAAAAATTTATCTAATTGCACTATTTTACAGGAAAATTACGCATTTTGCTTGCTTATTCTACTTTACATCATTTTAGATTATGTTTAATATAAGGCATGATTTATTTTTGTTATTTAGACCACTATGTTAGACCAATTACAGCGTTTGCAAACGCATATTGAACAGCTTAAACTCAGTTTAAAAAATCTACAGCAAAGTCATGATGATTTGCAACAGCAAAATGAGCAATATACGCAAACCATTGAACAAAAGGATCAACAAATTGAACAATTAAACCGTCAAGTGAATAGCACCCAGCAACAATTTGACCAACTTAATGAAGATGCAACTTCACTC
The DNA here is from genome assembly GCF_030674635.1 of Moraxella sp. ZY210820. NCBI lineage: Bacteria > Pseudomonadati > Pseudomonadota > Gammaproteobacteria > Moraxellales > Moraxellaceae > Nasibacterium > Nasibacterium caprae. The sequence continues at coordinate 438,270 of NZ_CP089978.1, read as the reverse complement.
ACGGAACGTTACGATACCTTAGAAAAAAGCTGTAATGATTTAAAAACACGTTTCCAAGAAATCTTGACTGAATGCCAAGAATTACAGGCAAGCCGTGAAACATTACAATATGACTATGAACAAGCTCAAAAAACCATTAAACATTTGCAAAGTAATAGTCAGCAATTGCATAGCAAAAACCAACATGTGCGTAATGAGTTACAAACGTTTATTCAACGTTTAAATCAATTGGGGACTGAACAAGACAAACATCAGCAAGAGATTATCAAACTGAAACAAGAAAATAGTGAATTAGAACAGGAACTTAAGCAATGAGTGAAAAAGTAACTTTAGAATTGCGTCTTGCTGACCAATTATTTAAATTAAGCACCACTGAAGAGCAACGTCCGCAGCTTGAACGTGCAGCCGAAGTATTTAATGACAAATTCACTCAATTACGCCGTGAAAGTCCAATGCTTGACCGTGGTAAAATTACCATTATGATGGCTTTGGAATTTGCCCAAGAGATTTTAAATCTCAATAAAACCTTGCAACTTTATACACATGGCGAATATTTATTGCAAAACATTGTTGATGATTTAGATACAGAATTTCCACAACATACAACTGCAGATAAAGCAAAACTAAGTGAAAAATAATTGCTTGTTTTTATTATCTTCAAACGTAATATCTATAGGTAAACTTTTCTACCTAAAATTACACAAATCATTATGGGGTAAATCATGATTTGCCCTTTTAAATTTAATCTGTATAACGGAACAATTTTATGAGTACCATTCTCCAATCCATTCCTACTGGTCAAAAAGTAGGTATCGCCTTTTCTGGCGGTTTAGACACTTCTGCTGCTCTATTGTGGATGAAACAAAAAGGGGCTGAACCTTATGCTTATACTGCGAATTTAGGTCAGCCTGATGAAGATGATTACAATGCTATTCCCAAAAAAGCTGAACAATATGGTGCAGTCAAAGCACGTTTGATTGATTGCCGTTTACAACTTGCTCGTGAAGGCATTGCAGCCATTCAATGTGGTGCATTCCATATTTCAACAGGTGGTATGCCTTATTTTAATACTACACCACTGGGTCGTGCAGTAACAGGAACCATGCTCGTTACCGCTATGGCAGAAGATGGCGTCAATATTTGGGGTGATGGTTCAACCTACAAGGGTAACGATATTGAGCGTTTTTATCGTTATGGTTTATTAACTAATCCAAATTTAAAAATTTATAAGCCTTGGCTCGATACTCAATTTATCGATGAATTGGGTGGTCGTGCTGAAATGTCGCAATTCTTAATCGATAATGGTTTTGACTATAAAATGTCAAAAGAAAAAGCCTATTCAACCGATTCAAATTTACTTGGTGCAACACACGAAGCAAAAGATTTAGAATTTTTAGATGCTGGCATTAAAATCGTAGAACCAATTATGGGTGTGGCATTCTGGCGTGATGATGTTGAAATTAAAGCAGAAACTGTCAGTGTTACTTTTGAAGAAGGTACGCCAGTTGCCATCAACGGTGAACGTTTTGATAATCCTGTCGATTTAATCTTAAAAGCCAATGAAATCGGTGGACGACATGGTCTCGGTATGACTGACCAAATCGAAAACCGTATTATTGAAGCGAAATCTCGTGGTATTTATGAAGCTCCTGCCATGGCGTTATTACATATTTGCTATGAACGCTTGGTAACGGGTATTCATAACGAAGATACGATTGAACAATATCGTATCAATGGTTTACGTTTAGGTCGTTTATTGTATCAAGGTCGTTGGTTCGATAGCCAAGCACTGATGTTGCGTGAAACTGCTCAACGTTGGGTGGCAAAAGCGATTACAGGTACGGTAACTTTAGAGTTAAGACGTGGTAATGACTACAGTATTTTAAATACTGAATCGCCAAATTTAACTTATCAAGCTGAACGTTTATCGATGGAAAAAGTGGAAGATGCCGCATTTACACCGATTGACCGTATCGGACAATTAACCATGCGTAATTTAGATATTACTGATACACGTCAAAAACTAGGTATTTACAGCGGTGCAGGTTTATTAAGCCTTGGTGCTGGGTCTGATGTGCCACAGTTAGAAGATAAATCAAATAAATAATATCCGATTTATCATGAAATATCCCTAAGCAATTAGGGATATTTTTTATTCACTTTGATAAAATTTAACACACCAAATATTTTGCCTTTTCCCCTGTGAGATGTAAAACTAAATTATCATAAGCTAATTTATTCATAGCATAACGTGTCGCTTGCGTTGCCGAACCGATATGTGGTGTAATCACCACATTCTCCAATTCAAATAAAGGGGATTGTTGTAACGGTTCTTGCATAAACACATCTAAACCAGCGGCAAAAATTTGCTTTTGTTTTAACGCATTATACAAAGCCTGCTCATCTAACACCGCACCACGAGAAATATTCACCAATACAGCGTGTTTTTGCATCAATGCAAGTTCTTTTTCACCAATTAGTTGTTGTGTATCAGCATTTAAATCCACCGCAATCACTACAAAATCTGATGTGGCTAATAATTCATTAAGCTCTAAATATTGAGCATTGAATGGCGTTGCTACTTCCATTTTTTCACGTCTACCATGATAGACAATGTCCATATTAAAGCCATAAAAACCACGACGTGCAATTGCTGAACCGATATTACCTAAACCAATAATGCCCAAACGTTTGCCATAAATATCCATACCATATTCAGATTCGCCAACTGTGCGTGTCCATTGCCCTGCTCTCGTCCATTTATCTAATTCCACTACACGGCGAGCGGCACTCATCAACAAACTAAATGCTGTATCGGCTGTGGTTTCCGTCAAAACGTGAGGGGTATGTGCCAAATGAATAGCTTTGGCTTTTAAATAATCAACATCATAATTATCATAACCTACACTCACTGTTGAAATGATTTCCAACTGTTGAGCGGTTTCTAATTGAGCCTGCCCTAAATAACGTCCTGCACCAATCATGCCATGTGCATTGACGACTGCATCACGAATTTGTTGATTGACATCACCCAATTTAGGATTGATTTTGATAATATTAAACTGCTCTGCTAATTTTTGTTCAAAATCAGCATGAATACGGCTAAAAATCACTACATTTTTCTTATCCATAACCTATCTCTATTCAATAAAAACTGATGATTTACGGTAACATAAGATGGATTATTGAGCAAGTATTGATTTGAATATTATTCTATTTGCTTGTTTTTACTATAATATTTTTTGAATGATTTGTATCAAACAAAATGTTTTAATAATTGCATAGTTTCATATAATGGCAACCCCACTACATTACTATAACTACCACGAATAGATGGAATAAATTGACTGGCAATGCCTTGTATCGCATAAGCCCCTGCTTTACCGATTGGTTCACCTGTCGCCCAATAATCCAATAATTGTTGTTCGGTTAATGCACAAAATTCAACTTCGGTGCATACTACTTGACTAAATTGTTGTTCTGAATTAGCAACACAAACACCTGTATAAACTTGATGATAACGCCCTGATAATTTATGCCAAATCTCCATTGCTTGCTGTAAATTTTCTGCTTTACCAATAATTTCATCATCAACACAAACCGTGGTATCCGCAGCAATCACTAATTTATCAGTATGATGTTTTAGCACCGCTTGTGCTTTTTGTTCAGCTAAACGTTGTACATAATGAATTGCTGTTTCTCCATTTTGCACACTTTCATCAATATCAGGGGCAATAATCTCAAATGATAAACCCATTTGACTTAACAATTCACGACGACGTGGCGAACTGGATGCTAAAATTAATGGTTGTTTAAGTATTAAGCCTTCCATTTTTTCAGTACCCAATACACAAGTGGAAAAATCATAATACTACTTAATAAAGGTTGCCAATGACGAGTATCAATAAAGTTAATATTAGCTAAACTAAAGGCAATCCACATAACCAACACATAAATTAGTACTGCTAAACTACTTACTAGCCATAACAATACAAAATGTAAGTGGGCAAATTCTCGTGTAAATTGGCGTGCTAAAAAGGTTAAAATCACAAAACTCAGTGCATTTGAACCCAAAGGTAAATTGAGTAATAAATCGGTAATGATGCCCATTGTAAAAGCAAACCACACACCACACCACATCGGTTGGCAGAGTACCCAAAAAATAGTAATTAAAAATAAAGTATGTGGTCGCCACCCAGCAACAGCATAAGGTAAAGGATAAACCATCAACACTGTACTAACGATAACAGAGACAATGATAACAAGCAAAGGGTCTTTTGCCTTATTTGATGATAGTAGCCTATTGAGCATTCACACGACCCTTATTTGAATTGTTAGTAAAAAGTAAAGCAACATGATGGGCTGCTGCTAAATTTGCGACTGATTGTACTTCAATTTCAGCAAATTCATCAGTACTATGGCGTTGAATTTTACTAATCGTTCCCACCAAATAACCTGCAGGAAAATTTACACCTAAACCAGAAGTATAGACTTTATCACCCACCTCAATATCCGCATTGGTGGTAACATATTTCATTTCTAAACGTTGTAAATCGCCAGTCCCTGTTACGATACCACGCATTCCCGTACGCTCCACACGCACCGAAAGAGAATGCTCTTTATCGGACAGTAACATCATACGGCTACTATTTGCATACACTTCAACAATTTGCCCCATCACACCTTGATGGTCAAGCACCACTTGTCCTTTATATACACCATCTTTTTGACCACGATTAATAATTAATAAATGGCGTAACGGGTCGCTATCAGTACCGATGACTTCAGCAATTTCAATACGCCCATCTAAAATCATTGGTGTATTGAGCATACCACGTAAACGTGCATTTTCAGCACTCAATTGTGATAATTTTTGTAAGCGAACTTGGGTTTGCAACAACTCTACTTGCATAGCCTTATTTTCACGAACCAATTGGTCATAAGACTTACCTTGCTGTTGTAACCATTCAGTAGAAATAGTTGGATAATGTGCAATACTATAAATAGGGTCATACGCTGCACGTAAAACTTCACGCACAGGTTCAAGTACCTTCGGCATACGCCAATCCACAAACAAAATGACCAAACTTGTGATAACTGCCATTGTTAAAGCACGATAGCTTGGTGGTTGTCTGGAAAAGATATTTTGATTCACCTAAATTTCCGCACTCATATAAGCAAATATAGACTATTGATTTAATAAAGCCATCTTGACGATGGCTCTATCTCATATTCCTTAGCCTAATACATTCAACGCTTTAGACTTATTCACCCACAAATAACATATTATGATTTGGATTGTTAAATAATTCTAAAACTTTACCACCACCACGTGTTACACAAGTCAGTGGGTCTTCAGCAACTAACACTGGCAAACCTGTTTCTTTAGCAAGCAATTTATCTAAATTACGCAATAATGCACCGCCACCTGTTAAAACAATACCACGCTCAGCAATATCTGATGATAATTCTGGTGGTGTTTGCTCTAAAGCTACTTTTACAGCAGATACAATACTGGCGATAGGGTCTGCAATTGCCTCAACGACTTCTTCAGAAGTAACAGTAATTGCACGAGGAACACCTTCCACGATACTACGTCCACGCACTTCAATTTCAAGCACTTCTTTATCGCTCATAGCACGACCGACTTCTTGCTTAATTTGTTCCGCAGTGGTTTCACCAATGATACAATTATGTGTTTTGCGTACATAATTAATGATATGCTCATCAAATACATCACCACCGACACGCAATGAATCAGCATACACACAACCTTGTAATGCAATAATTGCGATTTCAGTGGTACCACCGCCTATATCAACCACCATTGAACCACAAGCTTGTTCTACAGGTAAACCTGCACCAATCGCTGCCGCCATAGGCTCTTCAATCAGGCGTACATCTCGTGCACCTGCATTCAGTACTGCTTGACGAATTGCACGGCGTTCAACAATGGTTGATTTACACGGTACACACACCACCACACGTGGTGCAGGTGGAATAAGACGCTTTTCATGAACTTTATTGATAAACTGATGTAACATGGTTTCTGTTACTTCAAAATCTGCAATTACGCCATCTTTCATCGGACGAATAGCAGAAATATTAGCAGGTGTACGACCAAGCATCTGCTTAGCATCATCGCCAACAGCTGCTACAATATTTTGCGAACCACTATGACGAATTGCCACTACAGTTGGTTCATCTAAAATAATACCACGATCAGGTGCATAAATTAACGTATTTGCCGTACCTAAGTCGATTGCAAGATCCTGCGAAAACAAGCCTAAAAGTCGTTTTAAAATCACGGGTCATTTCCCAATTAAATTGTGTGGAGTAAAAGTGCTAAATTTAACGAAATATGATAAATTGAACAAGTCAAACCCTTATTATATCCTATATTGCATGGATTATTCATCTTTTATGAGGTAAATTTATGTCAAAAGACCAATTAGCAGACGATTGTTTGCTCAATTCTCAAACAGTTTCCAGTATTGCAAAACTGGCAAAATTGTCATTTGATGATACGCAATGTGTTGAATATGCTCAAAGTTTAAGTAAAATTTTAGCCATGATGGAGCAGTTACAAAAATTCGACACAAAAGATGTTGAGCCATTAAAAAGTCCATTCGATAATGCCCAACCTTTACGCACTGATACTGTAACAGAATGTAATCAACGTGAGCAATATCAAGCGGTTGCTCCTGCAACACAAGCAGGTTTATACCTTGTACCGCGTGTGATTGAATAATTTTTAGGCATTTAAACAGCTTATTATTTTTACATTAATATTGTGATTGACCAATGATTTTGCATAATATAGTGTGTAGGGGCGAAATATTTTTCGCCCAAAAGCAATCGACGTTGGGCGAATGATTATTCGCCCCTACACCATCATCTTATCAATATTTTATTTTGTTTATTACAATATCCCAAAACTTTTTTGAATAGATTATGAGCAATTTACATCAACTTTCCATTCGTGAGCTATCGCAAGGCTTACAACAAGGGCAATTTTCATCGGTGGAATTGACCCAACATTATTTAAAGCGTATTGACGTATTAGACAGTAAAATCAATAGTTTTGTCACTGTTACGCCAGAATTGGCATTGGCGGAAGCAAAACAGGCAGATGAATTGCGTCAAACAGGTCATGCAGGATTCTTAACAGGTATCCCTCTCGCCCACAAGGATATTTTTTGTACACAAGGTATCCGTACTTCGGCGGGTTCAAAAATGTTGGACAACTTCATTTCACCTTATGATGCCACTGTGGTGGCAAAAGCCAAACAGGCAGGCTTAGTCACTTTAGGTAAAGTGAACATGGACGAATTTGCGATGGGTTCAACCTCTGAAAATTCGTATTATGGTGCAACACGCAATCCTTGGGGCTTAGATTATGTACCCGGTGGGTCGTCTGGTGGTTCATCGGCAGTTGTATCAGCAGATTTAGCACCTTTTGCCACGGGAACAGATACAGGCGGTTCAATTCGTCAGCCAGCATCATTCTGTGGCATTACTGGTTTAAAACCAACCTATGGGCGTGTGTCTCGTTTTGGTATGATTGCCTATGCATCAAGTTTAGACCAAGCAGGTCCAATGGCTCGTTCAGCTGAAGATTGTGCTTATTTAATGAACGTCATTGCAGGACATGACGAAAAAGACAGTACATCAGTTCATCGTGAAACTGATGATTATGTGGCGAATTTATCAGCAACAAATTTAAAAGGTTTGCGTATAGGGATTCCTAAACAGTATTTCAATGTACAAGGTTTAGATGCTGAAGTCAAAACTCATGTGGAAAACGCATTAAAACAACTCGAGCAAATGGGTGCAGTGTTAGTTGAAATTGATTTAACCATGACAGATGCCTATGTACCAACCTATTACTTGCTTGCTCCAGCAGAAGCATCATCAAACCTTTCTCGTTATGATGGGGTGCGTTATGGTTATCGCTGTGAAAACCCACAAGATTTGAATGATTTATATACTCGTTCACGTTCAGAAGGGTTTGGTGCAGAAGTACAACGCCGTATTTTAATTGGAACATATGCTTTATCAGCAGGTTATTATGATGCTTATTATGTTAAAGCACAGAAAGTCCGCCGTTTAATTCAACAAGATTTCATCAAAGCTTTTGCACAGGTTGATGTAATTGCATCACCATCAGCACCAACAACAGCTTATAAAATTGGTGCATCACTGGAGCCAGTGGAGTTATATTTGGGTGATATTTATACATTGGCAGTTAATTTAGCAGGTTTACCAGCCATTAATGCGCCTGTTGGCTTTGATAAAAAACAACTTCCTATTGGTTTACAACTGATTGGTAATTATTGGTCAGAAAGTCAATTATTATCAATTGTTCATCAATATCAACAACACACAGACTGGCATTTACAACGCTCGCCAATCGCTCAGGAGAATGTATAATGGCTAAATTAATTGATGGTTGGGAAGTGGTCATCGGCTTAGAAATTCACACACAACTCAATACCAATTCTAAAATCTTCTCTGGTTCAAGTATTGCTTTTGGTGCAGAGCCAAATACACAAGCAAGTTTGATTGATTTAGCATTGCCGGGCGTGTTGCCTGTATTAAATGCAGAAGTTGTCAATAAAGCGATTCGTTTTGGTTTGGGAATCAATGCGGAAATTGACCGTGCATCAGTGTTTGCTCGTAAAAATTATTTTTATCCTGATTTACCAAAAGGCTATCAAATCAGCCAAATGGATAATCCAATTGTAGGTAAAGGCTATATTGATATTTACCTAGAAGATGGTGAAACAAAACGCATTGGCATTACTCGAGCCCATTTAGAAGAAGATGCAGGTAAGTCTTTGCATGAAGATTTTGCAGGTATGACAGGCATTGACTTAAACCGTGCAGGAACGCCATTATTGGAGATTGTATCAGAGCCTGATATGCGTTCGGCTGAAGAAGCAGTGGCTTATGTGCGTGCAATTCATACATTAGTGCGTTGGTTAGGGATTTCTGATGGCAATATGGCGGAAGGTTCATTCCGTTGCGACTGCAATGTCTCCATTCGTAAACCCAATCAGCCTTTTGGGACACGTTGTGAATTAAAAAATATCAATTCATTCCGTTTTATTGAACAAGCAATTAAAGTAGAAATCGAACGTCAAATTGATATTTTAGAAAGTGGCGGAACGATTGTACAAGAAACTCGTTTGTTTGACCCAAATAAAATGGAAACACGTTCAATGCGAACAAAAGAGGAGGCGAACGATTACCGTTACTTCCCTGACCCTGATTTATTGCCTGTACATATTTCAGAGCAACAAATTGCTGATATTCAAGCAGATATGCCAGAATTACCCAAAGCTCGTCAAGAACGCTTTGTCCGTGATTACGCCTTGCCAGAATATGATAGCCGTATTTTGACACAATCTCGTGAAATGGCAGATTATTTTGAAGATGTGGTAAAATCTGCTGGCGGAAATGCACAAGCAAAAGCATCGGCAAACTGGGTGATGGGAGAACTTTCTGGGGCATTAAATAAAGCCAATATTGAGATTACACAATCGCCAATTTCTGCACAGCAATTAGGTGGCATGATTGCTCGTATTGCTGATAATACAATCAGTGGTAAAATCGCTAAACAAGTCTTTGGTTATTTGTTAGAAAGCGAAGGTAAATCAGCAGATGATATTATTGCCGAACACGGTTTAAAACAAGAAACCGATACAGGGGCAATTGAAGCCATTATTAAAGAAGTCTTAGCCAATAACCAAACAATGGTGGACGAATATAAAGGCGGAAAAGAAAAAGCCTTTAATGGACTGGTCGGACAAGTAATGAAAGCAAGTCGTGGTAAAGCCAATCCTGCACAGGTGAATGAATTGCTTAAAAAATTGATTGGTTAAAGTTAGGTAAACTTTTATAAATGCCTTATCTTAAAATAAGGCATTTATTTCTATTAAATTTTGGATAAACAATGGCAAAGAAAGAAAAATCTACCGATTTTTGGGTATATGATTTATTAAAAAATGCTGATATTGCAGATAATTTTGACACACAGGGGAGTTCTATTTTAGAAATAGATACCGCCCTAAAAAGTGCATCAAAAGCCAAAACAGGCAAAGTAGGTATGCCTGAATTTGTTGGTGTGGTTAAAGATTTTTTGATTGTCATTGAAGATAAAAAAGATGTTACCCTACATCAAAAGTACAATGAGCAAAATCTGATTTGCCAAGAAACAGACAGCATAAAAAATTATGCCGTCAATGGTGCAATACATTATGGCATTCATCTAAGCCAGCACACAACTTATAAAAAGATTATCGCCATTGGTGTCTCTGGCGATGAAAAACGCCATCACATCACGCCCATTTTTATTAACGAGCGTGGCGAATATAAAGAATTAACCAATATTGAAACCTTTATTTCTTTTAATGAAAACAATATTGACGAATATTATATTAAAGAAATCCTAAAAGAACAAACACCCCAAGAAAAAACTACCGCAGAAATTCTAAAAAACGCCAAAGACCTACACGAAGATTTGCGTAATTATGGGAGTATTCAGGACAAAGACAAGCCATTAATTGTCTCTGGGATTTTATTGGCTTTACGAGAAATGGAATACAAAAACTTCTCCATTGATGATTTGATTGGCGATGATATAACAACCGATGGCGAAAAAATCTATACTGCCATTGAAAATCATTTAAAAAGAGTCAAAGTATCACCAGAAGTCAAAAAAGACAAATTACTTAATCAATTTTCGGTCATCAAAGACACCAAAATCATCAATGAAATTAATGACAACTTAAAGAAAACACCCCTAAAACATTATACCGAGTTTTTATACAGACACATCTACCAAAATATCAAATACACCCAATCCGCCGAAGATTATTTGGGGCGGTTTTATGGCGAGTTTATGTCGTATTCTGGCGGTGATGGGCAAACACTCGGCATTGTTTTAACCCCAAAACACATTACCGAAATCTTTTGTGAACTTGTCAATTTATCGCCTGATGATTGTATTCTTGACCCTTGCTGTGGTACGGCTGGATTTTTGATTGCAGGTATGCACCATATGCTCCAAAAAGCCACCAGCGATAAACAAAAAAATAACATTCGTAAAAATCAACTGCACGGCATTGAATTACAGCCGTATATGTTTACCATTGCCACCACCAATATGATTTTACGTGGCGATGGCAAAAGCAATTTAGACCAAGAAGATTTTTTGAAACAAAATCCTGCTAAATTACAATTAAAGGGCTGTAATATTGGTATGATGAATCCGCCTTATTCACAAGGCTCAAAACAAAATCCCAATCTGTATGAAATCGCCTTTACCGAGCATTTATTAAACAGCTTAACACCTGATGGCAAGGCGGTTGTTATTGTTCCGCAGTCATCAATGACGGGCAAAACCAAAGAAGAACAAGCCATCAAAGCCAATATCTTAAAACATCATAGCTTAGAAGGCGTGATTACTTTAAATAAAAATACTTTTTATGGTGTTGGCACCAATCCGTGTATTGCCGTATTTACCGTAGGCATACCGCACGATAAAGAAAAACTGGTTAAATTTATTAACTTTGAAGATGATGGTTTTGAAGTCCAAAAACACAAAGGCTTAATAGAAACCGAATCCGCCAAAGACAAAAAAGAACATCTGCTTAATGTCTGGCGTGATGAAATTACCGCACCAACCAAGTTTTGTGTCGAGACAACCATTGAAGCTGACGATGAATGGCTACACTCATTTTATTATTTTAATGATGAAATTCCAAGTGAAGCCGATTTTGAAAAAACGGTCGCCGATTATTTGACTTTTGAAGTGAATATGATTACGCACGGTCGTGGTTATTTGTTTGGTATTGGGGAGAATAATGATGAATAAGTTAAAATTGACGGACAGGGAGTGGCACAATTTTCGTTTAGGTCAAATTTTTGATATTGAAAACTGTAAATGCTCCAAAGTTTCAGGTATTCCATCAGGAAATACACCTTATGTTGGAGCAACAAATAGAAATAATGGCATAATTTCCTTTATAGAAAACAAATCGGAATTAATAACCAAAGGAAATTGTATTGTTTTTATTTGTGATGGAGAGGGTTCAATTGGTCTATCTATCTATAAATTGGAAAATTTTATTGGTACAACAACTGTAAAAGTTGGCAGAAATCCAAACTTAAATCGCTATACTGGCATGTTTATTTCCACGATTTCAAATAGAGCCAGAGGAATGTATAATTTTGGCTATAAAAGAAATGAGAAAAATTTAAAAAGAGAAATCCTTTCCTTGCCTATTGATAGTCAAGGTAATCCTGATTGGCAATTTATGGAAAATTACATCAAGCAGATTGAACAAGAGAAAATCAAGCAATTAATTGGCTATTATCAAACCAAATTACTTGACAACCAACTAAAAAATGATAGAGAGTCGAGAGTCGAGAGTCGAGAGTCGAGAGTCGAGAGTCGAGAGTCGAGAGTCGAGAGTCGAGAGTCGAGAGTCGAGAGTCGAGAGTCGAGAGTCGAGAGTCGAGAGTCGAGAGTCGAGAGTCGAGAATAGTATGGGCAAAATTTAAATTAAGTCAAGTGTTTTTTATTCATTCTGGTGTGCGTTTAACCAAATCAGATATGATAACAGGCGATATGCCATTTATTGGGGCGACTGAATTTAATAATGGCATTACCGAATTTGTGAGTAATACCAATGCCAGTCTTGATAAAAATGTCTTGGGCGTTAATTATAATGGGAGTGTGGTAGAAAATTTTTATCACCCTTATGATTGTATTTTTTCTGATGATGTAAAAAGACTGGAATTAAAAAATAAAGATTATGCCAATAAATGGGTATATTTATTTTTAAAAACCGCCATTTTGCAACAAAAAGAAAAATATCAATATGGTTATAAATTTAACGCCCAAAGAATGAGTAAGCAAACCATTATGCTACCCACCGATGATAACGGTGAGCCAAATTGGGCGTATATGGAAAGCGTGATGAAAGAGATTGAAATGAAACAAATTTTAACCACCATCAAGCATCATTGTAAATTGGCAAATGAATTGTGAATAAGAACTCTCAAAATGACTCTATCTACCCTATTCAACCAATTGCAACGGTAAAGTAATCATCACTTGTAAACCGCCATCAACATGATTTTGAATGACTAATTCGCCTTGATGAATATCCACAATACGTTTTACAATCGCCAATCCTAAACCACTACCTTGTATCGTGCGTGCTTCATTGCCACGCACAAAAGGTTGCATTAAATCTTGAATTTGTTCTTTGGGAATGCCTTGCCCACAATCTCGCACACAAACCACCATTTTATCTGTTACCGTATAAGCTGACAACTCTATCGGCTCTGCTCCATAACGTTTGGCATTATTAATTAAATTGGCAATCAAACGTTTAAATGATAAAGTACGGATCATCATATCTGGTACAATTTGTGCTTGAAAACGTACATCTAAAGGTTTGAATTGTATCACTAATTCTTGTAATATATGATTAATATTGGTTAATTTTAATTCTTCATCAGAACCATCTCGCATATAAGAAATAAATTGCTCCAAAATGGCATCCATATCATCAACATCATAAATCAAGCCTTCTTTTAAAAACTCATCAGGCAACATTTCCGCAGTTAAACGAATACGAGTTAAAGGCGTACGTAAATCATGTGAAATCCCTGCCAACATTATTTTACGGTCTTTTTCTGTTTGTTCTAAATTTGCCATAAGTTGATTAAAAGCCAAATTTACTTGGCGAATTTCCACAGGACCATGCGTTGTAGATAAATACGGTGCATGACCTGTTTTGCGATATAAATTAGCGGTATCTTGTAAACGGCGTAAAGGACGATTTTGCTGACGCACTAAAATTAAAATAATAATAAATGTTACAATTGGTACACCTAATAGCCATGCTAAAATTAATTCACGACTATAATTAGCATAAGTGGTCAAAGGTTCAGATACCCAATGACCATTCATTTCAGGGGTTTGAATCCAAATACGTGGACTTGGTTTTAATTGGAAATAAACCGTTACATTTTGGGCTTGTAATTCCTTTTCTAAAACTTGTTCAATACGGCTTGTAAAAAAATCCGCAATCACTTTTTTCTTGACTTTTGGATAATACTTAGGATCAGTTACATATTCAAAGCCTAAACGCTGTTGTAACCAAAGATGTTGATCTAATTCTGTATCGCCATCAAAAATACGCAAATTATCATTGTTTATCAATTCTAATTCAATAGCTAAATAACGTGCGTGTTGTTGAATTTCAGGCAGATACAACGTTCGCCAGAAAAACCATAAGGACATACTCAAACTGAATATAACCACTGCACTCACTAAAATCGTGGTACGCATGACTGATGAGCGTGGTTTTATTTTATCCCAAAAACGCTGATCCGATGTACGCTTTTCAGGGACATAGCTTGTATTTGTATCCAGTTGTTCTGGCGAAATGGGGTCTAATTTCATGAAAATAGCAAATTATGACTCATGATCAGGTACAAAAACATAGCCCGTTCCCCACACCGTTTGGATATAGCGTGGGTGGCTTGCATCAACTTCGATCATACGGCGTAAACGTGAAATTTGCACATCAATCGAACGTTCCATAGCCCCCCACTCTCGTCCTCGTGCTAAAATCATTAATTTATCACGTGTTAAAGGCTCTCGTGGGTGTTCTGCAAACGCTTTTAATACCGCAAACTCACCTGTTGTTAAACTGATATTCTCATCATTTCGGCTTAAGGTGCGTGTTGCTAAATCTAATTTCCAATCGCCAAAACTAATCACATCATAATTTAAACGACTCGGAGCTCCCGGAATATCACGCGTATGACGGCGTAGTACTGCACGAATGCGTGCCAATAATTCATTAGGATTAAATGGTTTTGATAAATAGTCATCAGCACCTGCATTTAAACCGTCAATACGATCGGTATCACTCCCTTTTGCCGTGAGCATCACAATCGGCATTTGTGTGCCTTGTTCACGCAAACGCTCACAAATTTGTAAACCTGTTTCATTGGGCAACATAAAATCCAGCACCATCAATGAAAAAGTTTCACGCTCAAGTAAACGATCCATTTCACCACCATCATGAGCAGTACGCACGATATAGCCTTTATCTTCTAAAAAACGCTGTAATAACGTGCGTAAACGTACATCATCATCAACGATTAAAATACGTTCAATACGGACTTTTTCACCATCAACATCAGTTTGTGGTGTTAATTTAGTTTTGTAATCCTGTGCGGAATTATTATTATTAATCTGGTTCATCATCATCTCACTCTATAACTTCATTCTCTTTGAGTATAATCGATTTTCAACAAGAATGTTTTTTAATATGTAATATTTTGCTTATTTTTTACCCAATCGCTGATATAAACCATTTAATGCGACCATCTTTGGCGTTCACGATGAAAACTTTGCACTGTCCAATCTTGTCCTAAACGTTTACACAGTTGTTCACAAATATAGACTGAGCGATGTTTACCACCTGTACAACCAATCGATACTGTTACATAATGACGATTACTTTGATATAATTTTGGTAACCAACGGCGTAAATTCTGTTCAATATCATTAATCATTTCAACAACATCAGCATCTTGAGCCAAAAATTGCTGTATTGGTTCATCTAATCCTGTTAATGAACGTAAATGTTGATGCCAATAAGGATTTGGCAAATGTCGCACATCATAAACATAATCAGTATCCAGCGGAATACCATATTTAAAACCAAATGATTGAATAATCAAGGATAATTGTGGTGTTTGTCCTAATCGAGTTAAAATGACTTGTTTAATATCATGAATACTTTTATCCGTGGTATCAATTTGTAAATCCACATCATATTGAATTTGTTCTAATAAAATGGTTTCTTGATGAATACATTCACTTAAAGTGCTAAAACGCTGACTTAATGGGTGTGGACGGCGTGATAAATTAAATCGAGAAATTAATTCTTGCGGTTGAGCCGTTAAAAATAATACTTCGATACGGCTATATTGTTTAAGCTGTTCGACAATATCATGAAAACTATGCAAATCATGTTGCGTACTACGCACATCAATGCCCAAAGCTAAATGGGTAAAAATATGTTGATGAGCAATTTTATTAACAATATCTGGTAACAAACTCAAAGGCAAATTATCGATACAATAATAGCCTATATCTTCAAGAACACGCAAGGCGGTTGATTTACCTGCACCTGACTGCCCTGTAACAATTAAAATACGCTGTAACATTGCACTAATCCTAACATAAAAATACCTTATATCGAAATATAAGGTATTGAAATTTATACAAATGGAATAAATAAATTATCAATCAAACGTGGTTTACCAAGTTTAGCTGCCACAAATAATACAATATCTTGTTTAAACTCATCAACGGGCTGTAACTGCGGAGTACGTGCTTCGATATAATCGATGTCAAAACCTGCTTGTTGTAAATTTTGTCTCATTTGCAATAACACTTGATTTAAGGCTTTACCCTGCTGTAAATCACTTTTGGCTTGTTGTAAATTTTGATAAATCTGTGGTGCAATTTGGCGTTGTTCGGCAGTTAAATAACCATTACGAGAACTTAGGGCTAAACCATCATCAGCACGCACAATCGGTACACCAATAATTTCAATAGGAATATTTAAGTCTTGTACCATTTGACGAATGACCGCTAATTGTTGATAATCTTTTTCACCAAAAAATGCTTCATCAGCCTGTACAATATTAAATAACTTACTCACCACCAATGCCACGCCATCAAAATGCGTTGGACGAGATGCACCACATAAATCTTGGGTGATTCCACTGACCGAAACCTGCGTTAAACGTGGTTGAGTACCATACATTTCTTCAATACTTGGTGCAAACACCACATCGCAAAATTGTTCAACAAGCGTACAATCTTGCTGTAAAGTACGGGGATAACTATCAAAATCTTCTCCCACACCAAATTGTGTTGGATTAACAAAAATACTCACCACGACTACATCGCAAGATTGGCGTGCAGTTTTAACCAATGTTAGATGTCCATCATGCAGATTACCCATCGTTGGCACAAAACCAATACGTTTACCTACTTGACGTTGTTGTTGGATATAGTTTCTTAAAGATGAAATTTGATGAATGATTTGCATAATTATCTTTACTCTTGTAGCGTTACTCTTTAGGTGGTTCAGCAGGTTTGATTGTTAAAGCGACTAGTTTCATGACAAATGGACGCACTAAAATTACACAACAAAACGCAATCGGAAAAGCAATCACATACGCTTTAAGAACTCGCCAAACATAACCATTTGCCAAACCAGTATTCACCGCAACCAGTACCGCCGACATCAAAAATGCCATAATGCCTGCCATAAAAAATGCAAAAACATAAGGTGTATATTTGGCTGGGATAAAACCTTTCATATGATGACTCGTGTATTCAATTTTGGCTATTTTATCACATCATAACTTCTGATAATATCCTCGTCGAGAAAACTCTATAATACCTTGATTACGTAATATTTGTAATTGCTGACGTATTTTTGCTTTAATATTATGATTATTTGGAAATAACTTACTCAATTCTGTTTCAAAAAAATATACATCTTTCAAACTAAAATCCTGACTTGGTATTCTATCAAGGCATTGCATAATTGCAAATAACCACCCTTTGTGTTCTGTGCTATATTGTCTAATAAATAAATGTTGCTTCCATTGTTTGACAATTATACTTTTTTCAATCGGTTTTTGTTGTGAAATAATTTGAATTTTTGCACTCTCAGGTAACGTTTTAGTATCAATAGAACACATAATATAATTTGGTCTATTTTTTAATCCTTTTTTTCTAGGAATAATTATATTAGCTGTAAAAAAATGTTTTGGAATAAGAATAAGTTCTTGTACCTTAAACTCTCTCTTACAATAACTTAAAAAGAAAAAATTTGGATTTGTACTCGAATGAATACGCTCCAACATTGTATGATATGCTCCATCACTAATACTATTCCCCATTGTTTGACCAATTTTACTTTTCAATTCGTATTCTTCTAAACAATTTGAACAATAAACATCTGCTACTGGACTATTATTTTCAAATTTAGAAAAAGATTCATTTCCACAACTAGGACAATACATATTGTTTTTCAACCATGCTTCAGTTAAAACTCTCGCCTTTTGTGCAGAACTATGATAGCATTGTGCTAAATTTGTATCAAAATATAAATTCATCTTATTCTTTCTAGAGTTGAAACTATATGCCCACATATAAAATTGAAATTATTGAAACTCTCAGTACTGTCATTGATATAGATAGTGAATCCCTTGAGAAAGCAATACAACAAATACAAAAACAATACCAACATTGTGAAATCGTCCTTGATTATTCACATCACATTAATACACAGATTCAAGAGTATTCAACTTAATGAAACATTAAACATCTGCTCTTTTGCAGGAAAAGACCCATCTTGCACCGCTTGATGATAGGCTTTAAAGGCATCAACAATCGCATTTGCACCTGACTGCTCCACCATAAAATTACGCACAAATTTTGCCACATGCCCAAAATTCAGACCAAGCATATCGTACACCACCAGAACTTGCCCATCAGTATCTGCTCCAGCACCTATACCAATCACAGGAATATGCGGAAATAATTCACTCACTTCTTTGCCTAATTGTGCAGGCACACATTCCAATAATAGCATTGCTGCACCAGCCTCTACTACCGCTTTACAATCAGCAATCAATCGGTCAGCTTGTTCTCGAGTTTTTGCTTGTAAACGATAACCACCCAAAACATTCACCGATTGTGGTGTTAATCCTAAATGAACACATACAGGAATACCATTACGGGTTAAAACTTCCACACTTTCTGCTAACCACGCACCACCTTCCATTTTCACCACTTGAGCACCTGCTTGCATCAGCAATTTAGAATTATGCAAGGCATCAGGCAATGTGGCATAGGTCATAAATGGTAAATCTGCCAAAATCAATGCATGTTGATTGGCACGGCGAACATTTTTGGTGTGATAAACCATCTCTTCAATGGTTACAGGTAACGTGCTATCTTGTCCTTGCACACACATTCCTAAACTATCACCAATTAAAATCGTATCAATCTGAGCGACTTCCATCGCTTTTGCCATTGTTGCATCATAGCAAGTTAAGCAAGAAAATTTTTGTTGATTGGCTTTACGTTGGCGTAAGTCATTGAGTGTAATCATAATTTTGACCTATAGTGAAATATCAACTAGCGTAACAGCACGATAGCTATATCAATATGAGGGTTAAATATCAACTTTTCAAGGGAAAGAATATTAAGCTCTCAACATCAAAAATTTGCCAAATAGCTAATAAATACAAAAAAACCTCCGATAAATAACATATTTTCACAAGCAATTTTCACAATATATAATACACTTAAGATAAATGAGTTTTCTGTTGCTTTATCCAATAATGACTGTTCTGGATACTTTTTCTCAAAATAAAGACCAATAATCCTACCACACATTGTTGATAATATAACAACATACAAACTAAAAGACTTTAAATTGCTCACAATATAAATGCCTTTATTTGCTTTTGCCAACATATACAACATAAAAATAAAGTATGCTACATTTACAAGAATTGCAAACACAATAGCATACTTATTTCGCTTATCAATATTCATTTAATTAATGCTCTATATTTTAAACCCACTCATCAGCATAAGGCGTTAAAGTAGATTGTATAACAGCAGGATTTTGTCGAATATCTTGCCCTAAAACAGTTTGCAAATCAGCCAAATTAGGCGATAAATCCAACAATGGTAACAAGACAAAATCTCGCTCTAATATCCCATAATGCGGAACAATCAAACGTTCATGTTGAATTTTTTGTGTACCATACAACAATAAATCTAAATCTAGTGTTCGTTCACCCCAATGACGTAAACGTACACGTCCTGCTTGTTGTTCTATTTTTTGTAATTCATCAAGTAATGCTAATGGTGCTAATGTCGTCTCTAATGCAACAACAGCATTGAAATAATCTGGTTGATCTTGCGGTCCCATTGGCGGTGTATGATATAATTTTGACACTCGTACATCACCAAACAGGCGAAGCTGTTGCACTGCTTGACGTAAAATCTCTACACTATTATCAGTTGCATTTGCTAAATTACTACCCAAACCAATATAGCATAAGGTCATCATTTACCTCACTTTAGCGTATAGGGCCAAAAATGACTTGCGATAAATCACGTTTTACACGTTTACGCCGAGTAATCGCAGGTTTTTCACTTGGTGAATTATCATAATACTCACGAGATGTTTTTGATTCATGACGGAATTGCTGTGCTTTCTGATAACGTTGTGTTCGCTCATCGGTTAATAATGGCTCAAGTAACTCATGTTCCACCTTATCTAGCATCGGAATATCTTGGCTACCTTGTACTTTTT
The DNA here is from genome assembly GCF_030674635.1 of Moraxella sp. ZY210820. Classification (NCBI taxonomy): domain Bacteria; kingdom Pseudomonadati; phylum Pseudomonadota; class Gammaproteobacteria; order Moraxellales; family Moraxellaceae; genus Nasibacterium; species Nasibacterium caprae. Next base: position 417,814 of record NZ_CP089978.1, on the reverse strand, counting down.
CTAGTACATCATCAACCTGATTTTGCTCAATATTTTCTACAATTTCAGCCGTTTTATCCGCACTCACTTTTGCTTTATCAGCCTTTTCCTGTTGGCGTTTTTTTACACTACGCCGTTGATATAAACGAATGGCTTCTTGTTTTTCATCAGTATTCATCAACTGGAATTTTTCCCACCAATCGACCATACCTTGACTATCAACATCTTTTGCTTGTTCACGCAACATTAAAAAGTCAAAACCAGCTCTAAACCGTGTATGATTGAGTAAAGACATGATTTGTGCAGATTTTGGTTGCATTAAACGGGTTTGCATTTCCCATGTTTCACGAATAAAAATCTCTACAAAACGTGGAATAACCGTACGCATAGATTGACGTTTTAATACATCTAAACCTGCTTGTACACGTGCTTCTGTACCACCACGTCCCACTTTTTGATGATAAGTGCAACGTTGTTGAAATACCTCCCACAGCATAATGGCATAGAAAAATGCAGGATTGATAGTTTTACCTTGTTGTAAACGTAAGTCCGTATTTTTAGCTGCTCGTTGCATTAAAGGTGTAATTTTAGCAGGCACATCTTGGAATAAATGTTGCCATAATTGATAATGAATTAATAATGGTAGAATTTTATGTAATGCTCCTGATAAAAATAATTTTTGTACTTCATCATATAAACGGTGCGGAGAAACTTCACGCAATAAAACCGTCATATCAGCATTTAAAATTTTTAAAATTTCAATATCAAAATCAAAATTTAATTTTGCCATAAAGCGAATCGCACGCAACATACGTACAGGATCTTCTTCAAAACGCTGTTTGGCATTGCCCAGTAAACGTAATTTTCCTTGTTGGATATCTTTTACCGCACCACAAAAATCAAGCACCTCACCTTTTAATGGTTGATAATACAAGGCATTAATAGAAAAATCACGACGAGCAAAATCATCTTCTATCGTTCCCCAATGATTATCACGCAAAATCATACCTGTAGCACTGGTTAAAGCCTTTTTAGGGGTAGCTCGAAAAGTCGCCACTTCAATAATTTCATTGCCTGAATGAATATGTGCCAACTCAAAACGTCGCCCAATAATACGGCAACGTTTGCCAAAGACTTGTTTAATTTGGCTTGGTGTTGCATTGGTTACTGCATCAAAATCTTTAGGATTGTGTCCTAAAATCATATCACGCACACCACCACCCACAATATAGGCTTCATAGCCTGCTTTGTTTAACATTTCGATCACATTAATAATCGAAGTAGGTAAACGTTGAATCGATAAACCTAGGTCTTTGGCTTTAATACGTTTCATGTATAATGAAATTTCCTATCATTTGGGCTCAATGGTAGCAAAATCATCGACTTGATAAAGATGCTCCATACGCTGTTGTTTTGTATTTAAATATTGCTCATTAAACTTATTTTTACCAACCATTAATGGCACTCGCTCTACAACATTAATACCTAAATCTTGTAAAGCTTGAACTTTTAATGGATTATTGGTAATCAATTTAACTTGTTGAATTTTAAGATGTGCAAGCATAATTTTACACATATCATATTGACGTGCATCAGCAGGTAAATTCAACATTAAATTTGCATCAACAGTATCATGTCCTTGATCTTGCAAGGCATAGGCACGAATTTTATTGGTTAAACCAATACCACGCCCTTCTTGGCGTAAATATAAAATTACACCACGTCCCGCCTGATTGATTAAGCTTTGTGTTGCCTGTAATTGTGGTCCACAATCACATTTTAATGACGCAAATGCATCACCCGTTAAACATTCAGAATGAATACGCACTAACACAGGTTCATCAATAAGCTGTTTAAAATCAATCCCTTTGGATAAAGCAATATGCTCTTCTTTAGTAATCGGGTCTTGAAATACGCTAATTTGAAAATCACCAAAAGCGGTTGGAAGTTGTGCTGTTGTAATAAATTGAATTGCCAAAATATAACCTATTTTAGATATAAAAATGATAACTATTATAGCTTAAAATTGCTAAATAAGTTATAGTTTACAACCTGTCGATGTCTATTTAGCCATAGAAAATCATGATAAAATACATTATATTAAACTATCATCATGACATCAACGATATTTTATGAAAACTTCTCTGTACTTTGCATTTTTAACCAGTCTTTTACTCAGCGGTTGCCAAGTAATTAATATGGTCAGCGTAAAACAAGTCGATTTAAGCAAAAGTTTATCGAGTGAGCGTGCTAGTATTTTAACAGATGATAGCCTAAGCCATGCAAGTCATAATACCTTGATGATGATTCGCCCTAAAACCAAAACTTGTATCAATACCCCTGATGAATGTATGCAAAGTTTTCAAAATATCCCTGAACTAGGAGATGAGCAAATTTTATCAGCAGGGAGTGAACTATATTTAAGCCATGCTTTACAACTTAAAGATAAAAAAGAATGTCAAACAAAACATTATCAAACAGAAAAAGATGAAAGTGAAAAATTACAAAAACAACAACAATTTCAACAATGTAGCACACAATATTTAGAAGCTCTCAATCAAAGTATTCGCTATAGTTATGCCTATTTATTTGCCACACAACGCAAACCTGAACAACGGCTCTTTAATAATCGACAGATTCAAGTTAAAGATTTTTATAATCAAGCGATTGCACATTTACTCAATCATATCAATCAATACCGCACACAGCAAATTGATTATAAAAACACCATTTCTGTAGGGAATAGCTTATATAAAATTAATATCAACCAATACCCAGCTTTAGATTTAGAACAAATCGAGCAACTAGTTTCAACCTACAATTTACAATTTAATGGCTTAAATTCACTGGCTCGCCGTGATGGGTTTGGTTCAGAATTTGTTATTAAGCTCAAACGTCCAGATTTTAAAAATACGCAAAATATTGTCAATTATGGTAAACAAAAAATTGATATTTTTCATCATCCTAATGTACATTTAGGTGAATATTTACCTGCAACTGTTATTATTGAGCCCAAACAAAAAAACAATATTCACGATATATTAACCAGTAAACAATTTGAATTGCGTGTGATTAATCCTAATAAATTTGTCGATATTGAGCTACAAAAACAGCCATTACAACTTGCAGCTAATTTTTCTGCTCCTTATGGTTTATGGCTTGCGAATAGTAAAATGGGTTCATTAGGTATCAATACCATGCTCAAACAAGATGAAGGATTTATTTCTCCGCAACTGTTTATGCTTGAGCCTTATAATCCAAATAAGAAAATTATCATTATGATTCATGGGCTTGCTAGTAGTCCTGAAGCATGGATTGCCACGAGTAATGATATGATGAGCGACCCAATATTGCGTGAAAACTATCAAATTTGGCAAGTATTTTACTCAACCAATATCCCTATTTTTGAAAATCGCTATCAAATTTATCATTTATTACAACAAACATTAGATACTTTACAGCAAAAATATCCACAATCACAACAAGATATTGTACTCATTGGACATAGTATGGGGGGTATTATTAGCCGTTTATTGGTCAGTCAAGATGATTTATCGCCTAAAGTGTTAAGCTATATTCAAAAGAAATGTAAAGATTGTCGTAAAGAAAATCATATTATTTCTCAAATTATTGCCAATAATGCCGACTATCTAAAACTCAACAGTTTAACACCTAAAGTCAAACGTAGTGTGTTTATCTCAGCACCGTTAAAAGGTACAGATTATGCAGATAGATGGTTTACACAAACCGCTCGCAAGCTCATCAAACTCCCATTAACAGTAACCAATGCAACTTTTGAACGTCTCAATTACCAATTTAATGATGAAAGTGAAAAATTTTTAAATAAAGAATTAAAGCAAGAATTGTTACAAAATGGTGCAAGCAACCTGAGTCCTAAATCACCATTTATGTATATAACTAATGATGTAAAAATTGTACAACATTTACCCTATCATGTGATTGTGGGCAATAATACAAAATCAGACGATAAAGCTATCATGAGTGATGGTATTGTACCTTATTTAAGCTCACATTTAGATGATGCAATTTCTGAAAAAATTATTGAAGGTGGACATTCGATTCAATATACACCTGAAGCCGTTTTAGAGCTTAGACGTATTTTACATTTGCATTTGCAGGATAAAAAATAATCTGCGTACGTTATTTGCCCATTGTCATTATATAACCAAATAACTTAAAACTGGTACAAAATTTACTATTGTGCCGTAGGGGCGAATTATATTCGCCTAATAAAAATAAGGCTTACACAGGGCAAATATAATTTGCCCCTACAAGTCTATACCCATTTTTAGATTGAATGAATATAGCAATTATAGGCAATCTTTCATCAGCCTTTCAATCACAGGATTACTTTCTGATTCAACAGATTTTTTCATCCAATAACAAGCCTTCTCTTTATCTCTAGGGAAACCATGTCCACCAAATTTATAGGTCGAACCTAAAAATATTTGTGATGCTTTATGGTTCATATTGGCTGATTTTAATAATAATTCTTCTGCCTTTTTACTATCAGGAGTAATCACGCCATCTAAACGAGATGGTGCAATATAAAATTGTCCTAAATGATAAATTGCATCGGGATTACTTTGTTCTGCATATTTTAATAATACTTGATAGGCTTGTTGTTTTTTAGCCATATCTTGTTGAGACATAATTTCTATAACAGCTGAAGAAATTTCTTGTTCAATCTGTGGTGATGTATTCGTTGTGCTTTGAGTTATTGAACTATTACACGCCACGCATAAACTCAATAATGAAAGGATTAATAATGTTGATAGAGGTTTCATTTTCATAGTCCTATAAAAAATATAGAGCATTATAAAGAATGTAGGGGCAAATCACATTTGCCCTGTTTAAACCTTTTATTGGGCGAATATAATTCGCCCCCTACGATACAATGGTGAATCTTGTACCAATTCTTAAGTCCTTTGGCTATATTAAACCGTTTATTCTAACGTAACCAATTCACCATACACCAAATTCAGTGTTTTAATTTCGATAATTTTAATATCAGCAAATTTACCAATCATACTTTCATCACCTTTAAAACACACTAAACGGGTATTATCCGCCGTACCGATGAGCATTGTTGGGTCTTGCTCGGAAACTTTTTCAATCAATACACGTTCTGTACGCCCGAGCATGGCATCAGTTTTCGCAATACTCGATTGCTTAATCACTTGTTGTACTTCAGCCAAACGTGCTTTTTTCACGATTTCAGGGGTAACATCTTCCAATTCTGATGCAGGCGTACCAGGGCGTTTAGAATAGATAAAACTATAAGAATGGTCAAAATCTAAATCTTTGATAAATTGTAACGTTTCTTGGAAATTAGCATCAGTTTCGTTTGGAAAACCGATAATAAAATCGCTCGATAAGTGCATATCTGGACGAATTGCACGCAATTTAGCAATTTTATCAATATAGACATCGATGGTATGGTTACGTTTCATGGCTTTTAATACATCATTTGAACCGCTTTGTACGGGTAAATGTAGATGTGAGACCATTTGTGGAATATCACGATAACACTCAATCAATTCATCAGAAAATTCTAATGGGTGCGATGTGGTATAACGAATACGTCCAATGCCTTCAATTTGTGAGACTAAACGAATCAATTCAGCAAAAGTACAAATACCACCATCAAAAGTTTCACCACGATAGCCATTTACATTTTGTCCAAGTAGATTGATTTCACGTACGCCTTTTTCTGCCAAACCAGCAATTTCAGCAAGCACATCATCAAGCGGACGTGAAACTTCTTCACCACGAGTATAAGGCACCACACAGAATGAACAATATTTTGAACAGCCTTCCATAATGGAAACAAAAGCTTTCACACCATCTACTCGTGGTTCAGGTAAAAAGTCAAATTTTTCAATATCTGGGAACGAAATATCCACCAGTTTGATTTTATCTTGTTTTGGTTTATCGATTTGTTGTTGATGTTGGTCAAGCATTTGCGGTAAACGGTGCAACGTTTGCGGACCAAATACCATATCGACATAAGGTGCACGTTTTTGAATCACATCGCCTTCTTGTGATGCGACACAACCACCAACTCCAATAATTAAATCAGGATTTTGCTCTTTCAGTTTACGCCAACGCCCCAATTCGCTAAATACTTTTTCTTGAGCTTTTTCACGAATCGAACACGTATTCATCAATAGAATATCGGCTTCGGCAGGATTGTCGGTTAAAACATAACCATGACTATCGTTTAATAAGTCCGCCATACGATGACTGTCATACTCATTCATCTGACAACCTTGCGTTTCAATATACAGTTTTTTCGCTGTAGGGCTTGAACTCAAGTTGTGCGATGGCTGGGGAACAGTTTTTGCTGTGGCAACGGACGCAGGGTTGAAGGTATGAACCGTCATAAAAATTTCCTTAAAAATATCTTGCTATAGGCTAGAAAGTAGATATTTTAGCAGATTTTTGTTTGTCTGTTGGGATATTTTTAGTTCATACCTAAATTTAAAAACTCACCTTTATTCACTTTCACCAAAATTCACCCCTTCTAATGATGCGATATAGCGTAAAAAATGCTTTGACCAACCGCTAATTTCAGCCGTCCACACGCCTTGATAATTCACGCCATGCGTATGAGCCGACACATCAATAATATAATTGTGCTTGGCAAAGGGCTCAGGCAATTTTGTATTATCACGGTCGCAATCTTGGCTATCTGAAAACACCATTAATCGCTCTGGCATGGCGATTTTTTGTTTTTCCAAATCTTTACGGATAAAATCTAAACATTGACGGGTAAAAATACCGCCACCACCTAACGAATTTTCTCCACCATGAACTGTCTTTAAGATTTCATTTTCTATGGCAAAACCTTGTACATCAGGTAATTTCATGGTTTTATGCTTACTCTTACTATCACTGCCAGCTGTAGCATAAATCGTGATTTGTTCACATAAACCACTGGCTAAAATCGCCATTGCAATCGCACAATCTAGCCGATTAAGATGACTTTTACCGCTAATTCTAGCGTTCATTGAGCCTGACACATCAACCACAAATACCGTATGACCGCTCAATTTTGGTAAATCTTGCAGACTTTTCATCATCATCGGTTCTAAAATGTTTTTATAATCAGGATTGATACGAATTGCCGATAAATAATTGATAGGCAATAACATTTTAGTATTTAAGGCGGTTAATCCCTGTAAAATCAAGCCACTATCTACTTCAGCTTTTTGCATATTACGCAGATTTCGCAAATATGCCAATGCCCCAAGTTTTCGCTCTTGAATTAAACGTGTCCATGCTTGTTTTTTATCCGCCCCTGATGATAATGCCACTTCCCAAGTATCAGGCGTTGCTAAAGTATCATCGGCAAGCTGTTTAAAAATTTCCGCTTGAGCAGGATTTTGCGGTTTTGGGTGTACCAAAAACATCACATCACGCAATTTAACTTCAGTTTTGCGGTTGTATTTGGCAAGTTGATAGGCATCAAATTTTAAAAAGGCACGAGCCAAGCCTTTTTTGATTTGTTTGGATAATGGCTTTTTACCATCTAACCAATATAAAGCGACACATTCAGTTAATTCATCAGGGCGTAAAATAATTTGTTCTAATAATTTACTCACCAAATGTTTATGCGTGGCAAGCCCTGCCATCTGACAGGCAATCCATAATGGTACATGGCGGAGTTTTTGTTCATGACGAGCGTGAATGGCAATGTCAAATACCGTTTCGGCAGGCACTTGTGGAATAAGATTTTTAATAGTTTCACTGATACTTTCACCATCTTGATAGGCATTATCTTCCCAAAGTAAATTTGCCATGACAGTACGGCGAAGTAGTTGTTCAGGGGATTGTTTAGCGGATAATTGACCTTCGCCACCTGCGAGACGTTGTTCATCAAACAAACTGGCTTTTAAATTCTTTTTCATATTATATATTCCTAAAATAAAAATGTCGGGGAACAAAGCGATTAAAGTACAAATTACAAGTTGCTCTATCCAGCTAAGCTACACATTTTTGCAAATGTGGTGGGACTCGAACCCACGACCGACTGTTCCCGAAGTAACTTCAATCTACACCACCGACAGAATGATTTTAGAAAAAACAAATATGATTGTCAATCATTGTTTTATTTCGGATACAGGTAAAAACAAAAAAATGACCGCTAGAAAATCGAGATGTTTCATTCCATTTTCGCTGTATTTACGGTATGATAACACATTATTTTGAACATATTTTTATAGATAGTTGATGAAGATGAATACACCAATTTCTCCTGAATATCAAGCCAATACGATTGAACCGCAAATCCAACAGGATTGGGCGGAGCGAAAAACCTTTAAAGTTGCTGATGTCGTTGAAGGTAAAAAACGCTATATTTTGTCAATGTTCCCTTACCCAAGTGGCAAATTACACATGGGGCATGTGCGTAACTATACCATTGGCGATGTATTAAGTCGTTTTTATCGTTTAAAAGGTGAACAAGTATTACAACCAATGGGTTGGGACGCATTCGGTTTGCCTGCGGAAAATGCAGCAATTGCCCATAAAGTTGCACCTGCAAAATGGACATTTGAAAATATCGACTATATGCGTAAGCAGTTGAAAAGTTTAGGTTTAGCAGTAGATTGGGATAGAGAATTTGCTACGTGTACACCTGAATATTATCGTTGGGAGCAGTGGTTATTTATTCAACTGTATAAAAAAGGCTTAATTTATCGTAAATTGGCAACAGTAAACTGGGATCCAGTAGACCAAACCGTATTAGCAAATGAACAAGTGGAAAATGGTCGTGGGTGGCGTTCAGGTGCATTGGTAGAAAAACGTGATATTCCAATGTATTATTTTAAAATCACCGATTATGCACAAGAATTACTCGATGATTTAGATACGCTACAAGATGGTTGGCCACAACAAGTATTAACCATGCAACGCAACTGGATTGGACGTTCGCAAGGTATGGAGATTACGTTTACTTCGCCGAGTGATAGTCCTTATCAAGAGAGTGTAACTGTATTTACCACACGAGCTGATACCTTGATGGGTGTGAGTTATTTAGCGGTGGCAGCAGAACATCCATTAGCAACCAAAGCCAGTGAAAATAATCCACAATTACAAGCCTTTATCCAAGAGTGCCGTCAGGGTTCAGTGGCTGAAGCGGATTTAGCAACTGCCGAGAAAAAAGGTATGCCAACAGGGTTGTTTGTCGTTCACCCTGTAACAGGTGAAAAAGTGCCTGTTTGGGTGGCAAATTATGTATTGATGAGTTATGGTTCGGGTGCGGTGATGGGTGTACCATCGCATGATGAGCGTGATTTTGCCTTTGCTTTAAAATATGATTTGCCGATTACCCAAGTGATTGATGTCAATGGTGAAAACTACGACAATAAAAACTGGCAGGAATGGTATGGTTTAAAGCAAGGGACATTGGTTAATTCAGGTGAATTTAATGGCTTAAGTATTGCTGATGCGTTTGATGCGATTTTAGCCAAACTTGAACCACAAGGTTTAGCCAATAAAAAAATTCAATTCCGTCTGCGTGATTGGGGTGTGAGTCGCCAGCGTTATTGGGGTTGTCCAATTCCGATGATTAATTGTGAACAATGTGGTACAGTGCCTGTGCCTGAAGAGCAGTTACCTGTAGTATTGCCAACTGATGTCGTGCCAGATGGTACAGGTAATCCATTGAATAAAATGCCTGAATTTTATCAAACGACTTGCCCATGTTGTGGTGGCGAAGCACGCCGTGAAACGGATACCTTAGATACTTTTGTTGAATCATCTTGGTATTATGCACGTTACGCATCACCACAGTTTGCTGATGGTATGGTTGAGCCAAAAGCAGGTGAAAACTGGTTACCTGTCAATCAATATATTGGTGGTGTAGAACACGCCATTTTACACTTATTATATGCTCGTTTCTTCCATAAATTGATGCGTGATGAAGGGGTTGTCAAAGGTAATGAACCTTTTGCCCGTTTATTGACACAAGGTATGGTATTGGCTGATGCGTATTATCGTCCAAATGGGGATAAGAAAATTTGGTTTAATCCTGCTGAATTAAACTTAGAAAAAGATGATAAAAATCGTATTGTCGGTGCAACATTAAAAGCAGATGGTCAACCTGTATTTTTAGGCGGTTTAGAAAAAATGTCTAAATCAAAAAATAATGGTGTTGATCCACAAGAAATTATCGATACTTATGGTGCAGATACCGCTCGTGTATTTATGATGTTTGCCGCTCCACCAGACCAAGCCTTAGAATGGTCAGATGCTGGGATTGAAGGTTCAAATCGTTTCTTAAAACGTGTGTGGCGTTTGGTGGCGAATTTCTTAGAGCAGAATCCAGACTTTAAATCAACTGCTATCAATACAACAAATTTAAGCCAAGATGCACAAGATTTACGCCGTAAAACCCATGAAACCATTGCTAAAGTCGGTGATGATATTGAACGCCGTCAAGCCTTTAATACCGCAGTTGCAGCATTGATGGAATTATTGAACAGCATTTCTAAATTTGAAACTACAAATGCTGATGAGGTGGCTGTGCAAGGCGAAGCAATTATCAATCTATTGATTATGCTTTCGCCATTTGCACCACATTTAAGCCAATCTTTATTAAGTTATTTCGATATTGATGCAACACAATGTGCATTCCCAAGCGTTGATGAAAGTGCTTTAACACGCAATACACAAACCATCGTGGTGCAAATCAATGGTAAAGTGCGTGGTAAATTAAACGTTGCGGTTGATGCCTCTAAAGATGAGATTTTGGCTCAAGCCAAAGCCTTGCCTGAAGTACAAAATTACATCGCTAATGGCATTAAAAAGGAAATCGTTGTACCTAATAAATTGGTGAGTTTTGTAGTGTAATCACAACACCAAATAAAAATAATCCCTAAATCAAATGGTTTAGGGATTATTTTTATATAGATTACCATTAAAATGGCTTAAAATCATCACGATTAAAAGGCTTAAAATCATCATCAACATTTATTGTTAATTCACATAAAAGTTGATATTGCGATGGTGCATCTGCATTATATTTTACAACCTGAATTTGTAAAGAAGATTCGCCATACAAATCAATTAAACGTTTAAACTCTTCACATAAATAAGCAGGTAGATAACCAATCTGATGTTCTTTAAATAACATGATTGCATTTTTATCTACAGAATTATTTAACTCAAACTGATAAGTTAATATATCTCCTGATTGAATTGAGGGTAAATACTGTTTTTGCTCATCTGTCAAATAGTGAATACCACTGACAAAAAAACGAGTTTTATATACCCCATTTTCAATTATTGGTATATTTATTAAACGAATATAATCGGTTTTCTTTTCGGCCCCAGACAAAGCGAGTAAAGAAAAATAATCTTTTTCTTCCAAAGGTAACTCAACCCATGAAAACATTCTATCATGCTCAGGACGGCTTTCAGGAAGAATACGATTTCGCAAAAAAGTAAAAATCTTTTCTGATTTATAAGTATGATTTTTATCTTCCATACCAACAAAACCATGAAAATTTTTATGATTAGCACCTTGAGTATAAAAAAACTCATATTGTCCATCGTCTTTTTGTGTCAATTTGGCAACAGCTTTCCACATACGACTTTGAGTTGAATCTTGCCATAAAATAAAAGCACTTTTCACGTTCATCACCACGATATTAAATCACATAGAGATTTTTTATTGGCTAAAATAAGTTGATAAGTGAATGTTTTTGCGATTTCACTCATTAATTCATCAGGAATTTTCTGAATTATAGCATAAATATCATCATCAGAAATTTGATTTAAGCGATTTAACCAAGCTATTTTTGCATTTGGTTCTTTTTCAGCATATAACTTAAAACAGTCTATGAGCCTAATTTTATGCCCTGACTCTTTATCTTGAAAATGGGATTTTGCTCTTTTAACATACGTCTCAATTTTTTGACCTATATCTTTACTTTCTAAACGTCTTTTTCGTGTTTCATCAGACTCATTTCTGGCTAAACTTGCTCCATGATCATAACTTGGTGCTAAATGCTTTTTACCTTTTAAAGTAACGATACAGCCCCAATTTTCATTATGTCTATCTTGATTAGAAATCAATACATCAAACATTAAATAACCTAGAAAAAATTCACTCGCTGTTTTAATATTGACATCACTTTTAAAGCCAATGGGTTTATGTTTAATGATTTTAGTCATTACTTCATAAACATCATCAATATATTGTAAATTTGGATTATCATCACCATTTCCACCAACAAAAGGACGTAATAGTTCATTGCCTAAAGTGAATTGTTCACCTTTATTATCAGAAATAAATTTTGTTGAAATCACACCTCTATGCCCTTTATAAACAGCAAGCTCATAATCCGCATATGGTAATCTTAACAATTTTGCTAATTCACAAGCAATTTTTTCTGCCCAATCTTCACCATATCTCATATATTCCTTAGACTGAATACTTTTAAATAACAACCATTGTTCCTTTTCTTTATCAAAATACCAAAATTTACTTTTTGTACCTAAATGTTCAATTTCATCATCTTGATATGATGAGATATCATAAATAATAAATTTTTCATCATAATTCATATATCTCTCACTTTTGACTAATATTTGTGTTATTGTAACATAAGATTTACCTTACATCTATCTAACTTAAGAATTGATACAAAATTCACCATTATGTCGTAGAGGCGAATTATATTCGCCCAATAAACACAAGGTTTGCACAGGGCAAATGTGATTTTCCCCTACAAATCTGTATCAATTTTTAGGTTGAGTTAGTATAATGGCTTAATATGATGATTTAAATATTGAGCAAATTATGAGCCAAAGCCACATTCGCATTCGTGGGGCGAGAACCCACAATTTAAAAAATATTAACCTTGATATTCCACGAGATAAATTTGTCGTCATTACTGGGCTATCTGGCTCGGGCAAATCATCATTGGCATTTGATACTTTGTACGCTGAAGGACAACGCCGTTATGTGGAAAGTTTATCAGCTTATGCTCGTCAGTTTTTATCGCAAATGGAAAAACCAGATGTTGATAGTATTGAAGGTCTTAGCCCTGCGATTGCCATAGAACAAAAATCAACCAGCCATAACCCACGTTCTACAGTCGGTACAATTACTGAAATTTATGATTATTTACGATTACTCTATGCTCGTGTAGGTACACCGTATTGCCCAGAACACGACTTACCGATGGTCGCTCAAACTGTATCAGAAATGGTTGATGTCATTAAATCGCTTGATGAAGGCACAGCGGTGATGATTTTAGCCCCTATCGTGCGTGAACGCAAAGGCGAATATTCTGCATTATTTGATAAATTACAAGGGCAAGGTTTTATTCGTGCCAGAGTTGATGGTGAAATTATTGAGATTGATACACCGCCTGAATTAGATAAAAATAAAAAACATACCATTGAAGTGATTATTGACCGTTTTAAAGTGCGTGATGATTTGGGGAATCGTATTGCTGAATCTTTAGAAACGGCATTACGTTTGGGTAATGATTTGGTGATTTTAGCTTTTATGGACGGAGAAACGCCTGAACGCATTTTTTCAGCCAAACACAGTTGTCCAAAATGTGAACGTGCCGTTGCCGAATTAGAGCCAAGATTATTCTCATTTAATAATCCTGTGGGTGCGTGTCCAAGCTGTGATGGTTTGGGTGTACGCAGTCATTTTAGTGCAGAAAAATTAATTCCGAATGGCGAGATTTCCATTCAACAAGGGGCAATTCGTGGTTGGGATAAACAACGCCCTTATTATTTTGCCATGTTGCAAAAAGTCGGTGAACATTTCAATATTCCGCTTGATGTAGCATGGAATGAATTATCATCAAAACAACAAAAAATTATTCTCAATGGTTCAGGCAAAGAGAAATTAGACCTCTCTTATACTGATGAGCGTGGGCGTTTTCATCAACGTGTCATGCCATTTGAAGGCGTATTGCCATATTTTGAACGGCGTTATCGTGAGACAGAAAGTAACTTTATTCGTGATGATTTAGCACAATATTTGGCAAACTCTGCCTGTAGTGAGTGTGATGGTTCTCGTCTCAATGAAATTTCTCGTCATGTCAAAGTATTAGATAAAACGATTAGTCAAATTACACAAATGTCGATTGGTGATGCGCAACAGTATTATCAACATTTACAGCTTGATGGTGCAAAAGGCGAAATCGCTGATAAAATTTTTAAGGAAATTCGTGAACGCTTACATTTTTTAGTAAGTGTAGGTTTAAATTATTTGAGTTTATCTCGTTCTGCGGAAACGCTATCTGGGGGCGAAGCACAACGTATTCGTTTAGCTAGCCAAATTGGTGCAGGTTTAATGGGTGTGATGTATGTGCTTGATGAACCATCCATCGGACTACATCAACGAGATAATGACCGATTATTACAAACCTTAATTCGTCTGCGTGATTTGGGCAATACCGTTTTAGTGGTTGAACATGATGAAGATGCGATTCGTTGTGCTGACCATATTATCGATATTGGTCCATTGGCAGGGGTGCATGGCGGACAAGTGATTGCTGAAGGGACAGCCAAACAGCTGGCAAAAAATAAACAATCTTTAACTGGACAATATTTATCAGGGAAATTGAAAATTGAAGTGCCAAAAATTCGTACACAATCACCACGACCTGATGAAAAAATTATCTTAACTGGAGCGTGTGGGCATAATCTGAAAAATGTTGATTTGACCTTGCCAACAGGTGTAATGACCTGTATTACAGGGGTTTCTGGCTCGGGTAAATCTACCTTGATTAACCGTACATTATTACCATTGGCTTTAACACAACTCAATGGTGCAACAACACTCACTGCTGAAAAATTTAATAGTATTGATGGTTTACAATATCTTGATAAAGTTGTAGATATTGACCAAAGTCCCATTGGACGTACACCACGCTCTAATCCTGCAACTTATACAGGATTATTTACTCCAATTCGTGAATTATTTGCACAAACCCCTGAAGCACGAGCCAGAGGTTATACTGCTGGGCGTTTTTCGTTTAATGTCAAAGGTGGACGTTGTGAAACTTGTGAGGGTGATGGTATGATTAAAGTTGCCATGCACTTCTTACCTGACATGTATGTACCGTGTGATGCTTGTCAAGGTAAACGCTACAATCGTGAAACTTTAGAGGTGTATTACAAAGGAAAAAATATTGCTGATGTGTTAGAAATGACAGTGGAAGATGCTGTGCCATTTTTTAATGCAATTCCTGTGATTGCACGGCGTTTAGAAACGCTTGCTGAAGTTGGATTGGGCTATATCAAACTTGGACAATCAGCAACAACACTGTCTGGCGGTGAGGCGCAACGAGTCAAACTTGCCAAAGAACTTGCTAAACGAGATACAGGTAAAACTTTGTATGTTCTTGATGAGCCAACAACAGGGTTACATTTCCACGATATTGCTAAATTGTTGGATATTTTGCATACGCTACGAGATAGAGGGAATACGATTATAGTCATTGAACATAATCTTGATGTGATTAAGACTGCGGATTGGGTTGTTGATTTAGGACCTGAAGGCGGTGCTGGCGGTGGGCAAATTATTGCTCAAGGTACGCCTGAAGACATCGTCAGTGTTGAGATGTCGCATACTGGGCGGTTTTTAAAAACTTTACTATCAGAGAAAACTCATGACAACTGAATTTAAATTTGATTTAGAGCAAGCCAAAAAAGATAGATTAGTTAATACTTACAATATTAACTTTGAAAATATGCCAATTACTGATGATGATATTGTGTATCTTTGTCAGCATATTGCTACTAAGCAGATTGTAAATGTGAACTTAATTGGTACACAAATTACTGATAGATCCCTAGAATATTTGGCAAGATTCCCCAAATTAGAACATTTATTTGCCAATAATACTGCGATTATTGGGCAAGGTTTCTATCATTTTGCAGGACATAAAAAATTATCAACACTTTGGCTAGAAAATACCAAAATTAATGATGAAATTTTACCCTTGATTGCACAAATTCCTAATTTGGATACTTTACTAATTGAGGGTACACCGATTACGTGGCAGGGGCTTTTGACATTAGCATCGCACTCACACATCACTCCGATTGCTCGACAACAGCAATTTTCTGATGAACAATTAGCTGAATTTCGTCATATTCAACGCCAATTTAATAAAAAGAATAAAAAAGAGGTTGATAATGATGATTTAAACAACATTACTACTCATTTATTTACATTTTTTGAAGCTATCCATTCTTGGGAAAAACTTGCTGAGCTAGATTTTAATGATGAAATGATACAAAACAGCACAGAAATTTATCGGCAATATTTTACAGAACGTTGGCACGATACTCAAAGAATGCATTTACAAGAAGGAGGTAGTTATAAAGACCATAAAATCGTGGATAGTGAATATGTGAGTAAAAATAGGCTTTATCTTTATACTGAAGATGATTCAAATACGCTTCATCGCTTTTTGTTTATTCGTCAAGCAGACAATTCGTGGCTACTGGATAAAATGCAAATTAAGTTTGGTTATAAGTGGACAACATATAATTCATAAAATCCAATAAAAAGCACAGCCAAAACTGTGCTTTTTGAAAGTATTATTTTTTCGCCTATCGTTGCCAATGAAGAACAAATCCCTGCCACTTTTGATAATCTCGACCAATTTATCAAAATGATGAATGTTGCCAATGGCGGAAAAGGAGAGAATAAATAAATCGTGGTTGTAAGGTGCTTAATAAGCACCTTACACTTTTTTGATTTGAAAAATCAAATTTTTTTACAAAGCGTCAAAAGGATTGATTAAAGTCAAATCATCAATCCAATCAAAATCTTTACTATTTCTCGTCATAAGCGGTATCTTGTAAATAACCGCTGTTGCCAAAATAATCGCATCACCTAAACTCATTTTTTTAGTTTGGCGAAACTCGGTGGCTTTTTGAATAATATTATCATCAATATCATACAGATAGATTTTGGTAAATAATTGATGATACAATTCTTTTTCAGGCACCATGATTTTATGATAACCTAAAACTTCTATTTGGCTAATTTTTGATGCACACCAATCAAAATCACTCATATAATCTCTGACATTTTGATATTGTGGCAAAACAGCATAAATAATAATATTGCTGTCCAATAAAATAGGCTTATTCATCTGTCTAATTCTCTATCTTGACGACTTTTTTCAAATTCATCAATATCAATATTAACTCCCATTGCTTTGGCTTGATGAGCAAGGTCGTTAATAAAGTTTAGACGTTCTTGAGAATTATCCAATGCTTTTGCCACAACCGTTCCTTGAGCCATATCTTTATTCCGCCCAAAACGAGCCTTAATCATATTGATATAGCCAAAAACTTCAAGGCGTTCACTTTCGGTTAAATCATAACTAGATTGATGAATTAGTTCAATTGTGTTCATTTCTGCTCCTACACTAAAAATGATGAAAATAAATCAACCATCATATTTTTCACTGCAAACTTCTTTTAAAAAAATCACTCAAATCATCATCAACTTTAAGCTGAATTAAATTCCAATAATGCCCAGAAATAGTACGATTAATCAACAAAGTATAAGGCGATGGTTTAAATAAATCCCAATATTTTAGTGATGATTTCATCAATTCAACCGCATCATGATGTGATGAATTTTCCGCAAAATCATACTTTTGGCGTAATGGACGTAATAAAATCTCAATCCATTGCTCATACAAATCCTGTGGAAATTGCCCTGCTTGCGTCAAACATTGCAACTCCATTAATTCTTGTTCCAAACGTGGAATATCATGATTATTCCCTGCATTTAGCACACGTTTAAAACTAGCAATCGTGCTATCTTCTAAGGATTTTACTGCACCAAAGTCATAAATAATCACGCTACCATCTTCACGAAAAGCAAAATTTCCGGGGTGTGGGTCGCAATGAAAGCGTTGCATGACAAAAATTTCATCATTAATAGCATTTAGTAAACGTCTGCCCAGTTCGTTACGTTTTTCTTGTGTCCATGTACTCGCTGTTTGAATATTTTCGCCTAATTCTTCACTCAAGGTTAAAACACGGTGACTTGAATATTCGGTCAGCACTTCAGGAATAATGACTTTAGGGTCAATATTTTGATGAAACGTACGGAATAATTGCAAATTATGTGCTTCAATTTCATAATTCAATTCAGCAATTAAGCTCTCTTCAATTTCAGCAAATAGTTTATCTTGTAATTGCTTGTCAATTTTTAATACACCCATCAACCGTAAAGCAATGCGAATATATTTTAAATCACTTTTACACGCTTCATCGACTTGTGGATATTGCACTTTAACTACCACATTTCGCCCATCTTTTAGTATAGCCTTATGTACTTGACCAATACTTGCCGATGCAAATGGTATAGGCTCAAAATGGCTAAATATATCATTTAATGGACATTTTAACTCTTTTTCAACTTGTTGTTGAATAATTTTAAATTCGACAGGTGGTGCTTCTCGTTGTAACTTCGCAATCGCTTTAGAAACTTCTGGCGGAAAAATATCTTTGTATTGTGATGCAATTTGCCCTACTTTCATAGCAGCACCTTTCATTTCACCTAAAGTTTCAGCAATTTGTGTACCAATTTGTTGAAATAATTCATGATTTGCTTGTTGTTTTTGTTCATCATTCCCTGTGAATGATTTAATTTTATTACTTACAGTTTTAGTGGCGATACTTGCAGTCATACCTGCAATTTTTAAAAGTCGTTTACCTGCCATCGTCATTACCCAATTTCTGTTACATTTATACAATAACATTATCATATTTTGCTATTTGTGCAAGTACTTATTACAATTTCCACTAAAAACTATGGTTTTTGCACACAATTGGCGGACTAAAATACATAAATCTAAAAAAAGATGATAAAACAATTCAAAAAAGGGTAGAAAAATTTTTCAATTTAGCATACTATAATCGTATAAAGTGATTAACATTAAAGAAGGTGGATACCATGTTTCCAGAACATCGTGAATTAATCAGCGAATTACGTCAAAACAATGCTCACTTTGCAAAAATTTTTGACGAGCATAATGCACTTGACCATGAAATTATTCGTTTAGAACAAGATCCTGTAACGAGCGGTCTTGAAGATATTGAAGTATTGAAAAAGAAAAAATTACATTTAAAAGATGAAATTTATCAAATGATTTTAAAAGCGAAAGCTGAATAATCATTGTTCTTTTAGATACAAAAACCCATTGGAATATCATTCAATGGGTTTAATTTTGGAAAATTATCATGCTTTGTCCTTGCCAATCTCACTTAGATTATACCAATTGTTGTCAGCCTTTACATTTAGCTCAAACCACTGCACAAACCGCAGAACAACTCATGCGTTCACGTTATAGTGCTTTTGTATTACAACACATTGACTATATTATCGTTACAACTGCACCTGCACAACAGCATTTATTAGACCACACTGCATTATTAGATTGGTCAAAAAATACTGATTGGCAAGGTTTAGATGTAATCAAGCATCAAGCAAATATTGATAAAAATCATTCTCTTGTCGAATTTAAAGCCTATTTCCAACAAGATGGCGAACGGTGCGTACATCATGAATTATCAGCATTTGTACTTATCGATAGCAAATGGTATTTTTTAGACCCAACTTTGCCAAGTGTACGCACCATGAAACAACCGTGTTTTTGTGGTTCAAGCAAAAAGTTTAAATTGTGTTGTGGTCTATACCTAAATTAGGCAAATAATACTCTTAACATGGTATTGATACGCTCCACATCTTTTTGATTATTTGCACGCTGTTTCAATAACTCTAGCACATCATGGTCAAGCATTTGTGTTAAAATTTCATTTTGCTCATGGCGTGCTTGAGCATCTTGTAAACGTTTAATCATGGGATTAGTATTACCTCTTTTTGCCTTAGACATATCCCAATCTTTGTAGGTCTCATAGATTTCATCTGTTGTATTCATAGGCTTTCTTATCCTGTGCTGTTGCTTTCCACGCCGAAATAATACGTGTATTTGGGTCTCTATCTGTCCATATCACTTTTAGTAATCTATGATGACTACTCATACCAACCGTGATATAACGTGTTTCACCGTATTCTCGATAATCCTCATCAATAATATTATAAGGGTCTAAAAATACGGTAATTGCTTCGGAAAAATGTACACCATGATTCTGAAAAGATAAATGTTCTTTTTCTTTATCCCATTCAAAAATCATGCCATACAAACTTGAAATAATGGTTTCACTCATTGTTAAAGTAACACTCGATTTTTATTCATCTTACATAATGTAATACTAAAAATCAAGAATCTAACTTTTATCTCGACAACCACTTCGCCACTAAACTTTCATCTTTAATGCTTAATTCCACATCCTGTAATTGATGTTCGCCTAATGGCATATCAAATTCCATCAATTCATCACGGCGGAATGCATGGACTTTAACGCTACGAGTCGTTTTTTCTTTACTTAATTGCGTACACAATGCAGTTGTGGCTTTTAAGCCATCAATCGCAACAATTATATCATGAGCCGATAAACCTGCTTGACTTGCCACGCCTTGACGTTGTGCGGTTTGAATCAATAAACCTTCTGGCTTTTCTTGCAATTTTAACCCAAATGGTAAAGCAGATTTTTCAAGGATTTTATAATCTATACCAAAGCTAGCTAATAATTGCTCAAGTGGTAATTCTTCAGTCGTATCAATTAAATATTGAATACGTTCTCGCCAATCTTGCCCTGTTAATTGCTGGCAAACTTCAAAAATCGTATGTTCATTGACTTGTTTAGCTTGTTGAGCATTGAGATAAAATTGACCTAATACTGCATCTAAACTTGAGCTATGTAAACGTAAACTTAAATCTAAGCACAAGGCAACCAATGCCCCTTTATTATAATAACTCGTGCCTGCCTGATTTGAATTTTCATCTTGACGATAATATTTAATCCACGCATCAAAACTTGATTCACTGACGCTTTGAATTTTACGTCCATCATTTTGTAAATAACGATTAATTTGTGCTGTTAATAATTTAAAATAACTCGCTTGTGAAATTACTCCACTACGATACAAAATCAAATCATCATAATAAGATGTAAAACCTTCAAAAATCCATAACAACGTAGTATAACCTTCTTGATGTAATGGATAATTGACAAAACTCTCTGGACGAATAAACTTTACCCACCATGCATGGAAATATTCATGGCTACACAAACCTAAATAACGCTGATAATCCGCACTCGGTTCATCTGGCTCATCAATTTTAGGCAAATCCTGACGTGGTGTAATTAAACTGGTACTATTTGTATGTTCCAAACCACCATAATGATTGCCCGTTGCCATCGTCATAAAAGTATAATCATCAAATGGAGCTGAACCAAATAAATCCACTTCAGCTTGACAAATTTTTGTAATATCTTGTTGTAAACGGCTTAAATTAGCTTGATGTTTACCTGAAATCACAAATTGATGGCAAATATCACGTTCACCATCTTTGATATTAAATTCAAAACGGCTATGCTCGGCTAATTCAAATGGACTATCAATGAGTTGGTCATAATTTTGACTGGTTAAGGTAAAACGCCCTTGCATAAATTGATGTGATTTTAAGCCTGTTACTAAGGTAAAATGTTGCAATGCTTTAGGAATAAACAAGGCAACTTCACAAGGGTCTTGCTCCTGTCCTGCCACCGCCATACACACACAAGCAGGATTGACATATAAACGAGTATCATCAACATACGCCCCACGCACCGATAAATCATAAGCATAAACATCATACTCAACGGTCATCAATTCATGGTCAGTATTAAATAATTGCCATTGGTTTTTAGTTTTTTTACTGATTTTTAAACTATGCCCTGCTTCATCATAAGCCTTGACTTGTTCAATATGTTTACTAAATTCACGAATTAAATAGCTACCCGGAATCCAAGTCGGCAACCATAACAGCTGATTTGGACTAGCTAAAAAACGTAAAGTAACATGAATTAGATGCTGACGATAATCATCAAATTCTATTTGATAATGAACTTGCATAATAAAAACCAAATGATTGAAAAATTAGTATTAGACTAGCATTTTTTTACTAATTTTTCCCTAAAATTTTGTAAAAATATCTGGCAATAGCTAGAGTTTTTAGCTAAAAAAAAGTATCATACTGCAATTTTATTTATTCTTTTTATTTTAAGGCAATTATTTTATGTGGGCTTCTCGTTTTTTCGCATTAACGCTAGGCTTAGTCGCTATGCAAAATAGCTTTAGTGCTGTTCTTAATATTCAACCCACATCTGTTAATGCACAAGCATGGCTTATTTACGACCAACAAACCCAGCAAATCATTGCCGAGCATAATGCCCATAAACAACACGCCCCTGCTTCATTAACGAAAATGATGGTGGCTTATATTGTACTCAAAGATATTCAATCAGGAAAATTACAAAAAAATCAAATTGTTAATGTAACACCTATTGTCAATCAAGTTCAAGATGACGAATCACAAATGGAGCTAAATGTTGGCGAACAAGTGAGTATTGACCAATTATTAGCAGGTCTTACCATTATGTCTGCCAATGATGCTGCTTTGTTACTTGCTGAATATCTTGGTAATGGAAATATGCAAAACTTTATTCAGCGTATGAATCAAGAAGCTCAGCAATTAGGCATGAAGAATACGTCTTTTACCAACCCATCAGGCGTTACGATGGAACAGCATTATTCAACAGCGTATGATTTGAATTTATTATCATTAGCACTGATTGAACAAACGCCAGATTACTTAAATTATGCTAAACAACCAACATTTAATTATAAAAAAATTCATGAAGCAACCAATATTTTACTTAAACGTGATAACCGAATTGATGGCTTAAAAACAGGTTATACCAGTGCAGCAGGTTATAATTTAGCTTTAACTGCAACACAATCATTAGCGAAAACAGCACAAGAGAGTTCATCAACCAATCCAACAGACGAACAAACAACCGAACAAGTAAATACTGCTCATCATGAAATTACCGTTGGTACACTGCCCTTAACACAACGCCGTTTAGTGGTTATTGTACTGGGTACAAATAGTAAAGCTCAACGTGCTGATATTTCTTATAAATTGCTTAATTTAGCCTTTGAATATACACAAAATGTTCCTTTAATTCAACAATATCATACTATTGCTTATTTACCTATCGAAAATAGTTTAAATAATCGTTTAGCAGTTTATGCACCACACACTTATAATATTACTGCTTCACGTTATCCACAGCAAAATAGTATTGATTTAAATCAGTTTAATTTACAGAATATGCGTATTCAATATACAGAAAATGAGCAAATCATTAATATTGAACCTTTAACACATTCGCCTGTTAATTATCGTGTAATCGCAAAACAAAAATTAATTGCACCATTACAACAACAAAATTTTGCATTGGCTGACCTTGAAATTATTCAAAATAATCAAGTCATTCAAACCATTCCAATTACACAAGATGTCGATATTAAAGCAATGAATTTCCTGCAACGTGGCATTGATAACTTTTGTCGTGGCATTATTGCACTATATTTAAATATCAAAAATGCATTTTAATGGGTAAATTGTATGCTCAACGTAGGTGGAATATCATCTCCTACCTTACACCAATCTTTTACAATATAGACTTGTGTAATAAATTAGAGTAGAATTTTTATTTTAATTCAAGTTGGTCGCCTATGTCTTATATTCAAAAAGTTTTATATGGAATATTGATTTGCCCTATTGCAGTCAATAGTTATGCAATCGATTTTTATAACATAGAGCAATTAATTGAATTAACCCTGACCCAACACCCAACAATACAATCCGTACAAGCTGAACAGCAAGTGTCTGAATTGCAAACAACTATTGCCAAAGCCCAACGTTATCCAACACTATCTACACAAAGTCAATATAACCAAGATAAACAGCTTCACCATCAAATAAATATTCGACAAACATTGTGGTCTGGCGGGCAGATTACTGCAGATATTCAACAAGCACAATATAAGAATCAAGCAAGCCACATGGCTGTACTTGAACAAAAATATCATATCGCTAAAAATACCATAGATGTGTGGCAAAATTATATACAAGCTGATAGTGTAAGTGTCATTTATAAAACCATTATTCAAGATTTACATCGTTTTAAAGCAATGATGCAACGCCGTGTTCAGCAAGGAGTTTCTGCACCTATTGAGTTAGAACTTATTAATAATCGTATATTATTAGCACAAACTCAATATGATTCGGCTTTAGAGCAAAAACGTGTAGCTCAATTACGTTTAATTTATTTAGTCGGTCATAAACCATATCAAGACCATACTTTATTTCATCATAATAGCAATATAAAACAAATACTTATGCAACAAGCTGAGGCAGATTTAACCATGATAAAACATAAAGTTATGTATCAATACCAAGATTATACTGCTCAGCACCCTACATCTAGTAAATTGGATTATCAAATTAAAGCACAGCAAAAGCAATTAGAATCTGTTAAAGCACAACGCTATCCAACCATTTATACGCAATGGAGTCATGAATATCAGCCTAATGCAACAAAACATTATGACCAATCTTTCAGCATAGGCATGACTTTTAATACAGGAGCTGGTTTGTCTAAATGGATAGAGCCTCAAATTAGTACCGCTCAAATTGAAAGTCTGAAAGCAAATCAGCAAGCCAACCAACGACAACTTGAAGAAAATTTACAAACACAATATCAGCAGTTTATACATGATTATCAACAAATAAAACTCTTAAAATTAGCAATTAAAGATTCTCAAATGGTCAGTGAATCTTATCAACGTCAATTTTTAGTAGGACGTAAATCATGGTTAGAAATACTCAATGCCATAAGAGAACATATGGACTACCAAGCACAGCTCATTCAATTTGAAAGTTCATTTTTAGCTCAGTATTTTAGATTGAAAGTCGATTTAAATATGATGACGTGGCAAAATGAAGTAACTGAACATCATCAATGATGAATTAAAGAGTTTTTAATATGAATACGTTGGCAT
This sequence comes from Moraxella sp. ZY210820, assembly GCF_030674635.1. Classification (NCBI taxonomy): domain Bacteria; kingdom Pseudomonadati; phylum Pseudomonadota; class Gammaproteobacteria; order Moraxellales; family Moraxellaceae; genus Nasibacterium; species Nasibacterium caprae. Next base: position 392,784 of record NZ_CP089978.1, on the reverse strand, counting down.
TCCCCCATTCATCATCTGCTTTTTTTGAGTTGCAACAAGCTATTTTTTATTGTTTGCGTCATTATGATTATGTTATAGATAGAGTTGCTATACAGCATATTCTACAACAATCTTTAGCACCACTCTTTAAACAAGAACATATTCAAATTGGACAAGTTCAATCTCAAATTATACAATGTTTAACCGCACTCAATATTTCACAAGTAAACATTCTTTCACAACTTGAAGCAACACATTTACCCTTAATTGCTCATGTACCTCATTTAGGCTGGGGTGTAATTACACAAAGTATTACAGAACAACAATATCAGTTTCAACAAAGCCAACATACATATCAATTAGATAGTTCGAATTTTGATGTATTGATAAGTATCAAAGCGAATGATTTGATTGTAACTTCATCACACCAAACAAGTTTTTCACAATTTATTCGACAGCAACTCATTTCTTATCGTGGTGTGATGGGTGAAGCAATTATTGCAACTTTTGTGATTAATGCATTTGCCTTAGCGATTTCCCTATTTTCCATGCAAGTCTATGACCGTGTGATTCCAACCCGCAATGAAAACACATTAATTATTCTAGCTTCGGGTGTTGCTTTAGTGATTTTATTAGAATTAGTGTTAAAAGTCGCTCGTTCTAAGCTAATGGATAAAGTCATGATTGGTTTAGATGTCAAATTATCTGAACATATTTATCAGCGTCTATTAGGCATACGTTTAGACCTATTACCTACATCAGTTGGTTCAATGGCAGCTCAATTAAGAGGTTATGAACAAATCCGTAGTTTTTACACTTCATCAACCTTATTTAATTTAGTTGATTTACCAATGGGTATTTTATTTATTGTACTCATTGCAATGATTGGTTCAGTTTGGGTTGCTGCCGTACCTTTTATTGCGGGTGTGATTGCTGTGATTTTAGGTTTAACATTCCGTCATTTTATGGATAAAGTAGCAAAACAAGGAGCAACCTATTCTTATTTAAAAACAGGATTATTAGTTGAAACTGTGGAAGGTATGGAAACTATTAAATCAGGTTTTGGTCAATATAAGTTTTTAACCAAATGGACGAACATCATTCACAAAAACTTAAAACAAGATATTGAGATGAAACATTTAAATGATTATCTCAACTATATTGTACAAACTTTACAACAGCTTAGTTATATTGGTATCGTCATTGTAGGTTCTTATGTCGTTATGGACGGTAAAATGACTATGGGGGCGATGATTGCTTGCTCCATTTTAGGTGGACGTATTTTAAATCCGATTATGCAAATCCCTAATCTTTTAGTGCAATCCTCTCATGCAAGAGTAGCCAAACAAAACTTAGATCAATTGTTCCAGCTTAAACAAGATAATGATAGCCAATTAAAGCCACTCATGCCAAGTCAGTTACTTGGTCATTATCAACTGAAACAGATTAAATATTTTTATCAACAACAGCAACACCCTGTCTTAGACATCGAACACCTTAATATTAAAGCAGGTGAACGTATCGCTATTTTAGGAGCGATTGGTTCGGGAAAATCAACTTTATTGAAATTATTGTCAGGTTTATATATTGCCCAACAAGGTCAAACGTTGTTAGATGGATTAGATATACAACAAATTCATGCTCGTTTATTGCAACAAAAGTTGGGATATTTGCAACAAGACCATCGTCTATTTCAAGGTACATTACGAGATAATTTACTTATTGGTCTAGCACAACCAAGTGATGATGAACTTCATCATGTCTTAACTCGGACAGGATTGATGGATTTTATTCAACATCACCCTAAAGGTTTAGACTTAGATATTTATGAAGGCGGTAAAGGTTTATCAGGTGGACAAAAACAATTATTGGCTTTTTCCCGTTTAATTTTAACACGCCCACAAATTTTACTACTTGATGAGCCTACTTCATCTATGGATAATCGCCAAGAACAACGTTGTATTCAATTATTAAATGATGAATTAAAACGTAATCAAACCGTCATTATCTCAACACATAAAATGAGTATTTTACCTTTAGTTAATCGAATTATTGTTATGGAACGTGGTAAAATTATCATGGACGGTAGTAAACAAGCAGTTTTAGATTATTTTCAAGGCAAACGCTCATGAGTGTAGAAACAGAATTAAAACCATCAACTCAATCCGCACGCTGGGTAATTTGGAGTATTGTTATCGCAGTAGTCATTTTAGTAGCTTGGGCTTCGGTCGCAAAAATCAACCAAGTTACACGAGCTAAAGCTAGTGTAATTGCATCGGCACGCACTCAATATGTGCAAGCCATTGAAGGTGGTATTTTAAAACAACTATTAGTTAAAGAAGGACAAACCGTTACTCAAGGTGATTTACTTGCTGTATTAGAAGAAGAACGAGCTCAAGTTGCTGTAAATGATGCTTTACAACGTATAGCAGCGTTAAAAGCCAGTTTAGCACGTTTAGAAGCCGAAGTGTATGGTAAGGCTTTAATTTTTGATGCTCAAACGCAAGCCTACCCAGAATATATTGCCAATCAACGACAGCTTTATCAACGTCGTCGCCAAGCGATAGAGGCTGATATTTTTGCATTACAAAAAACATTAGCATTAGCCAAACAAGAACTTGCTATGAATGAGCCTTTACTTAAATATGGCGATATTGCACTAGTGGATATTATTCGTTTACGCCGTCAGGTTGCAGATATTCAAGCAGAAATTGCCAACAAGCAAAATAAATATTTGCAAGATGCTCAAGCAGAACTGACCAAAGTTCAAGAAGAGTTAAATACAGAACAAGAAAAACTTAAAGACCGTAATCAAGTGTTAGCCGAAAAACGTTTATTTGCACCAATGACAGGTTCAGTCAAAAATATTACCATGAATACTATTGGTGGCGTGGTGCGTGCAGGTGAAACGTTTATGGAAATTGTACCAACTGAAAGCGATTTGATTATTGAAGCTCAAGTTAGCCCTGCAGATATTGCTTATGTGCGTGTAGGACAACAAGCTTCTGTTAAGTTAGATGCTTATGATTACTCAATTTTTGGTAGTTTAAATGGCGAAGTAACCTATATTAGTTCAGATACTTTACTTGAAAAAACAGCTCAAGGAGAACTACCTTTTTACCGTGTAAAAATTAAGATTTCGGGAGCAGAGTTTAAAAAACGTGAACATGAAATTGTGGTTAAAGCAGGTATGACTGCAAGTGTCGATATTAAAGCGATGGAGCGAACTGTGCTATCTTATTTAACCAAACCAATTATTAAGACCTTGTCAGAAGGGTTGGGGGAACGTTAATTTGTAGGGAAATAGTTTTTGTTTGTGATGTGCATTTATCTAATTTTGCACACCACTTTGCTTTATATTTAGCAATACAGCTCTATAGCCCCAAATGACAGGCATAGCAAGTCTAGGTTAAATTTAAAATATTAGGGTCTTTATCAATTAAATTCATGAGAACAATTGCGGTTCCTGTCGGTTTTCGTCTGCCTTGTTCCCAATTTTGTAGGGTTTTAAAGCTGATTTTGAGTTTGTTGGCAAATTCAACTTGACTAAGCCCTGTTTTTTTACGAATAGCCTGTACATCTGGAATTTCTACTTCATGAGTAAAAACACGAGCAGGCGACATTTCGCCTTTTGCGATGGCTAGGGCTTGGGTTAGAGATAGGTGTAAATCTTGGTAAAAATCATTGCTCATGGTTTAGTTCCTTAATAGCAGTCGTTAATTTAAGTAGGTTGGATTTTTCTTGAGTAGATAAATCAGTTTGCTTAGATTTTGGATAAACTAGTAGCATATAAATATGTCCTTGATTATCTATATAAAAATAAATAATACGAAGTCCACCACTTTTACCACGCTTACCTGTAGCAAACCTCATTTTTCTAACTCCACCTGTACCAATAACTAAATCGCCTTGTGTGGGTTCAGATATTAGACTTTGTTGCAATTTACTGTACTAATCGTCATGAATGAGTTCAGTAATTTGTTTACTAAATAAAGGTGTTTCTATAAATTGGAGTAGTCGTTTCATGCTTAAAAGTCGTTATATATTGTAGATATTATATACGTCTATGGCGTATGGGTCAATTAAAATAAAGAGCATACATAGGCTAATTCTTGCCCTTCCTTTGTATTGTCTTACTATTTTCTAGTCCAATTCTTAATCTTTGCATAACGATTTCTTTAACTTGATGACTTGTTACACCTTGTGAGTTATTTTTTATCATCTCATTGTATGTTTGTAAAATCCTTAGCACAAATTGATAGTGAATATGGTAAACCTATAAATCATCAACAAAATTCTCAAACAAGCCTTGCAAATGTTGAAATTAAGCTCTAGCAATATAGTTGCATATTTACTTGATACTCATATTATTTCTGAAATTAAAAAATACAAAACAAAACTTAAATGGTGGTAATGAACTTGCTCAAATTGGCAGTTATACCAAAACTGATGGCACAAGTTTAAAAATGGGCGATGTAAACTTTAAATTTGATAGTTTATATAGCCAACATAGTTTAGCCGTTGATATTACAGATATTGAAATTGCATTTTTACCAAATTTAGCAGGTAGCGGGCGTGTGCGTAGTTTGCGTTAAGTGATACAAATTTCATAATGATAATATTTTAGTTTTATAACTATTGAAATATAAAGATGTTTGTGATTAAATGAGTTAGTTATATCAAAAGAGTTTATTAAATGTTACATCTCAAGAATATTTCTTTACCAGTAAAAATTTTATTAATAATAGGTGTTATCATTGTTTCAGATTTAACATACTATATAACGGGATCTATAAAATTTAATAGTAAAGAAAGAATAACTGAATGTGGTTCAATTAACCATATTTATCCTGAACAAAGTATTGCTAGAAAAAATGTTATTTTTTTGATTTAAAAGGGAAAAATAATACAGTAAAATTCTATTATATCAATAATTTCTCTACAGGGAAAACTCGAACAAATAAAAAAGAAAAAGATAATCAAAAAATCTATAGAGCAATGAAAGTTGGGGATAAGGTATGTATTACCTATAGTCCTAAATATTATGAACACGGCTATCTCGATAGTATTAAACCAAAAGTTCCCTATATTTTCTATATAGAATGGGATAGACGTTAAGTAAAAAGTAAGGTTGAGTAGTGGGTTAAAGCTACGCAAGACGTACTATTTATATAGCCAAGCCGTTAATATTACAGATGTTGAAATTGCATTTTTACCAAATTTAGCAGGTGGTGAGCATGTGCGTAGCTTACATGAGGCAATGCAACTTTCAGCAGAACAGAAACCGTAGCATTTTTAACCTTGTTTTACTATAAAATCATTTTAAGTATATTAGTTTACAAATTTAACTTGTATTATTTGTAAATTTCCCCATAATAGTGATTAGATACATGAAAAATCTAATCGATTTTTTGAATTTTCATTCTATTAGGAATTTAATCCATGACAACTCAAATTGCAGACAATCTCGTTGTAAACTTTCACTACATTTTAAAAGATGAACAAGGTAACATCTTAGACCAATCACCAGAAGGTCATCCTTTACCTTATTTACATGGTGCAAGCAATATCGTTCCAGGTTTAGAAAATGCCATGACAGGCAAAAAAGTAGGCGATAAATTCTCTGTACACGTTCCTGCTTCTCAAGCGTATGGCGAATACAACCCTGATTTAGTTGATGAAGTACCACGTGAAATGTTCCAAGGCGTAGATACTATTGAAATTGGTATGCAATTCCAAGCACAAACTGACCACGGCGTACAAATCGTTACCGTAAAAGGCGTTGAAGATGACAAAATCATCGTTGATGCAAACTTCCCATTAGCAGGTCAAGATTTAAACTTTGATATTGAGATTGTTGATATTCGTGAAGCAACTCAAGAAGAGTTAGATCACGGTCATGTACATGGTGTAGGCGGTCATCAGCACTAATCTGCTTTGAATAGCACATAAAAAAGATGGTTGAAATAACCATCTTTTTTGCCATTGTGGATAACTAAATTACTTTTCCACAAAAGCACGTTCAATCACATAGTCGCCTAATTCGCCCATGCGTGGCGACTCTTTTAAGCCATGAGCATCGAGTAAGGCAGCTACATCTTTTAAGAATGCAGGGCTACCACACAACATTGCACGGTCAGTTTCACGATTAAAACGTGGCAAACCAATTTTTTCAAACAATTGTCCGCTTTCAATCGCTTCAGTTACACGTCCACGGGTATGAAATTCTTCACGAGTTACGGTTGGATAATAAATTAATTTGTCTTGAATGCCTAATTCTTTGAAAAATTCATGATTTGGTAATTCATTTAAAATCAAATCTTGATACGCCAATTCACTCACATAACGCACACCATGCACCAAAATCACTTTTTCAAAACGCTCATAGGTTTCAGGGTCTCGAATCAGTGATAAAAATGGAGCTAAACCTGTCCCTGATGATAAAAGATACAAATTTTTGCCAGGTAATAAATCATCATGCACTAAAGTACCTGTCGGTTTTTTAGATACTAAAATTTCATCGCCTACTTTAACTTGTTGTAAAATCGATGTTAATGGACCATTGGGTACTTTAATTGAGAAAAACTCTAGCTCTTCTTCATAATTGGCACTCGCAATTGAGTAAGCACGCATTAATGGTTTACCATTCACTTCTAAGCCAATCATAACAAATTGACCATTTTTAAAACGTAATGCAGTGTCTCGTGTGGTTTTAAAACTAAATAAGGTATCATTCCAATGATGAACCCATGTAATTTTTTCAACGTTATATGCTGCCATAATCTTAACCTAAAACTTTAACAAAAAATTTTACCTATTTTAAAACATTTTTAAACTTGATAAACTAATATCTTTCGCTATGGTTATCAGAAAAACTGATGAATAACTCCATTAATCTACCAATTATTGCCTATCTTCACTCACCTTATCGTGAAAAATTCGGCATTCCACGCCAGCCTAATTTAGTCCAAGTGCAATCTCGTATTGAAATGCTTGCACCTTATCATAACCCATTAGCCTTTGATGGTATTGCACATTTTAGCCATTTATGGTTAATTTGGCAATTTCATGAGAATAAAAATCAACATCAACAACAATTTCGCCCACAAATTCGCCCACCACGCTTAGGTGGCAATCAAAAAATCGGTGTTTTTGCCAGTCGGAGTATGTATCGCCCTGCACCGATTGGTTTATCAGTGGTGCGTTTTATCGCTATTGAGCAGGATCATCAAGGAAAACTGTCACTAATTGTGGAAGGTGCGGATTTACTTGATGGTACACCGATTATTGATATTAAACCTTATCTTGCCTATGCCGATAGTATCGAAAATGCACAAAGTGGCTACGCTCAACAGCAACCGCCAGTCAAAGCCGTGATTTGGCAAGATAAAACATTAAAAACACATTTAATCACATCGCAACACGTTTTAGCTCGCCATATCGATGAGTTAGAACAAATTTTATCCTTAGACCCACGCCCTGCTTATCAGCATGACCCTAAACGAATATATGCAATGAGTTTTGCCAATATGGACGTTCAGTTTTGTATCGATGATAAGCGTGTATTCATTGTGGGCTTAAGTATTATTTAGTACAACTGCTGACAGGCGATTTATCCACGATAACATCAACATCAGCCAATTTAAATAAAGCCTGTACTTGTGATTGAGCATTGTCATTGGCAAGTTGCAAAATATCTGACTTACACGCACTGACTAATACTTGTTTTTTCGCTTCATCTTGAGCTTGATTAAACACTTGTGGGTCTATATCCAAAATGTTAAATAATCCCGTCTTGACATCATATACTTCAATTTTATCTAAATAGGTTTCAAAAATCTGTGCTGGTGGTAGTTTAATCTTCACTTGTTGTCCATCTGCAGAAATTTCAACGTGTTCTGCATTAAGTTGGCTTAAATCAATTCCTGCTTGCACACGACCATGTACAATAAATAAGCCTTTTTGCTCATCTTGCCACAAGCGATACCAATTCCCTTGCTTATGGCTTTGGATTACGCTATCAACATGATACACCACTGTTTGCAAGCGATTTAACGACTGTATTTTATTGACCACACCTTGCGTGCTTAACACTTGCGTTGTCGTTGGGGGAGAAAAACGCATAAAAACAATTACCACAACGATAGCCAAAAACAATACCATCAAGGTCATTAATATTTTTTTATTCATTCACAATCTCAAATCACTACTTTGATTCATCATACAAATTATGTAGAATTTATCTGTAAATTCAATGTAGATTGTGCAAGAATTGATTACATGATGTTATTTGTTATACTATTTAGTACGTTTTTTTATAATTAGACTTGAATTTTAAAGTATTTATACCATAATATAGCGTAGATTTACCTCAGTAATATGTCATTCTCAACTTAAATTGATAATATATTGATATGATTTAAGTTTTTTAATTTGTACGGGCAAATAATCATTCGCCCCTACACAAAATCAATAACTTACTATAAGTTGAGAATAACGTTATTCAGTATGTTATTCATTTTATCTTTTAAACATAACAATAGCAGGAAACTTTATGCAAACTTATCTGGTTGGTGGTGCAGTGAGAGACCATCTACTCGGACACCCTTACCATGAACGAGACTATGTCGTTGTTGGTGCTACCCCTGAACAATTATTAAACTTAGGCTATCAAGCCGTAGGTAAGGATTTTCCTGTCTTTTTGCACCCAGAAACCAAAGATGAATATGCCCTAGCCCGTACTGAACGCAAAACAGGACAGGGCTATCATGGATTTGCCTGCTATTTTGATATTGATGTCAGTTTAGAAGATGATTTAATTCGCCGAGATTTAACCATTAATGCCATGGCAATGACCGATGATGGGCAAGTGATTGACCCTTATGGCGGTCAAGCTGATTTAAAAGCCAAAATATTACGCCATGTTTCCCCTGCTTTTGCTGAAGACCCATTACGTGTATTGCGTGTTGCTCGTTTTGCCGCACGTTATGCCCCTTATGGCTTTAGTGTCGCTGATGAAACCTTAGCCTTAATGCGTCAATTAGTCGAAAGTGGTGAATTAGACCATCTCACGGCGGAACGTGTATGGAAAGAAACTAGCCGTGCGTTAATGGAACAACACGCTGATGTTTATTTCCAAGTGTTACGTGATTGTGGTGCATTGAAAGTATTATTTCCTGAAGTTGATGCATTATTTGGCGTACCACAACGCCCACAATTTCATCCAGAAATTGACTGCGGTATTCACACATTAATGACCTTACGCCAAGCGTGTAAACAAAATTATAGTTTAGATGTACGTTTTGCCGCTCTGACCCACGATTTAGGTAAAGCATTGACCCCTGTTGATATTTTACCCAAACACACACTACATGAAGAACGTGGCGTACCTGCAGTTGAAGCATTATGCAAACGTTTAAAAGTGCCAACCGCCATTCAACAATTAGCAGTGGTCGTATGCCGTGAACATTTAAAATGTCATCAAGTGATGAATTTACGTGCAGGGACATTATGGCGTTTATTACAACGCTTAGACGTATTACGCAATCCACAACGAGTTGAATATTTTGTACAAACTTGTGAAAGTGATGCACGTGGACGTTTAGGGTTTGAACAACGAGACTATCCACAAAAAGAATATATTCTTAAAGCGATGGATATTGTGCGTAGAATTAAAGCACAGCATTTGCCCAGCCATATCAAAGGAGCTGAGATTGGTGAAATGTTGATACAAAAACGTATTGAAGCCTTAGACGCATTTAAGCAACAATATTTGCTTGAACACGTTGCTATTGAATAATTGTTCATCATTTTTGTTATAAAGTTACAAAAAATCAGCGATGTTCAACGCAAAATAACGTAAAATAGCACCTTATTATTCCCTTTTGATATATTGTGTAGCTATGCGTTTACCAAGATTAAAAAATAATCAGCAAGAACAAACCATTTATCGTCATCGTATCTATATTGCGATGGCGATTGTACTCTTTTTTATGGGTGTTTTAATTGCTTGGTATAGCTATTTACAAATTTCACAATATGAAAAATTTTCAACCGCTTCAGACAAAAACCGTATTCGTTTACAACCATTACCACCTGCTCGTGGTTATATTTATGACCGTAATGGTATTTTATTAGCCGATAACTACCCTGTTTTTACCGCAACATTAAGCCCTGCTGATATTAAAGATTTAGATGATACCTTACAACGCTTAACGCCCATCTTAACACTCTCTGAAGATGATATTCAACAATTTCGCCACCGTATTAAAACCGCTAAAAAAACTGAACGTGTAACCTTAAAATTAAACCTAACAGAATTAGATATTGCTCGTTTTAGTGAATTAAAATACGATTTCCCTGGCGTTAAAATCGAAACACAAATGACACGTTATTATCCACATGGAGAATTATTTGCTCATGTCATCGGTTATGTAGGACGTATTAACGATAAAGAATTAAAGCAGATTGATAATAATTTATATGCAGGTACGACACTCATTGGTAAAAGTGGTGTGGAAAAATATTATGAAGATTTATTACATGGTACACCGGGTTATGAATCTGTTGAAGCCGATGCCCATAATAATGTTTTACGCCATTTAGGTCATGAAGAGCCTGTACGTGGTAATGACTTATATTTATCCATTGACTATGGTTTACAAAAAGTTGCCACCGACCAAATGAAAGGTAAACGTGGTGCAGTCGTGGCGATGGATCCAAATACAGGCGAAATTTTAGCCTTAGTTTCCACACCAAGTTTTAACCCAAATCTATTTGTAACAGGGATTAGCCGTACCGATTACGCTGCCTATCGTGATAGCTTAGATCAACCATTATTTAACCGTGCGGTACAAGGGGTTTATCCACCGGGTTCAGTCATTAAGCCAATGGAAGCATTGGCAGGTATCCATTATAATATTTTAGATTGGAATACATCGATTTCTGACCCCGGTTATTTCCATTTACCGGGCGATTCGCACAAATTCCGTGACTGGAAAAAATCTGGGCATGGTATTGTCAATATGCACAAATCGATTGTTGTATCATGTGATACTTATTTCTATATCATGGCTCATCAGCTTGGTATTGAACGTATGAATGAATGGATGCGTCAATTTGGTTTTGGTGAAAAAACAGGCTTAGATTTACCAAATGAAAGCTCTGGTTTATATCCAAATCCTGAATGGAAAATGCGTACCCGTAAAACAAAATGGCTCAAAGGTGAAACCATTTCAGTAAGCATTGGACAAGGAGCATTTACCGCAACCCCAATTCAAATGGCGATGGCAACAGCGATTACTGCCAATAAAGGTGCTCATGTAACCCCACACGTCTTACGTGAAACCAAAGGTGCAAAACATTTCCCTGTATTGAACGCACCTGATGGTCGTATTAATTTTAATGGTAGTGAAGCCGATTGGGATAAAATGCGTAATGCAATGATTGATGTCATTAGCTATGGTACAGCAAAAGGCATTAATAACGGATTAAATTATCAAATTGCAGGTAAAACAGGAACTGCACAGGTTAAATCTATTGCACAAGGTAAAACCTATAATGAAGCTTTATTGCATGAACGCCAACGTGACCATGGTTTATTTGTAGGTTTTGCCCCTGCTGATAAGCCAGAAATTGCTATTCTTGTCGTATGGGAAAATGGTCGAGCAGGTGGTGCTGCTGCTCAAGTTGCACGTCCAATTTTAGATTATTGGTTATTGCGCCGTGAGAAAAATCCAATTGTACCTGTAAGTCATCATATTAGTGGCGGTTTAATGACTGCTGGTATCAAACCAAGTGAATTAATTCAACAAGAAAATACGAAAACAACAAATAAAAAAGCCGTTAATCATAGCAATAGTAATAACACATCAAACAGCAATACACAAGGTGAATAAGTAAATAGGGCGAATGTTATGAATAATCAATTGCGTATTATTGCTGGGAAATGGAAACGTCGCCAGCTTGATTTTGCCAATGTTGATGGTTTAAGACCGACACCAGACCGAGTGCGTGAAACATTATTTAACTGGTTAATGTGGGATATTCAAAATGCCGATGTGCTTGATGTCTGTGCAGGCTCAGGAGCGTTAAGTTTTGAAGCCTTATCCCGTGGTGCAAATACTGTAGTTATGATTGAACCTAATCGAGAACAAAGCACTTTTTTGAAAAAAAATTTAAAATTACTACAAGTTGAAAATTCAACATTGATGGTAACGACCGCACAACAAGCATTAAATCAACTTGCTCAATCCACACAACGTTTTGATGTGGTATTTTTAGACCCACCTTATAGCCTCAATTTATGGCAAGAATTAGCCATATTAATACAACCTTTACTCAAACCCAATGCATTCATTTATGTTGAAGCAGATAGAGCCTTACATCTTTTAGGTTTACCACATGAATGGCAAATCACTAAAGAAAGCAAAGCAGGCAAAGTCTATGCAGGTTTATTTCAAGTATAAACATAAAAAGACTTAATATAAGATTAAGTCTTTTTATATGCCATATCTACACAATTGACGAGTCATCACAACCCATTATGGTTGAATGACGATGCCTTGTGCTAATTTTTGACGTGCTTGCTCTTGGCTTTCAGGCGATAATGCAGGATTTGTTGCAACAATACGCTGTACATTTTCCTCAGTTACCGCAGCAATTTCTGAAGGTTTAAAAATAATCTCTGCTTGATTTGGATTAGACAAGCTATAAGAAACGCCTGTGCGTGGGCTAATAAAGGTGGTATAACCATCTTCATGTACACCTACAACACGACTATCTTGATTTGATGTATTATTTGCCATAGCATTTACACTACACAATACTAAACCACACATCAATACGATTTTTTTCATGGAATAAACCTTTCATTTCATATTTATATGGTGCTGTATGTTACACCAACTTTGTACGCAAATTTATCATAATTGTGTTAAATCAAGTGAATTTATGTGTTTATCACTTCATCAATATATCATATTCTAGTACCAAATTTAAAACCTAATTTTGTAGATCTATAAATTAATTAAAACATCAATAAAATTTATCTATTTAGACTTATTGCTTTATTTTTCCTTTATTGATAAAATAAATATATCTATACAAACCATAAAGATAGAAAATATGAGACAATCGACAATCGACAATCGACAATCGACAATCGACAATCGACAATCGACAATTATCATGGTATTAGCTCTTTAAGACAATTACAAGAGCTTTTTGATGTTTTCTTTCTTAAACCACAACCTTTACATAACTTAGCTCAACTATTAACAACATCTTGCTCCCTAAAACATATTACACAAATTATTAAAGATGATATTCTCTCTAATCCCTTTATATTAAATAATATTGCTCAACGTTCTTATTGGCATGGTAACGGCTTTTTAAAAATCGTTTTAATAAATAATGCCTATAAATTACGGCTACATATTTGGTTTCCTGAAACAACTTGTGAAGAGAATATCCACAATCATCGTTGGCATTATGCCTCTCATGTTTTAATTGGTCATCTGTATTCCGAAATTTGGGAAGATTCTATTTCATCAACCAATAGTTTTGAATATGATGAATATCTATATCATGCAAAAACTAATAATAATGCACCAAATAAAACTTTCATTAAGAAAACATTATTAAGGCAAACTCAAAATACTTGCTATCAAGCGGGTGAAAGTTATTTTTTAGATAAAGATATTTTACATAGAATCAAAAAATCATGTGGAAATATGGTTGCAACTATTATTTGTACAACCCCTACACAACAATTAACCAATCGTCTATTCCCTTTAGTACAGGAACCAAGAATTCAGCCTACTTACTTAAGTAGTAATGAATTAGCCACTCAATTGCTATCTTTTTTAAACTACTCTGATAATATAATAAAGGTATAATTTATGCTCAGTCAATCTTGTCTAAATACTTTGAAATACCATTATCAAACTGTTGAAATTACTGATAATGTAAAAAAACATCAATTAAGTAAAGAAATTCAATCTCTGCAATTTCTTCGTAAAAAAGAAACATTACTATCTCATGAATTATATTTGAATTTATATGATAGATTATTTCGCCATATTTCTATATTGCTATTAAATCATAATTATATGATAACCAAAGAGAAACCACATCAAACTTTATATGAAATTTGCAAAGATTTGCACCCCAAAAAAAGTCATGATATTAAAGCTATGATTAAATTACGTCATTATTTTAAAAAGAATACATTTATTGTCAATGAATATATTGATATAGATTCTTATGAATGCCTTTTTCAAATGTTAGCAATTTTTGATATTTCTGATAGTTTAGATTGTCAAAAATTATATATTAATTCTTAAATCTTGGAGTAAGATATGCAAGAGACAAATAATCAAGTGTATTTAACACAACGTGGCTTTGAACAACTTAAAGAGTTATTAGCTCGAAAAGAAGAAGAGTATGCTGAAGTTCGTAATGCTCGACAAATTGCATTTGAACTGTCAGGTGATGGTTGGCATGATAATCCTGAATTTAATCGACAACAGCAGATGGAAGCTAATTATAACCATCTAGTAAAAGAGCTAAACGAGAGGCTAGCTCAAGCTAAACTTATTAAAATCATTGAAGGATATAGACCCACTCATTGTGTTGGAATAGGCTCTTGGGTAAAACTCACTCGATGGAATTTATCAAGTGATGAAAGTATACAAGAGTTTTGGGAGATTGTAGGTTTTGATGAAACTGATGTTAATCTTCAACAAATTGCTTACAATGCACCATTAGCTACTGTCATCATGGGACTAAAGAAAGGTGATATTTCTGAAGAATTATCGTTAGGCGATAATCGATGGGAAATTGAAATAGAAGAATTATATCCTACAAGACAAACAAAATAGAGAACCTAGCTTATGTATATTGTAGTTGAAGGTCTGAAAGGAGTTGGAAAATCAACAACTGTAGAAAGTTTAAATCAAAGATTATCTGATTTAAATTTTCTACATACAATTATTTCACCAACCAAACCTATGCCACATCATATCTGGTGGGAAACAGCATATCAATATTTTCATCAGGATGACAATTTTATAGAAGCTTTATATGCTAGTCGCTCTAATTATCATGCCAGAAACATAAATTGGCATGATAATCTAATTATTGGAGATCGTAGTATTCTTACTAGTCTAGCTGTAAGGTGGGACAAAATTGAAAATGAATTTTCATCAGCTTACCATTTTTTTCATCATGTTAGACAACTAGAATATTATATTGGCATACCTGATATATCTATTCAATTGCATATTGATGATAATCAACTTATGCAAAGGTATGAAAGACGAGATAGACATTATGGAAATGCTGAAGAATGTTTAAATGAAATTAAAAGAATTAAACAAAATTATGAACACCTTAAAACATGGTTAAAATCAACAGAAGCTATCACTTTACTACAAAAACAAATAAAGTGGATAGATATAGATTGTAATAATCGCTCAGTAGACAATATCACTAATGATATTTTAAATATCATTACACAAAATGTTTAATTAAATTCTCAAACAATAAGGACGAAATCTCTCCGCCCTTATATTCATCATTTAAGTAATTTTACCATGACATTGCTTATATTTAAGCCCTGAACCACATGGGCATGGTGAATTACGGCTTTCAGGTGCTGGATAATATTCCTGTTGAGCATTAAACTCACCTGCAATATTACCATTTTGGTCAAGCCCTAATTGCTGTGCAACATCCGCTAAGAACTCTTGCGAAACATCACTCATTTGTGCTTGTTTGAATGATAATTGCATTGCCTCAATTTCAGCTTGGCGTTGTGCTTCTAAAGCAGCTAATTCTTCAGGTGTTGGAATGTGTACACGAGCCAAATCAGTAACAACATCAGACTTAATCGCCCCTAACATATTGACAAATAAATTAAACGCCTCACGCTTATATTCTTGCTCTGGGTTTTTCTGAGCATAACCACGCAAATGGATACCTTGACGTAAATAATCCATTGATGCTAAATGATCTTTCCAATGGCGGTCGAGTGAATTTAACATAAAATGACGTTCTAATACTTCCGCATCTTCTTTGCCCATTTGCTCACGGCGTTCACGATAACGGTCAAGTACAGCCTTCGTTACACGGCGAATAATACCTTCTTCATCTAAACGGCGGTCATCTTTCATCCATTGTGATACAGGTAAATCAATGCTTAAATCATTTTTTAAGCTGGCTTCTAAACCTGCAATATCCCATTGGTCATATACCGTTTCAGGTGGAATAAAGTTAGCGATAAGAATTTTTACCACTTCTTTATACATTTCTTCTAAATATTCACTTAAATCATGTTCCGATAAAATCGCATCACGTTGAGTATAAACAATTTTACGCTGTTCATTATTCACATCATCGTATTTTAATAAGTTTTTACGAATGTCAAAATCACGTGATTCCACTTTACGTTGAGCATTACTAATCGAGTTATTGACCATTTTATGCTCAATCGCTTCATCTTCTTTTAAGCCCATCGCACGCATCATCGCAATAACACGATCACCAGCGAAAATACGCATTAAATCATCTTCTAATGATAAGAAGAAACGTGATACACCAGGGTCTCCCTGACGACCTGCACGACCACGCAACTGGTTATCAATACGGCGACTTTCATGGCGTTCTGAACCGATGATATGCAAACCACCCGCATTCAGTACAATTTCATTATCCGCACGCCATTGTGCCTCTAAACGTGCTTCATCTTCTTCACTTGGATTTTCAATTTTAGCTAATTTAGCTTTCCAGTTACCACCTAGCAAAATATCAGTACCACGACCTGCCATATTAGTCGCAATAGTTACTGCACCGGGTGCCCCTGCTTGAGCAATAATATCCGCCTCACGCTCATGCTGTTTTGCATTTAACACTTCGTGCATAATGCCTGCATTGCTTAATTTTTGCGATAAAATTTCACTGGCTTCAATGGTAGCTGTACCAATCAACACAGGAGCACGTTTTTCTTGAATACGTAAAATTTCTTTGATAATAGCATTATATTTCGCATCTTTTGAAATATAAATCACATCATTTAAATCCTGACGTACTAAAGGACGATGAGTTGGAATAATAACCACATCTAAACCATAAATTTCCTTCATTTCCGCCGCTTCAGTATCTGCCGTACCTGTCATACCTGACAATTTACGATATAAACGGAAATAGTTTTGGAATGTCGTTGTCGCCATAGTTTGGTTTTCAGGTTGAATTTCTAAGCCTTCTTTGGCTTCAACTGCTTGATGTAAACCCTCCGACCAACGGCGACCCGGCATCGTACGTCCTGTATTTTCATCAACAATAATGACTTCGCCATCATGAATAATATAATGTACATTCAGTTGATATAAATAATGGGCACGAATCGATGCTGTAACGTGTTGTAACAAATTTAAATTTGCCGCAGAATAAAGACTATCATCTAAACCTAATAGGCCTAATTCCATCAATTCTTGTTCAATTAACTCAAAACCTGCTTCAGTAATATCAATTGAACGTTGTTTTTCATCTATCCAAAAATGTCCACCATCAGCCACTTTTTCTTCTTTTTGTGGGCGTAATTTTGGTGGAATACGGTTAATTAAAGCATATAATTCTGATGTTCCTTCACTTTGCCCTGAGATAATTAATGGTGTACGGGCTTCATCAATTAAAATTGAGTCCACTTCATCAATAATAGCATAGGCTAAACCGCGTTGTTTTTTTTCTGACCATGCAAACACCATATTATCACGCAAATAGTCAAAACCAAACTCATTGTTCGTACCATAGGTAATATCTGCTTGATAAGCCTGTGCTTTTTCAAATGGGTCTTGCATTGAGTAAATAATACCAATACTTAAACCCAAAAATTCAAATAAAGGACGGTTTAGCTCAGCATCACGTTTCGCCAAATAATCATTGACGGTAATGACGTGTACACCATCACCACTAATGGCATTTAAATAACACGCCAAAGTCCCCATTAAGGTTTTCCCTTCCCCTGTACGCATTTCAGCAATTTTACCTTCATGTAAGGTAATACCGCCGATTAATTGTACATCGTAATGACGCATTCCCATGATACGTTTTGCGGCTTCACGACATACCGCAAATGCTTCTGGCAATAGTTTATCTAAACTTTCACCTTTTTTATAACGTTGTCTAAATTCTGAAGTTTTTGCTGATAATTGTTCATCGCTTAAGGCTGAAGTTTTTTCTTCCAACGCATTAACTTGGGCAACAATTTTACGCATACGTTTAAGTTCACGTTCATTTTTTGTGCCAAAAATACTGCCCACTAGGCTAGATAACATACAAATTTCTCTCTAATTTTTAAATATTAAAATTATTCATATTATGAACTTTTTTTTATGAAGTACAAGGGTAATTTAGTAAAAATTAGCAGATATTCTAAAGTAAACATAGAATTAGGTTATAAAATAATCATTTCAATGATTTAAATTATTGTTATATAAGGGTAGTAATGCAAAATAATAATTAAATTAAATACTAAGCTCGCAATTTACTTGTGATGATTTATCTGAAACACGGACATATTTGCCGATCATCTCAATCTATTTTTATAGTTATTCTGTTGATATTGATAAAATCCTTGACAAACTTTCCTAATTTAGTTATATATTAGAGTAATATTCACTCTATATTTTTTAGCCAATTATCTGCTTTATTATTGTTATTATCTCTCGGAGCCAAAATGCCAGACTGTATTCGTCAAGCCAAAGACCAGCTCAAGTTAATTATTGAACCTTATTTACCCACAGATCAAGTAAATTGGGTAATGGATGCTGCTGATTTTGCAGATAAAGCACATGAAGGCGTTACACGTAAAAGTGGTGAACCATATATTTTACACCCAATTGCGGTTACTTGTTTATTGGCAAATATGCGTTTGGATTATGAAACTTTAATGGCAGGTCTAATGCATGATGTCATTGAAGATACACCTGTAACTAAAGAACAAATGGCTGAAAAATATGGTAAAACTACAGCCGATTTGGTTGATGGTGTAACCAAAATGAGTCATTCAAGCGATAAACTTTTTAATAAAGCACTTACATTTCGTAAAATTTTACAAGCAACTTTACAAGACCCACGAGTGATTATGGTTAAACTGGCTGACCGTTATCACAATATGACCACGCTTGATTCTCTACGCCCTGATAAACGTGCGAGAATTGCTCAAGAAACCATCGATATTTACGTCCCTATGGCTCGCATTGTGGGTATGAATGATATGGCAGATCAACTTGAGTTATTGTGCTACGAAAATTTAGATTTAGAGGTTTTTAATAATATTCAAAATGCCCTTGCTGAAGCGAAACCCAATCGTTGCCAATATCAAAAACAATGGGAACAAGCATTAGCACATATTTTCCAGACTTTAGAAATTGCTGCAACTATTGAGAAAAAAGATAACAAAGTCGAATTATTCCGCCGTTTTATGCGTGGTAAAATCTCACTGCATGAACTATCGCATAGCCATTCATTTAATGTAATTGTTCCAACTATTGCCAATTGTGATACGCTTGCAGAGTATTTAAAACAGCATTTTGAAGTCCTATTCTATGCTGATAATATCCGCCACCCTTTACCGGGGGGCAATCAGTCATTGCGTATCAAATTAAAAGGTGAGCATACCTTTTTGACTTTAAATATTCAAACTGAACTGATGCAACGTGCATCACAATATGGTGTTGTTTTAGGCGAGAATGCACCACAAGCATGTCGTTCCGCTATTCAAGCATCAATGCAAAATTTAAATACTTTACTTGATGTTGATGATGCTAAAACTACTTTTGATGATTTATTAGACTATTTACATCAAGATAAAATTTGGGTTTATACACCACAAGGTCATGTACATGAATTACCAAAAGGTGCAACAGCAGTAGATTTTGCTTATGCAGTAAGTACATTTTTAGGTGATCATACAGTTGGTGCAAAAATTGATAAAGAAATCAAGCCACTTTCTACACCTTTATTACAAGGACAAACCGTTGAAATTATTAAAGATGTATTGGCAACACCAAACCCAGATTGGCTCAGTTTTGTCAATACACAAAAAGCTCGCCGCGCTATTCAAAATATTCTAAAAGAACAAGATGTAGAAGAACAACGCTTAATCGGTGCTCAAGCATTAGACCGTGCATTACGTTTATTTAATCGTTCTAGTCAAGATTTGACCGAACAAGATTGGGCAGATGTTTTACAATGGCAGAATATTCAAAGCAAACAACGTTTATTTGAACAAATTGCTATTGGTGATTTATTACCACAATTGGTAGCAAATCGTTTATTTGCACGAGAAAATAGTGAGCAAGATATTGAATCTGACCGTTTAATTAAAGGCACAGAAGGCATTGATGTTAAATATGCACAATGCTGTAATCCGATTTTAGGCGATATTATTCAAGGTAATTTGACACGACGTGGTTTAATTGTACATCGTGTTAAATGTACGCATTTAGAGCATGAACGTAGCATCAATCCTGAAAATATCATGCCTTTACAATGGAATAATGAGATTGATGATGTTAGTTTTACTGCTTATTTAAGTATTCATGCTGAACTTGATGATGAACAAGTTTCTCGTATGATTTACCAATGTCGTAAAATGCAAATCGGTGTTGAAGGTATTTATCCACAGGAAGAGCAAACTTATGCACATCTAGTGGTAAAAAATCGTAATCATTTGGCGGAAGTGATGCGTGAATTACGTTCATTATTGGCATTCCCACAAATTACACGTTTAAAAGCACCAATGATTATTAAACACTAATTCATGGGTTATCATAGTAAGGTACTTAATATGTGCCTTACTTATGCTTTATTTTTCAATAACCTATATTTTTTATAAACTTAATGATGGAGTAAAAATAATGATTTTTGAATTAGCCACTTTACCACCTATTTTCCAACAATATATGCAACAACATCCTGCTGTTGAATTAAAACTTGTTGATGGAAAATTAATTGCTACCCCTACACGAATAGAACGTCCTTTTAATTTCGATATTGATGAATTAGACAAAGCATTAAACAGTGGTGTTGTCTCTGTACCAAAATTTGATAATGCTGAGCAATTAGCAAATTGGCTTGGCGGTGCAAAATGAGGGTTACTTTAAGCGAAGATTTTAAAAATAAAGTTGCTCATTTTCCCCTAGCTGACCGCATAAAAATTGCGGAATTTATCCAATATGTAGAAAATCACGGATTAAATGGCTTAAAAGGTCGTAATAAAAACTCAGACAATGTTCCTACAGATGACCCATATTGGGCAAAAAAAGTAAAATATGCTCAAAAACATCATTTTTGGCATTATCATATTGGTATTCCGTACTATGAAACTGCAAGTAATGGCGAACAAGTGAGTGAATATATCCTGCATTATCAACGCTTTGATGATAGAATTCATATCGTTGCTATGGCTTATCATCCACCTTTTAATTTACCAACTGAAAGTGAAATTTTATAGATAGATAAAATCATTTATTCAAAATATCTCCATTTTTATATCTACTGTCATCAAATTGTAATAAGATAACGATAAAATAACTATACCATTTACAATCTAGGATTATTCTTTTGAGCATTGAAGTTTTAATGATTATAGGCTTTTGTTTGGCAGCCTATTCAATCGTTGCAAATGATGTCCCACAAACTTTAGGTACATTTATTTCATCAAACTCTCATCGCCCTTGGTGGGTATTATGGATTTATACCAGTGTTATTTTAATCGCTGTATTAATGTATGGTTGGTATGTCTCAGGTACAGGCGATGCATCTTATGGACGTTTAGAAACTATTCCTTTCCCTGATTCAGGTATTACATGGTTGTATATTATACCACCTATATTATTGATTATTCTCACTAAATATGGTATTCCTGTTAGTACAACATTTTTAGTTTTAACAATATTTTCACCAAGTAGCCTAAGCTCCATGCTCACTAAATCGATGATGGGTTATGCTGTTGCATTTATCGCTGCTATTGTGATTTACCGTTGGGTACTGAAAAAAGTAAGTGTTTATTTTAGTGAAACTCGCCACTTACCGCCAACACGCACATGGATTGTTTTACAATGGTTGGCAACCGCATTTTTATGGAGTCAATGGTTAATTCAAGACTTGGCAAATATTTTTGTCTATGTCCCACGTCAAGTTCCATTAGAATTTATGTATTTTGCCATTGCAGTATTTGTTGCATTACTGGGTGTAATTTTCTATCAACGTGGTGGTGCAATTCAGCACATTGTAGACACCAAAACAGGCGTAACCGATATTCGCTCTGCAACAGTTATTGATTTTATGTATGCGATTATTTTATTGGTATTTAAAGAGTGGAGTAATATCCCTATGAGTACCACATGGGTATTCTTAGGTTTACTCGCAGGACGTGAATTTGCGTATTCAATGCACTTAAAGGGTGTAGATAGCAAATTAACTTCACTTACCGTAAGTAAAGATGCAATGAAATTGATGTTTGGTTTAGCGATGAGTATTTTCATTGCCACCGCCTTACCATGGCTTTACGCAAAAATTAATCTATTCTTAGGCTAATTTCAACACTGATGAATGGCTGTACATCAGCCATTCATCAATACTCAATTAACAATCATATAACATAACATTATCTATCTTTTACAAAAAAACATTTTCATTCATAAAAAATCAATTATACTCAAATGATATTCATTTGAGTAAATAGCAATGATAGAAATCCAACAACTCAGTTTTTATTATGGCGAACAACAAATTCTGTTTGACATTAATATTAACTTAC
Organism: Moraxella sp. ZY210820; assembly: GCF_030674635.1. NCBI lineage: Bacteria > Pseudomonadati > Pseudomonadota > Gammaproteobacteria > Moraxellales > Moraxellaceae > Nasibacterium > Nasibacterium caprae. The sequence continues at coordinate 369,980 of NZ_CP089978.1, read as the reverse complement.
ATGAAAACAGCATTACAGGTCTCATCGGACCGAACGGTGCAGGTAAATCTACGCTAATGCGTTGTATTGCAGGTTTAGAAATTCCACGACAAGGACAAGTTTTACTCAATGGCGAACCAATTTTAGCCAACCCGCAACATAGCTATACACAACTTGGTTATTTACCTGATATTTTTGGTTTATCCGAACAACTGACCATTTTACAATATTGGACCTATTCAGCTCATGCCAAAGGTGTTGCCAGCGAAAAAATTCCTGAAGCGGTGGCACAAACCGCTCAATTATTAAACTTAGAGCATAAATTACATCATCGTATTCGTGAGTTATCTCGTGGGCAACGTCAGCGTGTTGGCATTGGGCAAGTGATTATTCATCAACCTAAGTTATTGATTTTAGATGAGCCAGCAAGTGGACTTGACCCAGAAGCACGCCATGAATTATCACAATTATTTAACCGTTTAAAAGCACAAGGCATGACGTTGTTAGTCTCTAGCCATATTTTGTCTGAGCTTGATGAATATTGCACCCATATTCTGGTGTTAAAACAAGGGAAAATCGTTAAACATCAAGCGATTAACCATGAAAATAGTCAATTTATTTATACAGGACAACAAAGTATTCCGCTTGTGTTACGTTTTGCACAATGGAATGATGAAATATACAATACTTTAAAGCAAGCACCACATTTAAGTCATTTACAGTTCGATGAAAAACAAATGAGTGTGATTGCCAGTATTTCACCTGAAACACAAAAGCGTATCGAAATTATTCAATACTGTGTAGAAAAACAATTACCACTCATCGGCGTGGAAATTTTAAAAGAAAGTTTATTACACACTTATCAAAAAACATTACATCATGATGAAACGGGAGCATAATATGAGTGCTATCAAAATCCCTAAAATCTATTTTAATGCTGAATTTCAACGCTTAATGTGGCTCAATTTTAGTTTGCCATTATTATGTGTGATTATTTTTTGCTATGGATTTTTTAGTTATAATTCAATTAATTATCATGATGGTTATCGTTTTGAGCATTTACAAACGGTGGCATTTACAGGCTTTTGGATTTCCAATATTGCCATGGCGATTATGCTACAACGTAGTTTTAAACAGGATATTCAATCACAATTTTGGGATCAGTTGCGTATGTCCACGCTGACATCGTGGCAACTGTCATGGACACGCTTATTTATTACCCCAATTTTGGCATGGGCAAGTTTAATCATTTGTATGCTGTTGATGTTTTTGGGGGTAGTGCTGTATGTACCAGATAGTGAAACATACAGTTATAGTCTAGTTTCTGAAGATATTAGACAGCATATTTTGCATTTTGTACTGATGATGCCGATGTTTACTATTTGCTGTGCGAGTTTGTTTATTATCAATGAGTTACAGTTTAAACGTAGTCAATATGAATGGAATGGCACCTATTTTCAGCTGGGTTTATTGGCAGTTGTGGGTGGTTTCTTTTTAAATTCAACTTTAGATCGATTTGACTATAATTCTCGTTTAGATATTTTGCCATTTTTTAACTATCATACTGATTTAAATATTTGGCATTTGTTCAGTTATGCTGTGTTGGCAACGGTGATTGCATTATTTTTACTCAATAAATCAATGTCATATAAATTGCATTTAAAATCAACGCATATTTATTGGCTGATGATTGTGTTGATTTTGCCTTATGTTTTAATCGTGATTGATAGTTTGTTTTTACAAAATACCCTAACTATCGGCAGTTATGATTACACAAGTGAAAAATATATTGACATCAGTTTTGCAAAATCATCTGCGTTGATGTACTATTTTTCAGTCTATAGTGTGATTATTTATTCGGTAGCGTGCGGTATCTCATTGATTTGTCAGGATAATCGTCCACAAACGTTTAGTTTAGCATGGCAATATTTTAAAGCAAAACAGCTACGCAAAATGCTTGATATTTTACCGATTTGGGTGATTTTGTTACCAGTTGCATTACTGACGATGGGATTATTAGCGGTCATCATTCCAAGTATTGATACGAATTTTTACCAAACTGTTATCCAGCAAAATCACTTTGATGATAATAAACATTTTGCTTTTGCGAGTTTTGCTTCTCAATTGGTCGTTTATATGAGTACGATTTTCGTTTTATATCATTTAAGCCGTAACATTGCACCACGTTTTAATAGTGTCAATTTAAGTTTAATCGGCTTTATTTTGCTGTATGTGATGTGGATGATTATAATGAAAGTCTAACTTGACAAAGTGATTGTTTGATTTTATACTGAAACTGTAGCCGTAGTGTAGTATAAATATTCCACACCTAGAAATTGGTACGACAAATACTACGGTCATCGTAAATTTACTTTAAGTAAGTTGCCACTAGGTGCTACAATTTAATAAAAAGCTCCTTTTTCGGAGCTTTTTTGTTGGGTAAATATTTTTATGCATTCATTAATTTTTCTTGATGAAAGTGGTGATTTAGGCTGGCGTTTGGATAAACCTTATCAACAAGGTGGTTCTAGTCGTATGCTTACATTATCTGTAATTTGTATTCCCGAGCATAAAACTAAATATATCAAACGAATTGTTAAAGCACTTCATCAAAAAAGAAAACGTCCGTTGCAACATGAATTAAAATCAGTTCATCTAAATCGTGCAGATAAATCATTGTTTTTATCTCTAACAAAAAAATTACTTAAACAACATCAAGATATTCATCTTTATTCAATTACGCTCAATAAAAATAATATCCCAACAAAAATCAATCGTAATCCAAATGCCTTATATAATTATATGGTTAAAAAATTAGTATTAGATTATATTTGTGATACACCATTTGTAGATTTTATTCCAGATAGAAGAAGTGAGTATTTGAATATTAAATGGAATATGGGGGAATATCAAGAGTTAGTTATGCGTCAGTTTATTCATTCTAATCAAATTAGACATGATTATATTGAGTTAAAACACTTATGATAAATCATTCCATCTCATTGCTTTTAAAACTTACTTTTGCCATCATTGGCTTATTTGCCTTTTTGCAAGTTTATTCCGTACAAGCTATTTTACCTATTTTACAACAAGATTTTTCTGCCAATGAAACGCAACTCGGTTTAATGGTTGGTGCTACGGTCATTGGGATAGCCATTATTTCACCTTTTATTGGTTTATTATCTGACCGTTTTGGGCGTAAAAATATCATTATTTTATCTATTTTAGGTTTAGCAATTCCTACATTTCTCATGAGTTTTGCACCATCACTTAATGCCATGATTATTTTACGCTTTGTACAAGGCATTGCTGTCCCGGGAATTACTGTGGTTACCATCGCTTATATCGGTGAAGAAATTTCAGGTAAACATTTAAGTCAATCTATGTCGATGTATGTTTCAGGTACGGTATTGGGCGGATTTTTAGGACGCTTTATTTTAGGACATTTACAAGAAATCATGGGTTGGCGAAAAGCATTTATCATCATGGGTGTTGCTACCTTAATTGGAGCAATTTGGGTCGCTTGGCAATTACCTTCATCTAAAAATTTTATTGCCAATCAAAATTTAAAATCATCATTACAAATTTTTAAACAACACTTAAGCAATCGTCATATTATCATGCCCGCTTTATTGGGAATGTGCGTTTTATTTTCATTAGTGGGTTGTTTTACCTATATCAATTTACATTTAGCAAATGAACCCTACCGTTTATCGAGTGCAGATTTGGCGAATATTTTTGCGATTTATCTTATTGGCATGGTGATTACGCCTATCGCAGGTCAGCTTATTCATCGTTTTGGGACTCAATGCATTATTATGGGAGCAACGATGTTATCTATGTTAGGCGTGTTATTAAGTTTAGTCAATCCTTTAACAGGAGTGATTATCGCTTTAACATTGATGTCCACAGGTGTGTTTATTACTCAATCAGCAACGATTTCTTATATTGCCATAAATGTGCAACAAGGGCGTTCTTTGGCTTCTGGCATTTATTATAGTGGTTATTATTTGGGTGGTTTTATTGGAGCATGGATTTGTGCAATGGCATATGCTTATGGTCAATGGACGTGGACGGTGATTACCTTATTTATGGTGCAATGTATTGCGTTAATCATTGCATTTTTTGGTCTAAAGAAATGATTTATTCTAAGAATGAATGGATAAAAATTCTGCCACTCGCTGACCACACACTCTTCCTGTTGCCAAACACGCTGTCAGCAAATAACCGCCTGTTGGAGCGTTCCAATCGAGCATTTCACCGCAACAAAAAATATAAGGATTTGATTTTAATTGAAAATCATGTTGTAAACTCTCTTGCTTAATACCACCACCACAACTAATTGCTTCATCAATTGGGCGAAAATGGCTAAACGTAATCGCTAAATCTTTAATATAATCAGCCATTAATGCCATATCTTGCCAATGTTGTTTATCACTACATTCTCGTAATAAAGCAATTTTAGTGGCGTTTAAACCTAACTTTTTTAAACGTGTATTGAGCGATAATTTTATATTCTTTTGTAAAATTTGAATAATGGATTGCTTCTCATAATCTGGTAATAAATCCAAGTGTAAAGTCATTTGACCTTTCGCCAATAACTGTTCACGCAAAGGCTGATTGATCCGATAAATCAATCCACTTTCCAAACCATAATGGCTAATGACAATATCGCCATGACAAGGTTGCCCATCAACCCACGCATTAACACGTTTCAACGCCTGCCCAAAATGCTCTTGCATAAATGATGACCATTGACGACAAATACCAACATTACTGGCATAAAATGGCATGATTTCATCAGCATTAAACCATTGTTGCCACTGTCCTGTACTGCCTAATTGTGGATAGGATATTGCCCCACACGCTAGCACTATCGCATCAAATTGATATGTGATTATTTGATGATTTTCATTTTTAAGATTTTGAAATTTAACTTGATTTTGTTGTATATCAACACAACGATGATGATAAAAAAACTGTACACCTTTTTGTTTTAAATCCGCCAACCACGCACGTAATAAAGGAGCAGCTTTCATCTCTACAGGAAAAATCCGTCCAGATGAACCAACATAAGTTTCTATACCAAGCGATTTTGCCCAATGTTGAATCCATGTTGCATCATACAAACGAACAAAAGGTTCCAACCAAGCTTGTGGCGTATAACGTTGTACAAAATCATCAAGTGGTTCAGCGTGGCTTAAATTCAATCCTGTTTTCCCTGCCATCAAAAATTTTCGCCCTGCACTGGGCATTTGCTCAAATACAGAAACTCGCACATCATATTGGCTCAAAACATCAGCACACATTAAACCCGCAGGCCCTGCCCCAATAATGGCAATATGTGGTTTATTTTCCATCATTTATGCTTGCCCTAATTTTGGCAATGTTTCATCAAAACGAGTTTGATAACCGCTCGGCTTAGTAATAATGAGTTGCTGACATAACTCGCCACGTTGTAAATATTTAATTTCAAAATGAGTACGTGCTGATGTCTGCTCAATCATTTGTCGCTGATAAGGCAATTTCCATACCTGTTGTAATTGTTGTTCTGCTTCATCGATATATTCCGCAATATTACTTGCGAGTGTAATGGTTGCTTCATCTGCCATACGTGAAAGTAAATATTCAAAAAATGGCATATTTAACCAACGTTGTGTTGCATTATGCGGTTCAGGATTAGGATATAAAATAAAACATTGTTGGACTTGTTTAGGATAAAGTGCGTGTACCGTCCATGCAATCGCATCGGCATGTATAGGCACTAAATTTTCACGCTGTAACTGCTGATGTAATTGTTGCATCACTTGAAATTTTTGTTGTGTACGTTCAATCGCATAAAGTTGATATTGTGGATATTGTTCACTAAATAACTGCTCACTAAGTAATAACGCATGCTTACCCTTACCTGCACCTATTTCTAAATATATCGGCTGATTTGGAACAGGACTAAAATTTCGTGGTGCATGAATATATTGGGGTTGAAATAAACGTATCATCATCAAAACAAGTCAATATGGAAATATCAGGGCTTATTGTAACATTAAATCATTTTGATAGGTAAAAACATATGCAAAATCGAGTAAAATCTGTTATTTTATACACATCACAATATAATGTAAATTGAGCCTATTATTATGACGCAATCTCGTCCCAAAATCACAATTATCCTTGCTAATCTAGGTACGCCTGATGAAGCAACTCCTGCATCAGTACGTCAATTTTTACGCAATTTTTTATCTGATACACGTGTAGTAGAAATTCCTAAACCCATTTGGCAAATTATTTTAAATTGTTTTATTTTACCATTTCGTCCCAATAAAGTGGCACATGCTTATCAACAAATTTGGCAAAATGGCTCACCTATGCGTACGATTTTGCTTGAACAAGTCAATCAAATCAAACAGCGTTTAACTACAATTTATCCAGAATTTGAATTGAATGTCATTCCTGCTATGACCTATAGCTCGCCAAGTTTAGCCAGTGCCTTACAACAGGCAAGTCAAAATATACCTGACCAAATTATTTTATTGCCACTATTTCCACAATATTCAGCAACTTCAACCGCACCCTTGTATGATGGTCTAGCAAAATGGATTCCTAAACAACGTAATCTACCTGCAATTCATATTATTCGTGATTATTATCAACATCCTTTATATATTCAAGCCTTAGCCCAAAGTGTTAAAGATTATTGGGCGGAACATGGACAAGCTGAAAAACTATTGATGTCATTTCACGGAATTCCACAACCATTTGCGGATAAAGGCGACCCTTATGCTGACCGTTGTCGTAGAACAGCTGAATTAGTCGCTCAAGCACTCCATTTAAATGAATCACAATGGGCCGTAAGTTTCCAATCTCGTTTTGGTGCACAAGAGTGGCTTAAACCTTATACTGATGTCATTTTACCAGAATGGGCAAAACAAGGTGTTAAATCCGTACATGTGATGAGTCCTGCATTTTCTGCCGATTGTTTAGAAACTTTAGAAGAATTAGCCATACAAAATGCTGAATTATTCCAAGAGCATGGTGGAGAAAGCTATGCTTACATTCCTGCACTTAATGAGCGAGCAGACCACATCGAATTATTATTCCAACTACTGAAAGCTCAATTAGATGCTAGCAAATATCATTTTCAATGTTTTGAATAAGGAATATGGCTATGCTAAAAGTTCAAATTGTTCCTGTTACGCCTTTTGCTCAAAATTGTTCTATTATTTGGGACGATGAAAGTTTAGAAGCAGTCATTGTAGATGCAGGTGGCGAAGCCAATAAACTACAACAAATTGTACAACAATTAGGCTTAAAAGTCGTCGCTTTATGGAATACACACGCCCATATTGACCATATTGGTGCGGTAGGCGAATTGGCTCGTATTTGGCAAATACCTGTGATTGGACCCCATCGTGATGATGAGTTTTGGGTCGAGATGTTAGCTGATGTCGCACAAAAATATGGTTTTGCCATTCCTGAACCTGTTCAAGTTACACAATGGCTCAATGGTGGTGATGTAGTTAAATTAGGACAACATACATTTGAAGTACGTTTTGCACCCGGTCATACTCCCGGTCATGTGATGTTTTATAATGATGAACATAAAATATTATGGGCAGGTGATGTATTATTTAAAGGCTCTATTGGGCGTACTGATTTTCCAAAAAGTAATCATCAACAATTATTAGATTCCATTCAACGTGAATGTTTAAGCCTTGATGATGATGTACAATTTATCGCAGGACATGGCGAAATGAGTACTATTGGTTATGAACGTAAATATAATCCTTTTTTAAAATAATACTTAACCTCAATAAAAAAGCATATCCAACGATATGCTTTTTTATTAATCCATGCTTTATCTGGCAGAACGCACCGCATCGCCCCATGCAGGAACAACAGTTTGCATTAATGGTTTTAATAATTTAATTGATGTCGCCACCACTTGACCATTTTCTAAATAATCATTACCGCCACGAGCATCAGCAACGATACCACCTGCTTCACGCACAATAATATCGCCTGCTGCAATATCCCAAGGTTTAAGACCTAATTCAAAAAAGCCATCAACACGACCATTTGCCACATAAGCCAAATCTAAAGCAGCAGAACCACCACGGCGAAATTGTGCTCCCGCTTGTGTTACTGCTAATAATGATGCAAAATGTTGCTCCGCATAAGATACGACTTCACCATGATGCAATGCACGATAGGCATGACCTACTGCTAAAGTGGTATTTTGTAAACTTTCTTTTTGTGTAACACGAATACGGCGTTGATTGAGCATCGCACCTTGACCACGACTTGCAGAGAATAATTCTTCACGCACAGGGTCATAAATTACACCGTGTTGTGTAACACCTTTATGTTGCACAGCGATTGAAATACAAAAATGTGGAATACCTTGAATAAAATTAAGCGTACCATCTAAAGGGTCAATAATCCAACACCAATCAGCGTCATTGCCTTGCCCTTCTTGCATACCAAATTCTTCGCCTAAAAAACTATGGCGTTTATAACTTTTCTTTAAAGTATCAATCGTTAATTGTTCTAAATAACGGTCTATACGAGTGACAGGACCATCAATCCCTTTTTCTTCAACTTGTAATTCAAGACGATGACGATTTTGGTGTGCTTTTAAAAGCTCTTGCCCAACTGTTTGTGCTGCTCGTGCAGCCATGACGACCATAGGTTCCATGAAGTTTACCCGTATAGATTTTAAATGATTAAAGAATAATGCATAATAGCAAATATTATTTTAACAGAAATTTGTGCGATTTAATATTTATTTTTCCAAATATGGATTATTTATTGCTAATTTCGCCAAAATCTCAATTTCTAATTGTTCCATTTCTTCGGCATCTTCATCAGAAATTTCATGGTCATAACCGAGTAAATGTAATACCCCATGCACCACCAAATGCGTAAAGTGATGTTGTGGATTTTTTTGTTGCTCAATACTTTCTTGCAACACCACAGGAATACAAATCACTAAATCGCCTAATGGATATTGCACCAATTCATCAACAATATCAGCAGGGATTTCACTTGGAAAAGACAGTACATTGGTCGGTTTATCTTTTTGGCGATATTGTGAATTTAATTCTTGACTATAAGCCAAATCCACACAAGCAATGCCGATTTCAATATCTTGTTCAAATTCAATATGTTGTAAAGTCGTTGCAATCACTTGTTGCAAAGTCGTTTCATCAAGTGGCAATTCAGGCGAAGTAAAATCTTGCTGTAAAAATAAGTCGATATTCATGGGCTATCAAATCGGATAAAAATCGAGTACATGATACGTTTTTTTACAGCAAAAATCCAGTGGTTAAAGATTGTCATCAATCGGAATATCTAACATTTGAGCTAAAGATAAAATTTCTGCTTTATCATGACATTTCACAATAATGAGTTGTAATTCATCATTGCCAGAATCAATATTTAATAAAGCCCGCTCAAATTGAGATTCTAACATTTGATTGATATGGCTTAATCCTTGTTTACGGTCAGATTCACTGATGACAAAATCTTGTTCTATATATTCTCCGATAAAATGACTTAACGCTTCACTGTCATATTTCCAATCATCATGATAATAATAAATGATATTACAAATCAATAATTGGGCTAAATCTTGATGTTCTGCATCGATTAAATCATCTTTCTCATAGTCTAATAATTTTTCAAGTTTTTTACGCATTTTATGCGGATTTTCTCGCAACTCCATTAAACCTTTTTTCAGTCTATTTATATCTCGTTTGTGCAATATTTCGTTTTCATATAATAATTCTACAAAACGTGCGATATTTTCCTGTTCAGAATGGGTTTCTTGTTGAGTAAAAATCCCTTGATTTTGTTCAGTATAAATTTTTAAATCATTACACGCACGCTCAATATATTGACTTAATAAGTTAAAATGTTGAATATCTTCATCAGTTAAATGATTTAAATCAAAGGGTTGGCTATCTATCACCATGTCTATATAATTGGCAAATAAGGTTTTTGTTTTCGTGAGATAAACACGTTCATTTTCCAATAAAATCACAAAACAGATTTCTGCATTACCTTGATACATTGGCGTTTTGATTTTAGTCTCAAAATTCACGCTTAATACTGGGCGATGTCGTTCATGTTGTAATAATTCAGCTAAATCATCAACTTGCTCTAATCCCATTTTTGCTCGTAATTGATTATAGGCTTGATATTCCGCTTGATAATCATAATATTTTGGTCGAGTTTCGCTTTTATTTAAATCATACGGCATATACCAATAAAATAAGGTTAAATCTTTACTTTTAGTTTGGTAATGGTCGTCATGTTCACGAAAATAATCATTTAGTCGTGAAACATTATCATATAATATACTTGCTTGTTCTGCATATTCAAGCGGATAGTCATCAGTTAAATCGTGCATTTTCAAATTCCTTTATTGAGTAAAGTATAACTATTGTGCAATATGTTCATCAATCGGCATTTTATATTGCTTTTTGACTTGATTAAAAAAGGTGGTTCATCGCCCAAAGGGGCATGAATATCACGCATTACACGATGATTTTGGCTAGATAATTTAATGTGTAACGTACCATCTTCAAGCCAAATCACATCTTTTTTGCCATCACCATCAATATCTTTTATTAAACGCTCTTCCGCATAAAGTATTGAACTAGATAGCACGCACAGACTAAATACAAACCATTTTTTCATTAGAAATATTCTCATTTATTTTCGGCCACTTGCCATACTTGCCCATTTTCTAGCAGTAAATAAGCGGTTTGTTCACTGGCAACCGTTTTAATGATTTTACTTGGTAATGTTTGTGCAATTTTTCGTACTTCACCTTGTTTATTTAATATACTGACTTGTCGATAGCCCATATGCGGAATAACTGCAAAATTTTGCGTTACTGCTGTAATATTCGTTTCAAAACGTCCAATTTTATGATTACTTAAACCACTGGCGAGTTGCTGTGGTTGTAAGCGATTGTCCTGTAATTGATAACGCACCAAATGCCCTGCTAAATGTGGCATATGCACCGCATACAGTTGATTTAAAAAGACAAATGGCGATTGCCAACGAAATGGTGCTAAGGCTTCACTTTCTGCTACAATCTTTAAACTTGGTTGTTGCAATACATTTTTGCCTAACTCAACGAGTACGGTTTTTGCACCTTCGCCATTGCCTGCCATAACGGTAACTAAGCGTTGTCCTTGTGGAGTATTTAAAATTTCCAAACGATTGGCTTCAAAGACTAAATCATCGTCTGACAAAGGTTTAGCTAGTGGTTTCAGCGTATGACGTTCTAAATATTGCAATTCACCTGCTTCGATTTTATCGCCCAATACACCATGCTGATAGGTACTGTTATCAGGTTTTGCTAATACAGCGATATGTCCATCATGATTTTGACCTGAAAAATTGATTTGAATGGGTTGGGCATCTGGTATAACAGGTGTATCCGCCATTGCGACCACCTTTGCATCTTGTTGATGAGTTTCAATGCGTGCTAAACGTGCTTGTTGCTGATGATTGATAACCGCAATGGTTGCAAAAGGTAAAATTTCTATACCTGCATGACTTGATAAAGGAATTTTAGATGAATATTTCTGTTGTTTATCCCACAAAACAAAATTGCCTTGCTTGTCTGCCATCGCAATTTTACCATAACGAGCCTTTGGTGTAATTTCTGTCGAAAGACCATTCATCAAACAATGTTGTTGTTTTACCTGCCATAATTCGCCACGTTGATTAATGACCAATAAGTTTTGTTCATCATCAATAGTCAATTGGGCAACTTGTCCAATTTGTTGTAAATCCATTGCTTGAAGTTTAAAATTTGCCCATAATGGCGTACTCTGCACCGTCAATAACAATGCAAATAATGTGATAAAACGATGTTTGAGTTTCATATTCTCATTTCCAATTTAACAAGCATTATTTCTGCTCACATCTAGGCCAACACTGAATATAATCATAAATTTCTTGTGTATAAGCAATCGGTAAATTATCAAACTCATCTAAAAAACCGTTTTTATTACGGTCGAGTTTTTTAAAACTTTGTTGCGTAATTGGAAAATCAAAAACTAAATCTTCTGCCGATGATCTTTTAACAGCCAAAAACTCTTTTAAATTGAGTTTATGATCGCCATTGTTATCAAACTTATAAATAAAACTCTCATCAGGCGGTGCTATACTTAATGCCTGTACGGATGAACTGAATACTATCAACAAACTGAGAAATAAATATTTTTTCATTATAGCTCCCCTTGAATGGTCAAAGCAAAATCAACCGTTTCTTCTGCCAATACATCACCTGCAATATTGGTCAGTTGTAAATAAAACCCTGATATTTTACGGATTGGATTCTCTGAAAAATCCACATCTTCCCAATTGATAGTAAAATTTGGATTATGATTTTCATTTTGACATTCATCATAGGTTTGTATGTGAGACCTAAAAATCTGTTCACCAATTTCGCCATCAACCATATCATAAATCCACAGCACAACGCCATGTTCCGCTTGATGATTTAAATACATAAACAAGTTTAAATCTTTATCATACGGTAAAATACTTGATTCTGGGATAAAATCAAAGCTACCTTCTGCATTGGCAATACTGTCATATATACCGTCAAAATCAAATCTTACTGGCTGATATTTTCCCTCATCATGCCAATCTTCCACTTTTAATGGAAAATCAACCTGTAATGAATCAATTGCAATACCATAGCGATTATAGGCTTTAATCATCAATCCACTAATATCACCAATATTATTCATATTAAAATCTAAATCTAATAACCCATCAACCGTTTCAGACATTGGGTCAAAACCATAGGATAAATCCGTAATTGGCACGCAAGAAAAACTCACATTTTCATTACATTCCGCTTTTATTCGTACGGTAATTTGTGAATCGATACTAATACTGTCATGTGGCGATAAAATATGTCCATTATAACGGATGGAAACAAATTCAAATTTTAAATGTTCTGTATCTGCTTTTTGGCGTTCGGTCAATTCTTCTAAAGATAATGGCTTATAAATATAATGAATATCATGCACTTGATGATATAAAATGCCACCATCAGTGGTTTGCACATTAATATTGGCACCATTCACCGTAACACCATTTGGATATTGTTCTGCATCAATATCATTTAAATAAAAATAACGCTCAATGGTATGTCGTCCTGCTGGTAATACATCAGATGGCATATAACCACCGCTAATAGAACATTCACTTGATTCTTGTTCTTCCTTAGTTTGTGGTAACATCCAAATTTGACAATCATAACGACTTTCAAAATCAATGGTTGCCCATAAATAATCACCATCGGTTAAAGTTTCTGATTCAGGCGTTTGAAATTGAATGCTATGTAAGATAAAATCATCTTTTGGTTTTGATTTAAAAAATTTAGAAAAGAATGACATTGAGATGTTCTCCACATTTTAGATAAATGGTTGATTTTTGCATTGGTTTTAGTCTAACAAATATAAAGTAAATAGTCCATAAAATTTATTTTTTGTTGTTATAATACGATGATGTTATTTTTGTAACTATATAATATATTAATTTTATTAACATTATCAATATGATGATTTTGTAAATGTAGATGGGGATTCAAATGAAACTACTAAACTTAACTGCTGTATCACTTGCAGTTGTTTTCACCTTAACCGCTTGTGGCAATGATAAACCTGCGGAAGCACCAAAAACCGAACCAAAGGCGGAGCAAACTGCTACTAGTACAAGTTCAGCCGAAATTGACAAATTAATCATCAAAAGCCCTTATATGGATTTTGTGGTCAATAGTAATCGTGCGGTGATTATCAAAGATATTAAATCTGAATTTCAAGTTACGCCAGAACAAAATGCGTGTTTGCACAGTTTAGAAGGTAATCCAAATTATTTAGCAACGCTTGAACCTTATGTTAAAGGGATTTTAAATGATGCGGAAATTAAGGAAGCTGATGCGTTTTTTGCAACTGATGCAGGGCGTAAATTCTCTGAAATGATGTTAAAACAAATGGGCGCAGAAAATCTACCGCCATTTGTTGAACCAACTGCAGAAGAAAAAGCGGAAATCGCCAAAGCCTTTCTCAAAGCATTTTTTGTGAAAATGAAAGCAAAACAAGATGCAATGAGTGAACAAGAAGCGATTGATTTTGTGATGACGATGATGAAAAAAGAAATGGAGCGTTGCAAAATTTCTAAATAATCATACGATTTAATATGATTTTAAAGTATTAAATCATGATGGTGTAGGGGCGAAATATTTTTCGCCCTTACATATTTAAATCATCTTATATTTATTTAATCGACTTTAATTCTAATTGCAACGCCTGTTGTACTGCAGGACGTTGTTTTAATTGATTTGCCCAACGAATAATATGCGTATATTCATGAGCCGATAAAAACTCAAAGGCATTATAATGCTCGCTGACATATAATTCACCTAAACATAAACGCCCGTACCAAGGGAATATTGCCATATCTGCCACTGTATAATCATCGCCCACCATAAATTGATGAGTTGCCAAATGTTGATTTAATACATCAAGCTGACGTTTAGTTTCCATCGCATAACGGTTAATCGCATATTCAATCGGCTGTGGTGCATAGGCATAAAAATGTCCAAAACCACCACCTAAAAATGGTGCAGACCCCATTTGCCACATGAGCCATGATAATGTTTGGGCATTTTTGTGAATGTCACTTGGTAAAAACTGCTGATATTTTTGGGCTAAATACAATAAAATCGCACCACTTTCAAAAATTGAAATCGGCGTATCTTGGCTATAATCTACTAAAGCAGGAATTTTAGAATTTGGATTGATAGCAACAAAATCTGAACCAAATTGGTCGCCTGCCATAATATCAATTTTAAAAGCATCGTAGCCTTTGATTTTATTTAAGGCTTTTAGCTCTTCTAAAATAATATTGACTTTGATTCCATTTGGTGTATTTAAACTATAAAGTTGATAATCAAATTCACCTTTAGGTAAAGTTTGTGTATGCGTTGCACCAGCAGTTGGGCGATTAGTACCGCCAAATTTACCGCCATTTTGGTTTTTAACCTGTTCATAATCCCAAATTTTTGGAGGAATATAACTCATGTCGTTACTCCGATATTAAGCATGATGATATTTACAGTTTAACTGTATTTGATTAATGTAAATCACCCAATCAATTCAGCAACGGTAATTGAATTCACATCAAGCTGGATTACCAGTTGATTACATATTATGCTGATTTAAAATTACCGTGTGCATATTTATTATCCTGAAGTATTTTGATGCTGTTCATCAGCCTTAGCATCATGTTCAGTTATCAATGCTTGTTGTAAGGCTTTCTTTTCAGCTCGTTTTTCTGCTGAAATGCGTTGTTGTTCATCATCAAATTGATCGTAGGCTTCCACGATTTTTTGTACTAATTGATGACGAACAACATCTCGAGAATGAAAACGTGTAATATGAATTTCTTTAATATTTTCAAGAACCTTTAGTGCTTGTGCTAACCCAGATTGTTGTCCACGAGGTAAATCGACCTGAGTAATATCACCTGTAATCACTGCACGAGAACCAAAACCAAGTCGAGTTAAAAACATTTTCATCTGTTCAGGTGTGGTATTTTGTGCTTCGTCTAAAATCACAAAAGAATGGTTGAGCGTTCGCCCACGCATATAGGCAAGCGGTGCAACTTCAATCACTTGACGTTCGATTAATTTTGCCACTTTTTCAAAACCCAACATTTCATATAAGGCATCGTATAAAGGACGTAAATAAGGGTCGATTTTTTGCGTTAAATCCCCCGGCAAAAAGCCTAATTTTTCTCCAGCTTCGACCGCAGGACGTACCAATAAAATCCGTTGAATTTCATTACGTTCTAACATATCCACTGCAGCCGCCACAGCCAAATAGGTTTTCCCCGTTCCCGCAGGTCCAATACCAAATGAAATATCACTTTGTAAAATACGTTGCACATAACGGCGTTGATTTGCCCCACGTGGATTGATTCGCCCTTTACGAGTTTGCAAATACACGTCCATTGGTGCATCGCTATCATCATTTTCATCAACATTAACAAGCTGTTGCATATCATGCTGATTTTGGCTGGCTTGAATAATTAAATGCAATTGGTCAGCCGTAATCGTTTGATTTTCGCTTTCTTCATATAAACGTTGCAATACTTGTTCAGCTTGTTCAACCTGAGCTAATTCGCCTTGAATGGCAAAATGTTCGCCACGTTGAGCAATCGTAACATGCAAACGTTGCTCGATTTGTTTTAAGTGTGATTGATAAATTCCTGTTAAGCGTTTCAAATGCTCTAAGTGAATATCATTAAATTTTAAATGACGTTGGATACTAGCAGTCAAGGGTATTTCCTTTTAAATAAAACATCGTTTAGTTCAGACAATATTATCATAATATGTTCCTATCGCATATTAAATTTAGTTGTGAATAAAAAATCAGCCTAACTCAACATTAGACTGATTTTTAAAAGCGGAATCTAATCTACTTTGTTTGTGCTTTGGCTAATATTTTGATTTAAACCATTGGTTAAACCATTAATATCTCCACCATTTAAGCCAATTTCTTTCAACAAACTATCCACCAATGGAGCTTGTGAACGATAGCGTAAAGCCGAATTGACCATTTGGTCAGCAAGGTTAGCATTATTGTTTTCGCTAGTTTCTACATTTGCACCATTACCGCCAAAACCACCTAAGCCATTAACTTGTAAAATCTTAATGTCATCGATGTTTTCCATTGGACGTACACTTTCACGAATAATTTCAGGTAAATGCTTGAGTAATGCCAAACGGATTTGCATTTCAATTTGTTCAGTTGAAAGTACATTTGCAGCTTCATTAACTGCTTTCGCACCTTCTGCATCAACACGATATTGTTTTTCTTGTGCTTCAGCGAGTAAGATTTTAGCATCGGCTTCACCTTTTGCCTGTAAGCGTAATTTCTCCGCTTCTGCAGTTGCAGTAATACGCACCGCTTCCGCTTGGTCAATCGCTGCTTGTTTTTCTGCATCAGCTGCAACCGTAATAGCAATTGCTTCTTTTTGAGCCGTCTCTTGAGCAGAAATTAACTCAATAGTTTTTGCACGCTCTGCACGCTCAGTCTCACGCACGGTAATAACGCTTTCTTCTTCACGCACCGCATTAGCACGTGCTTTATCCGCTTCGGCTTTGGCTTCAGATTCTGCACGAGATTTTTCCGCTACCGCAATGGCACGGTCTTGCTCCGCCAATTCAATGGCTTTTTTCCGCTCAACTTCTGCACGTTCAATCTGCTGTTCTTTTTGGATTTTTTCATTTTCAATATCACGCTCTGCCAAAATGCGTTTTAAATCCACTTCACGTTTAGCAGCAATTTGAGCTTCTTCAGCTTCACGCTTTTTATTAGCTTCTTGTCCTGCAATTTCGGCAGCTTGCTCAGCACGGCGAACGGCAATTTCTCGTTCTTGTTCTGCTTTACGAATTTCGATTTCACGTTCTTGCTCTAATTTTGCATATTCTTCTTCACGCAAAATTTGTAAGCGAGTACGCTCAGCTTCTAAATTTTTGGTTTTAATTGCCAAATCAGTATCTTGTTCAATATCATTACGCTTTTTACGGCGAATTTCAATGGTTTCAGTTAAACGAGTTAAACCCTCCGCATCAAACGCATTTTGTGGATTGAAATATTCAAAACCTGTTTGATCTAAACCTGTCAATGACACAGTTTCTAATTCCAAACCATTTTTAAATAAATCTTCTGATACCACTTGTTGTACTTTTTGCACAAAATCCACACGTTTTTCGTGAAGTTCTTCCATTGCCATTTCAGCCGCAACTGCACGTAAACTATCCACAAATTTACCTTCCACCAAGTCTTTTAAGTCTTGAGGCGACATGGTTTTCATACCCAATGTTTGTGCAGCGGTAGCAATACTTTCTGCCGATGGTTTTACACGCACATAAAATTCAGCTGTAACATCAACACGCATACGGTCTTTGGTAATTAAGGCTTGTTCACTGGCACGGCGTACTTCAAGGCGAAGAGTATTCATATTGACAGGAATCACTTCATGAAGCACAGGCAGGACAATCGCACCACCGTTCACAATGACTTTTTCACCGCCAAAACCCGTCCGCACAAAAGAAACTTCTTTACTGGCACGGCGATATAGGCGAGTTAAAATCAAGCCTAATACAAAGAGTGCGATTAGAATAATAATCGCAATGGTTAAAATGGAAAATAGGTTCATAGAAGCTCCTTATGCTTTAAAGATTTTAGAGTAAATGATGGGATATATCAAACCCAATATAAAAGAGAACCACCAAGCTATTTGTAGCGATTTTTTAATGCTGTTGATAGCGTCAAATTGTTCTAAAAGCAACCTGAAAGAAACATCTTTGGTAGCAGTTACAAAAAGAGTAATTCCCGAATCAAAAGCAAATTTATCATTGTAATTAGAAAATTTTGTTAACAGCATCAATAATTCTTTCCAACTTATTGAGTTCCAACTACTGTTCTCAATAAACCTGAGGGTTTGCCACTCAAAAGATACGCAAAATAGCATAAAAGATATGCTTAGTGGTATAAATCTTACTGCTCCACTAAATTCTTTATCATAAAAATTATTATTCATAACTTTATCCAAAAAACCATCAATAAAGCAGGATAAACTATCTTGTATTACTAGCACAGAAAGACAAAACAAGAGGGATAAAATCAATATAAATCCACTCAATGTTTTGAAAAATATTGTCAAAATTAATAACAAAAAAAATACAAAAAACAACTCTAATCCAGTATTTTTTGTAGCATAAGCATAATAATTATTTTTTCCACTAATTTTCTCAATCAAGCAAGAAAAAATAAATATAAATAAAACAGTTAAGCATATAGCAATATTTGAAAAATTACTAATCAATAGAATAAAAATTATAGCTGCCACAACTCTTATGTGCCAAATTGGTTTATTTGTTTCTAAAATCAATATTTAATCTCCGCAATTTCTATCCCATTCATCACGCTACTGTCTTTGTAAGCTCACTGCATCTACGTCATCAAAACAAGCGGATTTTGGCAATTTCATTACTATTTCTATCATTGAATTCTGATGAATTTTATATGACTTTAATCCAGCAATTTGTTCATCATTTAATACTGGTATATCACTATAATCAATCTTATCATCAGGCATAGATTTTAGGTAATTTAGCTCATCATAATTCATAGATGTATTTCTGATTTCATCAAGCGTTTTTCTTGCCATACTGACCATATTTTCAATCCACCAAAACTTGATTTACATTTTTAATCGCTACAAAATACATTTCTTTTTGGGCAATTAATAATACCGTTTCTCCTTGTATCAAATCTTCATCATCAGCATACGCCATCACATAATGCGTTTGACCGTGCGTATCTTTCACTTTGATTTGAGCAGGAGTTTCTTGAGTTGCTTTACCAATGACCACTACACCCACACGTCCAATCAATTCATTTTGATGAATGGCGGTCGTTTCATCTTTGGGTAAAATGAGATAAACCCCTTTAGCACATATTCTAACAATCGGCAACGAAAGCAACCATACCACCACAACCGCAAGCAAACTTGGTGCATAAAACCCAACAACGTTATGTAGCATAGCCTGTATGATAAAGCCAGTCAGCCCAAAAACTGCTAAAAAGATAACCATTAACATCAATAATGGAATTTTACCCACATAGAGCCAACTTAAAAAACGAATCAATACACCTGTATCCGCACCATCTACGCCAATTTCAGTATGTGCGTGTAATTCATTTGGTAATAATCCATCGACCCAATCATTAACACCACCCATCATCAACGCCACCACTTCTACAATAAAAAGTAATAACATCAATGCCAATGCAATACCAAATGGTGCAGTTTGTGTCGCAGTTATTAGTTCAAACATGACTTTATCTCAATCAAATATGTTATTTTGATGTAATTTGATTAAATTGCTGTTTAGCGTGTTGATAATAAGTCATTGCTTCATCATTGGTCGCAAAACCAAGCGATTGTACCAATTTAATCAAATCATCATGAGCTGCAAAGATTAAACCGCCACCTTGAGTCACTTGCTCCATCAACGGTTGTGCTTGACCACCTAAGGTTGGATCCATTAAATTGAGTTTACTCATTTGCTGATATGCACTTTTGGTTTGTTCTATACCACGTTTCATCTTATCAGCAATAGACTGTACTTCTGGCGTATAAAGTTTGACATTATTCACTTCACGCAAGAGATTATCCATCAATGCCATTTGCTCATTAAATACTGCACGAATTTCTGCATCACTTTTAGCAGAAATCAAACGTTGTTGCCATTGCATTGCTTTATCCATACCATTTTGATATGAATTAGCACGCAAATAAGCCTGTTGTAATGCAACAATATCACCAATCTTTTTACTTTTTTCTAGCATTTCTACCTTTTCAGGACTTAATTTTGATACATCAACTTGCCCAACATGACTAGTTGATAATGTCGCTGATGATGTACTCGCAGTTGTCGCTAATGGTGTTTGCGATGATGTCAATGCTGATGACGTTTCCGCTGAATTTGTCGTTTGCGTTGCTGATGTTGCTTGCGTTTTGTTCGCTGTATCGCTATCACCACAAGCGGTTAATGCCATTGCACTTAATAGTATGGTTAAAATTTTGGTTTTCATCATATTCTACTCCAATTATTGCCCAGATTTTAATTTTGCCAAACGCTCACTAATGCGATTATTGCGACTTAGCTCTTCTAACTCTTTTAAGCTTTGTGCATTATTATTGGCATTGGTACTGTGATTAAATCCTGTTTGGCGGCTCATTACACGGTCAAAAGCGTTGGTTGCTTTTTCTGCTTTTTGAGCAATTTTATCCAAATTTGAGCCAGTATTTACGCCCTGCCCTTGACTTTGTATCGCTACAGTTTTTTGATAATTTTCAATCGCAGTCATTAACTCACGGCGTTTGGCTTGTAATGCCACAATAAAACCTTCTAACTCTTTTTCCTGTTCGCTACAATCGGCAATGGTATTTTCAAGTACAGGCAAACGAGCTTCAATATCAATTTGTTCTGCAATACCCACTTGTGCCAAATCATCACGTCCGAGATTCACCGCTGTAACAATGCTATCATTTAATTGTTCATGACGTGTATTTTCATCGGCTAATTTTTTAGTTGCAAGGTGCTTTTGAGCCACAATTTTACCTAATTCAGCACGCACTTCATCAATCGCCTGCTCAATCTCACGCACATTTTCATTAAATGCTACCATTGGGGCTAAATCTTCTGCTTTATCCATCAAAGCATGAAAACCACCACTCACAAGCCGTCCCACACGGCGGGATAATGTTTCGCTCATTGTGTACTCCTTAAGCTAAACAAATTGTAAATAATAATCGCTATATTGCTCTAAATATTGTGGTTCAATCATATTATGATTTTCATCATAACAAAATTGCCAAACCATTTCGCCAATTTGTTCATCATATTCAAAAATATCATAATAAACCAATTGACCATCGCCATCATACCAAGTACATTTAGCTTTACGATGTTTAATTAACCATTCATTTTGTGTCATCAACAGTAATTTAAATTGCCCATCAAGCCATTTATAATCACGATAACCATAATTATGCCCATCATCATAATATTCACGATAAGCAATTAAAGTGGTATGATTGATAAAAACATTCTCACAAATTAATTGACCCTGCTCATCAAATTCAGAGATTTCATCTTGAATGATATTACCCTTTAAATCTAAAATCACTTGACGAATGGCAACATCATTTTGATTACGATAAATAATGATACGATGTGTATCATAATCTACAGTTTCAACGCTTAACATCAGCTTTATTCTGAGAAATCAACTGTGCTAGATTTAAAGTATTTTCCAACTCGCCTAATACTTTATCATCATAACCTGCACCTTTACCTGTAATCGCAAGTTGTAAAATACTATCCATTAAACGCACAATCCGCCACATAGCTTGTTTTTCAAAATCGACTAATGCCGTTTTATCACACGTTTTAGGATAATCGCCTGCCATCGTTGCCATCAAATCAGGCAATACATCAAAGATTCGTGCCACAATATGTGAATGCACTCCTAAAGCCTTTTCTGACTGTAAAATTTCATGGCGAGCGGTATTCAACATTTGCTCACAACTAGTTAAAATAGCATCGTAAGCCTTACTTTGTGTATGGGCAAGCCGTGCTTGTTTTAACAATTCACGGATTTTTTCTGATGGTGTATTTGCACCATCAATCTGTAATTGAGCAATAAAATCTGCATCTTCTTGGCTAATGCGTACACTTAGCGGGATACGGTTGGCTGTCATAAGTATGCTATTTTAACCTTTTGTATTCATTTGAATACATTATAATAAAGATATATTTAATTTTCAAGTGTTTTTATAATTTTGATGGAAACTCAAAAGACCTTGCAACAGCAAAAATGAAGACAGAAACTGATTGATTTAGAGCTAAGTTATGATAGAATTCATATTTTGATAGGAGCTAACATTCATTCTAAACCACAATCCAATCTTTAAAATGGCATCTTATTTGATATGAAAGCAAATCGTTTATTAAAAATGGTCAATGTTAGTTCACATTTACCAAAAATGTTCCAGCGTAAAATATGGACAAAAATATTTGGTCGTATCGTGCCAATGGTGGGTACAGCTAAAATTCGTTATGTTGAAGTCAGTCCACAACAAGTCATTGTTGAAATTGATAATCATAAGGCAGTACAAAATCATATTCACGGCGTTCACGCAGCAGCAACTGCACTATTAGCAGAAACTGCCACAGGTTTTATCGCAGGTTTGAGCGTGCCTGATGAGCGTATTTTACTAATTAAATCTTTAAAAGTTGATTATATCAGAATCGCAAAAGGTAAATTAATCGCTACAGCTACCTTAAACAATGAACAACGTCAATTTATTTTACAGAATGAAAAAGGCGAACTTTCTATTCCCATTACCGTAATTGATGAACAACAACAAGAGCCTGTCAAATGTGAAATGATTTGGGCATGGCGACCTAAACGTGCTTCATCAAATGAGAAAAATTAGCCTTTAACTTCATTAACTTAGGTGGAATGACCGC
The DNA here is from genome assembly GCF_030674635.1 of Moraxella sp. ZY210820. Taxonomy (NCBI): domain Bacteria; kingdom Pseudomonadati; phylum Pseudomonadota; class Gammaproteobacteria; order Moraxellales; family Moraxellaceae; genus Nasibacterium; species Nasibacterium caprae. The sequence continues at coordinate 346,852 of NZ_CP089978.1, read as the reverse complement.
ATTACAATAACCTTGAGTCGGATTTCTAGCATAAAAATTTTGATGATAATTTTCAGCAGGATAAAAGATTGGAGCTGGACTGACTTCTGTTACAATGTTGAGACCAAATGAAGTTAATTCAGCGACTTTTTGCTCTGCTAAAATACGCTGATTTTCATCTAAATAAAAAATCACTGAACGATATTGTGTACCAATATCATTACCTTGACGATTAAGTGTTGTAGGGTCATGTGTCGCAAAGAAAATATCTAAAAGATTTGAAAAATCAATGACTTTTTCATCATAATCAATACGAATGACTTCCGCGTGCCCTGTATTACCATCACATACAGCGTGATAATTTGCCATTTCCGCCGTGCCTCCTGCATAGCCACTTTCAACTTTGTGTACACCTTGCACTGCTAAAAATACTGCTTCAGTACACCAAAAACAGCCACCACCAAATATTGCTTGTTGCATGATATTTACTCCACCTTATCTTGCTGATGTAATTGTCGATATGTTTCAAAAATATAATTTACACCATTTTTTGCACTTGTACCATGCTCACGATGTATTAAAGTAAATTCAATTGGAATAGAAGGATAAAACGCATCACCCTGTACATCTAAATCAACACGTGTAATTTCTAATCTATCCATAATAGGTAAAGTTTGCTTAAAAATATCCCCACCTCCAATAATAAATAGCTGTTTTTTATTAATATTTTCAATATCTTCACTGGCTAATTCTAAAGCTCTCTCTAAACTATAGGCTATTTTAACGCCATCTGCCGACCAATTTTTATCCCGAGTAATCACCCAGTTAATGCGATTAGGCAAAGCTCGTCCCATACTTTCAAAGGTTTTACGCCCCATCACAATCACACCGCCAGATGTAATATCTTTAAAATGTTTTAAATCTTCAGGGATATGCCATGCCAGTTGATTATCTTTGCCTATGCAATGATTTTTATCAAATGCAACCACATGCACCAATTCAATATTTTGGGCGTTTAAGGTTTGTTTAATATTTAATAAATTCATTAGGTTACACTCACTATTATATTTAGTTCAATAGAATACTATCATTGAATTTAACTAAAATCTTCACTCAGCAATATCTTTTGATTTCAATAAAACTAATCCACTTAATAAAACAAATAAACATTGCCCTATCAAAAAAACTACTAAAAATCCATTTTGACAATCCACCATAGAGTGCCAAAATAAGCGACCAACTGATGTACTTTCAATCCATTGCATCATCAGCCACATCAACATATAATACATCGAACACAAAGCTACATAAATGATTTTATTTTTAAAACAACTTAATAGTATGGTAAAGAAAAAGCCTAATATTGCCAATAACTTAAAAACCACATCGTCATCATTACCTGAACTATTAATTTCACTCATGTAAAATGGCGTACCATCAAAAATACCAGCACACAAATTATCAGCATTGACAAAAGTTAAGGCTAATGATGAACATAATAATGCACTATTCGCTAACAAGCGATAAGATACTGATTTCATTTGCAATATTAAACAGCCACATCTGCCTTAATACGTTCATGCGATTGATAATTCACAATTTTAATATCATCAAAAGTAAACTCAAATAAATCTTTAATATTTGGATTTAATTCAAGCTGACATAATGGCAGCGGCTCACGGCTTAATTGTAATTTGGCTTGTTCAAAATGGTTATGATACAAATGCGTATCGCCACCCGTCCACACAAATTCGCCGACTTGCAAATCACAAACTTGGGCAATCATATGCGTTAATAAAGCGTAACTAGCGATATTAAATGGCACGCCTAAAAATACATCAGCACTACGTTGATATAATTGACATGACAATTTACCATTAACCACAAAAAATTGAAATAAAGTATGGCACGGCGGCAATGCCACTTGATTGGCTTCTTTCGGATTCCAACCCGAAATAATTAATCGGCGAGAATTAGGGTTAGTTTTAATCTCATTAATCAGCCATTTTAATTGGTCAAAACCATCAGCATTATATTGCCCTTGCTCATTTTTACTCGCACCAAAATTACGCCATTGATGACCATAAACAGGACCTAAGTCGCCTACTTCACGTCCAAATTTAGCAGTCTGCTCTGCTGTTGCCCATTCGTCCCAAATGCTTACACCATTATCCGTCAAATATTTGACATGAGTATCGCCTTTAATAAACCACAATAATTCATAAATAATTGATTTAAGGTGCATTTTTTTAGTAGTTAATAAAGGAAAACCTTGTTTTAAATCAAAACGCATTTGATAGCCAAATACTGAACGTGTACCCGTACCTGTACGGTCGCCTTTATCATCGCCAGTATCAATAATATGTTGTAATAAATTAAGATATGTTTGCATATTTAAAATCGTATCATGAAAAACTTATTGCTACCTATTTTAACCTAAAATTATGGCTATCATCATCTATATTCACAAAAATAAATATTAGAAAGCTGATAATAGAGCTTTTTTTTTACATCAAAATCATATACAATACGCATTCTTAAGTTTGGATAATATCTATCCAAACCAACTATAATAGGTATTGAAATGAAAACTATCAGTGCAAAACCTGCTGAAGTACAACACGATTGGTACGTTGTTGATGCGACAGGCAAAACACTTGGTCGTTTAGCGACTGAAATCGCACGCCGTTTGCGTGGTAAACATAAAACTTCTTATACTCCGCACGTTGATACTGGTGATTATATCATCGTCATCAATGCTGAGAACATTCAAGTAACTGGTAACAAAGCTTTAGATAAAAAGTACTACCGTCATACTGAATTCCCAGGTGGTTTAAAAGAAACTAACTTTGAAAAATTAGTTGCTCACAATCCAGAAGAGATTTTCCAACGTGCTGTAAAAGGTATGTTACCAAAAGGTCCTCTTGGTTATGCAATGATTAAAAAAATGAAAGTGTATGCTGGTAGCGAACATCCACACGCTGCTCAACAACCACAAGTTTTGGATATCTAAGGAATACTACACATGGCTAATAAATACGACTACGGCACAGGTCGCCGTAAAACAGCAACAGCTCGTGTATTCTTATCTGCGGGTACTGGTAAAATCACAATTAACAATAAATCATTAGAGCAATATTTCGGTCGTGAAACTGCTCGTATGGTGGTTATGCAACCATTAGAATTGTTAGATGTTACAACTAAATTTGACCTTTATATCACCGTAAAAGGTGGTGGTATTGGTGGTCAAGCAGGTGCTATCCGTCACGGTATTACTCGTGCATTAATCGCATCTGATGAAACATTAAAACCAGCTCTTCGTCAAGCAGGTTTCGTTACTCGTGATGCTCGTGAAGTTGAACGTAAGAAACTTGGTTTACGCAAAGCACGTCGTCGTCCACAATTCTCAAAACGTTAATCGTTACGAATTTGGTTCGATACAAAAACCTTGCTGTTATGGCAAGGTTTTTTCATATCTTAAAATACATAATGAATTATCACATAGATTTTTCAGCCTATTTTTAGTATGATAATACATTAGCCTTTACATTGATGATGTCTATGTCGATTGAAAAAAATCTATCTCAAGGTATTACACTTTATAGCCATAGTGACGATTTCCGTTCGCATTGGATTCGCTTTATGTTAAAAGAAAAACATATTGCCTATCAACTTATTTTAAGCGATTATGATGATGAAGATATTCAAGATTTAAGCCCTTATCAAACACTCCCTATACTGATTGAACAAAATTTAAAACTCTATCATTGTCTCTCTATTGCAGAATATATCGATGACCGCTACCCCCAATATAAATTATTTGCTGATAGTCCTGCAAAACGTGCTGAACAACGTCAATATTTATGGCGATTTGAACAAGATTGGTTTCATTTAGTCGATGATATTACACGCCATGAAGATAGCTTAGACCCACAAAAACAACAACAGGCTTTAACCCATTTGTCCAATACTTTAAGTTCATTAACCCCTTTATTTGAACATTTTTCTTATTTTTTATCTGAACAATTTACTATTTTAGATTGTATGCTTGCCCCAATCTTGTTAAGATTAGATGCAATGCAACTGTATTTACCAATGCCACATTGTCGTGCCATTCGCAAATATGCAACACGTTTATATCAGCGACAAAGTTTTGTACAGTCACTCACTTTACAAGAACAACATCGTTATCAAATGTATCTAAAATAGGTCTACTTCATAGGATTTTATGATGAGTAATGATATTAATATGACCCCAAACCGTCCATATTTAGCTCGTGCTATTTATGAATGGATTATTGATAATAATCTCACACCACACATTATGGTTGATGCCACACAGGATAATGTAATGGTACCACAACAATTTGTGCAAAATGGGCAAATTGTTTTAAATATCGCTCCACATGCCACTCATCAATTTGAAATAACCAATCACGCGATTACGTTTTCAGCACGCTTCGGTGGTGTTGCACATAATCTTTATATCCCTATGCCTGCTTTATTAGGAATTTACGCCCGTGAAAATGGTATGGGGCTATTTTTCGATCCAAATGAATATAAAGATGTTGAATTTATCGATAAAGAAATTCAACCAAGTGAAGAAGCACCAAAACGTAATTCTAAATTAAGTTTTGTTGATTAAACCGTAATTTTATTTAATCAACATTCTACTAGGTTTCCTGTTACACAAAAAAGAGAAGTTAATCATAGACTAACTTCTCTTTTTGTTTATCATCAGATTACATATCTTGATTCAAACCTTCACTAAATGCTTGGTCTAAATCTAAAGTTGCACTCGATGTTTCACTCAACATATCTGAAGCAAATTCATTGGCTAAATCTTTAGCAAATTCAGCAGCAAAATTATCTTGCTCAGGAAGTTGCTGTTCAGCTTCTTCTGCACGACGGCGTTCTAAATGATACGCTAGACCTGTACCTGCTGGAATCAAACGACCCACAACTACGTTTTCTTTCAAGCCACGTAAATCATCTTCTTTGCCTGTTACCGCTGCTTCAGTTAAGACACGAGTTGTTTCTTGGAATGAAGCTGCAGAAATAAACGAATCAGTCGATAATGATGCTTTAGTAATACCCATTAATTGACGTTCAAAACGTGCAGGGAATTTATTCTGCTCTAATAAAGCCTGATTTTCTTGGACAACTTGGATATAATCCACTTGATCGCCTTTAATAAAGCTTGAATCACCGCCATCAATGATTTCAACTTTACGCAACATCTGACGTACAATCACTTCGATATGCTTATCGTTGATTTTTACACCTTGTAAACGATAAACGTCTTGTACTTCATTTACGATATAGTTGGTTAATGCCACTTCGCCTTTTAAACGTAAGATGTCATGTGGATTTTGTGGACCATCAGCAATGGTTTCACCACGTGTTACTGTTTCACCTTCAAATACGTTGATTTGACGCCATTTTGGAATGAGTTCTTCGTAAATTTCACCACCATCTTCAGGTGTAATGATTAAACGGTTCTTACCTTTAGTCTCTTTACCAAAACTTACGATACCACTTACTTCGGCTAAAATTGCATGCTCTTTTGGTTTACGTGCTTCAAATAAGTCAGCAACACGTGGTAAACCACCCGTAATATCACGAGTACGTGAACTTTCTTGTGGTACACGACCTAAAACATCACCAATACCTACTTTTTCGCCATCACGTACTGTTAAAATAATACTTTGTGGTAAGAAATAGAATTGTTCGCCACCATCAACCGTATCTAATACAATTGCAGGACGTAAATCTTTACCAGATGCAGGACGAGCTGTTACAGGTAAGATTTGAATCGTGGTCATACCAGTTGCTTCATCAGACTTAGATGCCGCAGTTACACCATCAATAATTTGAGAGAAACGTACTTTACCCGCCACTTCTGTTACGATTGGATGTGTATGTGGATCCCAAGTCGCTACGATACCACCAGCTTCTACAGCATCACCATCTTTCAACTGAATACTTGCACCGTATGGTAATTTATAGCGTTCACGCTCACGACCTAACTCATCAGCTACACCAATTTCACCAGAACGAGAAACTGATACTAAATGACCTTTAGCGTGTTGTACTGTTTTTACGTTATGGAAACGTACTGTACCTTTATTTTTCACTTGAACGCTATTCGCTGCTGATGTTCGGCTTGCCGCACCACCCACGTGGAATGTACGCATGGTCAGCTGCGTACCGGGTTCACCAATCGATTGTGCAGCCATAACACCTACAGATTCACCTGGATTTACCAAATGACCACGAGCTAGGTCACGACCATAGCATTTTGCACACACACCAAATGTTGATTCACAACTCACAACTGAACGAACTTTAACTTCATCGACACCTGCTTCTTCTAATTGAATAGCAATTTTCTCATCGATAAGCGTGCCTTTTTCAAGTACTACTTCGCCATCAACCGCACGGCGGACATCATCAGCAGTTACACGACCCAAAACACGGTCACGCAATGGCTCAATTACATCACCACCTTGGATAAGCGGTGTCATCACTAAGCCATGCTCTGTACCACAGTCAGCTTCTGTAATGACTAAATCTTGTGCTACATCCACCAAACGACGTGTTAAGTAACCAGAGTTTGCCGTTTTCAATGCTGTATCGGCAAGACCTTTACGAGCACCGTGTGTCGAAATAAAGTACTGCAATACAGTTAAGCCTTCACGGAAGTTTGCTTTAATTGGCGTTTCAATAATCGAGCCATCTGGCTTTGCCATCAAACCACGCATACCAGCAAGCTGACGAATCTGAGCAGCACTACCACGTGCGCCCGAATCCGACATCATATAAATGCTATTGAATGATTTTTGTTTTTCATCTTCACCCTGCTTATTTTTAACAGTTGTGTAAGATAAGTTATCCATCATCGCTTTCGCAATCTGATCGTTAGTACGAGCCCAAATATCGACAACTTTGTTATAACGTTCGCCTTCTGTTACAATACCCTGATTGAATTGAAGTTCAATCTCACGCACTTCAGCTTCCGCTTTAGCAATAATTTCTTGTTTTTGTGGTGGAATTAACATATCTTCCATACCAACCGAAACACCTGAACGTGTTGCTTGGCGGAAACCTAAATACATTAATTGGTCAGCAAAAATAACAGTATCTTTTAAGCCTAATACACGGTAGCATGAGTTAATTAATTTTGAGATATTTTTCTTATTCATCTCAGCATTAATCATCTCAAATGGCAAACCTTTTGGTACAATTTCCCAAAGTAAACAACGACCTGGTGTTGTATCAACTAAAATACGACGTTGTTCTTGCTCACCTTGTTCATTGATAATGGTTTCATCAACACGAACTTTAATACGTGCGTGTAATGCGACTTGTTGTGTTGCCAGAGCACGATTTACTTCTGCTGTATCAGCAAAAATCATGCCTTCCCCTTTTGCATTTACTGCATCACGAGAAATGTAGTACAAACCCAATACTACGTCTTGCGATGGTACGATAATTGGTTCACCGTTGGCAGGCGATAAGATGTTATTAGTAGACATCATTAACGCACGAGCTTCTAATTGAGCTTCAAGTGTTAATGGAACGTGTACCGCCATTTGGTCACCGTCAAAGTCGGCGTTAAACGCTGTACATACCAATGGGTGTAAACGGATCGCTTTACCTTCAATCAAAATCGGTTCAAACGCTTGTAAACCCAAACGGTGAAGTGTTGGTGCACGGTTCAACATCACAGGATGCTGACGAATTACATGAGCTAAAACGTCCCACACCTCTGCGGTTTCACGCTCTACCATTTTTTTAGCAGCTTTAATGGTACTTGCATAACCTGCTGATTGTAAACGAGCATAAATAAACGGCTTGAATAATTCAAGTGCCATTTTCTTTGGTAAACCACATTGATGTAAGCGTAATGATGGACCTACCGTAATTACCGAACGACCAGAATAATCTACACGTTTACCAAGTAAGTTTTGACGGAAACGACCTTGTTTACCCTTAATCATATCAGCAAGTGATTTTAATGGGCGTTTGTTAGAGCCTGTAATGGCACGACCACGACGACCATTATCCAATAAAGCATCAACAGATTCTTGTAACATACGTTTTTCGTTACGTACGATAATATCTGGTGCAGCCAAGTCTAATAAACGTTTTAAACGGTTATTACGGTTAATCACACGGCGATATAAATCGTTCAAGTCAGATGTCGCAAAACGACCGCCATCAAGTGGTACTAATGGACGTAAATCTGGTGGTAGGACTGGTAATACATTCATGACCATCCACTCAGGCTTATTATTTGACTCTTTAAACGCTTCCATTAATTTTAAGCGTTTAGACATTTTTTTCAATTTAGTTTCAGATGTCGTTTGTGGGATTTCTTCACGTAAACGTGAAATTTCTGCTTCTAAATCAATATCTTTTAATAAGTCTTGAACTGCTTCAGCACCCATTTTTGCTGAGAATTCATCACCATGCTCTTCTAAAGCATTATAATATTCTTCATCAGTCAAAAGTTGGTATTTTTCAAGTGGTGTCATGCCTGGGTCAGTTACCACATAAGATTCAAAATACAACACACGTTCAATATCACGCAAAGTCATATCTAACAATAAACCAATACGACTTGGTAATGATTTTAAGAACCAAATATGTGCAACTGGGCTTGCTAATTCAATATGACCCATACGGTCACGGCGGACTTTAGCTGTGGTTACTTCAACACCACATTTTTCACAAATCACGCCTTTATATTTCATACGCTTGTATTTACCACACAAGCATTCATAATCTTTAGTTGGACCAAAAATTTTAGCACAGAATAAACCATCACGTTCAGGTTTAAACGTACGATAGTTAATAGTCTCTGGTTTTTTCACTTCACCATGCGACCATGACTTAATCATCTCAGGAGACGCAAGACCAATACGAATACGATCAAACTCTAAAGTCGTTTGACCATCTGTATCTTTCTTACGCATAATATCGAGCAAGTCTTTCACTTTAATTCTCCATAAACCGAATGATTTTGCTATATCATTCGGTGAGTTCAATACTGTAATACGTTTTCTGAACGAGATTATTCGCTATCTTTAAGTTCAATGTTGATGCCTAAAGAACGAATCTCTTTAGTCAATACATTGAATGATTCTGGAATGCCAGGATCCATATAATGATGACCATCAACAATATTCTTATAGATACGTGTACGACCATCAACATCATCAGACTTCACGGTAAGCATTTCTTGCAATGTATAAGCTGCACCGTAAGCCTCTAATGCCCAGACTTCCATCTCACCGAAACGCTGACCACCAAATTGTGCTTTACCACCTAATGGTTGTTGTGTTACTAATGAATAAGAACCAGTCGAACGAGCATGCATCTTATCATCAACTAAGTGGTTCAATTTCAACATATACATGTAACCCACTGTTACAGGGCGGTCAAATTGTTCACCTGTACGACCATCAAATAAGATTTGCTGACCAGAACGTGGTAACTCTGCCAATTCTAACAGCTCTTTGATTTGCGTTTCTTCCGCACCATCAAACACAGGCGTTGCTAATGGTACACCTGCACGCAAGTTACCAGCAAGTTTTAAGATTTCTTCATCAGTTAAACTGTCTAAATCTTCTTGCTCACCACCGACTTTGTTGTAAATTTTATCTAAAAATTCACGCAATTCGAGAATAGTACGTTGTTGTTTCAGCATCTTATCGATTTGCTCACCCAAACCACGTGCAGCTAAACCAAGATGTGTTTCCAAAATCTGACCCACGTTCATACGTGACGGTACACCTAATGGATTTAATACAATATCAACAGGCACACCGTTGATGTCATACGGCATATCTTCTACTGGTAAGATGTTTGATACTACACCCTTGTTACCATGACGACCTGCCATCTTATCCCCTGGTTGGATACGGCGTTTTACTGCAAGATAAACTTTTACGACTTTTAATACACCAGTCGTCAGCTCATCACCTGATGATAATTTACGTTTTTTCTCTGCAAATTTCTCATCAATCTCCACACCCTTCTCTTTCAAGAATGTTTGAATTTGTGCTAAACGCTCTGCTACACCTTCATCAGCAGGTTGAATTTCTAATAAATCCACCACTTCTAGACGAGACAATATATCTTCAGTTAATGTATCGCCACGTTTAGTTGTACCACCACCATTTGATACTTGGTCTTTTAATAAGCGGACAATACGCTCACGTGCAGCTTCTTCAAAGATTTTGTATTCTTCTTTCAAGTCTTTACGATACGCATCAAGCTGTGATTTTTCAATTGCTTTCGCACGTTCATCTTTCTCTACACCATCACGAGTAAAGACTTGTACATCAATCACTGTACCTTTCGTACCAGATGGCACACGTAATGATGAATCTTTCACATCAACCGCTTTTTCACCAAAGATAGCACGTAATAATTTCTCTTCAGGCGTAAGTTGTGTTTCACCTTTAGGTGTTACTTTACCAACAAGAATATCACCTGCAGTCACTTCTGCACCGATATAGACAATACCAGATGCATCAAGTTTATTTAACGCTGCTTCACCCACATTTGGAATATCTGCAGTAATTTCTTCTGCACCAAGTTTAGTATCACGTGCCACACATAGTAATTCTTGAATGTGAATAGATGTTAAACGATCTTCTTGTAATACACGTTCTGATAATAAAATCGAGTCTTCGTAGTTATAACCATTCCAAGTCATAAACGCAACACGCATATTTTGACCTAATGCCAATTCACCCATATCGGTTGATGGACCATCAGCTAAAATATCGCCAATTGCAATTTTATCGCCTTGTTTAACAATGACATTTTGGTTAATACAAGTATTTTGGTTAGAACGTGTATATTTGATTAAGTTATAAATATCAACGCCTGCTTCACCTGCAACCATTTCATCTTCATTAACACGCACCACGATACGAGATGCATCAACATAATCAATTACACCACCACGTTTAGCAACCACACATACACCTGAATCTCGTGCTACGTGTGCTTCCATACCTGTACCGACTAATGGCTTATCAGCACGCAACGTTGGCACAGCTTGACGTTGCATGTTAGAACCCATCAATGCACGGTTCGCATCGTCATGCTCAAGGAACGGAATTAAAGATGCCGCTACAGAAACAACCTGCTGTGCAGATACGTCCATATGCGTTACACGGTCAGGTGTCATACGCACAAATTCACCATGATGACGTACAGAAACCAAATCTTCAGCAAGATTATTGTGTTCATCAAGAATTGAGTCTGCTTGTGCAATCACTGTACCCACTTCTTCAATCGCTGATAAATATTCAACTTCATCTGTTACACGACCATCAACCACTTTACGATAAGGTGTTTCTAAGAAACCAAATTGGTTAGTTTTCGCATAAATTGATAATGAGTTAATCAAACCAATGTTTGGACCTTCAGGCGTTTCAATCGGACATACACGACCATAATGCGTTTGATGTACGTCACGTACTTCAAAGCCTGCACGCTCACGAGTCAAACCGCCCGGACCAAGTGCGGATACACGACGCTTATGCGTGATTTCTGACAATGGGTTGTTTTGATCCATAAATTGTGATAATTGGCTTGAACCAAAGAACTCTTTAATTGCTGCTGATACAGGTTTTGCATTAATTAAATCTTGTGGTGATAAATTATCCGTTTCGGCTTGTGATAAACGCTCTTTTACTGCACGTTCAACACGCACCAAACCGACACGGAATTGGTTTTCAGTCATTTCACCTACAGAACGTACACGACGGTTACCAAGATGGTCAATATCATCAACCTCACCTTTACCGTTACGGATATCTACTAATGTACGCAATACATCAATAATATCTTCATGTGATAATACGCCTTCAATTTCACGCGTTTTCTGATCAATACCCACTTCATAAGGACGACCTAAACGGCGATTAAATTTCATACGACCCACAGGCGATAAATCATAACGCTCATTGCTAAAGAATAAATTATTAAATAAGGTTTCTGCAGCTTCTTTAGTCGCTGGCTCACCTGGACGCATGACTTTATAAATTTCAACTAAGGCATCATCACGTGTTCTTGTACTATCTGCACGTAAGGTATCCGCAATAAATGGACCACGATCAATATCATTAGTAAATAAGATTTTAAATTGCTTAATCCCATTTTCAGCAATTTTTACTAAAGTTTCATGATCTAATAAAGTATTTGATGCAATTACACTGCCATCTTTAAGCTCAATATCTTCAGCAACAATGCGTTCATACAGATATTCATCAGGTACTGTTAATTTATCAATACCAGCAGCTTCGATTTGACGTACATGACGTGCATTAATACGCTTTCCTTGCTCAACAAGTACTTTTCCATCTTTATCTTTAATATCAAATTGAGCCATTTCACCACGTAAACGCTCTGGCACTAAATCAATTTGACATACGCCCATATCCAGATATACGCCTACTTTTTCGTAGAACATATCAAGGATTTGTTCATCTTGATAACCTAAAGCACGCAAAATTACCGTTGCTAATAATTTACGACGGCGGTCAATACGTACATAAACTAAATCTTTCGCATCAAATTCAAAATCTAACCATGAACCACGGTAAGGAATAATACGTGCAGAATATAATACTTTACTACTTGAGTGTGTTTTACCTTTATCATGATCAAAGAACACACCTGGTGAACGATGTAATTGCGACACAATCACTCGCTCAGTACCATTAATTACAAATGTACCATTTTCAGTCATTAATGGAATTTCACCCATATAGACTTCTTGTTCACGCACATCTTTAATCGCTTTTGTTTCACGATCTTTTAAAATCAAACGAATTTTTACACGCATCGGTGCTGCGTAAGTTGAACTACGCATAATACACTCACGCACATCAAACTCAGGCTTACCCAGTTGATACTCAACAAATTCTAAAGCCGCATTACCAGTATAACTTTCAATAGGAAATACTGAACGAAACGCTGCTTGAAGTCCGATATCCTCACGCTCTTTTGATGATTTGCCATCTTGTAAGAATGCTCGATAAGAATCGACTTGAATAGCCAATAAATATGGAACATCCATCTTTTGAGGCAATTTACCAAAATTTTTACGGATCCGCTTTTTCTCGGTATATGAGTATGCCATCTTGGGTCCTCTTCATTTAAACTCAATCATTCGGCCGAATGAAACAACAAAACACATTTTAAGTCAAAACTTAAAAATTATAAACACAGAAAATGCTTAAGCATATTTTCACTATAAAAATATGATTAAACATTTTTAGATATTGGGTTAAGTATAGCCACTTAGATTTTCAACATTCAAAAACATAAGCAAGCTATATATTATAACGCAAAATGGTTGATGACCCAATAGCCATCAACCATTTTTTAGAACTTTTTTGCAAAAATTCTATAAACAGATTACTTAAGTGTAACTGTAGCACCAGCTTCTTCAAGTTTCTTCTTAAGTTCTTCACCTTCTTCTTTAGAAACACCTTCTTTAAGAATAGCTGGAGCACCTTCAACTAAGTCTTTAGCTTCTTTCAAGCCCAAACCAGTTGCTTCACGAACTGCTTTAATTACGCCTACTTTGTTTGCACCGAAGCTTGTTAATTCAACATTGAATTCTGTTTGTTCTTCAGCAGCAGCACCGCCAGCAGCAGGAGCAGCAGCAACTGCAACCGCAGCAGCAGATACATTGAATTTCTCTTCAAAAGCAGAAATTAATTCAACTAATTCTAAAACAGTTTTTTCAGCAACTGCATTTAAGATTTCTTCGTTTGATAAAGCCATGAGAATAACTCCAAATGGATATAAATTGATAAATAATAAAATGGATTAAGATTAAGCAGCTTCTTGCTCGTTTTTCTCTTTGAGTGCTGTAAGTAAGCGACCCAATTTCGAAATTGGAGCTTGAAGAACGTTGGCAAGCATAGTAAGTGCTTTTTCTTGGTTCGGTAAGTTAGCAATTGTACTAATACCAGCACCAGTATAGACTTTACCATCAAATGCTGCTGCTTTTAATTCGAAGTTTTTGTTTGTTTTAGCAAACTCTTCAAATAAGCGTGCAGCTGCACCCATATCGTCTTCTGAAGTTGAAAAACCGAGAATTGTTGGACCAACTAAAGTATCATTTAAAATGTTAAACTGAGTTCCCTCAACTGCACGTTTTGCCAATGTATTACGCACAATACGTACATATACATTTAATTTACGTGCTTCAACACGAAGTTGAGTTAATTGTTCAACAGTTAAACCTTGATAGTCAGCAACAACAACAGAATATGCAGAATTTGCTACTTGACTAACTTCTTCTACAATCTGCTTTTTGTCCTCTAAAAGTAGAGCCACTGTAAACCTCCTAAGGTTGCTCCATACATTGCACCGTGCAATGTACACCATTTGTCGCCTTTCAGCCACATTACGGAGGAGAAATCTCTCACTACCGCATCTACGCAGGCTAATTTTTAAGAGTAAGAATTATCGATAGTAATAATCCATACCCGCCTGAGGTCTTTGACGCTAATAGATTTACATCTATCAATTCAAAGTCCACTTGGGTCATTAATAATGTACACATTCCCAATGCCCAAGATTTTTAAATTCCGTCAAACAATCAGTAATATCACTGATTATTTAGATACATCATTTACATCAATAGTCAAACCAGGACCCATTGTAGAGCTCAAAGTTACTTTTTTGATATAAACACCTTTTGAAGTTGCTGGTTTTGCTTTTTTCAAGTCAGCAATCAACGCTTCAACGTTTTGACGTACTGCTTCACGTGTAAAGCCTACTTGACCAATCGCGGCATGAATAATACCAGCTTTATCTACACGGTAACGTGCTTGACCAGCTTTTGCATTTTTTACAGCAGTTGCAACATCAGGAGTTACTGTACCTACTTTAGGGTTTGGCATTAAACCACGAGGACCTAAAACCGTACCTAACTTACCAACAACACGCATTGCATCTGGAGCAGCAATTACCACATCAAAGTCTAAGTTACCCGCTTGAATACTTTCTGCTAAGTCATCAAAACCTACAACATCAGCACCCTCAGCCTTAGCTGCTTCTGCTTGAGCACCTTGAGCAAATACTGCAACACGTACAGTTTTACCAGTACCTGCAGGTAAAGTTGTCGCACCACGAACCACTTGATCAGATTTACGTGGATCTACACCTAAGTTTACTGCCACATCTAAAGATTCTTTAAACTTAACTGCTGGTAAACCATTTAATACATCAACCGCCTCATCTAAAGTATAAACTTTATTCGTATCAACTGCCGCAGCAATCGCTTTTTGACGTTTAGTTAATTTAGCCATAATTATAACTCCACATCCAAGCCCATTGAACGAGCAGAACCTGCAATTGTACGCACACGTGCATCTAAATCAGCACCTGTTAAATCTGGTTCTTTAGTTGTTGCGATTTCTTCTAATTGAGCACGGGTCAATTTACCAACTTTAGTTTTATTTGGTACAGAAGAACCTTTCTGGATACCAGCCGCTTTCTTGATTAAGATTGATGCCGGTGGAGTTTTCATGATAAATGTAAATGATTTATCATTATATACTGTAATTACAACAGGAATTGGTAAACCTGGTTCAACTTTTTGTGTTGCAGCGTTAAACTCTTTACAGAACGCCATAATATTTACACCACGCTGACCTAATGCAGGACCAATTGGTGGAGATGGATTTGCTTTACCAGCAGGAACTTGTAGCTTGATATAGCCATCAATCTTCTTTGCCATGTCTATTTACCTCTGGGTACAAACGCCGCTAAGCTCCCCATTTTAATTAAAAATCTTACCCTTAACATAAAGGCAAGTTATTATACATCACTTTCAATCAAATAGATATTTATTTCAGACAAATTTAGATAATTTTTTCAACTTGTCTAAATTCCAACTCAACTTGAGTAGGGCGACTAAATACACTAATAATCAATGTCAAACGTGACTTATCGTAATTCACTTCTTCAACTACACCACGAGAATTTGCAAATGGACCATCAATGACCAACAATTCTTCACCTGGCTCAAACATTGTTTTAGGACGAGGAGCATTTGTTTTCACATTAATGCGTGCCAAAATTGCATCAGCCTCTTTTTGAGTAATAGGTGCAGGTTTTTCAGGTGTACCTCCTACAAAACCTAATACATTTGGGCATTCTTTTACTAAATGCCATGCCTCATCATTCATATCAATTTCAACAAGCACATAGCCAGGGAAAAACTTACGTTCTGATTTACGCTTTTTCCCATCTTTCATTTCCATCACTTCTTCAGTTGGAACCAAGACCTCACCAAAACTATCTGCCACAGCACTACGCTGGATTCTCTCTTTTAAAGAACGCATCACTTGCTTTTCATAACCTGAATAAGCATGAATAATATACCAACGCTTCATATAACTACCCAATAATTAATTTTGTTAACCAGCTAAATAATGTATCAAAAACCCAAATTAAAAATGCAGCAATAAATACAACAACTATAACTTGCCATGAAGTTGAAATTGTTTCAGGCTTTGTCGGCCATGTTACACGACGCAACTCAATACGAGACTCTTTAAGTAGCTGAATAAAACCTTTACCCTGTTGTGTTAAATACAATAATCCTAACGCAACAATTACACTACCTACAATTACACCAATACGCACCCAAACATCATTTGCCATAACCCAATATTTAGGCAAATAACTATTTGCCATTGTTGCAAATAGCAACAATGCAAGTGCAATCACCCAAAGCACATAATCCAAAGGAGAACTTTGTTTTACCACTTCAACTGACTGTTCTTTTCGCTTTGCCATCTTTATTTGCTCAGTATTTGATGTTTGACCGTTTTGCATTTTTTTACTCATGATAAATTTAGCACTATATTATAAAAGTAGAATATAGACTGAATCAAGTTTTTTCATAATTTACCTACAAAATTAACCAAAAATAAATATAAATTCATTATCATTATTGAATATATTAACTACAAATAAAAAGCTAGACCATAAAGACCTAGCTTTTTGCACTTTAATTTCTAAACAATATAATGTTAGAATTAAGAGATAACTGTTGCTACAACACCAGCACCTACAGTACGACCACCTTCACGAATCGCAAAGCGTAAACCTGCGTCCATTGCAATTGGGTGAATTAACTCTACTGACATTTCTACGTTATCACCTGGCATTACCATTTCAACGCCTTCTTTCAACTGGATTGCACCAGTTACGTCAGTAGTACGGAAATAGAATTGTGGACGGTAACCATTTAAGAATGGAGTATGACGACCACCTTCTTCTTTAGACAATACGTATACTTCTGCATTGAATTTAGTGTGTGGCTTGATTGTACCTGGTTTAGCCAATACTTGACCACGTTGAACCTCTTCACGCTTCGTACCACGTAATAAGATACCACAGTTTTCACCTGCACGACCTTCGTCTAGTAATTTACGGAACATTTCAACGCCAGTTACTGTTGTTTTCGCTGTATCTTTGATACCAACGATTTCAACTTCTTCACCTACTTTGATAACACCAGTTTCTACACGACCAGTTACTACTGTACCACGACCAGAAATTGAGAATACATCTTCGATTGGCATTAAGAAGTCTTTGTCAATTGCACGCTCTGGTTCTGGGATATAGCTATCCAACGCCTCAACTAAAGCCAATACTGAAGATTCACCATATTGACCAGCATCACCTTCTAATGCTTTTAATGCAGAACCACGAATTACTGGAGTATCATCACCAGGGAAATCGTAAGAAGAAAGAAGTTCACGCACTTCCATTTCTACTAATTCAAGTAATTCTTCATCATCAACAAGGTCACACTTGTTCAAGAATACGATGATATATGGTACACCTACTTGGCGAGACAATAAGATATGCTCACGAGTTTGTGGCATTGGACCGTCAGTTGCTGCACAAACAAGGATTGCACCGTCCATTTGTGCCGCACCAGTAATCATGTTTTTCACATAGTCAGCGTGTCCTGGGCAGTCAACGTGTGCATAGTGACGAGTTGGAGAGTCATACTCAACGTGAGAAGTGTTGATGGTAATACCACGTGCTTTTTCTTCTGGTGCTGAGTCGATTTGAGAATAGTCTTTTGCTTCACCGCCGTAGTTTTTTGCACAGATTGTTGCAATTGCAGCAGTTAAAGTTGTTTTACCATGGTCAACGTGACCGATTGTGCCCACGTTAACGTGTGGTTTATTACGTTCAAACTTAGCCTTAGCCATTGTTGAGATTCCTCATAATAAACATTATCTAAACTTAGATAATGATGATAAAAAATAAAGCCTTAATACTTTAAAAGCAGACTATGTAGCCTGCTTTGAACTTAAATGTATTATAGATAAAATTTAAAGTGTTGTAAAGTATCTGGAGCTCTTATCGAGATTTGAACTCGAGACCTCTCCCTTACCAAGGGAGTGCTCTACCACTGAGCTATAAGAGCGATAATTCAATCTGATTTAAATCGATACTTAGATAATGGAGCGGGAGACGAGGATCGAACTCGCGACATGCAGCTTGGAAGGCTGCCGCTCTACCAACTGAGCTACTCCCGCAAAGATACGATTTAGATTGAAAAGGTAGATGGTGGTGAGGGAAGGATTCGAACCTTCGAAACTTTCGTGGCAGAGTTACAGTCTGCTCCCTTTGACCGCTCGGGAACCTCACCTGATTTGCATCGCACTTATTCAGTGCTGTTCTGAGAATTAAAAGAATGGTGCCGACAATCGGATTCGAACTGATGACCTACTGATTACAAGTCAGTTGCTCTACCAACTGAGCTATGTCGGCGTTTTTTTAATGTTCATCTCAGGAACGATGCAAAGTATAGCAAATTTAAAAACTATTGCAAGCACTTTTTGCAATATTTTTTAAAAAATCATTTATTTGTTTAAAAAATCAACCCACTTGCCGATAATTCAACCGCCTTTATCACTGCACGGGCTTTTATTTGCGTTTCATTCCACTCTGACTGTGGTACAGAATCCGCTACTACACCCGCCCCTGCTTGCACATAGACTTTATCATCACGAATTACGCCTGTACGAATTGCAATTGCCAAATCCATTTCGCCATGCCAACCCAAATAACCGATGGCACCGCCAAAAATTCCACGTTTGACAGGTTCAACTTCATCAATAATTTCCATCGCACGGATTTTAGGTGCCCCAGACAGCGTGCCTGCAGGGAAAGTCGCTTTTAATACATCTAAAGCATCAATACCATCTAATACTTCACCTTGGACATTCGACACAATGTGCATGACGTGTGAATAACGCTCAATCGTCATTTTTTCAGTCACTTGCACTTTGCCAATTTTTGATACACGACCAATATCATTACGACCTAAATCAATCAACATCAAATGTTCAGCAATTTCTTTGGCATCAGCGAGTAAATCTTGTTCAAATGCAACATCTTCCGCAGGCGTTTTTCCACGTGGACGTGTACCAGCAATCGGACGTACCGTTGCAATCCCATATTCCAAGCGACATAAAATTTCTGGTGATGAGCCAACAATATGAAATTCTTGTTGATTGTCTAAAGTATAACCTTGCAATAAAAATAAATATGGTGATGGATTTAAATGACGCAACGCACGATATACCGAAATCGCTTCGCCATCAAAATCAGCGACCATACGTTGTGCAGGCACGACTTGCATCACATCGCCTGCTTTAATGTATTCTTTCACATGATTGACATCTTGTTTGAATTTTTCTTCGCCAGTCATCGAAGTAAATTGTGGGAATGTATGCGGTTTTGCCACTAATTTAATCGGCTCATCAAGTAATTTTTCAATTTCATCAAGCACTTGTTGGGCTTTGGCAAAACTATCGCCTTGTGTGGTATCAGCATGATGAATTAAAAACATCGTGTCTTTTAAATTATCAAACACAATCACGGTTTTAGACAACATCAACCAAATATCAGGTAAGCCGATTGGGTCATGGCTCGGTGCAGAATGGCGTAATTTTGGCTCGATATAACGCACAGCATCATAGCCAAAATAGCCGACTAAACCGCCTGTAAACTGTGGTAAATTCGGTAATAATTCTCGTGGCGGTGCATTAAATTGAGCTTGATAATCACGGATAAATTGATATGGGTCTTCGCAAGGTTGCTGGCTTTGTTCACCTTGTTCATTTTGAATGGTTAAAATACCATCATTACAGGAAAAAATACGACTTTCACCCAAACCAATAATTGAATATCTCGCCCAAGTTTCACCACCTTCAACCGACTCAAATAAATAGGCTAATTTGTGCATTTTTAAGCGTGCAAAGACAGTTAATGGTGTTTCAGTATCAGCAAGGCGTTGGCGGAACACAGGAATGGTATTGTAGCCTGCTTGTTCAAGTTCGGTAAATTGGGCAAGTGTGGTCATATTTTTTACTCATTTTTGTTGATAAAGGCATTATAACAAAAAACAACTATAATTTAAGGAGAATTTTGAAGAAAGTAATTTGTTTGGTGGCAAAGATACAGTATTGTAACCATCAAATGAAGAGCCAAACTCTGTATATATCGAAAACTGGGCAAATTTAGTCGAATATATTAAAACAATAGAAGATACATTTGAGTTGAAACATTTAATAGAGACCATGATTTGATAAACAAATTATTGAAAAAAATGATAGATGTAAGGACTAAAATTTTTGTCCTTACAATTACCAGAAAACTGAGCTAATCCCCATTAAGATATTAAATAAATTTGTGGTAAAATATTATTTATTTCACTTGAAAACAACAACTATTATGAATTTTTATGATGTATTACAGGCATCTAGTTTTGCATTAACGATTACTCTGCCTAATTTATTGTTATTGTCATTAGGATTTTATTTATATCGACAAGGGAAAATCGAGCGTAATTTTGTGAATGTTGCTTCAAATTTTGTTTTTAATTATTGCTTACCATGTTTATTGTTTTTAAGTATTATTAAAAGTCAGGTTGATTATAATCAGCAAATCACATTAATTGGTGCAGGTATTCTCGTTACTTTTATTTTATATATTGGTGCAGAAATTTATGCGTATTATCGTATTCAAGCACCTGAAGATAAAGGTGTTTTTGTACAAGGTGTATTCCGTAGTAATATGGCGATTATTTCACTGGCAACCGTTGCCAATGCTTATGGTACAGTGGGGATGAGTGTTGGTGCGGTGTATATGGGTGTAGTAACCATTTTGTTTAATATTTTATCGGTAATTACCTTAAGCCGTACACAACAACAAGTTTCTTTTATCGCACAAGCTTGGGATATTATAAAAAAAATTATGACTAATCCGTTAATTATCGCCCTTGTTTCTGGTTTTATTTATAAAATGATGGCAATTCCTTTACCGCCTGAAGCATTGATGAAAACAGGAACATTATTGGCTGGGGTTGCGTTACCATTGGCATTAATTTGTGCAGGGGCAAGTTTGGATTTAAAGTCAATGTTTGGCTTGTCAGGTTTGTCAATGCAAGCCAGTTTAGCTCGTATTTTGATTGCTCCGTTGATTGCTGTAGCGGTTGGCTTAAGTTTTAATTTGCCACCTTTACAGATGGGTGTATTATTTATGATGGTTTCTGCACCTGTGGCTACAGCCAGTTATGTAATGGCAAAAGCAATGGGTGGAAATGAAACATTAGCTGCCAATATTTTAGCATTTACCACTGTTTTTTCAATGATTGGTATGGGCATTGGTGCAGCAATCTTACGCTCAATGGGATTAATTTAAAGTGTAGTGTATAATAGCTTATTATCATACAAATATTGAGCTAATTATGAATCCAATGAGTGAAGTGATTTTACGTCAAAAATCACAATTAAAAGGTAAAATTTTATTAATTAATCCACCACAAGATAAATTGTGCCACCAATTAGATGGAGATGTGGATATTTGGACGTGGAATTATGCGGATTATCAATATTTTAAAACTGTAGGAAAAATATCAGAAATTTTATTTTCGGTCGAATTTTATAAATCATATGATTATGATTATATTATTATTTTTAATCCTAAAATCAAGCAACAATTACACTATGTACTTCACCAACTCTCTGCAAAATGTACATTAAATTCAGTAATTTGGTTAGTGGGTGAGAAAAAAGCGGGGATTGAAGGTTGTGCAAAATTATTAACAGATTATGGTAAAAGCAGTAAAATTGATATTGCACGTCATTGTCAATTATGGCAATTATTTTTACAAAAACAAGAGTCATTATTACCATTATCACATTGGGTAAAATCGTATGATTTGGTGTGTAATGAGCGAACTTTAAGCATAAAATCACTGGTAGGCGTGTTTAGCCAAAATAAATTAGATATTGGAACAGCAGAATTATTACCATTTTTAACACAAATTCAAGGCAAGAAAATCGCTGATTTTGGTTGTGGTGCAGGTGTGATAGCGTGCCATTTAGCGATTTATAACCCGCAAGCCAAAATTATGGCGTATGATGTTGATGCTTTTGCGTTGTCATCGGTGGCTTTAACTATTGAGCATAATCAATTATCCAATATTGAATATCAAGCGATTACAGGTGTAGATGATATAGATGGCAATTTTGATGCGATTGTGAGTAATCCACCATTTCATCAAGGGGTAGCAACGTCTTATGATGTGAGTGAACAATTATGTCATCAAGCAAAAAAACATCTGAATGCTCAAGGGCAAGTGTGGTTAGTAGCAAATCGCTTTTTGAATTATCCAAGTTTATTGGCACAGCATTTTGCAAACGTAGATATTGTGCATGATGCAAATGGGTTTAAAGTGATACGAGCAAGATTGTGAGATAGACAGCTTTTATCAGTCCTAAAATAAAATAAGCGTTTCATTTTATCTAAAAGTAAAACCGTTTAACATTATATTAAACGGTTTTACTTTTATCATGATGATAAATTATAGAGCAGGTACACCTGTAGTAAATGCTTCAAAATGGATTTGACTTGCAGGAATGCCACGAGCCAATAATGCACTTTGTTGGGCTTTCATAAATGCAAGTGGTCCGCAGAGATAATAATCCGCATCTGCAGGTAACAAGTCCGCAGGTACAGTATTTAAATCTAATTGACCCGTTGCATCTGCTTGACCTTCTTCATACACAGTAAAGGTTTTGACATTATCAAATTTTGCTTTTACATCAGCCAAATGTTGTTTCATTGCGTGTACTTTTTCGTTACGGCACGCATGGATAAAGCTCACTGCTTGTGGTACGCCTGCTTCAACGATTTGATTAAGCATTGCCACCATTGGGGTTAAACCAACGCCACCACTGATAAATACATTTTTCTTATCAGTATTGATTAAGAAGAAATTACCTGTTGGAGCTGTAACTTCGATTTCCTGACCCACTTCATAGCCGTGCAAAGTATTTGATACCCAACCCGCTTTCCAATCATTTTTAGCATCTTCACGTTTTACAGAAATACGCAAATAATCCGCTTTAGCACTATCAGAAAGGGTATATTGACGTGGTTGTTTTAAGCCCAATTCTTCGACCAATACACGCACCGAAATATATTGACCTGCTTTATATTTTGGTAAATCTCCACCATCAACAGGTTGTAAATAGAAAGATGTAATTTCATCGCTTTCTTGGACTTTTTGAGCGATTTTAAATTTACGCCAACCGAGCCAACTTCCTTTTGTTTGTGCGTGTTCATCATAAATCGCTTTTTCTGCACCAATGAATACATCAGCCAAAATACCATAAGCTGCCGCCCATGCTTGAATCAATTCATGGTCCATCGGAATACTTAATACTTCACTAATCGAATGCAATAGGTTTTCACCAACAATATTATAATCAGGTGCTTGGATTTCTAAGCTAACGTGTTTGTGAGCAATTAAATCAATCACAGGTGCTAAAACACTAGGATTTTCAATATTTTCTGCATACGCCAACACCGCACCTGCTAACGAACGAGCTTGTGCACCACTACGTTGATGCCCTAAGTTAAACACTTCTTTAAGATGTGGGTTACCATTAAGCATACGGTTGTAGAAATGTGAAGTTAATGCTTCACCGCTTTCACGAAGTACAGGAACTGTACCTTTAACAAGTTGAATTTGTTCTGGCGTAATAGACATGGCTTGAACTTCCTATCAGTAAGGTTTTAAAGATGTATTTATAATATATCTTTAAAACACTAATGACAAGGGTCAAATTTCAAAATGACGTAATATTATTAAGGTTATGATGATTATTCGTTTACTATTTAAACAAAATCCCTAAGTTTTTAAGCCTAGGGATTATTTTTATCTCAAGTTGATAGGTTATTTTTTACCAAAAATTGACCCTAACACACCACGAATAATTTTTTGACCTGTTGAACTACCTAAAATATTTACCGCAGTTTTCAGTAAATCTTGGTTTTGTTTGCTACGTTGCTGTTCTGCTTTGGCTTGTTCACGTGCTAAACGTTCTTGTTCTTTCGCTTGCTGTTTTTCCAATTCAGCCTGTTCTTTCGCTTGGATTTTCGCTTCAGCTTCAGCTTGCTTTTGTTGTTCTACTTCAGCAACTTTACGTTGTAACATTTCAAACGCACTATCTCGATCAACAGCTTCAT
Organism: Moraxella sp. ZY210820; assembly: GCF_030674635.1. Classification (NCBI taxonomy): domain Bacteria; kingdom Pseudomonadati; phylum Pseudomonadota; class Gammaproteobacteria; order Moraxellales; family Moraxellaceae; genus Nasibacterium; species Nasibacterium caprae. The sequence goes on along the minus strand of NZ_CP089978.1, from coordinate 322,255 downwards.
CATACACGCCAGCGACAATACTTTGTTGCATCAATGATTTACGTTCTTCTAAGCTAATCGGGCTAAATGAAGAGTATGGCGGCATCACCCAACCACGCTCCACAATTTGTGGTGTACCCTGCTCATCTAAACAACTGATTAAAGCTTCGCCAACTCCCAGTTGGGTAATCGCTTCTGCCACATCAAAATTTGGATTGGCACGGAAAGTTTGTGCTGCCACTTTAACCGCTTTTTGATCTTTAGGCGTAAATGCACGCAAAGCGTGTTGTACACGATTACCAAGTTGTCCGAGTACGCTTTCTGGTAAATCCAGCGGATTTTGTGTAATAAAATAAATCCCCACGCCTTTAGAACGGATTAAACGCACCACTTGTTCAATTTTTTCTTGTAAGGCAGTGCTTGCATTATCAAATAATAAATGGGCTTCATCGAAGAAGAATACCATTTTAGGTTTATCTAAATCACCGACTTCTGGTAAACGTTCAAATAATTCTGAAAGCATCCATAATAAAAAGGTCGCATATAGTTTTGGCGTATTCATTAATTTATCTGCAGCCAATAAATTAATATAACCATGACCATTGGCATCGGTTTGGATAAAATCCATAATATCTAAGCTTGGCTCACCAAAAAATTGTTCCCCACCCTGATCACCTAATGCCAATAAATTACGTTGAATCGCACCTAAACTCGCAGGCGATAAATTACCATATTCATTTTTTAAATCGCCTGCGTTTTCACTGACATAAGTCAGCATGGCTTTTAAATCTTTAAAATCGATGAGTAATAAGCCTTGATCATCAGCAATTCTAAATACGGCAGATAATACACCTTCTTGTGTATCATTTAAATTCAGCATTCTTGATAATAATACAGGTCCAATTTCTGATACTGTGGTACGAATTGGATGCCCTTGCTCGCCAAACATATCCCAAAATGTAACGGGCGAACCTGCAAAATCAATACCATCTAAGCCTAGCATATGTAGGCGTTCATCAAATTTTGCTCCACCTGTACCTGCTTTAGCGATACTAGAAACATCACCTTTCGCATCTGCTAAAAAGACAGGCACGCCAATACGAGAAAAACTTTCTGCTAATACCTTAAGTGTAATGGTTTTTCCTGTACCCGTTGCCCCTGCGATTAAGCCGTGTCGGTTGGCAAGTTGTGAATGTAAAACAATGTCTTGTGATGTGTCGCCAACTTTTTTGGCGATGATGATTGGTGTACCCATAATCAAATTCTCAAATATAAATTAACACTATTATAAACGAGAATAATTGCAAAATAAAAACGATTTTCACGATTTTTAACAGGATTTTGTCAAGAAAAATGTCAAAACTTTTTAAATAAAAATCAAAATGATAGTATATTTTTGGAATAAAAAATGTCAAAGAAAATGTCAAAATTAACCAAAGACAAGTTGATGTTCAAGGTTTTCTTTTAAGAAACCAAGCTGTAATAGTTTTTCTATATCGCGATAAAAAGTACGTTCGGTTTTATTTGCATATAAACTTCGCACTGGCGGTAAATGGTAAAGCTCACGCAGTGTTAAAGAAAGCTCACTTGCTAAATAAATTTCAATTAAACTTACTTGGCGTTCATTGAGTATTTTATTTTGGCGAGCGGAAAATAATGAATTTCTAAATAATAAAAATTTAATTAAAATATTACTTTGATCATGTAATTCATTAATCACTTCAAGCATACCATCAAGTAAAAATTTAACAAAATCGTGTAAGGCATATTCCTGCTTTTGTTTCTGCTGTTGCCGACAATGATTAAATAAAGCAAAATATTGATAAATATGTTGCTGATAATATTGCCAAATCGCAGATGAACTAAATTGATAGCCTGATTGCTCTAAAATCAGCATTTCTAATAATCGCCCAGTACGTCCATTGCTGTCCCAAAAAGGGTGAATTAATTCAAAATAATAATGTGCTAAACTGGCACGAATGAGTGCTGGTTGATTTAAGATTGCAGGTGAGTTTAACCATTCTAAAAAGCATTGCATTAAAAATTCAATATCTGCTAAACATTTTGGCGGTCGATATGTTCCGCCTGTATTTTCATTACCGACAATGGTTTTTTGTCCCGTTTGATTATTACGAAATTGTGCTGATGGATTATTTTTTTCGTCAATATCTTGGGAAACTAAACGATGTAAATGCAAAACATCTGCCAATAATATCTCTTTTCCTTGCAATGGCTGAAAATCACGACTGGCTTTATTTTTGACCCATTCAATCGCTGATTTTAAATTAGTCAAACGCTTTTCTTCGCTATTTTGAATTTGTTCGGGTGAACGTTTTAGAATTTGTGCTGTTTCTTCAGGGGTAAATTGTCCCCCTTCAATGGTATTGGTACTATAAATACTGCTAGCAAGTGTGCGTTCTTGCATGGCATCAACTATTTCTGGCAACATTGGCATTTTATTAAAACGAATTTGAGCATCATTAACACGGTCAAACATCGCTTGTAATTGTGTCATATTAATCGCCAAGCTAAAAGTAAATGAGCCTGATTTGTAGGTCATCACTCGTAAAGTGGTGTCATTTAACCATGTTTTTTCAAGTTCAGGCATGATAATTTCTCAAAATTCCACGTAAAAATGTCAAAGAAAATGTCAAAACATTTATAATATACATCAAAGTGTTAGTTGATTTCAAGCGAAAAAAATGTCAAAGAAAATGTCAAAAAATATTGTTTTTTTATTGAGCTAAAAATAAAAAAATCTCTTTAACCGAAAATCGACTAAAGAGATTATTTTTAACCAATATCGATGATTATAATACTGCTAAAGCCGCATCATAATTTGGTTCTTGTTTAATTTCTGGCACAAGTTCACTATGTAATACTTTATTATCTGCATCAAGTACAATTACTGCACGGGCAGTTAAGCCAGTTAATGAACCAGAGACCATCGCTACGCCCACTTGTTGAGCAAATTCAGCATTGCGGAAAGTTGATACAGTTTTGACATTCGTTAAATCTTCAGCACCACAGAAACGTGCTTGAGCAAATGGCAAATCCGCAGAAATACATAATACAGCAGTATCAGCAAGATTGTTTGCTTTTTCATTAAAGACACGTACTGAAGTTGCACAAATACCTGTATCAATACTTGGAAAAATATTTAAAATTTTACGTTTATTTGTAAAATCAGCTAAATGAACATCTGCTAAATCATTGCCAACCAAAGTAAAATTTTCAACAGTATCACCAATTTGTGGAAATTGTCCTGCAACTTCAACAGGATTGCCACCAAGTGTAATTTGGCTCATAATAGAAACATCCTAAAACTAAAAAAGATAGCTTTACTATAGCGAAAATTATTCAAAAGTGCTAGTGGGCTTTTTGTAATTTTAATCATACTTATAGTATATCTTTTTGAATAAAATCTTGCCCATCATATACAGTCAATCAAACTTATCTCATAAAATATGATAAGATATTGATTTTTAATAAATTATTATTTTTTAATATTTGAAGAATAATTTCATAAAATCAATCATTTAAATCACTCATACGATTGCTCTGGATGCAGTCATTTTATCCTGATGATAAATAGCCAAAAGATAGGCGATATTAATAACAAAAAATCTTATAATTTATCCTATAATAAAGCATTTTTATCATTGTTTATTTTCTATGACTTTATCATCATCGACATCAAAATTAGTTAAACCACACCACGAAACAGGCTCTTATTGGGGTTCTCTATGGATGGTACTTGCTACCTTAAGTTTTACTTTGATGAGTGTTTTAGTAAAAATGGCGGGCGTAAAATTTGCATTACATGAATATGAATTGGTATTTTGGCGAGTATTATTTGCAAGCATTGTATTAGGTGTGCAAGCATGGTTAATGAAACGAGACTTTACCACACAATATCCTAAGGCACATTTTTGGCGGTCGTTGTTTGGTTCATTGGGCATATTTATGTTTTTCTATAGTTTAGGGAGTTTGCCTTTAGCAACAGCAATTACCTTTAATCATACATCTGCCATATTTTTAGCCTTATTATCAGTTATTATTTTAAAACAAATCCCAAGCCGTTTAACATGGTTTTCATTAATATTAGGGTTAATTGGTGTGATTTTTATTTTACGTCCGAGTATTTTACAGTATGGTGCATTTGCTACATTAATCGGTTTATGCAGTGGAGCGATAGCAGGTTATGCCTATTTACAAGTAAGAGAATTATCTTTATTGGGCGAGCCGTCATGGCGAATTGTATTTTATTTTTCCACTTTGGCGACTATTTTAGCAGGAATCGCCAGTAGTATAAAAGGCTGGTCAAGTTTAACTTTTGAAATGTTGCCTTATTTATTGGGTATTGGCTTTTTTGCGATGGTCGGACAATTAGCCATGACTTATGCGTATAAAGTCGGACGTAAATTTATGGTGGCGGCATTGGGTTATTTGGTGGTGGTATTTTCAACTTTATTTGGTATATTTGTATTTAATGAGCCGATTTCACTGTTGATTATAATAGGAATGTTGTTGATTATTGTAAGTGGGATTATTGCGGGGGTGAAATAAATGAAAGGTAGTGATTGGAAAAGTATGCTATTCATATTTAATATTAGAAATATTTGCGTAATATATTGATTTACAACATAATTATTAATCATAAATAATATTCAGCATACTTTTTTAGACCACAATCATATTATTTTTTAATTTAAATAGTTTAATAAAATCAATAAGTTAAATCACTCATACGATTAGTCTGAATAATTGACATAGGATTTATCTTATCAATAAAATTATGTTACAATACGTTAATTTTTTTCTATTTTTATAAAGATTAACTTATGAACGCAGTCGTCATAGCTATTATTGTGATGTGTGCCTTATCACTCTCTCGTATTTCTGTCGTATTGTCTTTAGTCATTGCGGCAGTCGTTGGCGGTTTAGTCGCTGGTTTAGACCTCGCAACCGTTATGAAAACCTTTAATAATGGTGTGGGCGGTGGAGCTGAAATTGCTTTATCTTATGCTATTTTAGGTGCTTTTGCACTTGCACTCGCCAAATCAGGTGTACCTGATATCTTGGCACATAACATGGTTAAAAAACTCCATCAACAATCGGATAGCACCAAAATCGTGAGTGCTAGCAAAATCAAATTCTTTTTATTAAGCGTATTGTTAATTGCTGCTATCATGTCGCAAAATGTTATTCCAGTACATATTGCGTTTATTCCTGTTTTAGTTCCACCATTATTAGCAGTCATTAATCAATTAAATCTTGACCGCCGTGCTGTTGCCTGTGTTATGACGATGGGATTGGTCGGTACATATATGCTTATTCCAGCAGGTTTCGGAGCAATGTTCCTTGAAGATATTGTCATGAAAAATATCAACGAGGCAGGACAAGCCATGAACTTTAGCGTTAGTAAAGACATGATGCCTAAAGCCATGCTAATTCCTGTAGCAGGTATGTTTTTAGGTATGTTGATTGCAGTATTTATTAGCTATCGTAAACCACGTGTTTATCAAAATATTGATGTTGAACCACAAAAAACCATGCATTTTGACGGTAAAACTGCAGCCGAAGAGCCTGTTATTCCACACGTTAGCACTAAAGTCATGATAATGGCAGGTATTGCAATTATCGCAACATTATGGGTACGTCTCTCTTCTGGTTCAATGGCGTTAGGTGGTTTAGTCGGTTTTGCCATTTTATCATTTTCAGGGATTTTCAAATGGAAAGAGTCCGATGATGTCTTTATGCAAGGTATGCGTATGATGGCATTAATCGGCTTTATCATGATTGCAGCAGCAGGTTTTGCAGCAGTAATGAAAGCAACAGGACACGTTGATACCTTAGTCAGTGCTATCATTAGTATGGTTGATGGACAAAAAGGTCTAGCTGCCTTTATGATGTTATTGGTTGGTTTATTGGTAACATTGGGCATTGGCTCATCATTTAGTACAGTGCCGATTTTAACGGTGCTTTATGTACCATTATGTATCCAACTTGGTTTTTCGCCATTAGCTACGATTGCCATTATTGGTACGGCAGCAGCTTTGGGTGATGCAGGCTCACCAGCCTCTGATTCAACACTTGGACCAACATCTGGTTTAGCAGTTGATGGACAACATAACCATATTTGGGATACAGTTGTACCCACGTTTATCCATTTTAATATTCCATTACTCATCTTTGGCTGGATTGCAGCAATGGTGTTGTAATTATCCTTAAATTATTCCCAAACACAAAAAAGCACAAATCTTAAATTTGTGCTTTTTTCTATCAATATGAAACAATTAATGTTCATCTTCGCCCATATTTGATTGGATATAGTTTTGAATACCTACTTTTTCAATCAAATCAAGCTGTGTATTTGCCCAATCATGATATTCTTCTTCAGCTTCTAAAATATTTTGTACCAATTCACGGGTAACATAATCTAAATGCTGTTCAGCCACAGTAATCGCTTTTTGTAATGCTTCAATGTTTTCTTGAGCCTTACGCACGTTGCATTGTAATACTTCTTCAGTATGCTGACCAATATACAATTTACCTAAATGTTGCAAATTTGGTAAACCATTTAAAAATAAAATACGTTCAATGATTTTATCAGCGTGTTTCATTTGATGAATCGATTCTTTATAATCTGCTTCACCTAATTCATTAATACCCCAATCATTAAACATACGAGCGTGTAAAAAATATTGGTTAATCGCAGTGAGTTGATGATAAAGCACTTGATTTAATTGTATAATGACTTCTTTATTACCTTGCATGGTAAGCTCCAAATGATATGTTAATTTTGCTATATTAACCAAATTTATTATATTTTTCGAGTATTTTTTTGAACTGCAAATGAAAACAATATACAAAGTAGAGTATATTTTATTCAAAATAAATTAGCATTATCATTTGTGAATTATTATTAAATAACTTCCCTGTCAATCAATGAACTATTTCAATTTTAAATGATAATCTCATTAAGCCGCTACAGCTAAACGACTCGCAATTTCTGCCAATTCTTGATTGATAATTGAACGAGCTTCAGGGGCACACCGTCCACAACACGTGCCTAAATCCAATAAATCACGCACTTCACGGAAACTGCTCGCTCCTTCAGCCATTGCATTTTTAATATCTTGGTCAGTAATGCCTCGACATAAGCAAACGTACATGATACTTTCTCCCAAATGGATAATTAAATAAGATAAGTAATATTATCGATAATTATTATCAACTGTCAATCATTTTTATTCAATTTATCCATTATTATCATTGTTATTTTCAATTAAAAAGCATTACTTAATCGGTAATGCTTCTCGTTTATATCACGGTAGAATTTATTTAAGTACCACAATACCGTCCATTTCCACTAATGCACCACGTGGTAAACTTGCTACACCCAAAGCGGCACGAGCAGGATAAGGCTGTGCAAAATATTCACCCATAATTTGATTAACTAATTGGAAGTGTGATAAATCTGTTAGAAAAATATTTAATTTTGCAATATCAGCTAAACTTGCACCGCCTGCTTCACAAACTGCTTTTAAGTTATCAAATACACGGCGTATTTGTGCTTCAATCCCATCAACCAATTCCATCGTATAAGGGTCTAAACCAATTTGCCCTGATAGATAAATGGTATCATTAACCAAAATTGCTTGTGAATAAGTACCAATCGCCGCAGGTGCGTGTTCTGTATGGATAACTTGACGTGTCATAATATGCTCATCAATAAAAATTAGTTAGGTTGAATATAGCATAATTCACGGTTTTTAGGCAATGATGAACTCACTTTACTTCACCAAATCAATCATTTCATCAGTACTCATTACAAGATACCATATAATTTTTCATTTGATAGGTAATTTTATATATGCTATTATCCAAATATGAAAATTGTATTAGATAACGTGAGTGCAGTTTAATAAATGAATATAACTTATTGAAATATAAAGATTAAGTAGATGGCATCTACTTATTACTAATTGTGTAATGGTAATATAAACGATGTATATTGTTCATATTTGGTCTAATCAAGAACCATTTCAATCACTTGAATACCAAATCCTTTCTAAAAATTTAGCACAACTTTTAGTAAATTTCTCTCATCATCAATACACTTTAATTTCAGAAGTTTCATGGGTTGATTATGAATTGATTACTGATTTAGACACATTACTTGATGAATTTCATTATTTTCATCAACAAAACACTAATTTTTCAGATGAAATTTTATCAATTATTAAATTGATACAGAAAGCAAAAAACAATAATCATCACATTTTATTTGACCCATTTGAGAATACGCCCTATAAATAAAATGTTAAACGTGAGTTTAGATAATTTATTTTTCATAACTATTTTAATTTAAGGTATCACATGAAAAATTTGCAACTCAATCAAACAGAATTATTACATCGTTTACAATTATATTTCCCTAATATAGCCAATATTCACTTAAATCGTTATTATTTAGCTGTTACAGATTTTGCTGTGATGCGTAGTGATTTCTTTAAATATATTATCAATTATTTCAATAATATCAATATCTTATTCTATTTCTATGATGCAAAAAAAGACCAATTTGAAATCATCAAAAAATTTAATATCTCCAATATTCATGATGCCAAAAAAGTAGCTCACTTTTATTTTCATGAAAATATAAATCAAAACCAATTTTCCTATTTCTATATCATATATGACTCCAATTATAAATTTATTATTTTATCTGATGATAGTTTAGACTTTTCACTATTATTATATAATATCAACCTAGTGAAAAAATCTTTTCTAAAAACCATAACAGATTATTTTATTTTGCTTGATGAAATCACTCTAGGTCATTAATATAAAAATAACACCTAGTAAATCATCACACACCTTGAACCATTTGCATTGAAATCGCTCGTTGTTCATCAAAAGGATTTAAGGCATTAATCATCATCATTTTTTCAAATTGATATAAATGATTGAAATAAATATTAGCCAGTTGAATTTGCCCTAAATCTAATAACTTCGCTCGCTGTGTGCCTGCCAATAATGGTTCTGATGGTGTAAACCATTGCCCATTTTTATAAAATAACAAATTGCCAATGCTACTATCGGTTATTTTGCCATTTTTAACGATGATAATATCATCACATCCACCACGCTGAGCGAATAGTTGATTAATCATTTCACGGTCAGTATATTTATAGCTATAATCAATTTCATTACATATAACAATTTGATAAGTTTGAATATTTCTTGTTTGATAGTGAAAAAACTCAATATGCTGTTGATAAACATCATATTGCATACGACAACGTACTAAACCACGCTGAAATTCATTTGGTACAATAATGTGTGATAAAGCAAAATCTGAATTGGATTGCGTTAAAAATCGCATACCCTGCTGATAACGTTGCTGATGATAATCAAAATTTTGGATTTGCCCATCAACAATGGCAATGGTTTCTAAAAGTTGTAATGTCATGCTATTTGCATCAAAAAATCAATCATAAAAAACTGCACTTGCGTACAGTTTTTATGATTTTAAATCATTAAATATCGCTTAAATCAACACCTAAACGATGTGCCACTTCTTCATAAGCTTCAACTACATCGCCTAAACCTTGACGGAAACGGTCTTTATCTAATTTTTTCTTAGTGTCTTTATCCCACAAACGGCAACCATCTGGAGAAAATTCATCACCTAACACAATACGGTCTTTAAACACGCCAAATTCAAGTTTAAAGTCCACTAAAATCATATTACCTTGTGCAAACAATTCACTTAATACTTCATTTACTTTGTAAGTTAGACGTTTCATTTCTGCAAGTTGCTGTTCAGTTGCCCAACCTAATGCAACTGATTGGCTTTCATTAACCATTGGGTCGCCTAATGCATCATCTTTAAAGAATAATTCAAAAGTCGGTGGTGTTAATGGTAAACCTTCTTCCAAACCTAAACGGCGACATAAACTACCTGCTGTATAGTTACGAATCACACATTCTACAGGAATCATGTCTAATTTCTTAACCAATACTTCAGTTGGTGTTAATAATTGCTCAAAATGTGTTTCAATACCCGCTTCAGCCAATTTTTGCATAATAAATGCATTAAAGCGATTATTTACTTTACCTTTACGCTCAAGTTGAGCAATTTTTTCACCGTTAAATGCTGACGCATCATCACGGAAAACTAAAACCAATAAATCTGGATTTTCTGTGGTATAAACTGATTTTGCTTTACCAGTATAGAGTAACTCTTGTTTTTGCATGGATAAACCTTTAAATATCATTTCTGTTTATGATTTAAACAGGCCAATTTTGATAAATTTGTGTAAGAATTTCAGTTGCAATTTCTTTTGAAGCAAAACTTCCTGTTTCATCATATAATGCCAAAACGTGTGTCGCACCAATTTGACTTAAATATAACAGATATTGTTTGCCATCTTTTTCTAAAACTGCTGACGTTTTATCTTCAGAGGTCAGTTTATAATTTAAACTGCTTGCTGTTGCCACCACATAACGCCAAATTTGCTCCGTATCACCAGCAATTTGTAATAATGGATTTTTATTACCATCATAAATCATATGTGGGCGTAAATTTTGCAACTGAATGGTATTCATTGACATGCTTGCACCTAGAGCAGGACGTGGCAATTCATAACGATTACCACGACGATTTTCATAACGTGGTGCATTGTTTAACGCATGTTCTTCAATAACAGGTGAAGGATATAATGCGGTTTCTTCACGCATTTGCATACCATAAGGCACTTCTAATGGTTTTAATGTTTTCGCATTTTTATATTCTAAAGAGCGGTTATCAATGCCCATCATGCTACAACCAGCCAGACTCAAACTGACTAAGCTAAGCATGATTAATGTTGTTTTTTTCATCATCACTTAGATAATCTCCGCTTGTTGTAAGGCTTGGCGAATTGGCTCACGGAATTGTGTTGCAAGTGGTGTTAAAGGTAAACGAATGCCCACATCAATACGTTTCATTTCATATAAAGCCCATTTTACAGGAATTGGGTTCGATTCACAGAATAAAATCTCATGTAAATGTGCGACTTTGGCATTGCTTTGTTCTGCTTCCGCTTGATTTCCTGCTAATGCAAATTCACATACTTGGCTCATCACTTTGGGTGCAACATTAGCTGTTACCGAGATATTACCTTTCGCCCCTGCCAAAATCAGTTGCCAAGCGGTTGCATCATCGCCAGAATAAACCGCAATTTTACCATTTAAACGTTGAATGAGTTCTGTTCCACGTGGAATATCGCCTGTTGCATCTTTAATTCCAACAATATTTTTAACATCAGCCAAACGTACAACTGTATCATTTGACATATCGACCCCTGTACGCCCCGGCACATTATATAAAATTTGTGGAATATCTACCGCTTCAGCAATCGTTTTATAATGTTGATATAAACCTTCTTGCGTTGGCTTATTATAATAAGGTGTTACCAATAAACACGCATCTGCACCTAAATCCTTAGCTGCTTGAGTTAATTCAATCGCTTCATGCGTTGAATTTGCACCCGTACCTGCAATAATTGGAATACGTTTATTTGCCACACGAATAATTTCTTTAATCACTTGAGTATGTTCTTCCATACTCAAGGTCGATGCTTCACCTGTTGTACCCACCGCAACAATACTATGTGTTCCTTGTTCAATATGCCATTCGACTAAATCTTCAAGTGCTTTCCAGTCTACACCACCATCTTCTAACATTGGCGTTACAATGGCAACAATAGAACCTTGAATATTTGGTGTGTGCTGAGTCATTTTTACCTATCCCCACATTCCTATTTAGCCTAAAATGCTTTTAATTTAAACAGGAAATATGTCTTTTTAACTAAATAATCATCAAAATGATGAACAATCAAAATCATACTAAATTATGAACCATCGCCATCTGTTTCTCAATATCTTTTTTGTAGAAAACACAATTTTTTTCATCATTTAAAGCAATTATACATAAAAAAACTGAACACATCGGTTCAGTTTTTTATTCTCAGCTATGAACGATTTAATCATCACTACTTAAAAAGCCAATTAAACGTAAGAATGAAACATACATCCACACTAAAGTCGCTAAAATACTAATACCACATAACCATTCTGTATATTTTGGTGCAGATTGAGCAGCAAAATTTTCCACTAAATCAAAATCTAAGATTAAATTTAATGATGCAATAATCGCTACAAATGCTGCAAAACCAATCCCTAACCATGTATTTTCAAATAAACCCGGAATAGAGCTTGAGAATATTAAACTTAAAATAATTTGTAATACAAATACAATGGCTATTGCAATGGTTGCTGAAATCACAACAGATTTAAATTTTTCAGTTGCACGAATAATACGAGCTTTATATAAAGCTAACATCACACCAGCAGTTACTACTGTCGCCAACAATGCCATCATCGGCACGCCAGGAAATTTTGCTTGATAATAATAAGATACACCTGCTAAAAAGCACCCTTCAAATAAAGCATAAGGAATACCTAAAGTTGGTGCATATTGTGGTTTAAACGTTACCACTAATGCCAGAATAAAACTGACAACAATACCAATAATACTCGCTAAACCAGCCGCACCTGCATTACCCGTTAAAGCAAAAAAGAAAAATAATGCTACAGCAAATGCTGATGCCACACTTGTTAAAATTACGCTCTTCTGAATTGCACCACCAATCGTCATTGGGTCTTGCGGTGTTGCATACATTTCAACACGATTTAAAATCGGGTTTTGACTGTTCATATCAAATGTTCCTTTCTCTTAACCATATTATGATGGCTGTTAATGCAAATGATAAGCATACTGCAAAAATTGTACAGATACAAGTAAAAAATGATAAATGCAAAAAAACCCGTATATTGTTCCATTAATATACGGGCTTCTTGTCGGAGGGTTGGCGGACAGTCCATTATCTAAAGTTCATCTATGAAATTCGTCCATTCTGTTCAACAACTTTTATCCAAAAGTTTGACATCATGTCAATTTCCTTGTTGATGGTTGTATTATAAAAAAATAATATCAATCATCACTAGCCGTTTTTGACTGAAAATGATGTAAGCCATAGCGTACAATATTGTTTAAAATATCATCATTTATTTAACCAGCCAATTTCTTGGGCAGTTTGTGGGTTGATAACCGTCTCTGCTAAGCTATTTGGTGTATGCCTTTGACTCGGTGATGTTGCCACATATCCACCCATAATTTCCGCAAAACTTTGTGGGTATTTAGGATTTTTATTCGGCTCAGCCAAGCCAATAGGGTCTAAAGGCTGTCCTGTTCTCAAATCATATTTATCAGTTGCACCAAAAGCGTGCAATAATTCATGCACAATAATCACTTTATTTGAACCATGATGTTTCATATCAGCAAATAAATTAACGATACCAATTCGCCCATTTTCTAATGCTGTTGAATGTTTAACCACTTTATGTGTTTTAGGATTATAATAATTGAGATAAAGCGTTACGGTTGGGCTTTTATCTTCATCAAGTTCATATTTCCATGCATAATAACGGAATTTTAAACTCCACAGCATAATATCTATAATACCACCACCACTCGGCACGGCAGGCGGTTTTTGCATCATTTCACGTCCATATTGAATATAAATCGCACTAGGACGATTACGGTATTTTTGACTATTTTCTACTAAATATTGTTGTGCATCTTTAAAATCATCACTAGTTAATTTTTGGATATATTGTTGCACTTCTAGCGAGCCATCAACATTTACAGGGTGTAACATCACAACAATCGGTTTATCCCAATTTTGATTATTATCTCTCCATGCATTTAGTGCGACAGCAACTAAAATAATCAATAAAATAACCACTCTAATATGTTTCCAAAAAGGATAACTGGCTTGTGTTTGAGCTTTTCGCTTATTTTTTGACATGATAAACCTATAAACTTTATAAATGTTGATAATATTTGATAAATTAAAATCAAGATAGGCAAAAATATTTTGCCCTTACAGAAAATCAATCAGTTACACTACATTTAAAATAATGTGATTGTATTAAATATAATCAGGGTTTACTTTACGCCATAATGTCCATTCACCATGTCCATCTAATTGAATTTTCCATTGGGAATAAAAAGTTAAATAAGGATATTCAAATTCTCGAATTTTAATTTGGCGTTGCTCTGGCTCACGGCGATGTTCAACATAGGCTTTTGCCGACTCAAGGCTATCAAAATTATGCTCTTCAACTTTTGAGCCAAAATAAACTAAATAATGTGCCATGTTTTACCTACTCTATTTTGCATTTTTCTATATTGTAACACAATTTAAAAACAATACTATTATCTTGCACCTGCGACACACGCATAACTGATTTTTTCAATCTTTAACGGTTCAAGTGCTTTACTTAAAGCTGATAATGATGCTCCTGTGGTAACAACATCATCAATAATTAGAATATTACGATAAATTTTACCTATTTTATCTTGAATCATAAATTGTTCATCGATATTTTCTAAACGCTCTACACGACTTAAACCCTTTTGCCGTCCTGCACTAGCTCGTTGAATTGGTTGCCAAATGGGTATATTTAAGGCTTTTGCCACAATTTTAGCAATTTCTAAGGCTTGATTAAAACCACGTTCAGCAAGACGCTGTTCAGAAATGGGCATGGCAACCACAGCTTGTACTTTGGGTAATTTTAATTGTAATATCAACTGGGCAAATAATGGTGCATAGAGTAATTGATGATGATATTTATATTGTAAAATCATTTGATTGAGTGGATAGTCATAATAACAGGCAATTTGTACATTTAATTCATGACGTTGCACTTCAGTCAATGCCCAAGGTAGTTGTTGCCAGCAATCTTCACATAAACCTGCGTATATTGAATTGTCCATTTGACAAGCAACACAGGGTAAAAAACGCTGTAAATAATCTCGCCAAGTATGATATAAAGGCTTAAAGCGGATTTTTGAACGTGATAAATTAGACATAAGCATATCTTGTTGCATTTGGAAGCCAACGTTTGACCAATTGTTCTGCATTTTGTGGATATTGTTCTATTAAAATATAAGCTGTTTGATGGGCTTGCTCCAGTAAATGTTCATCACGCTGTAAATTTGCCACACGAAACCCCATATCACCTGTTTGTTGTGTGCCTAATAATTCACCCGCACCACGCAATTCCAAATCTTTCTCTGCAATGACAAAACCATCATGGCTTTCTCGTAAAATATTCAAACGTTCTTGTCCATTTTGTGATAATGGATTTTTATACATTAATACACAAAAACTTGCCTTTGCTCCACGTCCTACTCGTCCTCTTAATTGATGTAATTGTGATAAACCTAAACGTTCCGCATTTTCAATAATCATAATAGACGCATTAGGAACATCAACACCCACCTCTATCACTGTAGTAGCAATTAATAATTGTAATTCATTATTTTTAAATGCCATCATCACTGATTGTTTTTCATCTGCTTTCATTTTACCGTGTATCAATCCAACATTTACATGTGGAAAACGTTGTTGTACCTCTTGATAAAATACTTCGGCAGCTTGTGCATCTAAACTTTCAGATTGTTCAACTAATGTACACACCCAATAGGCCTGTTTATCTTCCATACAATTTTTAATCACACGTTGTAACACTTCTTCACGGCGGTCAATTGCAACAGTTACTGTTTGAATAGGTGTACGATTGGGTGGTAACTCATCAATGATGGAACTATCTAAATCACCATATAAATTCATGGCCAAACTGCGTGGAATGGGGGTTGCACTCAATGCTAATTGATGTGGCATAACTTTTTGATTTTTATTGCGTAATGCCAAGCGTTGCTCCACACCAAAACGATGTTGTTCATCAATCATCACCAAACCCAGTTGGGCGAATTGTACCTGTTCTTGAAATAAAGCGTGCGTACCGATAATCATTTGTGCTTGATTGGATTGAATATCGTCCAATATTTTTTGCCGAGCCTTGCCTTTAATTTTGCCCACTAACCACGTTACAGTAATCCCCAACGGTTCAAACCATTGTTTAAAATTCAGGTAATGTTGCTCTGCCAAAATTTCAGTAGGTGCCATCAATGCGACTTGCCACCCTTGCTCCAATACATGACATGATGCAAGACCTGCCACTAAAGTTTTACCTGCACCTACATCACCCTGTACCAAGCGTAACATTGGAACATTCTTTGCCATATCTTGAGCAATTTCCATAGAAACTCGTTGTTGTGCATTGGTGATTTTATACGGTAAACGTTCTAATAATTGTTGTTTTAATGACTGACTTTCTGTAAATGTAGGTGCTTGAATATGTTGAATATATTGACGGCGTTGCAATAAACTCACTTGATGTGCGACCAATTCTTCAAAAATTAAACGTTGCTGTGCAGGGTGTGAACCTTGCAATAATTGTTGCATATTTGCTGTTTTTGGTGGTTGATGAATATAAACTAAGGCTTGTTTTAAATCATAACCATTGGTCAAATGTGCTGGTAACAACTCTACTAAATCATCAGTATTTTCAATAGCTTGTTGAATCAATTCTCTTAATTTTTTTTGAGTTAAACCATCTGTACTTGGGTAAATTGCTGTCAGTTGAGTTTTTGGTAAAGGTGTAGTTTGACTGATTTGCTCAACTTCTGGGTGATAAAATTCAATACCACGCACACCCAATCGAGCTTCACCAAAAACTCGTAAAACCTTACCCACAGCCATACGCTCTATCATGGTTTTATAAAAATGATAAAAGCGTAAAGTAACTTTCCCGCTCCCATCATCAAGTGTAATTGCTAAAGACTGACGTTTACCTTGACTAAATTCACTCGATTTAACAATCCCTTGAATTAAATAGCTCCGCCCAGCTTGTAATTGATAAATTGGAATAATGGTACTACGGTCTTCATAATCTCTTGGTAAATGGAATAATAAATCATCAAGCGTAAAAATCTGCAACTTTTCCAGTTGAGCCAATGTATTTTTGCCAATACCTTTGAGTTGAGAGAGTTGTGTCATTTTATGCAATAACTCTCTGATAATCTGCTGCTATTTTTTGTAAAAAATAGTCGTTATGTTTAAGATTTGGGAAATAAACATCATAAAAATAATGATATAATACGGTTTTTAGTGAGTTTATTTCTTTAAAATAATTAGCTATTTCTTGTTTTCGGCTACTAATTTCATTTGGTGAATATTGTTTTTCCACATCACCTAATTCTTTATTTTGTCTTACTTTTATAATTTCTTTTAAAATCGGCTCAACAAATTTATTTTCAAAATCATGACAACGAATAAAAGCCCAAACATTATTTTGAATAAAACCTTTTTCCACTAGATGTTCACAAAACATCATAAAATCATTCTGATTTTCAATATATTGATTCAGTTTTTGATTTAAAACTAACATTCTCTCTTGATATGCTGAAAAATCTTGACTTAAAGCAATCATTTTACTTTCTTGATTTTGCAATGAAATTGCTTTTATCCAATCATCATGTGTAAAATTGGTGTTTTTTTGATTGTGTAAAAATAAAAACTTCTGATATGACTCAAACCAAATCTCAGATAGTTTCTCAAAAATAGATAAAATGGGATTGGGATGATTATCAATATAAAGTTTAAATTTATTTTCTAATATTTGATGTAAATAATTCGGTGAAAAAGTAATATTTTCTCGACCATGAGCATAAGTCTGTAAAATATACTGTTGTTTCTCGGATAATAAAATACTTTCATCACGATGATTAGGACACAATACATCAAAATCACTATCAATAGCAATCAGTTGATTCGCACTACAAATCTGTAATAATTTAGATTTTCCTGTAATCGTTTTTCCAGCATCAGAATACAATTTCACTTCATGATGTACAGCAATATTTTGCCAAAACTGTTTATCAGTAATATCTTCAATATAAATTACACCTAAAGTTTTTTGCTTTCGGCTTTTCATGATACTATATGCTTTGGTATAGTCATCACGTCCCATCATAGCCATGTGGTAATTTCCTCCATATCTGTATAGACATCATTCCAACCATTCATGATTAAAGCAGGACTATGCGTAACAATAATAAATTGAGCATCAGGATTTAAAATCGTAAGTTGTTTAATAAAATGCTCTTGCCAATCTAAATGTAAAGAGATTTCAGGCTCGTCCATCAAAATAATTGCTGTTTTATTTTTATCAGCATTACTTAAAACCACACGCAATAAAATATAAATCAACTGGCGTTCACCTGATGACAAATGAGAATAATTTAACTTTTTTTGTAAGTCTATATCTGTATAAACTAACTCATTATTTTCATAACTGACTTGTTTACCAATTTGATTAAAAAATAAATTAAAACTAGATAACAAACGCTCAATCAACTCATCTGTTTTAATTTTATTAAATTCATAAATTGTTTCACGAATCTCCATATCTAAAGCATTGGTTTTTTCTTGATTGCTTTTTTGAATAATATGATTTGCATTAGAATTCGTCAGATTGGCTTCAATTAAATCAATATATAATTTATCTGTATCCTTTCCTAAAATTACTTTAATATTTAATTTATTTTCATTATCTAAACTATTAACTTCATTTAAAGATAAAACACTCTTAATAGATACTATCTGTAATAACACTCTCAAATCTGATGAAATATTATTCTCAAATTGAGATAATTCATTAGGTGAGATTGAATCAAATATTCTTACTGAACTATCACTAAAATATATCTTAGAAGAGTCAAATAAATCTATATTGTTTCTTAAACTTTTTGTTAATAGCATATCATATAAAAGAGATAAAATCGTCGATTTCCCACTTCCATTCGCTCCAACAAGTACATTGACTTGTGGATTAAGTTCCCAACAAATATCTTTTTTACCAAATAAACCTTTAATCTCAACTTTTTCAATTTTCATAATTCTACTCCAAAAAACTATTTAAAAATGGTAGCTTAAGCTACCATCACGCCCGATATAAATCTTTATCATGCACACCTAATAAATAGAGTACACCATCTAAGCCCACACTCGAAATATTTTGATTCGCATTTTCACGAACCATTGGTTTTGCACGGAATGCTACGCCTAAACCCGCAATAGATAACATCGGTAAATCATTTGCTCCATCGCCCACCGCAATAGTTTGTTGTAGAGAAATGCCCATATTATCAGCGATTTGGCGTAAAAGCTCAGCTTTTCTTGCACCATCAACAATCACACCAGACACTTCGCCTGTAACAATACCATTTTCCACATCTAAAATATTGGCATGAACTTCATCAATGCCTAATTTTTGTTGTAAATATTCGGCAAAATATTGAAATCCACCTGATAAAATCGCAGTTTTATAACCCAATGCTTTTAGAGTAGAAATCAGACGTTCCGCCCCTTCAGTAATGGTTAAACGTTCAGCAATTTTTGGTAAGACACTCGCATCTAAACCTTTTAATAAAGCAACACGAGCTTTAAAACTACTTTGGAAATCTAACTCGCCTTGCATTGCACGCTCAGTAATTTCTGCCACTTGATGTCCAACACCTGCTTCTTTAGCTAATTCATCAATCACTTCTTGTTCAATTAAGGTAGAATCCATATCAAAACACACCAAACGGCGGTTACGGCGATATGGATTATTGACTTGCACGGCGACATCAATTTGCAATTCATTAGACAATTTCAAACACGCTTCACGCATGATTTGGTCGTCCATCAAAGTACCATTCAAGCTAAATTGAATACACGAACGCTTCATGTCATTTTGACTTGGATTGAGTGATTGTCGTCCTGATAAACGAGTAACCGTTTCAATATTCAAACCATGTTCAGCAATCACTTGGGTAACTGCTTGTAAATCTGATGGTTTTAACTCTGGAGCAAGTGCTGTTACGATATAACGAGCCTCGCCACCACTTTGCGACCATTGTTCATATTCTTCTTGTGAAATTGGTTTAAAACGCACGGTTAAATTAATTTCTTGAGCCAACATGAGAAAATCTTTCATTGCCAATGCTGTAGCAGTTGGATTGTCAGATGCAACAAAAATTCCTAATGTAAGCTGATTATGAATAACCGCTTGTCCCACATCAAGCATTGTTAATTGATGGCGGTCGAGTACTTCCATTAAACGTGTAAATTGTCCTGCTTGGTCAGGCCCTAAAAATGAGAATAAAATAATTTCTTTCATAATAAAAACAAGTAGGCAAATAATTTAGTAAAATTGTAGCATAAAATCAGCAACAATGACTATTTAGCACGATGTAGTAGATATGCACCAATCAAAAACATCAACACAATTGGCACACACACAAACCAAGCTGGCGATGGGCTATACACCAAACTCGCATAGCCGAGAAAGTCTTGTAAATAGAAAAAGCCTAAGCCTGTAAATAAAGCAATCACTAAACGAAATCCCATCGACTGCTGGCGTAAAGGTCCAAAAATAAAGGAACAAGCAATCAATACCAATGCCATCAAAGCAAAAGGCGACATGACTTTTTGCCAAAATGCTAATTGATAAGGTTTCGGCACTTGACCATATTGGCTTATATATTGCATTAGATTAACTAATTGGCTTGGCGATAAATCATCAGCATCCATTGTTACCATATGTACATATTCAGGTTTTAACGCTAAATTTAAATCTCGTTCAGCAATTTTTTGTTGATAAGCATTATTATCCTGTAATTTAGTTTGTGTAACATCTGATAAACGCCACTGACCTTCTTGTACAAATTGTCCTTGTTTAGCATTCAGCCATTGATTTAAATAATAATCTTCACTAAAAGTCATAGTTTGTATATGACGTAATTGTCCTCGTGCATTGGCATAATCGATATAAACAAATTGATTATCTTCTTTTGTCCAATAACCACGCACTTCACCCAACTTGGCTGCATATTGTTGGTCTTTTACTTTTTTAGCTTGTTCACTGGTATAAGGAATAACCCATTCACTCAAAGCCAAAGAAATAATGACCAAAATCACCGCAGAACGCATGACCCAAGCTACAATTTGCCATAAACTAATGCCCGAAGCACGCATAACAACCAATTCACTATTCGATGCCATACTACCTAAACCGACCACCGCACCAATTAAAGCGGCGATTGGAATAATTTCATATAAATAATAAGGTGCACCCCATAATACATATAATAATGCTTTCCCTGCTGTATAATCGCCTTTAACATCGCCCAACTCGCCTAAATAGGTAAACAGAACTTGTAATCCTGACAAAAGCAAAGTTGCTCCTAACATTGCCACTAAAGTTGTGCTAACCACATGTTTTGCGACGATTTTTTTTGCGAACATGGTTTAAAT
Source organism: Moraxella sp. ZY210820 (assembly GCF_030674635.1). Classification (NCBI taxonomy): domain Bacteria; kingdom Pseudomonadati; phylum Pseudomonadota; class Gammaproteobacteria; order Moraxellales; family Moraxellaceae; genus Nasibacterium; species Nasibacterium caprae. The sequence goes on along the minus strand of NZ_CP089978.1, from coordinate 300,950 downwards.
CTCTCTTAAGACTGCTTGGCGGCTAATTTTGCTTTACGAGAAAACAGTAAAGTGATACCAATATAAATCATAAACACCATAGGATACGCCCACACATCCATTTGTGCTTTACCAATACGTGTTTTGACTGCCATTAATGCTACAATTAGACTTGCAAATAATAAAATCGCTGGGAATAATTTATAATAACGTCCTTGACGTGGATTGACTTCTGCTAAAGCAGTTGCCAATACTAATGCTAAAAATATCACAAATGGTGCAGAAATCCGCCAACCTAATTCGCTACGCACTACAGGCTCATGACGTTTATCCCATAATTGTTTTAAAGTAAAGGCTTCAACTTCAGGACTTTCTAATTCCTTTTGTTTATTTTCTAAACGTAAACGATAATGTTGAAATTCAGCTTGCGTATATTGTGGTTTATCGTGAAAAATTTCATAACGGCGACCTTTCACTAAATCCACCACACTTGCTGTATCATTATTCAATTCAATGCGTGTTGCTTCCTGTGCCAAAATCAATACATCAGGGCGACCTTCTTTTTCTGCTCGTTGATAGAAAAATATATCTTTTAAATTTTTACGGTCATCGGATAATGAACCTGCATAAATAGTATAAGCCCCACTAGAAATAAATTCTTTAGGACGCACCAAATCAAATCCAGAACGCACCGCTTGATTGGCAATTAAATTATCATACTGACGCAAACCCCATGATGAACCCCATAACATCAACACAGCATGCACCACAAAAAAGCCAACCGTCATCGGCACTAATAAACGTGATAATTTCCAACGACTTACCCCACTGGCATTCAGTACGGCCATTTCATGCTCGACATATAAACGACCGAACACGAGCATTAATCCAATAAAAAAGCCTAAAGGTACAATCAAAGTTAAAAATTCTGGTAAGCGATAGCCAATAATGCTAAATAAAATACTCGCATCTAAGCGACCTTGTGCCGCCACACCAAAATATTTAATCAAGCGTCCACCCATCATCACTACAGTCAATAGTAAAATGACTACGGTCGATGTTGCTAGCACTTGTTTGGTTAAATAACGTTGGATAATCAAAATTTATTGTCCAATTCTAAAATATAACTCAGTATTTTATCATATCTAACAATAAATGATATATTGTGTTTTAGTGAATAATATACAACATCTGTATAAACCCTATTTCTATCAAAACAATCACTACTATTTATTTCTGAAATGATTGATATTGTTTTGTAAAACCCACTTTAAATCAAGGAATTTATTATTTATAATAATTCATTTTTAAATAATGATAGATTAAATGAATTTTATAAGTATTGAAGTTTTAACTGCACTGAGTGTAACTTTATTAGCAGGGCTTGCCACTGTAATTGGAGGCTTTTTGGTTTTGTTTCACAAACAACCAAGCCATCGTACTTTAGCCTTTGGTTTAGCTTTTTCTGCAGGTGCAATGGTTTATGTCTCTTTAACTGAGATTTTAAACAAATCTGTTGATTCTTTCTCTGAAGTTCTAACTCAACAACATGCTTTTAGTTATGGCACTATTGCTTTTTTACTTGGTATGGTTGCAGTGATTGTACTTGACCGTTGCGTACCAAATCCTCACGTCATTATTGAAAATAACCAAGATATAGACCAACGCCGTTTAAACCGCATTGGTTTACTTACATTATTCGCCATTACTGCACATAATTTACCTGAAGGCTTAGCAACTTTTTTTGCGACTTTAGAAAGTCCAACTTTGGGTGCTCCATTAGCAGTTGCTATTTCAATTCACAATATTCCTGAAGGTATTGCTATCGCTTTACCTGTTTATATGGCGACCAAAAGTAAAAAATTAGCTTTACTTGCAACCTTTATTTCTGGTTTAGCCGAGCCTTTGGGTGCGATTTTAGGTTATGCAATCTTAGCTCCAATTATGAGTCCATGGGTTTATGGTTGGGTATTTGGTATTATTGGCGGTGTGATGGTGTTCTTAGCTTTAGATGAGTTATTACCTGCTGCTAAAGAATACGGTGAAGGACATGAAACCGTCTATGGCTTAGTCTCTGGTATGGGCGTATTAGCTTTAAGTTTAGTATTACTCAATTATGGCTAATCATTGCATTCTCCATCAGAAATAAATCATGCATTATAGGGTGGAATTTTCACCCTATATTGTTAAGGCTCTAGACGAGTAGAATTAAAAAAATCTTTTAATCAAATTACTATTATTGATAACAATTCTTGTTTACAGCAACAAATAAACCCATTATAATACCTATATCCATACATAAAGTATGTTATTATTTTCCATCTATAGCAACAATTTTATCTATAATGTGAGATAGCAAATGATGTTTTCATATTTTCATTTCTTGAGCAAAAAGTTATGGCTCAAACGGCGTATTGCCAAACACAAATTAATGATTGCTCTTTTGGGTTTAGGTTGTAACTCAATGGTTTGGGCTGAACAACCCATCTTAGCATTGGACACCATTGAGGTTACTGCAACTGCAAATGACAACCGCCATCTTTATGTCGATAGCCAAACTTTAAAGCAGAATGCCAGTAACTTAGGCGATATTTTATCAACACAAACAGGTATTCATGCGAATCAATTTGGTGGTGGTGCGTCAGCTCCTGTCATTCATGGACAAGATAGTCATCGCATTAAGATTTTACAAAATGGTGCTGATGTCGTGGATATGTCGCATACTTCTCCTGACCATGCTGTTGTGGTAGATGCGACTTTAGCCAAAAATGTCGATGTCATTTATGGTGTTGATGTATTACGTTACGGCTCTGGTATTACAGGTGCAGTGGTTAATGTCAATGACGATAAAATTTTAAGACAAATGCCCAACAAAGCACTAGAAGGTGAAGTTGGTTTACGTTTTAATACAGGTAACGATGAAAAACTCGGTCATGCAGGGGTAAGTGTAGGCTTAGGTTCTAATGTTGCTTTACGTTTACAAGGTTTACATCGTAAAGCCAATAATTATCGTGCTGAAAATGCCACGCCTGTTGAAAATACTATGGCAGAATCAACTTCAGGTAGTGTAGGTTTATCATGGATTGGTGATAAAGGTTTTATTGGCGTGGCTTATACTGAACGTAAAGACCAATATGGTTTACCTGGACATAGCCATGAATATCACGATTGCCACCCCGATGAAAATCAACTTGATAAATTCCATATTGAAAACGGTATTTGTGTCGCACACGATGACCACGACCATCACGATGATGAAGAACATGAACACGCTGACCCAATTGTTGATTTAAAATCAAAGCGTTATGACCTACAAGCAGAATATCATCAACCATTCACAGGTATTGAAAAAATCCGTTTAACTGCTGATTATACCGATTATCAGCATGACGAAGTGGAAGATGAACCCGTCAGTTTCTTTAAAAATAAAGGCTACAATACACGTCTAGAATTAACCCATCAACCGATTGGTAATTTAACAGGTCATATTGGTGTACAACTCGGCAAAAATACCATGAGTATTACGGGCGAAGAATCATTACTTCAGCAAGTAACGACTAATCGTCTTGCATTGTTTGCGGTAGAACGCCTGAACTGGGATAATATTGATTGGTCATTTGCAGGACGAGTCGAGCATCATAAAATTGATACCACCGATAAAACCATGCAAAATTACAAGAAAACTGCCTATTCTTATGGTACAGGTTTAGATTGGCATATCACACCACACTTTAAATGGACAGTTTCAGCGACTCATCAACAACGTATTCCAACTGCATTAGAAATGTATGCTTTAGGAGCACATTTGGCAAGTAGTACATGGGAATATGGTAATGACCAATATCAACTAGCGGTAAATAATGCTGTTCATCAACGTTTAAATCCTGAAAAATCAAATAATTTTGAACTCGGTTTCCATTATAAAACTGATGTAAATGATTATAAATTAACAGGTTTTTATAAGGATTATGATGGCTATCTCTATGCTCAAACTTTAGATAGACATGAAAATTTACGCTTAATCCGTTATGCTCAAGCTGATGCGAAATTTTATGGTCTCAATTTTGATATGAATACACAACTTACGCCACGTTATCATCTAGGTGTATTTGGCGATTTAGTGCGTGGTAAAATTGAAACACAAAATGCACCACGTATGCCAGCTCATCGTATTGGTGCACGTTTTAAAGCTAATTTTGGCGATGGATTTACAGGCTCAGTTGAAGCATTACGCACCTTTGACCAAAAACATTATGCTGATTTTGAAACCAAAACGGCTGGACATACGATTATGAATGTAGGGCTAAACTATCAGCGTACATGGGCAAATCAATTTGAATATGATATTTTCTTTAAAGGTAATAATTTATTCGACCGTCCAATGTATTCACATTCATCATTCTTAGCCAACATTCCACAAATGGGGCGTAATTTTAGTTTAGGTGTGAATTTTAAATTTTAATATAATCAAAGAACTTAAGAACTGGTACAAAACTCACCATTGTGTCGTAGGGGCGAATCATATTCGCCCAATAAACACAAGGTCTGCATAAGGGCAAATGTGATTTGCCCCTACAATCCTGTACCAATTTTTAGGTTGAATTAATATACCACCATCACACAAATAACAAGGGCAAAATTAACATTCAATTTTGCCCTTGTTTTAGCTGTATAATAAACTTAATTTGACGATTTATTTTCTCGTAGGTTCAAGAACCAATGCAAAATAATCGCTGCAAAAGTTGCTGTACCAATACCTCCCAAATTAAAGCTACCAATCATCAACCCGAAATCGCCTGTTCCTAAAATAATGGTTACAGCACCAACCATTAAATTTTTATTATTAGAAAAATCAACACGATTATCAATCCAGATTTTTGCACCTGCAATGGTAATTAAACCAAATACCACAATTGACGCACCTGTCAATACAGGAGTAGGAATCGTTTGAATTAAAGCACCAAATTTTGGAGATAAACCTAAAATAATGGCAAAAATACCAGCTATCACAAAAATAATGGTTGAATATACACGTGTAACTGCCATCACACCAATATTTTCGCCATAAGTAGTCATACCTGTTGAACCGACACTACCAGAGAACATAGTTGCCACACCATCAGCAACAAAAGCTTTACCTAATTGTGGCGTTAAATCCTTGCCTGTCATCGCACCAACCGCTTTAATATGCCCTAAATTTTCCGCCACTAAAATAAATGCTACAGGAGCGATAATTAACATCGCATTCATATCAAATGTTGGGCTAGTAAGTGTTGGTAAACCAAACATTGGAGCTTGAGCAATTGGAGCGAAATCAATCGGCTTGCCTAAATTTAAACCATTTGCTACAATCGCATAAATCACATACGCCATGATTAAACCGACCAATAATAGCAAACGTTGTAATAAACCTTTGGTAAAGACCGCAATGACACTCATACATAATACAGTAACTAAAGTCATCACCAATTCAAACGGCTGACCTGCCACACTTTTCACAGTAATCGGAGCAAGGTTTAGACCAATAATCATGACCACCGCACCTGTTACCACAGGTGGCATTAAATTCTCAATCCATTTTGTGCCTGTTGCCATCACGATACTACCAATCACGGCGTATAATAAACCACAAGCAATAATTCCACCTAAAGCAACCGAGATATTAGGATTTGCCCCAGCACCTGTTGCATGAGCAGTCGCTGCTGCCACCACACCGATAAAGGCAAATGATGAACCTAAATAACTTGGTACACGTCCGCCTGTCATGATAAAGAATAAAATTGTACAAATACCACTCATTAAAATGGCTAAGTTGGCATCAAAACCCATCAATAAAGGAGCAAGTACCGTTGCACCGAACATTGCTAAAACGTGTTGTAAACCTAATACGATACTTTGTGCAGGAGGTAAATATTCATCGGGAGCAACTGCTTGTTGATTTAAATCGCCTTTATAAGCTCGCCATTGTGGAAACCAAGACATAATGAACCTTAATCAAATCGTAAAATATAAAACGGTGCAAATCATACTCTAATTTTACACTATTGTGGATATGTTTCAGCGTGTATCTTTAATTATTTTTGCAATGTGTTATCAAAATCTCATTTTTTTTCATAAATGTATTACGATAAAATCGACTTTTACAGGATTTAGACTTATAATTTTCAATCATCAGCAACGGATTAAATCAAGTCTATGAATACAACACAACCATCATCTTTATATCAACAATCATTTTTTATTCAAGGAATGTCTTGTAGCTCTTGTGTTGCAAAAATAGAAAAAAAATTAAACGACATTCAGTACGTTGAACAAGTGAATATTCATTTACATGATAAAAAAGCAACCATTTATAGTCGTGAGCCGATTGAACTTGAATTGTTATTACAAACTGTGCGTGATTTAGGTTTTCAACCGATTATCGCCCAACGACTTGAATTTAATATTACAGGATTACGTTGTGCAGGTTGTGTCAGCAAAACTGAAAAAATGTTACGTGAAATTGAAGGTGTTGATGATGTATTTATTCACCCTACAACCCATAAAACTCGTATTGATAGCTCTGCCCCTATTGAAGCACAACTTATTATCGATAAAATTGCTCAACTTGGCTATCAAGCGAATTTAATCGAAAAAAATCAAAACCATCCACCAGTAACCATCACACAACAACAGCAACAAGAATTACAACAACTCAAACGTGAATCAATCATTGCAGGTATTTTTACACTGCCGATTTTTATCATTGAAATGGGGGGGCATCTCTATCCGCCTTTACATCATGCAATCATGAATCTCATCAGTCATCAACATTTATGGATTTTTGAGTTTATTTTAGCCACTATAGTATTAATTTTTGCAGGTCGGCGTTTTTATCAATTGGGTATTCCTGCTCTATTGCGTTTTATGCCTGATATGAATAGTCTGGTTGCGATTGGTACATTATCAGCTTATGCCTATTCTGTGATTGCCACTTTTATACCGCAACTGTTACCTGAACAGATGACTTATGTTTATTATGAAGCGACTGCAGTCATTATCACGCTGATTTTAATTGGACGTTATATCGAAACTAAAGCCAAAGGACAAGTTTCTCAAGCGATTGTCAAAATGATGGATTTACAAGTTAAAACAGCTCGTGTTTATCAGAAAAATCAATGGGTTGATGTAGATATTGATGATATTGTTACTGGCGATTTAGTTGAAGTGCGTGCAGGTGAACGTATTGCAGTTGATGGTATTGTGCAATCAGGACAAAGCTATGTTGATGAAGCGATGATGACTGGCGAATCTATGCCTGTAACCAAAAATATAGGTGATACGGTCATTGGTGGTACTATTAATCAAACAGCGATTTTACATATTCAAGCCACAACGGTTGGACAGCAATCTGTATTAGCACAAATGATGAATATGGTCGAACAAGCTCAAAGTCGAAAACTGCCAATTCAACATTTAGTGGATAAAATTACGCTATATTTTGTACCTACGGTGATGTTATTTGCGATCATAACACTCATTGCATGGTTAATATTTGCACCACAACTAGGCATACATTTTGCTTTAGTCAATATGGTTGCGGTATTGATTGTTGCTTGCCCTTGTGCGATGGGATTAGCCACGCCTATATCGATTATGCTCGGTTTAACACGAGGTGCAGAACATGGAATTTTATTTCGTCAAAGTGATTCATTACAACATTTACAACAATGCAAAGTGATTGCGTTCGATAAAACAGGAACGCTGACCACAGGACAACCTACTTTAAGCGATTTTGAATGTTTTAGTAATATTGATGAATATCAAATTTTACAATGGGTTGCGTCAATGGAAGCGAAATCACAGCATCCGATTGCTCAAGCGATTGTTAATGTTGCCCGTGAAATGAACCTTGAATTGCTTGAACTTGATGATGTGCGTGATGTCATTGGTTATGGCTTACACGCTATGATAGATAATCATGCAGTATTTGTCGGTGCAGAACGTTATATGCAACAGCTTGGCTTGGATATTTCGCCTTATCAAAATCAAATACAACGTTTGACTAAACAAGGTAAAACACCTATTTTGGTTGCGATTGAACAGCATATTGTCGCTATTTCAGCTGTAAGCGACAGTTTAAAATCAAGCACTTATGATAGCATTCAACGCTTAAAAGCAGATGGTTTTAAAATTGCCATGATTACAGGCGACCATCAACAAACAGCGGATTATATTGCTCAACAATTAGGCATCGATGAAGTGATTGCCAATGTACTGCCCGAAGCCAAAGTCAATGCTATTCAACAATTACAGCAACGTTATCAAACAATTGCGTTTGTTGGTGATGGCATAAATGATGCTCCTGCTCTTGCTCAAGCCGATATTGGCATTGCCATTGGTACAGGAACAGATATTGCTATTGAAACCGCTGATGTAGTGTTGATGTCTGGGCAATTATCAGGTGTATATAAAGCGATTGATTTAAGCCGAGCTACCTTAAATAATATTCGCCAAAATTTATTTTGGGCGTTTATTTATAATATTTTACTGATTCCAATTGCGATGGGCATACTTTATCCATTTTTTGGCGTACTATTATCACCAATGTTAGCTGCTGGAGCAATGGCTCTATCATCAGTTTTTGTGTTGTTGAATGCCTTACGTTTAAAAACAATGGCGTTGTAAATGAAAGAAATATTTTTTGACCCAATACCTAAACAGATGAGAAGTAGTGTGCGTGCCACGCACATTTTACAAGTTTTCATCGAAATTGTGCGTAATACGCACACTACTTAATCTTTATTTATTTCAATGAGTTACAATATTAAATTTAAACCAAACTCACGTTAATTTACCCTTATGTTAAATCAATAACTTCATCAGCACTTGCTATGGTTTCTGGGCGATGGGCAATCATTACTCTTGTGATATTTAAAGATTTAATCATTTCATTAATTTCTCTTTCTTTTTCAATATTTAGATGACTAGTTGCTTCGTCCAAAAATAAGATTTTTGGTTTTTTATACAATGCACGGGCAATAAAAATCCGCTGTTTTTGCCCACCTGACAATACACTTCCCATATCTCCTACTAAAGTTTGATAATTCATTGGCATTGCCATAATTTCATCGTGAATACCGACCATCTTGGCACAGGTTTCAGCCCAATCTCTATCCAATTTATCATCAAAAAAACTGATATTTTCAAGTAAACTGCCTGCAAATAAAACATCATCTTGACTCACGCACGCCACGCAGTTTAATGAATTCACATCGCTCATATTTTTGATTATTTTTCCTGCAATTTTAATTTCTCCGCCATTGGCAGTGAGTTCCCCTAATAATAAACTCATTAAGGTGCTTTTACCGCAACCAGTTGCCCCAACAATCGCAACCGATGAATTTTCTTTGATATAAAAACTGAAATTTTCAATAATATTCGGTTCATCATCACTATATTTAAATGATAGATTTTTCACTTCAATATCATATTGTTCCATTTTTGGTTCATCTAATATAAATTCTTGCTTTTCTTTTTCGGTTAAGACAATATCAGCCAATCGCTCACCATGCAAAGATAGCATTTTAACTTGTACAAATTTATCAATTAAACTACTCACTCGCCCACCAAATTGGTTTTTTATAGGCAATAAATGCCATTAAAATACCCACCGTAAACGTACCATCAATCACATAACTTGCTCCTAAATAAATGATAATCAGATTTTCTAAACCAAAAATAATTCCATTAACAAAACCAAATGCTAAGCCTAATTTTTGCGTTTTTAATCCTGCATTGATTTGATTAACGAATAAAGTTTGCCAAGTATTTTGGCGTAAAGTTTGTTTATCAAAACGTTTAATCGCACGGATACCACGCATAGTTTCCATAAAATGACTGCTTTGTTTGGCACTATGAATAATTTGCTCTTCACTTGCTCGTCTAAGTGGCATATACCAAGCCCATCTTAAAAGTCCATAAATCGCCATTGCACCAATGGCAATCCAAGCCAAAGTTGGACTATAAAAAAACATCAAAATTAAGGTAAAAATCGTCATTAAACCGTCCAAAATGGCGGTCAAAAAACTGGTGGTTAAAGTAGATTGAATGCTATCAATCGAACCAAAACGAGAAATAATATCGCCCAAATGCCTTTTTTGAAAAAATGAACTAGGTAAATGAATTAAATGATTAAAAATATTGGCTTTCCATTGTACATTAAGTGTGGTTGCCAAATACATCACAATCCACGCTTGTAATAGGCTAATCAGTTGTGTTAAAAACATCAACAAACCAAAACCAATCACAAGTGTGGTTAATAAATTTAAATCGGCTGATACAATGGCATGGTCAATCACCCATTGCATGAAAAACGGACTAGTTAAAGCAAAAATTTCTAAAACAATCGCCAAAATCAAAATCTGATTTAACGATTTCCATAATCCACGAATTTCTCCAAATAATTTAAAAATTCTAATTTGTGTTTTTTCTTCCTTTTTCTCAAAATCATTATCCGCCCAAACTTCTAAAGCAATGCCTGTAAAATGTTTTGACACATCATCAAATGTTAAAATTTTTAAACCTGATGCAGGGTCAATCATGGTTATTTTATTTAAACTAACAGATTTTAATACCACAAAATGATTTAAATCCCAATGTAAAATACAAGGTGTGCGTAATTCTTTTAGCTCATCGAGTTCTAACTTTAAAGGGCGGGTATTGAGTTTAATATTTTGTGATATTTTAATCAATGTATGTAAAGTCGCTCCTTTTTGTGAAATCGGATATTTTTGTCTTAAACTAAATAAATCTGTATGATAGCCATAATAATTAGCAATCATCGCAATACAGGCTAAACCACATTCAGCATTTTCAGTTTGCAAAATCACAGGTAATTTACGACCAAAACCCAAAGCAATATTTTGTAAAATATTCATGATAGACTTATTCCATGTTTAAAATATTAAATTTTTCCAGTAATGCTATATAATGGCTCTAAAACCCATTCATAAAGTTTTCTTGTTTCGTGTAATATATCGCCTTCTAACATCATGCCCACTTGTAAAGGCATATGTTCGCCATAGGCTTGAATGTGTTGTTTTTCTAATTTTGCACGCACAATATATAAAGGTTCATTATTCATTTGTTCGGTTAAAGAAACTGTTCCGATTGTAGGTAAATTCTGCCCTGCCAGTGCCGTTTTGGCTACCGAAATAATTTCTGCTTGAGCGTGTCCAAATTTTTGATAGGGATACGCCTGATAACGTAATAACACATTATCGCCAGTTTTTATAAAACCAATGGCACGACTAGGCACATACAGTTGAGCAATTAAAATATTATCTTGCGGTAAAATGCTTAACAAAGGCTTATTATTATCCACCACTTGCCCTATATCTGCATTGACCGTGCTAACCGTTCCGCTAGTATTCGCTTTAATAATAATCGATTGTTGGGCTTGATTTTCAATCAATTCTTGTTGATTATTGACCAATGCTCGTTGAAACTGGGCTTGTTGCACTTGATATTGAGCATTTAAACGTTGTAAATTAATTTCTTGTTCTTTGAGTTGTTTTTCTAAATTTTGCTTTTCACGTTTTAAAGTTGTTAATTTTTCATTTTGGCTAAATACTTCAGCTTTACGGTATTCTAATTCTTCTTGAGAGACAATATTTTCTTGATACGCACTTGAATAACGCTTAACATTATTTTCCGCCAAGTCAATACGTTGATGTTGAGCATTAATTTGCCCATCAAGTTGTAAAATATCATTTTTTAAACGTTGAATTTGGTTTTCAGTACTCTGTTTTTCTTGCTGGTGGACTTGTTGATTACGAGCAATTTCTTGACGTAAAGTTTGCTCTTTAAGTTTAATTTGTTGCTGTAAGGCTTGAGCAATATCGCCATTTTCAGTGTGGCGAGTGAGTGAAATTTTATACAAGGCTTCGCCTGCCTGCACGGTTTTTCCTTCAAAAACGTATTTTTCGCTAATAATACCTTGTTGTAAAGCATAGACTTGTACCAAGCCTGATTGTGGTATCAGTTGCCCTTTAACCGTACTGCGTTTGGTATATTCGCCCCAAATAGCAAAGGCAACCAATACTAAACCAACCGCCAAAGCACAACAAGTTAAAAAAGTAAAACTGACTGGACGAGTCAAAATAATCGAACCCGTCCAGTTTACTTTTTGAGCATCAAATACTTCTTTGCGGAATAGATTAGACATAATCTTACCCTAAAAACTACTATTTTTTAGGTGCATCTCCGTAATTACTACCTGATTTATCATTTTGACTATTAGCCTGTTTATCTAAACCAGTAATTTTATCAATACCAGTAGCCAACCAATCTTGAATAGGTGTATTTTCATTTAACCATGTACCAACAGCCCAACCACCACGTGCAGCCGCATAAACTCCCACACCAGCCATAGCACCTTGCCCTGCTGTCATAGTCATAGAAATAGGCACTTTGGGAGCTTGAGAAATCACTGCACCAACTAATGCAGCTTCACCATATGTACTAGCAGATGAAGCCAAGTTTTCTAATACTTTAGCTCCACTAACTAAATTTAACTCATAAATAGATAATTCACGCATTATTTACTCACCTTTAAAAAGGTATAACAAGAACTAATTATCACAGAAAATACTAAACTTATATATAACCAATGGTAATCCTGTTGGTAATATATTTCATCTAAACTTTCTGTACGTACAATAAATAAAAGAAAAAAGCAACATACGAATAAATAACAAAATTTAAAGAGCTTTTTCATCACTATCATTTACCTCAACAATATCTAATTCTGCTAAATGATAAATCAACTGTTTAATTTTATCTTCATCAACATCATTTAATTGATGAATAATATCAGACAATTTAATTTGATATTTTACAGAAATTAAATTTAATAACTGACGACTGCTCTCATCAATATTGATTTTCGTGCCATTTGCAATTAAATAACCTTTATCGATAGTTCTACAATCAATCTCATTTAAGGTAATTAAAGCATCTAATGAAATATCATTGGCATTTTTATTACCAAAAATTTGCATATTAAATGCACTATCTATACGATAATTAGCAAAATATTCCTGCATAAATTTATCATAATTTTCACGGTCATTTATCATATCCGTAATCGCAGTTGCTGTCGCATTTAAATTATGTAGGTCATATTGCCAATCATCTAAATTATGGCGAATAGATGAAATATTTGGGAATTTTTTCATCAACCATTCAATATAATCATAACCTGTCGGTGCAAACGTTCCAACTGCTAAATGAAAAGTTTCACAATCCATTGGTACAGGATTATGCCACCAACCTCTAGGAATATATAAAACATCGCCAGCTTCTAACACAACTTCCATATCAGGAATAGTTGGCTCCTCTATATCCATATCTTTCGCTTGTTGCATATACAATGGATTTTCAAAATTTGGCTTATATAAAGACCAATGCTTTTTCCCAATCAACTGAATAGCATATACATCTCGAGTATCCCAATGAGATTTAAATGAAGCATCTGAACCAAATGCTAAATAGCCACTTGTTACTGTCGGAGCATTGGCAAATTGAGCAACTTGTTTAGCCAAATTATCCACAAAAGGCTCATTGTTAATACGATTATAGACAATCGTTGCTCCATTTTTCATATGATGATATATCGCAGGTTTAATAAAACGATAACGAGTACGCCCTATATCATCAAAACTTTCTACATATTCAGATACAGGAACAACTTCCCCTTTTCGTAAACGAAATAACTCATCTATAGGATTAGCACGTTGATAAATTTCATTGATTTCTGTCCAAGAAATATCCAGATTTTTCACAGCACCCTTGAATAATTTTGGCTGTTTATATAAATATCCATCTCTAAAATCTTGAGATGAGAGTCCAAAATCTAAAAGCATTGAATTTACTCACCATAAAATATTTACAAAGCATTATAATTAAAAAAAAAAAAAAAATGTCAATAATAATCACAATTTGGTAGATAAATAATAAACTAAAATTTAATTATTAGATTAATATGTAGTCATTTTTTGTATTATAAAATCCATTCCAAACGTAAAACTTACTGGACGAGTAAGAATAATCGAACCAGTCCAGTTTACTTTTTGAGCGTCAAAAACTTCTTTACGGAATAGATTAGATATAAAAACAAATTTAACTCACTCATGCGATTGGTCTATAAAATTAAATTCTTCACAGAGCAATCTCACTATGTAGATAACTGATTGATTTAGTTAAAATTTATTTTTAATAAATAACATTGAAAGACTAAAAATATTTAATAAAATCAAATAGATATTTTTTTATAATGCAATTACCATGACTTTTTCATAAAATTCATCTTATAGTTATGCTACAATATTGACATCAATAATCAATAGAGAATATTCATGACAACTTGGCTCAACGAAGTAAAATTTAACGCTGATGGCTTAATTCCAGCGATTGCCCAAGATTATCAAACAGGGCGAGTGTTGATGGTCGCTTGGCAAAATCAAGAAGCCTTACAATTGACCGTAGAAAAAAATCAAGCGGTGTATTATTCTCGTTCACGACAAAAATTATGGCACAAAGGCGAAGAGTCTGGGCATTTTCAAACCGTGCATGAAATCTGTCTCGATTGCGATGCTGATGTGATTATTTTGATGATTGAACAGCACGGTGGCATTGCCTGTCATACTGGGCGAGAAAGCTGTTTTTATCGCAAACTGACCGCAGATGGTTGGCAAATTGTTGATGCTCAACTGAAAAATCCTGATGAGATTTATCAAAATAATCATGCGGATAAATCGCAACTTATCCACAGTAGCGAACAAAAAAACAACACTGATGAAACGGTTGATGTATTAGACTATTTAGCCAAATTGATGATTGAACGTAAATCCGCCAATGCTGATGAATCTTATGTGGCGAATTTATATCGTAAAGGGCTGAATAAGATTTTAGAAAAAGTCGGTGAAGAAAGTGTAGAAAGTATTATTTCTGCTAAAAATTATCAACATGAACGTAGCGAAGCCAATAAAAATGATTTAATTTATGAAGTGGCGGATTTATGGTTTCATAGTATCGTCATGCTCGGTTATTTTGATTTAAGTCCACAACTCGTGCTTGATGAATTGGCTCGCCGTCAAGGTTTATCTGGTTTGGTGGAAAAGGCAAATCGTAGCAAATAATTTTCAATATGAAAGGTTTATTTTCTGCACAATTACGCAGTTCAGAATTACCTGAACAAGTTTTATCTCGCTTATCACAACAGATAGGCGATGATATTTCTTGGAAAAATTTTATTTCCTATTCTCGTCAAAAATCATGGTTTGGACATATTGAACAATCATCATTTCACATTAGAGCAACTGCTAGAACATGGAATTTTGGTGCTTTAGGTGTCAATTTTTATGGCACGGTATCACCTTTACCCTATCAAGGAGGAAGTAAAATTGAAATCAAAGCAACTTTAGCCAAAGAAATATTTATTTTTCAAATGTTTATACTTATAAGTGTACTTCAGTGTTATGATTTTTCGTCTTTTGCTATACATTTCATTATTACTTATTTTATAAGTATTAGTATTGGTTTTATAATTGCCTATCGATATAGCATACATCGATTAAAACAAAGTTTAAATATTTTTGATTGATATAGGAAATTCTATCATGTACAAGAAAAAATTTTATAGTACTGAAACATCACAACAAATTGTTGAACGATTACAAAATATTCAACATCAACCTAATTCTTTTTCAAATCAAAATAACCAACAAATTTGCGTCACACATATTGAACAAAATCATTTTGAATTGTTTTTATATCCAAAATGGTTATTTTTTACACGTCTAAACTTAAAAATTCGTGGTAAAATTGGCGAAACTGAGCAACAACATCGTGTCATTACCCTTTATATCATGCCATTGGTAAAACAATTTTTACTTTATACTGCTGTTGCATTTTTAACATATTTCCTTATTTATCAACAATTACCATCATTATTTTTCTATTTAGGAATATTATTTGCTGGTTTATGTTTATACCTTTTGGCATTTTTAAATATTGATGAACAATTATTTGCCGATTTAAATTTTAAATCACAGCTTTAATATTCATCATTAATAAGTATCGTAATAAAATGAGCAATTTATCCCCAACCGATGAGCAATTATCCGCCATTAACCAAGCCCAACAGGGACAATCTTTTAAAGTGATTGCCTACGCTGGCACAGGTAAAACCACGACTTTACAAATGGTGAGCCAAGCCTTGCAACACAAACGGGGAATGTATCTCGCTTTTAATAAATCAATTGCCGATGAAGCTCAACAAAAATTCCATCAAAATGTAAATTGTCGGACATTTCATTCATTGGCATTTCGCAGCGTACCACGCAATATTACCGATAAATTACGTTTGCCACGTCTTAGCCCAAGTTTTTTAGCCCAAGAATATCGCCTTGAGCCAATTACTTTACGCCGTTTGATGGGCGGACGTTATGAAAAATATACCTTTATGCCTAGCCGATTAGCCAATGTGGTGTCCAATGGCGTGAGTTATTTTTGTTCAACGGCATCGCAATATCCTGGACCACGTCATTTACAAGCCCCTGATTGGTTACATCAAGATGATATTGAACACTTGCAACAACATCTCTATCCTGCATTGGAACGGCGTTGGCTAGATTCGATTAATCCACAACATCAAGCAGGCATTGGGCATGATATTTATTTGAAATTATGGGCATTGTCTGAACCAAATATTCCATGCGACTATATTTTGTTCGATGAAGCCCAAGATGCTGACCCATTGATGTTGGGCATTTTACTCAAACAAAAAAACACTCAAGTGATTTATGTGGGCGATGCTCATCAACAAATTTATGCGTGGCGTGGTGCAGTGAATGCTATGCAAAAATTGCCTTTAGCAGAAAGTCGTTTAACCACATCTTTCCGTTTTGGTGAGCCGATTGCTGAAGTGGCTAATCATTTTTTATCAGCATTGGACGAAAAAGTACCATTATTGGGCAATCCGAATCATCAATCCAAAGTGATTACCAGTCCACATCATAAAGCCCGTGATGCCATTTTATGCCGTACCAATGCTCGTGCGATGGAATTATTATTATCAGGTTTAATCACAGGCGATAAAGTAGCTTTGCAAGCTGATATTCAACGTTTAAATCGTTTTGTTGAAGCATCAAGCCAGCTCAAACAAGGCAAACGTAGTGTTGATGTACCAGAATTAGCATGGTTTAACTCATGGCATGATGTGCATGAATATTGCGAAACCAACGAAGGTAGTGATTTAAAAACCTTAGTCAAATTGGTTGATGAACATGGCACCGATCCACTGAAAAAAGCCTTAGCCAAAATTACACCAACTGAACAGGCAGATTATATTATTTCTACGGCACACAAGGCGAAGGGGTTAGAATGGAAACGTGTACATTTGGAAGATGATTATCAATTTAAACTGAATGCTCATGATTATAAAATCAGCGATGAAGAATTACGCCTACTGTATGTAGCTTGCACCAGAGCCAAAGATAGTCTCAATATTCAACATATTCGTGATTTGTTGGATAAAATTAAATCGCAACAACGTGCTAAATAAGGCTTGAATTTTTACAGATGATTAATATTTTAATTTATCCAATGCAGGTAAATGTTTTGTCCAATATTGTAACTCTTCTATGGTTTTAAAATCAGGCACAACTACACCATTTTTCAATGCGTCTTCCTTTGTTTCACAACCTTTTATCGCTTGTTTCATGCGTTCTATATCAAAAAGTGGTTGTTGAATCACAAGGCTATCATTAGTTTTGGTTAAATGAATTTCTTCATCAAATGGCAAAGTTTTAACCCACGCTTGTACAGCAGGTGGTAAAGTAGCGATTTCAATAATCATTAGATTGTCCTTTTATTTCAAATAATCTTATTCTAACAAAATTGATAATATTTAGGGAAAATATTACAAAAATAGTTAAAAATATTATAAATATATTATTCAATAAGTTATGCTATCATTAGTCCTAAATCAGTTTATTTTATTCATTTTTAACAAATATAATATACTTTTCAGTTATAATATACCCATTACCCTTTATATTGAGAAAGCAGCGATGAATTTTGACGATTTAACTTTAGAACAACGCAAAACCATTTACCGTGCAAGACGTGGCTTAAAAGAGCTTGATGTCTATTTTGACCCTTATGTCAAAAATCACTATTTACAAGCTGATGACAATGAAAAAGCTATTTTTGGCGAACTGATTGAACAGGAAGATCCAGATTTACTTGATTGGTTTATGGAAGTCAGTGAACCACCTAAACCTGAATTTAAAGCCTTAATTTTAAAGTTAAAACAAATGTTACATGGAAACTAAGCCATTTTACCATGTCGATATATCGTGAATTTCAATTTAGACCAAGCCGTTTAGCACTCATGTTTCACGGTTTGGTTTTTATAATATTGCAAATTTTACTTTATGCCTATCTTTCGCCTGCATTTTGGGCAGTTTGCTTTATCCTTTTTACGCTCGGCTCTGCAATTTTTATCTATGGTCAAACACAAGTCATTTATTTAGGACATCTGGCAGATAAACAATGGACACTCATTACCCAATGCAAAAAGAAAAAACATCAACAACACGTACATATTAGTAATATGCTCAATCACGGTCTTTATGTAGTGATTTATTTTGAACCACAACAAAAAATTGCCCCATTGGTTATTTGGCAAGACCAACTTAATGATTTGCAATGGAAGGCACTCAAAACACAAACTCAATTTAAACAATTTAGTGAATAAATATAGTCAATTCAATTCATCATTAAACTGTAGGGGCGTATCATATACGCCCAATAAACATAAGGTTTGTACAGGGCAAATGTGATTTGCCCCTACAAGTCTGTACCAATTTTTAGGTTGAATTAGTATATTGTTCTGATAAAAATCAACTATATGACGTGAAATTAAACATCACATTATTTATCTTCATCTTTAGAATGTTCAAAACGCAAACCAGATGTTTTAATCGCCCAAATTAATTCCACAAATGCACGATTATTAGTCAAAGGCTCACTATCTAAAATGAGAATATAGCCTGTACCATCAATCCATAAAAATACAAAACTGGTATTTGGCATGAGTAAATCAACTTCATTAAAAAATGAAATCGCCTTACCTTGCATGACCCAACCACGTTGTTGCTGACGTACCATAAAATCTAAAAAGTCCGCCGCAACCACACTCAAAGTATCCGCTTCTTGTTGCGTATAACCAATACGTGCGAGACAGAAGCCTTCATCAGAACCAATGGCAGCACGGCGTTGCCCTGACAAATTTGCCACCACATAAGGTAAAAATTGATCTAAAGGCATGGTTGGCGACATTAATTGACGTTTTAAAACCTGCACCCACCCTTTGGCAGTAAACTCTCCTAACCAATTATGTGGATATTGTGCCAACCATTCACTTTCAGTCAAACTATGTGGATGTGATAATATTTGTTGTAATGCTTCTTGCTCTCGAGTTGGTTCTACGCTAGAAAAAGCTTCAAACACTCCACTCGGTGTCAGCATTAAATACCCATCATACGGGTCTGATAAAACTACAGACATAATTTCTTCCTGATATTTGATGACAATGCTTAAATATTAACTCGCAATCATATACACCAACGAACTTACCAATTGTTGCATATCAGCACGCTTTCGTGCATCAACAATACTGACATTGGCAGGAATACCACGCTCCACTAAATATTCTGATAAACGTTGATGCAAGTCCCAAGGGATATTTTCAGCGTGTGTTACACCAACAACTAATGCACTACTTTTAATCAATGGTAAAAAGCTATCTAAATAATACGCTAAATCATCAACAGGGTCTTCATTTTCAGCATTGAGCAATAAAATTAAACCTAATGAATTTTCACTTAAAATATCCCACATAAAGTCAAAACGACGTTGTCCAGGTGTACCATACAAACGTACCTGTTCACCACTATCTAACTTCATAATACCATAATCCATTGCGACTGTAGTGGTTCTTTTCATTTTACTGACTTCATCACTCGCAACTTCTTCAGTGGTTACAACACCTTTGTCTGACAGCATACGAATTGCTTCGGTTTTTCCTGCACCAACAGGACCAGCAATAATTAACTTATAAGTGTTGGAATCATTTGCATAAATTGTCATCATTTTACTCCGCAGTCAAATAAGAGACTGGTTTGAATTACATCATTTTCATTGTATCAAATCATGTTAGATGCTGTGATAAAATTTACCAATCAATAATAAATTTATTTAATATTTCATTGATAATATCCAAAGGCATCGAACGATGATTTACATCATGAGTATTAAATCTAAAATTATCTTACCAACTTAATTTTTTGAGTAAACGTTCAAAGAAACCTTGAGAACGTGCTTTTATCACTTGTTGATTTTTCACTTGCTCATTTTCTTCTGTTGCAGGAATTTCAAAGGATAAAGGCTTACTTTCTATCGGTTTATAATGCAGAATATCTTCTTCAAAATAAGAAATATCTGCATAATTACTCAACACGGATAATAAAAATACACGCTGAATATTATCAATCGTTAAGAATTTGAATAAAACTCTTAACTGTTCAAAATATTGTGGCTGACCTAAACACGCAGATGACACTGTACGCATATAAGCAGGGACATTGACCATATTCGTAAAATCAGGCATATAATTTAATTTAATACACAAATCAGTTGCATCAAGTTCAAGTTTTTCTGGTAAAATTTCTTGATAAATTTGCCATAAAAATAAGTTTAATTGATAAGGCTTACACCCTTGTTGCAAAAACTCTTGCTCAACCACAATAAATTCATCGCTATACAATGGTTCAGATTCGATTTTATGTGCAGATAAAGTAAAACTTTTCATCAAGATAAAGTATTCAACCACACTTTGCATTTTTTGCAATAGAATCATATTTTTTTCGGGAAATACCAACATTTCATGTTGGGAAATCGTCAGCTTAAAAGGGATACTTTGTGAAAAGATATTGAGCAAATGTTGTAATACGGGTTGTTCATTAAAATTTGTCCAGCGTTGCTCTAATAATTTACGAGTAAATTGAGTACGTTTAGCAATCGCCACTTGCCCCATAGGTGCTTGTGCTACTGAACTATGATTTTCAATATTTAATGATGTTAATTCTGGAGTTTCATCAACGGTTGTTTGTACTGGTACTTGCTCTCCAGATAAAAGACGTTGTAATGCCTCAATAATATTATCACGGCTATAAGGCTGTAATACATATTCAATATGAGCTACAGTTACTTGTTCTAAAGACGCTTGCCAATCTTGTTGAATTTGACGTGAAATTAAAAGTGCTGGCTTTCGCCCAATGATTGATAATAATTGAGTTTTATATTCTTCACTAAAACTCATCATACCAATACCGTCTAAATCGATAATGAACATATCGGTATTGGTTATCACACTAGATTCCATTTCGGGAATAACGGGATATAAATAAGTTGATAATTTACGAGGAATACTCACATAAGTATGTGCGGAAAATTCTCGGCTAATTAACAATTCTAAGGCATTTTGTGCTTGCTCTGAAAAACCAATTAACAAAAATTGCATAATACTCTCATATGGTGTTTGGATTATATTCACATAATTTGACATCATATTTAAATTAGATGACTAAATTGAAATAGTCTAAATTTAATATGTTAAAATTTGATGACAATTATGCCACTTTGAAGTAAAGTTCCAATCTTTTTTACTCAACTTCATCCACACTGTTAAAAATGCAATACGATCCATACATGCCATACAATGTGAAATAAATTCATCTTCTAGCAATTCTAATAACTCGCTATTTTTCTCCTCCCTTGCCTGTAAAAGTTGCTGACTGATATGATTTGCTAACACTAAAGCATCTTCACTATTAATAATCTGCTGATGTACTGGAACATCATTACTTGGTGTTAATAAGACACTCCAACGTGTTGCCAAATCACTAATCGATTGAATATAGTCTTGTTGAGCAATGCATCGCTTAAATTTTGCTAAAGTATCTACTTTAAAACGATGTTCAATATCAACAAAAAAATCTTGCTCTTGTGCTGAAAGTTCATACCAATACATAAAAATATAATCAGCAATTGCACCTTGTAATGGCTCATTTTCTACAAATGACTTGGCAATTTCTATGCGTTGCTTATGGTCATATTTAGAATAAGGTTGTCTTAACACACAACGAGAATGATAACGAAATAAACGTTTCGCCTCGAAAGATGTTTGATTTGAACTATTCATTTGTTTCACTACCGACATTACTTGATGATTACTGAGACGTGCTATATTACCACAATCCACATAAAAATCCATATATTTAATATGGTTTTATGATACTACTGTTTTTGATTGGTCATTTTGTAGCATACTTATGTAAATTTTTGATTTATATAACAATAGTATTGATTAATAAAAAATGCCCAATACAATAATCGATATTGGGCATTCAAGAGATTCACATCATTTAACAAATTAATTCACTAGTGTATCTAATAAATCAATCATAAATTCTGCTTCTTCTTCACTCATTGCTTCAAAACCTTGAGGCATACCCAATTCAGCAAGTACCGCTTTACCCTCATCATCATTTTGTAAAGATAAAATCACTTGCTCAATTTCATTGGCTTTTTCAAAACTATCTTTAACTAAAATAACATGGCTAATTTCAGCTAAGTCACTTTCAATCAATACATTCAGCTGTGATTTAGTTAAGTTCGACAAACTATGATAAATTTCTGAAATAAAGAAAGCCACATCTGCCTTACCTTGAATCACATGACGTGCCGCTGCTTGATAAGTTTCAGTAATATCAAATTTTAAGTCTTCTTCTGTTACATCCACAGCTTCCAACAAACGCATACCTATTAGTAATACGTCTTGGTTATCCGCCATTGCTACAGTTTGACCTGCTTTTACATCATCAAGCGATTTGATTTCACTTTTAGCTGATGACGCAATGACCATTTCATTTGCTTTAGCAATCGGACGTGCAATTGCACGATAGCCTTGTTCACGAACTAATTTTGATGCATCAAACGGATTTGCATAAATAACTGAAACCTCACCTTTTGCAATGAGTGCTTCTTGCTCTGCATGAGATGCTGGAGTAACCAAATGTACTGCAACATCTGAACGTTTTTGTAGCAATGTATTTAACATATGCCAACCTGCAAAACGTTCTGGTGAGAAATCAGGGGCAATCAAAAAGTTATAAGCCATGATTATGCTCCTTTCATCGCAGCGTATTGTGCTACAGCTTGCTCAATCTTAGAACGAGATGGTTTACGGCGAACCGATGTATAACCTACAACTTCACCACGGCGTACATTTGGTACAACTGTTGCATAAACCCAATAATGACTACCATCTTTACATAAATTTTTTACATAACCATGCCATTTTTGGCGTTGTTGAATAGTATTCCACATATCAGCAAAAGCTGCAGCAGGCATATCTGGATGACGTAAAATGTGCTGTGGCTTACCAATCAATTCATCAATACTATAACCACTAATTTCAACAAATGCATCATTGGCATGAGTTAAGATACCGTTTAAATCTGTACGCGATACGATTAACTTACCATCAGGATAAGGACGTTCTACACCAGTATCATATACCGTACGCGTAGTACCATCATTAAAGGTCAGTTGATATTCTGTTGCATCACCAGTTGGTTTTGCCATATTTTCTAATTGAGTACTCATTTAGCTTCTCTATCACGTTTAAATTTAACAAATAAATTGACGCAAACTGCGACCATTTAATTATAGTAACTTCGCTAAAGCCTCTGCTGCACGCTTAATGTCTAAGAAGATTAAGCCTAATTTCGCATTTGGTTTGGCTAAAATTGTCAATACTGCCTCACTACCTGCTGAGGTCATAATGACATAACCTTTTTCGCCTTGAATCAAAATACGGTCAGTAGAACCACGACCCAATTCACTACCTGCACGGTCGCCTAGTGATAATAAGGCTGCTGACATTGCACCTACACGGTCTTCATCTACGCCTGATGGTAAAGCAGATGCAATCATCAAACCATCAGTAGAAATTAAAGCAGAGGCTTCAACATCAGCAGAAGAGCTATTCAAATCATCTAAAATTTGCTGAAACATATCGGTACGCATTTATAACTCCACTTAATATAAGTACAATTTTAAAGATATTTAATCAATTTTTACTATCAAAATACATAAAGTATTTTAAATTTATGTTGTAATAGTAAAAATAGTTACTTGGTCTATTGATAGTATTTTAAACAATACTATACATAACATTTTCCGTTTGTGTAGAATACTCCTATTTAACTTAATATGCAATTCTGTCAATTTTTGCCACCACGCACAAAATTACAAAAAAAAAAAAAAAAAAACATTAAGATACATTTTACACATTTCAACAACATGATTATCATAAATATTAAAAATCTACATTTTATAAAAACAATTTGAAACAATAATATAAGATATTGATTTATAATAATTTTATTTCATATTTTTTATAAGAATATTCCATGTAGTATCATCTATTAGTTTTTTTATATCGTAACTCAATCATAATCGATAATTTGAATTGTAATTTTATATTAATCAAACACAGCCTTCCATAAAAACAGACCAATTTAGTTTGTTTTAAATCAAATATTTAAATAAATATACAATATAATCTTTATTTAATATAAAAATCAATCATTTACTATAAGTAAATGTATTAAAATTTATGTTAAGATTAGCTAAAGATGTATTTTAAATATATCTTTATGTGATTATTACAAAATACAACATTTAAATATATCAAATTAACAAAAAACAAGAATTGAAAGTATGTCTAACTCTCTTTAAAGCTTAAAAAGTGATAAGTGAGACATACTTTTAAGTAAATATTATGTAACTTACTGTCATAAAATGACATCTATTACACGTACTCAAAACGGTAGCCCACACCATATACTGCTTGAATCCATTCATGTGGCGTATCTTCCTCAGTTACATCCATAATTTTACGGCGTAAATTTTTGATATGGCTATCAATCACACGGTCAGCTACATCATAATTATCAGGATTAATATTATCTAATAACTGCGAACGTGAATACACTTGCCCAACATGGGTTAGAAATAATTCCAATAAACGGTATTCAGTTGGCGTTAAATTAAGTGCTTTTTGCTTATACCAAATACGCTGTTGAATGCTATCCACACGGAATAATTCATTACTTTCTGGTTCAACTTTACGCTCCAATCGACGTAATACCGCTTGTACACGAGCGACCAATTCTTTAGGGCTAAATGGCTTACACACATAATCATCTGCCCCCATATTTAAGCCTAAAACACGGTCAATTTCTTCCGTCATCGCCGTTACTAAAATAATCGGTACATCTGATTGCTCACGCACTTTACGGCAAATGGTTAAACCGTCCATACGTGGTACCATTAAATCCATCACCATCAAATGCGGTTTACGTTGTAGAAAGCTATTATAAGCATCTAAACCATCATGATATAAGCTCACTTCAAAACCAGCCGCTTCTAAATAATCTTTAACCAAATTAGCTAACTCAACTTCATCTTCAAGAAGTAAAATATGTTTCATATCGATTTCTCTAACCCCGTACTCAACTTAAAATCATAATATATTGATATGATTTAAAATATTTAATTTTGTACGGGCGAATAATCATTCGCCCCTACATAAAATCAATAACTGACTATAAGTTGAAAATGACGTTTTCTCTAACTATTTTTGATGTTAATTTGCATTAAAATCAACATCTATATACAATTCTTCTATATCAAAAGAATAGCCAATGGATTGATATTCTACCATACCATGCGTATAGGTTTCTTGACTCCAACCAAAGAAATGTCCTCTGCGATGAATGGTAACGTGTTTACGATTTTGCGAAATTAGCACAATTTCTTGTACAGAATGCAGATTTTTATATTCATCAATTTTGTTCATAATCTCTTTTTTGCTATTACTCTTGGATAAAACTTCGCCAACAATAATAGGACTTGATGTATAAGTCGCCTCACCATCAATACCGCAAGCAATACAAAAATCAGGATAACGCACCTGATATTCTGCCGTTTGAACGCCAAAATCGCTGGTATAAACTTTACAATTTGGTTTATTTTTACGTAAAAAAAACTTTACATCTAAACAGTTCGAAGCAATCAGACTATGATTTGATGTCCCACCTGTCATCGGTAGGATTGTACCATTAATCAACTCAACACGTTGATGGGGATTTTTTTGTATATAATCCATAAATTCATCAACGGTGATTTTTTGAATCGTTGTTTTTTTCCCAAAAACATCATTATAACGATAGATTGGAAAAATTTTACTAAATGTTGTCATCACCAATTCTCCTAACTTCCATTATAGACTAATTTACCATCATTGCCTAGTAAACTATTTTTTAAGCACAGGTAAACTTAAGCAACAGCGTAAACCACCTAATGGTGAATGGTCAAATTTTAATTCTCCTCCCAACATTTGAGCAATACGCACACACAATGCCAAGCCTAAGCCTGTACCACCTGTACTACGAGTACGAGAATCATCAACACGATAAAAACGCTCACCCAAACGTTGCAATTGCTCATCAGTCAAACCTAATGGACTATCATCAACAAATAATAGCCATTGTTGTTGATGCAACTCACTATGAATATGTATTTTTCCGCCTGCTGTGGTATAACGAATCGAATTTTGCAATAAATTAACAATAATTTGTTTAAAACGCTCTGCATCAACATAAGCAATAGTATCTATACCATTGATTTCTATGCTTAAATCAGCTTGTTCAAATTTAGGACGGAATTGTTCAACCTCTTGTAGCACCACTTGCCACACTGACACTTCACTTGGATAATGGCTTAATTGTTGTACATCTGCCTGTGCTAAATCTGCCAAATCTTGTGTTAATTTTTTCAAGCTTTGCACTTGACGTTGCATAGCTTCTAAATGTTCTGGTGTTGCCTGACGAATACCATCTTGCATTGCTTCAATTTGTGCTTGTAAAACTGCTAAAGGTGTTTTTAATTCATGTGATGTGTCTGCTACCCATTGCTTACGAGACTGTTCATGTTGATGTAAAATTTCTGCTAAACGATTGACCGTATTAGATAAATCTCCCAATTCATCATGACGTTTAATATTCACTTGATATTGATAATTGCCTTGACTTAACTCTCGTGTTGCCAATAATAATCGTTGGATAGGACGTTTAAAATATTCTGCCAATAATAACGAAATAATTAAACTGGCAATAATTGCCAAAGCATAAATCGACCATAAATAGCGTTGTTGATTATCAAAAAAGTTAATACTTAATGCATCTTTTTGCTCTAAAGTTGCTTTTAAACCTAAATAACCAATGACTTGACCATCAACTTTTAATGGACGATAAGACACTTCCCCCGCTGGCGATGGATCACCTACCACAAACTGCCAATCTTTATTATATAATGATAAACGTGAACTTAAACCCAAACGATCAGGAATAAAAATAAAGGTTTTACGATTTTTTGCCCAAACATCAAACTGTGCAGGGTCTGCGGTAATTAAACCATCATTTGCAGAATCTGTAATGGCTTTAACTTTATCATCGGCTTCCACAGTTGTCGGCTGTGTTTCTGTTCCATTTTGTTGAGGTTCAACAATCATTGGTGGCTTTTCACTTGGTAAACCAATGCTATCACGCAAGGGAAAATTTAAACCTTCAAATGGATTGTATTCTGATGGTAAATTATCCTTTAACGCTTCATATTCTTGAGGGCTTAATTTACCAATAAATTGTTCTTTATCTCGATTATAGCTACCTATCGCTATTCGCTGTTCACGTTGATGAATTTGTCCCGCCAGTTGTTGAGCAGTTTGCTCTTTAAACATCAGCTGTTGCAGTGCAATATCATATTGACGGCGTAACCACCAATGCGATAAACGGTCATAATCTTCTGGGTCTGGTTGCCCTTCAACCATATCAATTTGTGCTTGAATCGCATTTCCCCAATCACCATAAAGATGATAAATACTTTCAAGTATCTCAATCAGATGGTCTAATTTTTGCATTTCTACATCAGCCACATAGCGTGCAAAATTTTTCTGCATTTGATAATGCTGACCGATTAAACTTGCGGTAATAATCAATACTGAAGTAAAGACCACAAAAATAAATAAACGTAATGCGATAGGGATACGAACTTTCACAAGCAATATTCTTAATTTCTACGATATGTTGTATTGTACTAAACATTTTAGGTAAAAATCACACATTATTTCTCCATCTTAGTTGTGTATTATTTATAACATTGAAAAACTTTACGTTTATTTTATTTTATTTTTTTAAGGTCATCTCCTATGAAAACATTAAACAAAATCGTAATTGCTTGTACGGCAGTTGCATCTTTAGGTTTAGTTGCTTGCCAATCGAATACTCAACACTATCAAGCTCCAAAACATCACAGCGAACATCATACTCATCATGATAAACGTGGTATGAAACACGATAAACATCCACGCATGACTGAAGAACAACGCAAAGCATTTGATACTCAAGTACAACAAGTATGTGCAGGTAAAATTGGTCAAACCGTAAATTTCACGATTGATAATAAAACCATGCAAGGTATATGTGCAGTTAAGTTTAAGCCAAATGATAAAGATGGTAAAAAAATATTATTTGGCGATAAAGACAAATTTGACAAAAAAATGAAACACCCAAGTCAAATGAGTGAAGCAGAACGTGCAGACCATGAGAAAAAACGTATAGAAATGCAACAGCAACGTCAAGCATTTGACACACAAGTACAACAAGCGTGTGCAAATAAAGTTGGACAAACAACATCTATCAGTTTAAATGGTAAAACGCTTGAAGGTACTTGCCAAGTCATGATTCAACCAGACAAAGATAAACAAAATATGAAACATCCACATCCTATGCTAGAGAAAAAATAATCATTTTTCATCACCAAAATAAAAGGCCTATCAAATTGATAAGCCTTTATTTTTCATTAATTATAGTCGATTTATATCAAAACAATACTATAAATGTAGGGGTTTATTACATAAACCCTTTGTAAAATCAATTATTTGGGCGTATGTGATACGCCCCTACTTTTCAAATATGAATTGACTAACACATTCATTTTAATGCACTTCTACCAATTCCACATCAAAAATTAATACCGATGCACTTGGAATAACACCTGCACCAATATCGCCATAAGCTAAATGGGCAGGAATAAAGAAACGGGCTTTTTCCCCTACCGACATTAAGTTAATACCTTGTTGTAAACCGCTAATTAATTGTGTCATTTCAAATTTTTTAACTTCATTGCGAGCAATAGAGCTATCAAAAATTGTTCCATCAATTAAACGCCCTTCATAGCGAATACTAACTTGTTGATAATCATTCATTTGATTTACTTTCTTTTTTGCCACCGATTCAAGCCATTGTACTTGTAAGCCTGATTTTAAACGCTGTACTTCACGTTTTTTGCCATTTTCTTTTAAAAATTTTTGTCCTACTTGATTATTTTGTTCAATTTCGGCGAAAAGCTCCAATAATGGTTTAGATTTTTCTTGATTTACCATATGTGTTAAAATTTGATGCATTTCTTCATCAGATAACTTAGCTTTCTTGCCTGTCGCATAATCTTGAAAAGCCTGTAATGCGATTTTCACATTAACAGTTGGTAAGATTTTTTCTTGTGTTTTGGCTAAAGTATAACCATAACTATAAGAAAATTTATCTTGAAATGTACTTTTTTCGCTAATTTGAGCCATCGCCATTGAACTAGACAAACTCAAAACTAAAATAGAAGATGCTAATAATTTCATTAAGTTCGTTCCCGTGTATAATGATATATTAAATATGAACAAGTTACTCTAGTTTAAATTATTTTCGTTCATTTGAATAGCCTAAATCTGTGCAAAAATAAACCTGTTTATATGACATAAACAGGTTTATTTGATAAAGCCAAATTATTCAACTTTTAATAATTCAACTTCAAAGATTAAAGCACTATTTGCTGGAATACCAGGACGTTCCTGACTTGCATAAGCCAATTCGGCAGGAATATAAAACTCAAATTTTGAGCCTTCTTTCATTAAAGACACTCCTTCCGTCCAACCTTTAATAACTTTATTTAACGGGAATGTTGCAGGCTCTTTACGTTGTACCGAACTATCAAAAATATTACCATCAATCGTTTTACCCGTATAGTGTACTGTAACCGTTGATTCTGGTGTTGCTTGCTTACCTGTACCTTCTTGAATTACTTTATATTGCAAGCCAGAAGTGGTTGTTTTCACACCTTCTTTTTTAGCATTTTCTGCTAAAAATTTTGCTTGTTCAGCTACATAGCCTTTTGCATCAACAGGTTCAGCATCTTTTGCTTGTTTATTCATTTCTTGTTCAGCAAGTTCTTTGTTATATGCTTCAAGTGCAGCTGCCATTTCTTCATTGGTAAAAATAGGTTGTTTACCTTCACGTGCATCTTTCTGACCAGCAATTAATGCGGGCATATCTGCTTCTGGTGGTGTTTGCTGTCCTAAAGCATAACCCAGCATATAGCTAATTTTTTGTAAATTAGATGAATTTTGGTCTAATTTTACCTGTTCAATTTTTTCAGAAACAGGAGCAGGATTTTGAGCTGAATAAATCACAGGGGCTAAGGCTAAACCGCCAAGAGCGATGGCAACAACGGTTGAAAGAGCTTTACTCATAATTTAAAATGTCCACAATTTCGTTAAGGTTAAATTTTAACATAGAATGGGGGGAGAAAAAAGCGATAATATTATTTTACCACGGTCTTAAATCCACCACCTTCATAAAACTTTTATCTTTACTATCCACTAACACCACCATATCCACTTCACTAGTTCGCATTGGTAGGAATCCATCTACATTCGGATATTTTGCTAAAATTGGCTCAACCACAGGTTTATTATTAAACTTATTTAAATCCGATAATGGCAATTTTTCTTTAATTACCCTATCCATATTCTCAGACAGCGGTGCATATAAAGCAGGTCGCATAGCAGGCGAAGTGCCTGTCTCTAGCTCATAAAACATCCAATCATCTTGCTCCTCCCTATCTTTGGGTGGGCGAACCGACACCCAAGATGGCGAGCCAAAGCCCTCCTTTTGATAAGCAGGTGGCACCTTGACATCTTTGTCCTTCTCTCGGTCAATCATAAATTTTTGTACCAGTTCAAAACGACTATGGTCAAACGCCACCCACACAGGGCGACCCTTTTCCACACTATATAAACCATAAAATAATGCTAATAACTGTACGATCGCAATCACTACCAAATCAAATTTAAGCCCCTTTTTGCCTTCTTTAGCAAGCACTAAAGTCAAGAGCGGTCCAAGCGTAACGTCAATACCAAGCATAATTAAAATAATCTGCTCTACACCAACAGCCACATCAAAAGGTGCTGGATACCATACAAAAAATACCAAATATAGACTTACCAAGGCAATCAATAATGAAATCAATAAATGCCCAAAAAAATAACGCAAACGAAATGATTTTATCATAACAAGCTCACATTAAAACAAATGTGCATTTGTATTACATATACAAATGCACATCATTTTCAATCTTTTACTCCTGCAATTCAAATTGATGTAAAAACTCAATATTTCTAATCACAGTATCATCAGCAACAATTGCATTACCTTTTGGCGTTGAATACTCCAACTTTAAGTTATTATCGGTTGAGATAATACGGCGTAAAGTTGGGTCAAAGGTTTTTGCCAAATTATTGATACCTTTTGGTGTCAAAATTTGTCGGCGAGCCAAATCATCAGAACGCTCTTTTAAGGCTTCAGCCGTCATATCATGATAAGGCGGTTTCAATACATGATAATTGGTTGCTTCAGGAGAATTTGATGCCACAATAATCCCCTGTCCACCCGATTCATACAGCCACACATATTCAAATTCTGAACGTACAGTATTTAAAATATAAACTAAATCCTGTGGGTAAATATGATGGAGCTGAACCCATTGCTGCAAAATGCCATCATCATGCAAGCGTTTTTTGGCAAGCTGATAAAACTCTTTGTTATATAAATTTGCCGCCCCTGCAAACCAAATACTACTAATCTCCATACTGATTAAATCGTATTTTTTATCTTGAGTCAAAAGATAATTACGACCATCTGTATAATACATATTGACATTAGGTTTTGAGGATACTCCCATATTATTTTCTGGGAAATATTTATCCGCAATCGTAACAATATCCTTTGCCAATTCAACCACATCCAATACTTTAAAATGTTGGTCGTGCAATACCCGAGCTGACATACCTGTACCATAACCAATCACTAGGGTACTATCACGCTTATCAGTGTGCAATAATGGAATTAAAGCGATTGATTCTTGAGCTTCAATTTCACCTGTATTATTGCCCTGAAACTTACCATTGGTCAATAATGTTAAATTTTCACTATTTGGGTCTTTAGCCACTGAAGTTATTCCGCCTGTAATACTTTCCGTATAATCAATCACTTCTCCCCAATAAGACGGTGCAAAATAAACATTCGCCCCTTGCGATAAGCGGTTAAAATCCCACTGTTTTGGATAAGCAAAAAATAAAGCAAAACTTGCGACTAAACTTGCTATACCAGCTTGGAAACCTACATTTTTCACATTGATAGATTTATTATCAACAACAAACATCAACACCGCCAAAGCAAATGCCAACAATGCCAACCCAAAAAACACACGGTTTGAACCAAAAGTCGGCAAGGCATAAAATGCAATAATCAACACGCCTGAAATATTACCAAAGGTATTTAAGGCACTGGCAATCCCCACCGCTTTGGCTTCGCCTTTATTGGATAACCAATCCGATGCCAATGACATGCTTGCAGGATAGTTAATCCCAATAAAGAACGCTGCAGGGAACATCGCAATCGCACATACCGCCCCACGAATAATCTCACGAGCAGTAAAATCAAAAGTATGAAACTGTGCCATGACACCAAAACTGGCAAAATAATCAGGAACTTTATCCCAAAAGAATGCGGTAACAATAATAGAAATACAGACACCACATTGAGCCAGCACAATGGTATAGCGATTGCTGATATATTTTAGAATTTTTTCGCCTGCGATTGAGCCCATACTCAAACCCGCCAAAAAAGTTGCCAACATCAAACCAAAGGCATAGACACTGTTTCCTGCAACTACTGCGAGCATATGAATAGAAACAACT
Source organism: Moraxella sp. ZY210820 (assembly GCF_030674635.1). NCBI lineage: Bacteria > Pseudomonadati > Pseudomonadota > Gammaproteobacteria > Moraxellales > Moraxellaceae > Nasibacterium > Nasibacterium caprae. Next base: position 267,649 of record NZ_CP089978.1, on the reverse strand, counting down.
TCCAAGCCAAGCGTAATTGCACCGCCAATGGTTAAAATCAGTAACGCAGAAATACCGATAGCTTTGCTCACCGTCGTTTTTGTTGTACTCGCAGTTTCTTGATTATCTTCAACAATGCTTTGTTCACCCAACTTTTTCACTTGGTCTAGCACATACAAGGCAAGTAATAAGCTAATTGCTGCCGCTAAATTGGTCGCCCCAATCCGTCCTAATGTTGGTAAAATCACATACGCACCAATCAATGAACCAGCAGCCGCACCAACCACATTGGCACTATACAACTTGCTCACAGCGGACTCTGTGGTTACACCAAAGGTTTTTAAGTATTTAAACATAAATGGAACGGTCGCACCCATCAAAATGGTTGGAATCCCTAGCACCAGTGCCCCTAGTCCCACACGAACTGCGGTTAAAATCGGTGCATCTGGAGACAAATCCCCAACCATCGATAAATAGACCCATTGAATCAGTTTGAAGAACGTTGGTGTTAATACTGCATATAAACCAATAATCGCTTCAATACCAATATAGTACATCAACGGTTTTTTGACTTTATCGGCAAAAATACCGCCAATCCAAGCACCAAGTGCCATACCGCCCATATAAGTAACAAGAACAGTATAAGATGCTAATGATGTACTACCAAAGGTAATTGCCAAAGATTTTGCATAAACAACTTCGTATAATAATCCTGCAAAACCAGAGGTTACAAAAGCACCAACCACCCATTTTGGATAATGAGCCAATTTTTTAGTTTGCTGAGCGGACTGGGCATCAGCTAATGTGGCATCATACTGCTGTTCAGCAACTGGTGCTTTCCATACTAGTTTTAGATAAAAAGCGGTTAAATAAACCCAAACACCAATGCTCCAAAGCGACAGCAAACGCACGAACCACAAGTTATCTGACAACCACCCAGGCATAGCAACAATAGAAATCATCCAAAAAACAAAAGTTGCAGCCGCCAAACTCCACAGAATTCTTGTTGATTTTTTGGCAAACCAACCCCGTGGCGAAATCAAAACCAAGCTCAATGCAATGGCGAATGGCATCGCCACAATCAAATCAACGACATAATGCTCACCCGTCCCCAAGGTTGCAATCACCGTCAAAGCCAAGAAAAAGGTGGTTAAATAAAAATAAAGCTTTTTGCGTAAGGTTGCTGCCAACAGCCAAATCATAAACGCACCTGTAAAATGCATGGACGGCATGCCGTTTCTAGGTGCTGGCGGGATAATTTCAGTTTTAGCAAGAAATTCACTGGCAAGCGGCATAGCACCCAACAACTGAATCTCACTAAACGCATAAATAGGACCAGAAATAGGAACAATCATGTAACAAACAAATGCCACACCAAATGGTACTACAATGGTTCTGACAATATTATATTTTTTTGCCCCGCCATCTCGAATAACCAAGCCAAAAAACATAAACAAGCAAAGGCTTAACATACCATAGACTGTTAAAATCAATGCTTTAAACCACTCAGCCCCGCCATCAAATAACATCACCAACCAATGACGAGTACCAAAATAAGCCTCATCTATTTTATAAGCAATCACATCATAGGTCGCTGGACGAGCAAAATGTACAATCTCTAAAGCTGCATTGGTGGAGATACCTAAAAAAATCACAAATAAAGACAAGTAAATATAAAGTTGTAATAATGCTTTATTTTTATGCTTAAAAAATTGAACCAAAACCGCAGATAGGACAAAGACACCCAACGGCGCTAAAAGCGACGCAAAGTCACCGCTGGCCAGCCTATATAATTCATCAGAACCAAGCCATAACAACACCAAGTAGATTAAAAAACCAAAACCAAAGCAAGAAATAGCTATTTTTTGATTAAAATACTTCGGGAAAGCCAATGCCAAAATCAGACCCGCAATGCCAAGCCTAACACCAATTTTATTCATCCAATCCCAAAAAGTATATTCACTCATGGGAACAGAATTCTGTATAGGAAAAAAATTAAAATGGACAAATAGTACCAATAATGCTGATAAAATACTCCACTTTAACCAATACTGCAACTTTTCAAGCAGGTAGTTGACATCACTCATAAAATACTCTAATCTTTAAAAAATAATTCCTATGATAATTATTTTAACATAAATGTTTTATAAATACTAAATAAAACCAGCCTAGTTGTTAGGCTAGGCTGGTTTTGTCTCTTCAAATTAGATTAAGAGCGACAAGTTGCTGGAAGGAACTTGTTAGAAGCGTTAGAAGCACATTTCCACTCATAAGAACCAGAAGCAGAAGTCAATGCAGTTGGGGTCAAAGTAAGTGTCTTACCTTGAATATCTTTAGAGATATTAGCAGATTGCATAGTTGCAGTGATAACACCGCTAGCACCAATCCCAACACTAGCAACATATTTACCTTTAATGTTACTTGCTGCTGCAATACCGGCTTCTAAGTTAGAAGTAGGGAATGCACCTTTGTCAGCATGGAATTCAGTTACTGCTGACTTTTGACCACCAGCTAGGTTCATTGCTTCAGTCATTTGTGTACGAGCGATGTAGTCTTGGTAAGCTGGTAAAGCAATCGCAGCTAAGATACCGATAATAGCGATTACGATCATTAATTCGATTAAGGTAAAACCTTTTTGCATAGTATTCATACTATAACTCCAAAAAATTGTGATTAGATTTGCGATTTATCGCGGTATGTGCGTATTATGCCATATTTTTGTCAGTATGCAACCACCTTAAAATTAATTTCATAAATTATTGATTTATATATTTTTTATTTTTATTATGTGATTTCCATCACAATTATAATTAATTGTTTTATGGTAAAGATGTCAATTTTTGTCAGTTACTGAAAATCAATGCAATTCCACACTTTAAACAATGTTAATATATGTTATCAATAATTTCATCATGTAATCTATATTTGATTATTTTTTATCCTATTAAAAATATATAGTATAATAACATAAAAATCAATACAGGTATTTAATGATGACGTATCCAATGTCTATGCGTAAAAAAAATTCTTGCTGAACTTGAAACCAGTTCTTTCCGTCAAGTTGCTAAAAAATACAATATAAGTATTTACACTTTGTATAGTTGGAAACAGTGTATAGATATTAAAGAAACGCATGATAGAAAACCAAGAACGATTCAAGATGAACAGCTTTTGCAAGACATTAAAGATTATCCAGATGCTTATCAATGGGAAAGAGCTTCTCGTCTAAATTGCTCACAAGCTGGTATATGTAAGGCGTTAAAACGCTTGGGTATTACTCGAAAAAAAATCCTTCATTCCGAAACAAGCTGATGAAGTAAAGCGTCAAGAATATTTAGAGTTACTTTCAATTTATGAAAAGTGTTTATATCCTATTGTTTATATTGATGAAAGTGGATTTAAGATAGAAGATAATCGACCACACGTTTATGCACCCAAGGGTCAAACCTATCAAGAAAAAGGGACTTTTAGCGTTAAGCAAAAGAATGTGATTGGTGCAATTTGTGGACAAACTCCCTTTGCATTAAGTGTATTTGATTGTTCAATTACTGCTGATGTTTTCTATGCTTGGGTTATACAGCAGTTAATTCCTGAATTACCTGCAAATAGTGTTGTTGTGATGGATAATGCACCTTTTCATAAAAAAAAGATATTCAGACTGCTTTAGAACAAGCAGGACATCAAATTCTATGGCTTTCACCCTATAGTCCTGATTTTAATCCTATAGAAAAATTATGGTCATGGATTAAGTATCTAAGAAAAGTATGGAACGTTAATTGTATTGAAACTCTACTATTTTGTTTTTAACTATCGTATCTTTTTTAGGTAATTACACTATATTTCTCTTTTCCCATTCTAAAAGATTATTTTTTAATCTTTTTAATGAAAATATTATGTATTTTTTGTGAGTTATTTCGCGTTTTGTGGATATTTTAAGGATTTATTTAAACCATTTCTGCCAATGTAGGCAATTCAAAAGGCGGATGATAGGATAAAGCAACTAATTTAATGCTATCGTCAAATCGCATATAATGCAAAATATATTCACTCACTTGCTCTCCATTATATGCCATTTCATAAAACGGTATGCCAATGTGATAATGCCATAAGCAATATTGGTGGGCATAACTCACTTTTGCTGACCAATTTGGGTCATCTTTAGGTACATTGTCCGATGATTTGTTACGCCCTTTTAAGCCATCAAAACCGTATTTTTCAATATGCTCAATAAACTCAAAGATTTTTTCTTGGTCAGTATTGGGGAAATGAACAATTTTTTGAGCAAAACTTCAGCTAAAATCAACTTTCATGTCATATTCTGCTGTAACCAACGCTGAAAACTTACAAAATCTTTTTTTGCCCAATCAGGCATTTCAACAAAACCACTTTCAACCGCTTGTTTCATTTCATCTAAATCAAAATTAAAAGGGCGTTCCTGACGAAAATGCTGTTCTAAAGCTTGCATAGCAACAGTTTCAACTGACACACCTTGTTGATGGGCATGATAAAGCATAGCTTGTTCGATATGTGGGGGAATGTCTAAACGCATTGTGATTTTCCTAAAAATTGTGTTAGTTTTGAACATTATAACGTGAAATTTGGAAAAGTAAAATTATTTAAAGACATAAACACAAGAGCTGAAAAATATTTAATCATTTACTGCAATGCCCATTCTTGCATCGCCAAAGCCCCTGCAATCACGATAAAACACATTACCGCACGGCTCGATTTATTATTTTCAATACCAAAATAAGGAAATACCCAACGTTGTACAACCATCATCAATGCAATCATAATGACCAAACAACCTGTTAATAAAAAACCATTCATATTCAACCTTTAATTTTTACTTCAACACGCAAACCACTCGCAAATATCATACTGTCTTTTAAAACTAATTGCCAGCCCATTTTATCAGCAATGCTTTTTACAATTGACAAACCCAAACCAGAACCAACCACTTGAGTTCCCAACACACGGTAAAACGCATCAAATACACGCTCTCGCTGTTCTGGAGCAATACCCTGCCCATTATCTTCTACAATCAAAAGAATATTATCTTGCTGTTGCTCTATTGCTAAATCAATTTGCCCATATTCAGGAATATAACGAATCGCATTATCCACTAAATTTTTTAACAAGGTAAATAATGCAGTCTGTTCAGCCAAAATCTGTACATCTTGGCTATCACGAATGCCTAAATCGATGTGTTTTTGTTCCGCTAAAGGATACAAAAGCTGTATGACTTGTTGATAGATTTCCATAACAGAAATTTGTTGTTTATTGTCAATATGTTGTGATTGATTTTTAGCTAAACTTAACAGTTGTTCAAGTAAATGGCGATGACGTTGAATACTTTGCTGTAATACAGCCAAACGTTCACGACTATCATCATTTAAATCAGTTTGAGCTAAACGTTCTGCTTGCAACGATAATGCAGTTAAAGGTGAACGTAATTCATGTGCTGCATCAGCAATAAAACGTTGTTGTTGCTGTACCGCTAATTGTACACGAGAAAGTAACAAATTGATTTGATGAATAAAATAGACAATTTCTCGAGGTAAATTTTGTGTAGATAAGGGTTGTAAATCTTGTTGGCGATGTTGAATATCCTGTGCAAGCTGTTGTACAGGTTTAAATACTTGACGAATAATAAAAATACAAATTAATATTAAAATAGGTATGAGCAAGAGTAATGGCAATGCGGTCGCCCATGCTCCTGTAAAAGCTAAATCATCACGAAATTCAGTTTTTTGGGAAAATGCCACACGTTCCCCTGTTGGGTAAGTATAGACATAAACACGGTAATTTTCTTGTTGAAATTGCAGATCATGGAAACCATCACGCATACTCATCGGTAATTGCCCATCTTTTAAATAATTACCTAATTCACGCACATAAATTTCTACATCACTTTGAATATCCACATTTTTTTGTATCTGCGGATTAATCAATGCTGCGGTTTGGCGTAACAAATCATCTTGATAATCTAAACCAATTTGATAACTCTGCCAAAAAGATACACCTCCTGCTAAAGTCGCAATCACAGTTGTCGCAATCATTAACCAGCGTATCAGTTTCCATTGTAATGATGGATTATGTTGGATTTCAGTCATGATGGAATCGTCCACCCCACGCCACGAATATTTTTAATGATATCACTACCTAATTTTTTACGTAAGACATAAATTAGATAATCTATCGCATTACTTTCCACTTCTTCCCCCCATGCATAGACTTTATCTTCTAATTCACTACGTGATAAAATGACATTGGGTCGCATTAGTAAGGCTTGTAACACAGAAAATTCTCGGTTAGATAAATTGATATATTGACCTGTTGCCAAAATTTTTACCTGATAAGTTTCACTATTTAAACTAATTTTATCATTGCCTAATTGTGTTGTTGTATGATGATGACGGCGTAAAATAGCACGCATACGGGCTAAAAGTTCATTAAAATCAAAAGGTTTGACAATATAATCATCAGCACCTAAATCAAGCCCTTGAATACGGCTGTGAATATCATCTTGTGCAGTCGCAATCAGTACTGGGGTTTGATGTTGATGGCGAATATGTTTCAACACATCTAAACCACTTTTTTTAGGTAAACCCAAATCAAGCAAAATGAAATCATAAGGTTGGCTATCTACACTATGACACGCCTTTAAACCATCATCAACCCAATCCACTACATAATGTGCATCTTTTAAGCTATCTGTCATTGCTTGTGCAATCATCGGGTCATCTTCAACTAATAAAACTCGCACAATTCACCTTGATTTTCAGCAAAAATAGAAAATTAAATTTTTTGTATTTTATCTGATATGCTATTATGAACTGTATCATTTTTGCTAAAAAGCTAACTCTTAAAAAATAAACCCAAAAACGAATTTTTGGGCTTATTCTAATCATAATATACGATTAAACTTGTACAGCTTTTTTACTCGCTTTAATGTTCATCACTACCATAACAGCAACTATCACCAGTCCAATAATATCAGTCATCATTTCTGGGACAATCAAACAAAATGCACCACCTGCTAAAATCACACGTTGCCACATTGGAATATGCGTTTTAAAATAACCTTCCACTGCTGATGATAATGCCAATACCCCAATAATTGATGTAATACTCACCATCACAATACTTTGCCATGCAGGTAATGGGAAGGTTTTCGCTGTTACCGCTACATCAGTAATATCAATCATCAACATGGTTGGATTATAGACAAACATAAATGGAACAATAAATCCTGCCAATGCTAATTTCAGCGATTGCCAACCTGTTTTCATTGGGTCGCCCCCTGCAATACCCGCTCCTGCAAAGGCTGCTAGGGCGACAGGTGGTGTAATATTAGCAAAAATACCAAAGTAAAATACAAATAAATGTGCTACTAAAATCGGTACGCCAAAATCAGCTAAGGCAGGTGCTGCCATCGTAGCGGTGATAATATAAGCAGGAATAGATGGTAAGCCCATGCCAAGAACCATTGATGCTAACATGGTTAAAAATAGAGTGAAAAATAATGAACCTGCACCAAGTGTAACAATTGATGATGTCATCACCGTACCAAAACTGGTTAAATTGACCACGCCAATCACAATACCAACCACCACACAAGCTGCCATTACCGATAATGATTGTTTTGCACCATCTTCCAAAGCTAATAAAATATCTTTAAAGCCCATGCGTGTTTCCGCACGCAACCAGCTAATCACCACAGTAAAACCAATAGTATAAACAGCTGCATACGCTACAGGCATGCCTTTACCTAAGAAATACACCAAAGCCACAATCGGCAATAACATATGTCCACGAGCTTTCAACACTTCTTTAATGCGTGGTAAATCCGCTTTTGGAATACCTGTTAAATTTTGCTTGCCTGCACGGAAATGCACCTGAGCAATCACGCCTAAATAGTACAATAATGCAGGTAATAAAGCGGCTAATGCAATTGTGCCATATTTTACCCCAGTGGTTTCTGCCATAATAAAAGCGGCTGCTCCCATGATAGGTGGTAGAATTTGTCCACCAACTGATGCACTGGCTTCAACTGCACCAGCAAAGTTTTTGTCATAACCAATCTTTTTCATCAGTGGAATGGTAAACGCACCTGTACCGACCACGTTTGCCACCGCAGCACCGTTAATACTGCCCATAAAACCACTCGAAATGACAGCAACTTTTGCAGGTCCACCTTGTTTATGTCCTGCCAATGCTAAGGCTAAATCGTTGAATAATTGTCCCATGCCCGAACGTGATAAAAATGCACCAAACAAAATAAATAAGAAAATAAATGTTGCCGATGCACCAATTGCTGTGGAATAGAACCCTTCAGTTTTCAGGTAAAGTTGTCCAAAAATATCGCCTAAATCGTATGGACGAGTTAATAAACGGTCAGGCATAAATCCTAAATGGCTAATAAATGGATAAGCCAAAAAAATCATGGCAAATATGGGCAATATCCACCCTGTAATTCGTCTGGCACTTTCCAAAATCAAAATTGTAGTGAGTATCGCAAAGGCAATATCGATTTGATTTGGAATACCACCACGAACCGTCATAATCTCTTGATATTGTAAAATTAAATAACCTGCAGTAGAGAAGGCTAATAACATCAATAGCCAATCATACCATGCCACCGTTTTACGGCTACTCTTTTTAGTCATTGGATAAATGACAAAAATCAAGCCGACACCCACCGCAACGTGAACAGAACGTTGTACAATTTCAGGCATTGGATTAAAAGTGATATAAATATGAAAAATAGAATACAACATCGCAATCACTGCAATCACCCATTTGGCAATATGGTTGATGGGATTACGAGTTACCGATTCTCTATCAAATTTTTCTAAAATTTCTTGTGCTTTGTCAGCACTGACCGCTTCGCTTGTGTCGATATTTTGAGCGATAGGCGGTTGTTCATGTTTTGTATCGTGTTCAGTATTTTTCATCACACCGCTCCGTAAAAAGCCAAAATAATCTTGGTTGTTGTTTTAATTGAATATGAACCACAGTATAATCATCAACATATTGATAAATAGGAAGTTTAATGTTTTCTCCCCAAATTTCACCTTGCATATTTCGTGAGACGACCCAGTTAATTTTAGAGAATGCCACATTGCTACGAAAACCGACATAGCCATCTGGTGCAGAAATCGTACTACCTTGACTGGGTACACCTGCACCAAAAGTTTGCATAAATGTTTTAATTAAAACAATCTGATGATTTTGCTGTTGATACACTTCTTGCCATGCTTGTTTTTCAACCGAATGTCGCCATTTTAGGGTAAAACCTTGCTCTGCCCAGTAACATTGTTGATGTTGAGCCTGTATCAATAGATGAGATGTTGGTAGCAAGCCATATCCCATTAAAAATAAACCAAGTATAAAAAACGCACAAAACAACCACCGAAAATGATTATTTTGTGCGATATTTGACGCATTAGCCACATTCATGTGGAATAATGTAAATTATTTAGCAGGTGCTGATTTTTCTTCAGTTTTTTCTGCTGGCTTGTCTGTTGATGCTAGTTGTTCTGTTGCTTGATTAGCAGGTGCTTTGTCATCAGCAGACTTTTCACTTGCTTGGTCTGCAGGTGCTGTATCATCGGCAGGTTTATTGCCAGCTTTTGCCACTTCATCAAAATAACGTTTTGCCCCTGCGTGCAATGGTGCAACAAGATTTTCCTGTGCATTTTCCACCGAAATATCTTTCACTGCTTGATGTGAAGTTTTTAAACCTTCCAAATTATCAAATAATGATTTGGTTAATAAATATACATCATTTTCTGATAAATCTTTACGCACGACTAAGGCATTCATAATTGCAGCAGTAGGAATATCTTCTGCATTGCCATAAGTACCTTTTGGAATAGACATTGCTGTGAAATAAGTTTTGCTCTTGGCAATTTCATTCAATTTATCAGCAGGAATAGACACTAACTGTAAATCAAAACCTTGTTGTAATTCCATCAATGATGAGTTTGGTAAACCACTAGTTAAGAATGCAACATCTAATTTGCCTGATTTTAACGCATCAGCCGCTTCCGCATAGCCTAAATAATCGACCTTGATGTCATTATAAGTGATGCCGAAACCTTCCAATAATGCACGAGTCGCCAATTCTACGCCTGAACCTTGCGCACCCACCGCAACACGTTTACCTTTTAAGTCAGCAATGGTTTTGATACCGCTTTTGCTTGATGCCACAATCTGCACATAGTTTGGATACAATGCAGCAACTTGTTCAACATTGTCGATTTTTTGTTTAAAACTACCTGTTCCGTTGATGGCATCACTTAAAGCATCGCTCATCACAAATGCCATTTCCACTTTCTTTTGTGCCAATAAGTTTAAGTTTTCAACTGATGCACCTGTGGTTTGTGTTTTTGCATTCACGCCAAATTGTTTCGCATATTGTTCAGTCAATGACGTTGCAATAATATTGTACGGACCAGATGCACCACCAGTCGCTACGGTAACAAATTTAGTTTCTAATTTGTCGCTACTTACAGATGTAGAGGCACTCGCTGTATTACTGCCTTCTTTTTGAGTTGGAGCATTACCACCACATGCAGTAAGAGCTGTTGCAACCATTGCCACGACAATTGCTTTAGCTAAATTGTGTTTAAACATTGTATTACTCCCAAATGTACTTGATACACATAATTTTCATATTACATACTGAATGCTATTTAAAGTCAAGCAGTTATGCTTAAAATAAACATGATTTTTAGATTGAAATTTGCGTAATATCAATCACAATATAAAAATCAATAATTTATTCAATATCAATATTTAATTACTAGACAAATATTTCTTCACTTTTGCAATAGATGTCCCTAATTGCTCCGCAATTGCTTTATGACTCATATTGCTTTCAGCTAATTCTTTCACTTTTTGCGGAATAAAATTGATTTCATAATAATGTTTAGCACGCAATAACATATCAGAAATCTTTTCAGGATCTATAAATTGAATGTCTTCTTCAGTAAATAAACTTTTTGCTAAAGTTAAACGTTGCTCATAATCTTTTGCAAACATCACTTCTTCATTTATTTTTGCCTGATTGAATAGTTTTTGCACTTTTTTACTTTGTAATTTAGTAATACAATAGCTATAAACTTTATTAAAAAATGCATCTTGCTCATAATAAGTATATCTTGCTAATTGTTTCACACTCTCTATATCTACACAGTATTTTTTGATAACATCAAGAGCTTCCTCTTGAGTTGTAGCAATATGGATCAATTTCTTTTTTATTAAATATATGCCGACTTCTCTAGCAGCATCTTCAGATTCATCATAGAATTTAAAACGCTTATCTAAATCATCATCAAACTCTTCACTTTCATCAATTACTTCATTCTCTTGATGTAAGTCCTGATGATCAGTTTGTTTTATTGATTCAAAAAAATCCTGTTTTTCTAAACTAAACAAAACTTGTAAACCAATTTCATATTTATAAGTAACACTTGGATAATGTAAATACAATGTATAACCTATTACATCATCTTTGGTAATGTTAAAAATATATCGATATAATTCAGTATATTGCTCTACATCATTTTTATCTAAATACTCTGCTGGCATAAACTTAATAGCATCATATAAAACGGTCTGCTCAAAATGCTGAGAATAATTATAATCTTCTTGATAAGAAATACATTGTGGTGGATTCTTTTTAATTCTTTCTAATAATCCATGTTCCTTAACTAAGGTCAAATATGAACAAGTTGCACTATTGACAGCAAAGGATACCGTAGTATCTAAAAGAGGTCTGATTTGGGCTAAAAAGTAATTTTTAAGCTCTTCTTTTGTTGTCTGAAGAGATAAATTTAAGTCAGGATAGAGCGTTGATATAATCATATTATCACCTTTACACAAATTACAGGCATTCATCATTTACTTTATTTGAACATTACAATCTACTAGAAAAATTTTGAGCAGTTCAAACATTATGGCAACGTTATGTTTACCCCAAACATAAATGACGATTATTCATCTTACTGCCAATATATGTTTGAAACTCATCTTTTCTAAGTTATTGTAATGATTAGTATTTATGAATACTATATATTAAAGAGATTACACTATTTTTTGTATTTTGAAAAGTATACGATAGATGTAATTTGCATATATTTTTATGTATTATTGTTATTAATAAAAAAACCTTCAACCATTATTTATTTGATTGAAGGTTTTTATTTAAAAAGGAGTTGGCGATGACTTACTCTCACATGGTTAACACCACACTACCATCAGCGCTAAGTGGTTTCACTTCTGAGTTCGGGAAGGGATCAGGTGGTTCACACTTGCTATGGTCGCCAACGAAACTGGTACAGCGAGTATTGAGCTGAGTTGTTTTGTTCATTGCATTTTCTGAATCAAGTTTTCACATTTATTTTGGATTATTGTGTTTATACAACAACTTGGGTGTTGTATAGTCAAGCCACACGAGCAATTAGTATTGGTCAGCTTCACATGTCGCCATGCTTCCACATCCAACCTATCAACGTCCTAGTCTTGAACGGCTCTTTAGAGTAATTAAATTACTAGGGAAATCTCATCTTGAGGTAGGCTTCCCGCTTAGATGCTTTCAGCGGTTATCCCTTCCGAACATAGCTACCCGGCGATGCCACTGGCGTGACAACCGGTACACCAGAGGTTCGTCCACTCTGGTCCTCTCGTACTAGGAGCAGATCCTCTCAAATTTCCAACGCCCACGGTAGATAGGGACCGAACTGTCTCACGACGTTCTAAACCCAGCTCGCGTACCTCTTTAAATGGCGAACAGCCATACCCTTGGGACCTGCTTCAGCCCCAGGATGAGATGAGCCGACATCGAGGTGCCAAACACCGCCGTCGATATGAACTCTTGGGCGGTATCAGCCTGTTATCCCCAGAGTACCTTTTATCCGTTGAGCGATGGCCCTTCCATACAGAACCACCGGATCACTAAGACCTACTTTCGTACCTGCTCGACTTGTGGGTCTCGCAGTTAAGCGCGCTTTTGCCTTTATACTCTTTGCGTGATTTCCGACCACGCTGAGCGCACCTTCGTACTCCTCCGTTACTCTTTAGGAGGAGACCGCCCCAGTCAAACTACCCACCAGACATGGTCCTCGTCCCCGATTAGGGGACTGAGTTAGAACCTCAACATTACCAGGGTGGTATTTCAAGGATGGCTCCACAGAAACTGGCGTCTCTGCTTCTAAGCCTCCCACCTATCCTACACAAGTAAGGTCAAAGTTCAATGTCAAGCTGTAGTAAAGGTTCACGGGGTCTTTCCGTCTAGCCGCGGGTACACTGCATCTTCACAGCGATTTCGATTTCACTGAGTCTCTGCTGGAGACAGCGCCGCCATCATTATGCCATTCGTGCAGGTCGGAACTTACCCGACAAGGAATTTCGCTACCTTAGGACCGTTATAGTTACGGCCGCCGTTTACTGGGGCTTCGATCAATAGCTTCGCTTGCGCTAACCACATCAATTAACCTTCCAGCACCGGGCAGGCATCACACCCTATACGTCCACTTTCGTGTTTGCAGAGTGCTATGTTTTTAATAAACAGTTGCAGCGGCCTGGTTTCTGCGACTGTCGTCAGCTCAAGGAGCAAGTCCCATCACCAACAACAGTGTACCTTCTCCCGAAGTTACGGTACCATTTTGCCTAGTTCCTTCAGCAGAGTTCTCTCAAGCGCTTTGGTCTACTCGACCTGACCACCTGTGTCGGTTTCGGGTACGATTCCTGTGTAACTGAAGCTTAGAGACTTTTCTTGGAAGCAGAGTATCAGCCACTTTGCTATACAAGTATAGCTTGCTATCAGTTCTCAGCATAGAGTACCCCGGATTTGCCTAAGATACATGCCTACAACCTTCCACCTGGACAACCAACGCCAGGCTGACTTAACTTTCTCCGTCCTCTCATCGCATTACACAGAAGTATTGGAATATTAACCAATTTCCCATCGACTACGCCTCTCGGCCTCGCCTTAGGGGTCGACTCACCCAGCCCCGATTAACGTTGGACTGGAACCCTTGGTCTTTCAGCGAACGGGTTTTTCACCCGTTTTGTCGTTACTCACGTCAGCATTCGCACTTCTGATACCTCCAGCGGGCTTCTCAACCCACCTTCTTTGGCTTACAGAACGCTCCCCTACCACTTACATAAAATGTAAATCCGCAGCTTCGGCACATAGTTTTAGCCCCGTTACATCTTCCGCGCAGGCCGACTCGACTAGTGAGCTATTACGCTTTCTTTAAAGGGTGGCTGCTTCTAAGCCAACCTCCTAGCTGTCTATGCCTTCCCACATCGTTTCCCACTTAACTATGATTTTGGGGCCTTAGCTGGCGGTCTGGATTGTTTTCCTCTTGACTATGGACGTTAGCACCCATAGTCTGTCTCCCGGATAGTACTCATCGGTATTCGGAGTTTGCATCGGTTTGGTAAGTCGGGATGACCCCCTAGCCGAAACAGTGCTCTACCCCCAATGGTATTCGTCCGAGGCGCTACCTAAATAGCTTTCGGGGAGAACCAGCTATCACCGAGTTTGATTAGCCTTTCACCCCTATCCACAAGTCATCCCCTGGCTTTTCAACGACAGTGGGTTCGGTCCTCCAGTTAGTGTTACCCAACCTTCAACCTGCTCATGGATAGATCACCCGGTTTCGGGTCTATACCTTGCAACTTAACGCCCTATTCAGACTCGATTTCTCTACGGCTCCCCTATGCGGTTAACCTTGCTACAAAATATAAGTCGCTGACCCATTATACAAAAGGTACGCAGTCACATAACAATGTATGCTCCTACTGCTTGTATGCATACGGTTTCAGGATCTATTTCACTCCCCTCACAGGGGTTCTTTTCGCCTTTCCCTCACGGTACTGGTTCACTATCGGTCAATCAGGAGTATTTAGCCTTGGAGGATGGTCCCCCCATATTCAGACAAGGTTTCACGTGCCTCGCCCTACTCGTCATCATCTTATATAGCCTTTCGTGTACGGGAATATCACCCTCTACGTTCGCACTTCCCAGAGCGTTCCACTAAACTATATAAAACTTTATGGGCTACTCCCCTTTCGCTCGCCGCTACTAAGGGAATCTCAATTGATTTCTTTTCCTAAGGGTACTGAGATGTTTCACTTCCCCTCGTTCGCTTCATTAACCTATGGATTCAGTTAATGATACCTACCTTATGGTAGGTGGGTTCCCCCATTCAGACATCGCCGGATCAATGCTTGTTTGCCAACTCCCCGACGCTTTTCGCAGGCTACAACGTCTTTCTTCGCCTCTGATTGCCTAGGCATCCACCGTATGCACTTATTCACTTGACTATACAACCCCAAATTGTCGTTTAAATAAATATTTTAAAATATCTATTCATTCTTTCAACTTAAAGTCACACAATCTATTCCAAAACGCTTGATTCAGTTTTTGCTAGTCCTCAATTAAATCTTTTCATCTTACGACTACTTCAATCTATTGAGTGAACAATTATTTTCAGACTCAATTCTTGCTGTTAATGAATGATGTTTTATAGCTTTAACCTGTGTTATCACTTATAAAACTGTAATACCTCATCAGTATCACTTAAATTTTATGCTTTAATTACTCACTAATTTCTTTACTTAGTGAACTTAATTGCATAAGTTAATTATTATAACATAATAACTAATTTATTCAATCAAATAAATCATTTAATCTATACCGTACAGAAAAATCATAGATTTTTATCTTGTGTTCGGACTAAGATTATTAATCTTTGCTATTCCTCACTTATGGTGGAGACTAGGAGAGTCGAACTCCTGACCTCCTGCGTGCAAAGCAGGCGCTCTACCAACTAAGCTAAGTCCCCATAGCTTTTCATTTATCTTACCATCTATATTTTTAACTACTTGCACTTTAAAGTGCTTGCAATTAGTGGTGGGTCTAATAAGACTTGAACTTATGACCCCACGCTTATCAAGCGTGTGCTCTAACCAACTGAGCTATAGACCCTCAGATAAACTCTTTCAGAAGAACAACTTGTTGTGGATTCTAACTATCATCAAACGAATCTTTTTTTTCGTTAAGGAGGTGATCCAGCCGCAGGTTCCCCTACAGCTACCTTGTTACGACTTCACCCCAGTCATCGGCCACACCGTGGTGATCGCCCTTTTTTAAGCTAACCACTTCTGGTGCAACAAACTCCCATGGTGTGACGGGCGGTGTGTACAAGGCCCGGGAACGTATTCACCGCAGCATTCTGATCTGCGATTACTAGCGATTCCGACTTCATGGAGTCGAGTTGCAGACTCCAATCCGGACTACGATAGGCTTTTTGGGATTCGCCAAGCCTCGCGACTAAGCTGCCCTTTGTACCTACCATTGTAGCACGTGTGTAGCCCTGGTCGTAAGGGCCATGATGACTTGACGTCGTCCCCGCCTTCCTCCAGTTTGTCACTGGCAGTCTCCTTATAGTTCCCACCCAAAGTGCTGGCAAATAAGGATAAGGGTTGCGCTCGTTGCGGGACTTAACCCAACATCTCACGACACGAGCTGACGACAGCCATGCAGCACCTGTATCAGAGTTCCCGAAGGCACCAAAGCATCTCTGCTAAGTTCTCTGTATGTCAAGACCAGGTAAGGTTCTTCGCGTTGCATCGAATTAAACCACATGCTCCACCGCTTGTGCGGGCCCCCGTCAATTCATTTGAGTTTTAGTCTTGCGACCGTACTCCCCAGGCGGTCTACTTATCGCGTTAGCTGCGCCACTAAAGTCTTATACGACTCCAACGGCTAGTAGACATCGTTTACGGCATGGACTACCAGGGTATCTAATCCTGTTTGCTCCCCATGCTTTCGCACCTCAGCGTCAGTATTAAGCCAGAAGGCTGCCTTCGCCATCGGTATTCCTCCAGATCTCTACGCATTTCACCGCTACACCTGGAATTCTACCTTCCTCTCTTATACTCTAGCCAACCAGTATCGTATGCAATTCCCAAGTTGAGCTCGGGGATTTCACATCCGACTTAATTAGCCACCTACGCGCGCTTTACGCCCAGTAATTCCGATTAACGCTCGCACCCTCTGTATTACCGCGGCTGCTGGCACAGAGTTAGCCGGTGCTTATTCTGTGGGTAGCGTCCAGTACTCAATGATATTAGCATCGGTACCCTCCTCCCCACTTAAAGTGCTTTACAATCTTACGACCTTCTTCACACACGCGGCATGGCTGGATCAGGCTTGCGCCCATTGTCCAATATTCCCCACTGCTGCCTCCCGTAGGAGTCTGGGCCGTGTCTCAGTCCCAGTGTGGCGGATCATCCTCTCAGACCCGCTATGGATCGTCGCCTTGGTAGGCCTTTACCCCACCAACTAGCTAATCCAACTTAGGCTCATCTATTAACGCAAGGTCCTAAGATCCCCTGCTTTCCCCCGTAGGGCGTATGCGGTATTAGCAATCCTTTCGAATTGTTGTCCCCCATTAATAGCCAGATTCCTAAGCATTACTCACCCGTTCGCCACTATCTCCAGGTGCAAGCACCCTTCAACCGTCCGACTTGCATGTGTTAAGCCTGCCGCCAGCGTTCAATCTGAGCCATGATCAAACTCTTCAGTTTAATTCATTCTTAATCAGCATTCATCATCATAAACATAACAACAAATACCAATTCGCCCATTCAATCACTAGCAAAATTTTCGCTCAAATAAATCTCGAGTCAATTTCTACCAAATCAAATGAACTTTATATTCAATTTAAAATATAAAAATCCATCCAATAATAGCAAAAATCCACACAAGTTGTTCTTCTAATCTTTTAGTGAGTTATTAACTCATCGTCTGAGTTAATTAAAAAGTTTAGCTATTATAATCTATTTTCAATCAATGTCAAGCATTTTTTCAATTTAAATTCAAAATAACTAACTTTATCCACAAACAACAGTACCTATTATTTAACTTATCCACAGATTAAAGTTAAAATCAACAAACCAAACAGCTCATCAATCAAACTTATCCACACCACCTTATCAACCACTAAAGACTAATAAAATAATGTAACCTATTGATTTCCTTAAACTTTATCTAAAGCACTATCGCTATGGGTGCGTATATTACAGCAACCAAACAACCTTTGCAACTACTTTATTTTAAATTTATTATCTTTATTAATCAAATGCGTTTTTTTTAAACATAATGAACAAAAATAATCCATTTTTTATGATAAATCACTTTTATATTATCGCAAAAATCATTTATGATAATATCTATAACAATCATTTTTTCAAAAATTATCAACACTTCAAGTCTAAAATAGGTTTAAAGGGGGCTGTCATGAAACTTTCAGATTTTTCTCATGAACAATTACAAGATTATAGTATTTACTATTTTGAGAAAATGACTGTTCTTAATCATTTATTTCTAGTTTATGGTACAATTTTATTTCTATTCAGTTATATTCAATACTTTTTCCAATTAACCATTATCCCCTCAAAATTAAATTTATTTCAATATATTGTACCCAATATTCGTTATCTTATAGAAATACAACAATATCACTTAGCGAGTATGTATGCTATTTTTTTTATTGGAACCATATATCCAGTATATAGATTTTATAGCATTTATCCATTTAGTCTAAAAGAGTTTTTAATTATAAAAAATGAAACACTATTTCTTTTAAAAAAAATATGTGGATTGCTTGTGATACTTTTACTTTTTATTGGAATACAATGGATTGTGATGGAACACGCTTACGAAAAATGTCCTTATAGCACAGCAACGATTGACCGCTCTTGTCTATCTCGTGCTACACCATCTGATAGTTTTATTCCTCATATTTATATTTTAGGTTCAATATTACTTTTCCCTTATGCTTTTACATTCTTATCATTTAGTATCGATGATAAACTTCTAAAGAAATATGATATGGAGATGTTAGCTTTCCCATATAAACACTCAAAAAAAGAAATCATTAAACGTAAATTGGGTGGGTGGTTTTAATATCCATATCATGATACTAAAATCCTAATTTTTTTACCAAAAACAAAAAAGCTACTTCAATCGGAAGTAGCTTTTTAGAATATGGCGCGCTTAGAGAGATTCGAACTCCCGACCCCTTAGTTCGTAGCCAAGTGCTCTATCCAGCTGAGCTATAAGCGCGTAATTTGATTTTTTATCAATAAAACATTTACATTTAGATTGGCGCGCTTAGAGAGATTCGAACTCCCGACCCCTTAGTTCGTAGCCAAGTGCTCTATCCAGCTGAGCTATAAGCGCGTCATGTAAATGGCGGTGAGAGAGGGATTCGAACCCTCGATACCCGTAATGGATATGCCTCCTTAGCAGGGAGGTGGTTTCAGCCACTCACCCATCTCACCGTTGAGACAGTATATTAATGATATTTTTAGTTTTAAGCAAGTATTTTTTTTATTTTTTATCATGTTTATTTATTTTTTAAACAATTTTTGATTATTTTAAGCAATTTTGCTTATATTTTATACATTAATAACTCATCTACACGTTTTTTTCGTGCAGTTTTGACTTAAATCGCTTATGCTTATTACTGTGAAATGAAAATTGATATAATTGAGGTATATAAAATGACAAAAAATTGGAATGATCCAAATGCTCAAGATGAAGCACAACGTTATGAAAATCCTATCCCAAGTCGTGTATTAATTGCGGAAAGTATTGAAAAATTGCAAACCGCCCAATCTCATGCAGAATTAGTACAATATTTTGATTTGCAAGAACAAAAGCAAATTGATGGTTTATTACACCGTTTAGTTGCAATGGTGCGTGATGGGCAATTGGTTAAAGAAGATTATAAATTTCAGGTGATTAAATATCAGCCTGAATTTGAAGCAACAGTTTATATTCAGACGAAAGGTAATGGCACTGCCAAATTAGACATTGGTGATGAAGTGCTATTACCTGAACGAGAATTACGTTTAGTATTTCACGGCGACCGTGTAAAAGTGCGTAAAAGTCGTACTGATAACAAGGGAACTTGGGGCTTTATCACAGAAGTATTACAGCACCGTGTAAAAGAAGTACTCGGCACAGTTGAGCATCATACTGAAGGCTTTTATATCCAACCACGTTATCTCAATCAACATCAGCCTATTCCACTCGAAAAAGAATTGATTGAACACGCAAAAGTGAAAGTGGGCGATATTTTGCGTGTGGCGATTGATGATTATCCAACAAGAGAGCATTTTGCCACAGGGCATATTATTCAAACGATGGAAAATCAAGCAGATACGCAACTGATTATTCCACAAACCATTTTGGAATATGGTTTAAATTATGAATTTGACCCAAAAGCGATTGCCGAAGCAGAAAAATTTAAAGAGCCTAAACCTGCTCAATTTAAAGACCGTGTCGATTTAACAACATTACCACTCGTTACCATCGATGGTGAAGATGCTCGAGATTTTGATGATGCCGTCTATGCCGAAAAACGTGCTGGTGGTGGTTTCCGTGTCGTGGTGGCGATTGCTGATGTGAGCCACTATGTTAAACCGAAATCCGCTTTAGATAAAGAAGCGACCGAACGTGGCACATCTGTATATTTTCCACATTTTGTGTTACCGATGTTACCTGAAGCATTATCAAACGGACTATGCTCACTCAATCCGCACGTCAATCGTTTATGTATGGTCTGTGATTTAACCTTGTCTCGTGTGGGACGGGTAACAGGTTATCAATTCTACCCTGCGATTATGCATTCGCACGCACGTTTAACCTATAATCAAATGGCAGATTATTATGCTGGTAACAATGATGCCGTTCCTGAACAAGCTGATGTACGAAAGTCACTCAATACATTATTACAACTTTATCAAGTTTTAAAAAATGTTCGCCAACAACGTCATGCTTTAGAATTTGAAACTGTTGAAACTTATATGACTTTTGATGAATTGGGCGGTATTCAAGATATTTTGCCACGCACACGCAATGACGCACATAAACTCATTGAAGAATGTATGTTACTTGCCAATGTAGCGGCAGCAGATTTTGCCTTGAAAAATGATATTCCAATCTTGTATCGTGTGCATGAACCGCCAGAATTTAGCCGTGTGGAAAAAGTTAGAGATTTTGTCAAAACATTAGGCTTAAAATTCCCAGAACAACCAACACAACAGGATTATCAAGCAATTATTGATGCCACGAAAGAACGTTTAGATGCACCACAAATCTCATCATTATTGTTACGTTCGATGATGCAAGCACGTTATAGCGATGAAAATTTAGGACATTATGGCTTAGCATATGAACATTATACGCATTTTACTTCGCCAATTCGCCGTTATCCTGATTTATTATTGCACCGTGCGATTAAAGCACATTTGCAAGAAAAACCGTATCCAATTTCAGGGCAAGCCTTAGCAGATGCAGGCGTGCATTTTTCAGCCACAGAACGTCAAGCCGATGAAGCCAGTCGTAGTGTAACCAGTTGGTTAAAATGCCATTATATGCAACAGCATTTGGGCGAAGAATTTATTGGCTATATCAGTGCGGTTACTGAATTTGGTTTATTTGTCAGCTTAAAAGATGTTTATGTTGATGGTATGATTCATATTAGTCAAATTGGCGATGATTATTTTATCTTTGATGCGAAACATCAAGTCTTAGTTGGACAGAATACAGGTCAAATTCTCGGTTTAGGCGATGAAGTAAAAATTAAAGTGGTCATGGTTAATCTCGATGAACGTAAAATCGATTTTGCTTTATTACAACAACTGTCTCGCGCTGGACGTGCCATTCGTCAAAAAGCACCAAATGCGGGCAAAAAAACCGCCAATGCTCCGAAAAAAGCCAAAAAAGAGAAAGTGAAAGATAAGGCGACCAAACCAGCCATTGAGCAAGATAAAAAATTGTCGTTGTCTGATGATGGAAAAATTAAGAAGAAGAAAAAAGATAAAGTCAAAGACAAGGCTAAGAAAAAAGTGAAAAAGAAAAAGGCAAATGCTAAAACTAAGATAGAAGAATAAACGTTGGGCTAGGTTTTCCTAGCCTGATGTTTTTACGCTACACTAGAAACAGTCATATTTTAGGAGATAAAGATGTTAAACAGCTATCAAGCAAAAATTATGAATAATCAATTAGAGTGGATTGATACGCCACCTGTGTTAGATGATGTGCAAGTGATTATTACGGTTTTACCAAAACAAACCACGCCAACTCAACGTAAAATGCCTGAAATTTTAAAAGGGCGTGGAAAACAGCTTGGGGAAATTATTGATGTGCCTGAATTGGGTGATTATACAAAGGTAGAATAAATAATTACAAGCGTTAAAACATAGTATGGATAGAGAAACTAAAAATATATCAAATAAGGTTTAAAATAGTTCTAAATAATATTTATTTAGAACTATTTTTTATTTAAAAATATCACTAAACGAAGTGCCACGACTGACTGGAGGTTGAAATTGATACAGCATATCGGTATAAACATCCATACGCACTTTAATTAGGCGTTCAATGGTAATCTGCTCATCAGGCAATAACATATAAAATGGCTCAAAAGCATACATTTCATCAGGCGACAATACCCCTAATTTTTTAACTGCTCTTTCAAAAAGGGGTTCGTCTTGAATATCTGTCATATCAAAATCAGCTGTGTCAGATTTTAAGTAAAGTAATGTGGATATGCTTGCTCCAAAGTCATCATCGGGTTCTTGCAATTGTTTATCATCAGCCCAGATAGTGTTGTATTGTGGTTGAATTTCAATAATTCGCTTTGTTCTTTCACCATATAACAAACATTCACCAAATGCGGTTCTAGCTATACAATAAAAATTATCAAGTTGTAGATATTTGGTATTGTCTAACCAAGTATCTACAAGATATTGATAATCATCAGGATTGACAATCCATAATAAGCCATTATGGAAACTGCACCACCCTAATTCTTGCCAAATACGAAGTAAAGAACTTGGCAGTTTATTTTCCCAATTCAAGATGACTTGACTATCCACTTTTTGGGACAAGGTTGGTTTTCCTCTTTGTTCAAGGAAAAACTCATACCATCCTTGCAATCTTTTTGATTCAAATGACATATCTATACCTATTTAATTGTAAATGAAATATTCATTTTTGTAGTTTCAAAGTAGTGTTGAGTAGCGATTAAAGCTACGCAAGACGCTCCTTTTACAAGTTTTCATCGAAATGGTGCGTGTTATGCACCCTACCGACTACCTAGTGTTTGTAGGCGAATGAGCATTAACCCCCACATAAAATCAATAAGTTACAATAAATGAAAATAATATTCAACCTAATTTGTTGAACTAAAAGTCGTCAGCTCACTCGTTCTTAAAACATTATGCTTTTTATCTAAATGCAACATTACATTTGGCTGTTTTTCAGAAATAGCCCATACCGTGCCATTTTTAAATTCTCCACCTAACTGTTCATAAATCGGCGGAATAATTTCTACACCATTGACATCAACAAAACCATATTTATTATCTCGTATGATATTTGCCACGCCATTTTTGACCTTACCAATATGACTATATTTTCTATCAATCGGCACAATTACACGTCCTTGTTTATCAATCATACCATAATATTCACCTTCACGGAATATCGAACGTTGTTCGCTAAAAGACTGTAAATCTGTCCAATTTGATTGTGGTTGAATCACAAATTTTCCTTGTAAATCAATGACACCATAGCCAGCATCCGTTTTAACCACAGCCACTTGCTCACTGAAATTTTCTGCTTGCAAAAATTGTACAGGAATGACGATTTTTCCTGATTTATCCATATAGCCATATTTACCTTGCTGTTGCATGCGAGCTAGACCATGACTAAAATGTTGCCCATTATCCAAATAATTTTTTCTCGTACCATCTGAATAATTAGCAACCATTTGGTATCGATCAGCATTTGGCACTTGCCCAAAACCAATGACTACTTGACCAGATAAATTCATAAATCCACATTTTGCTAGCACACAAACTCTCGCCCGTTCTTCCTGAAATGGATCAATCACATGATATTTTTGCGTAGTTAAAACTCGACCATCAACATCAATCACTTGCCAATGATAATCTTGATATTTTTCCTTCTCAGATAGTGCAACACGGTTACGCACTTTATAACGTCCAAAACCTAAACCTTGAATTTCATCATAAGCTTCACTCACATATACGCCTTTTTTGTTAATCAATCGCCAACGGTAATCGTTGCCCAATTTACTGCCAACAACCGCTCGCTCAAATTCATCAAACTTCCCTGCTGAGTCAAATTGATGTGGAATAAAAAGTTTAAATTTATCATCCACATAACCATATTTACCATCTTTTTTAGAAATTGCAATACCATTATGCCAATCTTCATATTCATCCATTTTTCCCACTTTCCACCATTGAAAAGAGACCCAACTCACATAAATTAAAATGGGTAATAAAATCACAATACGGATGATTTGCAATACTTTTTTACGCTTAGGCGAACTTTTTTTCTTGGTATTAGACATGATAATTAACCATTTATAGTACGGATAAAGCCCTATTATGCTGATAAAATCAATACAATACAATCACTATCTATAATGATAAATTCATCTATGATACAATCTAATTCAAACATTTATACTTTGAAAATGTGAGTATCATATCATCATGAACATTCTCGTCATTGGTTGCGGGCAACTGGGTTTAGCCTTAGTACAACAGCTTCATCAACAAGGGCATCACATAACTACCATCAGTCGTAGTCCCAAAATTGTACCCGAAGGTGTACTACATATTTGCAAAGATATTTATCATTTACAAGCAAATGATTTTAATGATAATTTTGATATGGTATATGTGATTTTATCTGCGAACCAACGTGATAAAGCAGGTTATCAGCATACTTATGTCAATACAGCTCAACCAATTTATCAAGCACTTTCCCAATACTCCATTCAAAAAATTATATATATCTCATCAACTCGTGTTTATGGTGAAAATCACGGCGAATGGGTCAATGATGATACGCCACTTTCTGCCCAAGATGACTTAGCAGAATGTTTAATTCAAGCTGAATATACTTGGCGAGATTATTGGAAAGAGAAATTGGTCATTATGCGTCCAAGTGGTTTATTACGCAATATGATTTTTTGGCAACAGCAAGCCGAAAAAATGACAGAAATCAATGAATATCGTTGGCTAAATTTTATTTATCAACATGATGTCGTTAAAATTTTAGCCTTATTGCCCCAATTGGATATGTCCCAACTCAAATCGAGTTATATTCTCACGAGCCATCAACCTATTTTACGTCATGAATTTTTAAATCATTTACGTTCAGTGCAAAATTTAACTGCAATTAGCATACCATCTAACTTAAGTACAACAGGTAAACGCTTGCAAGCATCAAATTTACAAGCATTATTGGCAATGATTCATATAAAATTACAACTGGTTTATTAATTTCCTTTATTTTAGTATCACATAAAAAACGCGTCTTATGCCCAAAAGCATAAGACGTTTAAGCCGTTTTTACAGTAATTTTTTAATGAAAATAAGCAGTATTATCATTAATATTATTATAACTTATTACCCTATAACAAGCAATGATTTTTCTTATTATTTTTCTGATTCATCTATGAAACTATCTTGAGAAAAATACATAATTGCTGATTCTAAACTTAAAAAAGCACTATGAATATGAGTCGCCTGCGGATAAATGACACTTTCAACATTAAGCTGATGATTTAAATATTGGCTTAGTTCTTGGACAGAATCCACCATCGCTCGCTTACTTAACTGCTGTTGCCGTTGCTCACGATTTTGTTTGAGCTTAGGTGAAACTATTTGCTCATATTCCCCTACGGTTAAATAGATTTTTGATGGTTTCACTGATTTGAACTGCATAATATCTTGTTTAATTTGATAATTATTCCACCAAATAGATGGACTAGCAATAAAATAATGACTATAATTATCTTGATATTTCAATAAGTTATATAAGGCATATAAACCACCATATGAATGTCCAAATAAACCTTGCAATTTTGGATTCACTTGCCATGTTTGTGCAATCAAAGGTTTTAACTCTTGTTCAATAAACTGATGAAATTGCTCTGCTCCACCATGTGGATATTGAGTATTCATAATTACAGAATTAGGCTTTGGTGTATAATCTAAACTGCGTGCAGTAATATCAGTAAACTGTTTTGATGAATAGCCAATACCAACAATCAACATAGGACTAACGCCATGTTCATCTGCACGGATATTAAAACCCTGAGCTAAACTACTGGCAAATGGAAAAAAGGCATTCCCATCAAGGATATAAAGCACAGGATAGCCATTTGGGGGCATTTTACCTACAGCAGTCACTTGGATTAAATAATTTTGTTTGGTGTACTGCGAGGTCAGTTGCATTTGTTGAGCATTAACTAAAGTTGCCTCTTGCCATGTTGCGTACATTGTTTGTCCATATAACATGGTATTTCCTAACAATAATAACAGAAATATTAATACTTTCACACTTAAATCCTATGGTCAAAAAACGCCCTATACTCATCTGTATAAGACGTTTTGGATTATTTACACGCTAATTAACCTAGAATGTATATTTTAAATTTGCATAATAAGCACGACCAGCTTCATTATATGATTGGTTTACACTGTTATCACGTAATTTTTGTTCATCAAAAATATTTGATACACCTATACGCCCACTTATACTATCAGTAAATTTATAACCAACATTAATGCTTGCAATACCATAACTCTTAATTGGCATACTGTTTATACCACGATTCTCCGAACGTTGAATGGCAAATTGGCGTGGTTTTTGGCGACCATATTGCGTATAAACAAAGTTTACATCAAAATTATCAGTAATATGATAATTAAAAATAGAGTTAATGGTATAATTTGGAATAATAGACAATGGATTACCTGTAGATTTATCTTTAGAGTCAATCATATAAGTAATATTATTTGTCCAACTTACATTATCAAAAGTTATACCTACACTACCTTCCATACCTTGTACCAATGCTTTTGGAATATTTTCCCAACGTAAAATATGTGAAACTGGATATTGTCGATTACCCTCATTATTGACAGTCGCGATAATATGATCTCCTGCACCGATTTTATTTTTATAATCGTTACGGAAATAAGTCAAACTCGCATTCCAAATATCCTTATCAAACTGCACACCTAATTCAGAGTTAATTGAGGTTTCAGGTTTTAGATTTGCACTACCTAATAAATAACAGTTACCTGTTGTGGTAAAAGTTGGGCAACCATTACCACGTGTATAAAGTAAATATCCTTCCGCATTTTGGTACATATTCGGTGCTTTATAAGCACGAGCAACACCACCTTTAATCGTCCAATAATCACCTATTTTTTGGGTAATGTTAATACTCGGACTCCAATTGACACCTGATTTATTATGATCATCAACACGCAATGCTAATACCATATTGCTCTTATCAGCCAACTGTATATTATTTTCTGCATAAGCTGATAAAATACGTGATTTCATATGGCTACGGTCAGTTGGCAACACACTTGGTAAATATGCCGTTACGCCTGTTGAATTATCCATCGCCAATAATGATGTACTTGCAGGGTCATGGAATTTATCTTCCACATATTCTGCACCTAAGGTTAAATGCTGTGGTCGCCAAGCATTTAATGGCATACTCAATTCACCATTAAGACGGTAAGTATCTAAAACTGCCGTTGATTTATTAGTACTTGTTGGGCGACCTTCAGGACCACCATATAAGCCTTCTAAATTACGGCGGTTTTTGGTTTTATCATATTGTGCTACAATTTTACTGCTTGCCCAATTCCAATCTGCTTCATGTGTTAAAGCATAACTGGTACGTTCCATACGGTTGGTTTCTGAACCGACCAATGAATTAACCAATGTATTTTGTCCTGTACTAAGACTTGCGTCAAGATTACTATTTTGTGTATCGCCTGAATAGATATTTGACTGACGACCATAAGCTCCATCAAAAGTTAAACTTTGTTTTTCGTTAATTTGCCAACCTAAACGCAATCCGCCATCGGTATTTTTAACACCCTCACGCCCTGCTGCACGACTCACACTACCATTTGAAGCAACAATTACAGGGTTAATATCTACCGCATCAGCATCGGTTTTATTAAAATTACCATACATTCGCATCGAAAGTACATCTTTAACCAATGGCAAACTTAATGTTGCACTAATACGACTACTATCTCCTTCCTTTTTATTTTCAGGTTGATTGGTGTATAAGTCCACAGAGCCATGAATTTCATTACTCACTTTTTTGGTTTTTATATTTACCACACCACCCATTGCACCATTACCATAACGAGCAGCCGCTGGCCCACGTAAAACTTCAATACTTTCAATGGCATCACTTGGAATCCAATTACTATCACCTCGTGTATCACGTTCACCACGATAAGCATAACGTACAGCATTACGTGAATTAATTGGACGACCATCAACCATAATCAAGGTATTTTCAGGTCCCATACCACGAATATCAATTTGTCGGTTATTACCACGTTGCCCACCTGCACTATTACCTGTTAAATTTACCCCTGGCATACGGCGAACATATTCTGCAATATCATTACGTACAGGAATGTTTGCTAAATCTTCTTTATCAATCACAGAAACGCCTAATGATTGTTTAACTTGTTCTTCTGCCGTAATCACAATAGTTTCTAATTGTGGTATCGTTTCAACTTCTTGTTGAGCAAAAACACTACAAGAGAAAATTGCTGAACTCAAAACACTCATTTTAAATAGATGTTTAAGAAGATTTTGCATAAGTAAAATACCAAAATAAAAATGAATAAATAATAGTACTTATCATAATATAAATAAGAATATCTATCAAATCATTATGAATTTATTGTTACAGATTGTTTCCATGATAAATCCTATCTTCATCGTTTTTTTAGTTTATAATACACATTTTTATAATCTGTGATGATGCAATGAATAGCTGGTTAATTATCTCTATTTTAGCCTTATATATTTTAATGTTATTTGCCTGTGCCATGTTTGGTGAAAAATATACTCGCAAATTACCAGCCAAATTACGTTTAATTTTATTTAGTCTAACCTTAGGTGTATATTGCTCATCATGGACATTTTATGGAGCAAGTGCAAGTTTAACCAATAATGGGATTTTAGCTTTATCAATTTATATTGGACCTTTACTCTTTATCGCTTTAGGCTATGACATTTGGCGACGTTTAGGACGGGTTCGTCAATACCATGCTATTTCATCAATTGCTGACTTTGTTGCTTCTCGTTATGGAAAAAGTGGAGTTTTAGCTTCTATTGTTACCATTTTAGCCATTATTGCTATCGTGCCGTACTTAGCTTTACAATTAAGAGCGATTGCACTTAGTACTAATATGATTCTTCAAAATGCTCCACATTTATACCAAGCACAATCAAATGATGCAGTCATGTTTTTAACTGCAATTTTAGCAGTGTTAGCCATGATTTTTGGTACACGACAAATCGCTAATACCGAACAACACGGCGGATTAATGCTCGCTGTTGCATTTGAATCCTTTGTTAAATTATTTGCATTATTATCAATTGCGATATTTTTCTTGTGGGTTTCACCACAAAATTTAACCATTTTAAATGAAGATATTCGCCACACCCTACAATCCATACAACAATATGGTGTCCCTGAATCCTTTTGGACACAAACCTTATTGGCAGCCTTAGCCATGATTTGTTTACCACGTCAATTCCATGTGGCAGTGGTCGAATTAGGTAATGAACGTCAATTACGTGGTGTGAAACGTTGGTTTTCATTGTATTTAATTTTAACTATGATGGCAATTATTCCAATTGCCAGTTGGGCATCACACTATCTAGGACAATTGAATGGCGATATTGCTGTTTTAGCACTACCGATTGCTTATCAACAAGATTGGCTTACCGTTTTAGCATTTTTGGGCGGTTTTTCTGCCTCTACAGGTATGTTATTGGTATCATCGCTTGCTCTATCCATCATGCTGACGAACGACTTAATTATGCCGACCATTTGGCGATTTAATCTTATTTCACGCCAAAATCCACGTTTGCCAATGATTTTAAAATGTATCCGTCAGGCCTGTATTTTATTGGTCATGTTACTCGGTTTTATCTTTTTCCGTTTGTTTGATAATGTCGAACAATTATCCATACTTGGTTTATTGGCATTTAGTGCAGTAGCTCAATTTGCTCCAACATTAATCGGTGGTTTATATTGGCGAAACGGAAGCAAACACGGTGTGATGGCGGGTTTAATGATTGGTTTTAGTTTATGGGCTTATACCCTATTATTACCAACCATGCTACGCAGTTTACCTCAAGAATGGGCAATGTCATGGGCAAGTAACTTACTCAATCATGGTATTTTCGATCTAACATGGTTACGTCCCGAGGCTTTATTTGGTTTTTCATCTCTTTCTCCATTAACTCATGGCGTTTTATGGTCATTAGGTTTAAATATTGTTGCTTATATTGGCGTTTCTAAATGGTTCCGTCCAAGTGTTGCTGAGCAAATCCAAGCAGAAAGTTTCTTTTATTATGAAACCAAACCAATTTTAAATACCCATCATGATGATAATCCACATATTGTCCAAGATGAATTACATCAAACTGCTATTCGTTTGAAAGTAGGCGATTTATTTGCATTGGCACAACGTATCACGGGTTATGAACCAACATTACAAGCCTTTAATGCATTTTGTCAGCATAATAATTTAGAATTTAACCAAAATAGTACCGCTAATGGAATGTGGTGGCGATTTACTGAACAATATCTCGCCAGTGCTATTGGTGCATCATCAGCACG
Source organism: Moraxella sp. ZY210820 (assembly GCF_030674635.1). NCBI lineage: Bacteria > Pseudomonadati > Pseudomonadota > Gammaproteobacteria > Moraxellales > Moraxellaceae > Nasibacterium > Nasibacterium caprae. Next base: position 236,840 of record NZ_CP089978.1, on the reverse strand, counting down.
AACACTACTCACAACAGCAATGGTCAATGATGGTTTAGCACTCGGACAAGTGGCGAATATTCTCGACCAAGCCTCACGTTGGCAACGTTTTAACCGTAATGTACTCATGACCATGCTAGATAATATGACACTTGGTGTAAGTGTGGTTGATGAAAATATGTGTTTGATTGCATGGAATCAACATTATTTACAACTATTTGAATATCCTGAAAGTTTGGTTTATATTGGCTGTCCTGTTGCCGATTTAATCCGCTATAATGCTGAACGTGGTGAATGTGGTGAAGGCTCTATCGAAGAACATATCAATAAACGTTTAAACTGGATGCGAATGGGTAATCGCCATGAATTTGAACGTGTACGTAAAAATGGTAAAGTCATTCAAATGAAAGGCGTGCCGATTGAAGGTGGTGGATTTGTAACTACATTTGCCGATATCACCGCTTTCCGTGAGCATGAAATTATTCTTGAAGCCAAAGTACAAGAACGTACGCAACAGCTAGAAATCGCACTTGCCGAACAACAGCGTGCCAGAGAACAAGCTGATATTGCCAATATGGCAAAAAGTCGTTTCCTTGCTGCGGCAAGTCATGATTTATTACAACCTATGCATGCTGCACGTTTATTTAGCACAGCATTAGAATACAATATTCAAAATCCTAATGATAAAAAGACTTTAGAACAACTCGACCGTGCCTTACATGGTGCTGAAAGTATGCTCTCTGCTTTGCTTGATATTGCACGTTTAGAAAGTGGTACATTACAACCAAAACGCCAGGCCTACGCTTTAAATGATTTATTAAGTGATTTAAAACTACAATTTTCAGGCATTGCACAACAACGTCAATTAAAATTAAGCGTACATGATACCGCATTTTGGATTGATACCGACCCACAATGGATTAGACGTATCGTACAAAATTTCGTGAGTAATGCCTTACGTTATACTGCTCAAGGGCGTATTGTGGTGGGTGTGTTACGTTCCGCAAGTCAAAAAAATCATATTCGTATTGGCGTGTGGGATACAGGTTTTGGTATTTCTGAACAGCAACAACAAAAATTATTCCAAGAGTTTGAACGCTGCGGACATACTTCACCATGGGGAGAGCAAGGTTTAGGTTTAGGTTTAGCCATCGTACATCGTATGGTACAATTATTAGACTATAAATTATATGTTTACTCGCAAGTCAATCGTGGTTCATGTTTTATGCTTGAAGTACCTTTAGTCTCAGCACCACAACCTGAAACGCTTAAACCTACTATCCAACAAACACAGCAACACAGTTTAAAAGTGTTATGTTTAGATAATGATGAAGCCATTTTACAAGGTATGCAAATTTTACTAGAAAAATGGGGACATCAAGCGATAATGTGTAGCGATAAACAGCAAGCGCTCGCATTTATTGAACAACATCAACCTGATGTATGGTTGATTGACCAACATCTAAATCAAGAACAAATGGGCATTGATTTTATTTTACAGCATCGTGTGGCGGATATTCCGATTGCATTGGTTACAGCAGATAGCGACCCTGATTTACCACAGCGTTTAAAAGAATTAGGTATTATTCTGATGAAAAAACCACTTAAACCTGCTCAGTTGCGTGCATGGTTAAATAGTTTGAAAGTGAAAAGAGCGACATCTTAAACTTATCAAATTAACGGAAATCATGTATAATTATTATTCCATTCTCAACTTAAAATCATGGCATATGGATATGATTTAAAATATTGAATTTTGTACGGGCGAATAATCATTCGCCCCTACATAAAATCAATAACTTACTATGAATTGAGAATGACGTTAATTCTTGATATATTCATCATTATATTTTACTATAGAGCTTTGTTATGCACGGTCATTTATCATCACTTATCTATGCAGATGCTAATACTGAACTCACAGCGATTCAGGACATTCCCGCTATACAGCGTCGTCGTTTATCGCCTTTAGCTAAAATCGCCTTGCATACAGCCAAAACAGTGTTACAACAACATCATGGTGAGATAGATTATATCGTTTGGTCATCTTGCTATGGCGATGAACACACCACTTTAAGCATTATGCAAGATATCGCCCAAGAAGAATTACCATCACCTGCACAATTTTCAACATCAGTACACAATGCAATTTCTGGACTTTATTCTATTTTATTTCAAGATAATACGCCTGCAACTAGTTTGAGCAGTATGCCTCATCATAGCTGGCAAGATGCCTTATTGGAAGCCTATAGTTATTTGCAAATTCATCATAAAAAAAATGCACTGATTGTGTATTACGATGCACCTTTACCAGAAGTATATCAAATTGTAGATAAACATCATCACAATATACAAACCACACATATTCATGCGATTTCTGCTATTTTATCGTTAGATAAACCTGCAAATTTATCTATGCAATTCAAAAGCATGAATCAGCCACATGATGAACCACAAGCCAAAGCATTTTATGATTTTTGGTATAGTGAACAGCAACAATGGCAAAGCCAAGCATGGATTTTTGAAAAGCATGATAGCCAAAATTAACTATGTTTGGCGTGTAATTGGCACGGCATTAGGTTTTGCAAGTTTTGGTTTAGGTGGCTTACTCATTGCATTGTTTGTTGCCCCCTTTGCCAAACTCATACATCGAGACCCTGAACGGCAAGCAATTTTTACACAAAAAGTCATTAAATATGCCTTTCGTACTTTTATTGAAGGCTTAAAATTTGGGGGTGTAATGACTTATGACGTTAAAAATTTACATAAACTTGAAAATAGTTATGGTGAATTAGTCGTTGCAAATCATCCATGTTTGCTGGATGTAGTGATGTTAATTGCATTTATGCCCCGTGCCAACTGTGTGGTTAAACAAGCCTTATGGCAAAACCCATTTACTCATGCACCTGTAAAAAGTGCAGGTTATATTTTAAATCAAGGCTCACAAACTTTTATTGATGCGTGTATCAACAAACTACAAACCGAACAAGCAGGCTCATTAATTATTTTCCCAGAAGGAACACGCACCGAACGTCAGCAAATGCTGAATGATTTTCAACGTGGTGCAGCCAATATTGCTGTGCGTGCCAATGTACCAATACGTCCTGTGTTGATTCGTTGCACGCCATCGACATTAACCAAAAATGAAAAATGGTATCATATCCCAAACCGTGCCTTTCATTTAGAGTTAGATGTACTCGATGCGATTGATATACAACATATATTACCTAATGTAGAAATTAATCCTAAAGGAGTCCGCCAATTTAATGCGTGGCTCTATGATTTTTTTAAGCGAGAACTAGCAAAATGAGTAATTTAACCCAAGAAGTCAAGCAAATGATTATTGATGTCTTAATGCTTGAAGATACTAGCCTAGATGATATTGAAGATGATGCACCATTATTTGGTGATGGTTTAGGTTTAGATTCGATTGATGCATTAGAATTAGGCGTTGCATTAAAAAAACGTTATAATATTCAGCTCAATGCAGAATCTGATGACACCAAAAATCATTTTAAATCTGTTAATAGTTTAGTGGAATTAATTGCAACACATCAAGCATAAGAGGTGAATCTATGCTCAGCCAAGAACAAATCTTAGAACAATTACGCAATTGGATGGAAGAGTTATTTGAAATTGACCCTGAAACCATTCAAATGGAATCTAATCTTTATACTGATTTAGATATTGACAGTATTGATGCGGTTGATTTAGTGGTTAAAATCCGCCAAGCAACAGGTCAGCAAATTAAACCTGAAGATTTTAAATCAGTGCGTACCATTGCCGATGTAGTTGAAACCATTCAAAAACTACAAGCTAAATAGCCAGTTTTGTATGGTTGATTATGCGTATCGCCATTCAAATTTTGCTTAGTATGCTGATGATTGCCTACCCCTTTGCAGTGTGGTGGGCATTACAACAGCAAGCGTTATTATGGGTCAGTCTGTTATTAATCACGGTTGCTATTGTACGTTATTTATGCAAGCCTAATCCTTTATTTGCACCACTCACTATCATGGCGATTTTATGTGGTAGTTCAAGTTTATTTTCACAAAATGAACTTTGGCTCAAGTGCTACCCAGTTTTGATGAGCGTGGGAACATTAGCCATTTTTGCTTATACGCTCAAATCGCCACCAAATATGATTGAACGCTTTGCACGTTTACATCAACCTGATTTGCCTGAAAGTGGGGTACGTTGGACACGCAATGTTACCAAAGTATGGTGTGGATTTTTTATCATTAATGCTTGTATTGCCCTAGCAACAGTATTATGGGGAACAACAGAGCAATGGGCGATTTATAATGGCTTTATTTCCTATATCCTTATGGGTTGTTTATTATTAGGCGAATTTGTATTGCGTAAATGGCATCAACAAAAATCATCTTAGTGATTTCGTTGTTATTTCGTTTGTATCGTCGATTTATATCAGGACAATACAAAAAATGTAGGGGTTTATTATATAAACCCTTTGTAAAATCAATTGCTTGGGCAAATATAATTTGCCCCTACTATTCAATTATGAATTGAAATTACTATAGTTTGATAGGCAGAATTATGTTTGATTTTTTATCATCACAATTTTATAACTCACATATTATGGCATATATGGGGCAAAATCAAACATCTACGCCGATGAACACTCATATCCAACAAGATTGCGTTAGTTATGCCCAATTTTGGCAGATGGTTGCCGATAAAATAGTTATGCTGAAACAGCAACCACAGCAACGCTATGCCTTATGGTGCCAAAATAGTTTGACATTTTTTGCATGGCTCTGGGCAGGCATTTTAGCCAATAAGATTTTAACCTTACCGCCCCATCGTCAAATTCAATTAGAGCAGAATTTAAAAAAACAAGGTATTGATTTTATTGATGATAATACGCCTTATCATCAGCAAGAACAAAACATTGAACAAGTAATACAAAGCTATCATATTGATTGGCAAACCCAACTTAATGCATCTCATATATTATTTTATACCTCTGGCTCTACAGGACAAGCCAAACAAATTCCACGTTGCTTATCACAGTTATTATTAGAAGCACAAATTATCCATCAATATATTGATTTCCCACAACCGTTTATTATGTGGGCAACGGTGAGCCATCAACATTTATATGGTTTAACCTTTCAACTTTGTGTACCATTTATGGCTTCACAAACCTTTTATGCTCAACAACTCATTTATCCTGAACAAATTGAACAACAATTAACGCATTATGCTAATCATCAACAAGCGTTATATCATAATATTTTAATCAGTAGTCCAGCCTTGCTCAAACGTTGTGCAGGTGTATTTGATTTTAAATCAGCAACTTGGCTATTATCCGCAGGGGGACGTTTAGATACTGGCGTACGAATGCACTATACACAAGGGATTTTAGAAATTTTTGGTAGTTCAGAAACAGGCGTGATTGGCTATCGTTATGACGATAATGCACTATGGCGAAGTTTTGATGAATTACAACTCAAATTGAGTGATGAGCAAACACTTGGTATTCAAAGCCCTTATGCTTATCAAAAAGATTGGATTATAACCCGTGATTGTGTACAATTATACGACAATGGTTTTGAATTGTTAGGGCGTAGCGACCGTATTGTTAAATTAGAAGAAAAGCGATTGAGCCTAGACCATATTGAATCTCAACTAAACCAACTTGATGAAGTCAGCGATTGTCATGCCATATTAATTGAACATGATAGCGAACAAACTTCACGCACTTTTTTATCGGTCGTAGTAGCTTTAACCCCAACCGCTTGGCAACAACTTAAACATCACGGTAAACGTGCGATGGTTCAACAATTAAAGCGACAATTAAAAGCTCATTTAGAGCCAATTGCCACACCTAAACATTGGCGATTTGTTGCCTATTTACCACGTAATACCCAGTCTAAACTTAACCAATTATGGGTGAACAAATTGTTTTTATCTACACAATATCCACACGTTTTAGCTCAATCTCAACAAGAGCATACCTATATTTTTACATTACAATTTTCACCTGAATTGTTATGTTTTAAAGGACATTTTGATGGTTTTCCGATTTACCCCGGTGTAGGACAACTTGCCTTTTTTATCCATTTTGCACAACAAATATGGGTAGATTTACTGTCTTGTCGTGGTTATGAACAAGTTAAATTTCAACAACTTATCCGCCCATACGATGTATTAGATTTGCATTTGACACGCACTCAACATAAAATTAGTTTTCAGCTCAAGTCTGATGAAAATATCATTGCGTCAGGACGTTTATTATTTAATTTAACTGAATAAAAACCATGGATTGACCATCATGACTATATTTAAACCATGTTTAATTTTGCCTGTTTATAATCACCCACATTATTTACTGCGTTTGGCTGAACATATCCAACAATATGACTGCACTATTATTTTTATTGATGATGGCAGTCATGCAGAATGCAAGGCTATTTTACAGCAAATCCAAAATCAATATCCTGAAACCATTGTATTACAACATGAATATAATCAAGGTAAAGGACAAGCCGTTATGACAGGCTTAGATTATGCTTATCAACATGGTTTTAGCCATGCCTTACAACTTGATGTTGATGGTCAGCACGATTGGCAAGATATTGATAAATTTTTAAAATCTGCACAACAGCATCCACAAGCAATGATTATTGGTAATCCAATTTATGCTGATGATGTGCCTAAAAGTCGCTTATATGGTCGCTATGCAACACATATTTGGGTGTGGATTAATTCGCTTTCTTTTGCCATCAAAGATAGTATGTGTGGCTTTCGTGTCTATCCTGTGCCTGCCTGTTGGCGTATTCTGCAAAAATATACTTTGCGTAAGCGTATGGGCTTTGATAGCGAAATTTTAGTATATTTACGTTGGCAAGGCATTGATTTTATTAATATACCAACTAAAGTCATTTATCCTGAAGATGGGATTTCTCATTTTAGATTATGGGAAGATAATATCGAATTATCCAAAATGCACGCACAATTATTTTTTGGTATGCTATGGCGTTTACCCTATTTATTATGGAAAAAAATCGCCAAAGGGTCATCGTCATGACACAAGCAAACGATTGGAATACACAACAAGAAAAAGGCAGTTTTTTCCTGCTTAAATTAACCGTATGGCTCTATCGTCATTTAGGACACTATGTATTTACACTGATTTTAAATATTATCATTTTTTGGTATTGGCTATTTTCACCTAAAACACGGCGTGTATCTTTAGAATATTTACAACGTGTCGCCCAATACAATCCACAATTATTTGCTACAAAACCAAACATTTGGCATAGTTATGTGCATTTACGTCAATTTGGTATTGCTATTTTGGATAAAATTGATGCTTGGCTGGGTCAAACCACAGAACACGATTTACAACTGTTTGGTCATGAACATATCCGTCAATATTATGGCAAAGGTGCAGTGATTATGGTTTCACACTTTGGTAATATTGAATTATTGCGTGCCATTAAATCAGACCATCACCAACAAGTGAATGTTTTGGTATATAATCAACATGCTGAACAGTTTAATGTTTTTTTACAGTCAATTAATCCTAAAGCAGGTGTACGTTTAATTTCGGTGGCAGAGCTAGGGATAGAAACGGCAATGGTTTTACAACAACGTTTAGATGCTGGCGAATGGATTATCATTGCGGTGGATAGAGTGCCAATTCATTCTACACGCCAACAAGCCATTGATTTTTTAGGCGAGCCTGCCTATTTTCCTGAAGGTGCGTGGTGGTTGGCACATTTATTGCAAGCCCCTGTGATAGCGGTGTTTTGTTATCGTGCGATGCAACAACAGCAACAAACATTTCAGCTCCATATTCACCCATTGAGTGAGAAATTTCAATTACCACGTCAGCAACGCCAGCAGGTTTTACAGCAATATATGTCGCAATATGTGCAATTATTAGAGCAACATTGTTTAAATGCACCATATCAATGGTTTAATTTTTTTGATTTTTGGATAAAGAAATAAAGGCTCAATCATGCAAGCAGAAATTGAAATTGATGTTCCCTTCCACGATGTTGATAGCATGAATGTGGTATGGCATGGACATTATTTAAAATATTTTGAATTGGCACGTTGTCAATTATTAGAGCAATTTGATTATAATTATAATCAAATGCGTGAGTCTGGCTATGTTTATCCTGTAATTGAAAGCCACATTCGTTATGTACATGGTATTATTTTTAATCAAAAAATCCGTGTAGTTGCCAAATTAGTTGAATGGGAAAATCGCTTAAAAATTGACTATATTATTTATGATGCTCAAAGCAATAAACGTCTTACTAAAGGTTATACGATTCAAGTTGCCGTGCGTATCGAAGACCGTGAATTATGTTTAGCCAGTCCGCCCATTTTGTTACAAAAACTACAACAATGGTCAGCATTTAATGCTTAATTGTTAGTTAAAATAATGCCTTTCATCGTTAATTTAATATGAGCATTTTATGAATACACGTTTTTTAAATTTATCTTATATCAGAGCCATTACATTAAGCACTTTTGCTTTAATAAGTGGCATGGTAATGATGACACCACAACACGTACTTGCCAATACACAACTCACAAAGCAACAGAGCGAACAGCAAGCATTACAAAGCATTTTTCAGCGTTTATCTCAACAAACGATGGTGCGTGCCAATTTTATCCAACAAAAAAAATTAGCGACCATGAATAAAACATTTAATTCTTCAGGTCATATCGTATTTACTAAACAACACGGCGTATTATGGCGTATCCAAGCCCCTGTACAAGCGGATTTAATCATGACTCCAAAAGTTGTGGTACAAAAAACAGCCAATACACAAAGTAAAATTAATCTCACACAAAATCAATATGCAGGTGTAGCAAGTGTCTTTATGCAACTGATGGCAGGCGACCAAAAAACCTTAAAACAGCATTTTAATATTCAACAAGTACATTATACAGCACAAAATTGGCAATTAAAGCTAACGCCCAAATCTGCTACCATGCAACGCTTATTTGCTCAAGTAGATATTTCAGGACATGACTATGTACAAAATATCATCATACAAGAAAAAGCTCAAGGCAAAACCGCAGGCGGAACAACACAGATTCAATTTAGCCAACACAAAAATACTCCAACATCATTAAATAGTAGTGAATATGCACTTTTTGAATTGGCGAAATAATCCACATAGCGTACCATCACGTTATCGTATAGCAACCTATGTATGGCTGACGATTGTTATGGTAGTTGCCATCATTATGATGTCCATGTGGTGGCAAAAAAGTATTCATATTCAAAGTGATATTGTTAAATTATTACCTAATTTAGCCGTACCTGAACACGTCTTAGAAACACAACAAAAAGTCAATCAACAACTCAATCGTAATGCATTTATCATGCTACAAAGCCAAGATAAACAAGCATTAGAGAAAGCAACTGAGCAATTCGAACAAGCAATTACACAATCAACGCTTTGGCAACCTTTACAAAAAAATAGCTCATCAGAACAGTTTGCTAGCACTTTATATCAGCAACGTACAGGCTTACTCGATACACAAAGCAGGCAGTTTTTACAGCAAGGTCAATATGATGCCTTACTTGAAAAAAGTATGTTACAAATGCTCAATCCCATCATGCCGATTCATGAGCAAATGCTTAAAGATGACCCATTATTACTTTTCTCTCAATATTTAATGCAACAAGCTCAAGGCAATCAAGGCAATATTGAGCTGGAACAGGGCTGGGCAACACATCAGCAAGTTTTATCAGACGATGAAAATCCTGAGAGTTTATATTCACGTTTGATTGTTTTACAACTCACACAAAGTCCCTATAATATTGATTATCAACAACAAACAAGTGATTGGCTCAAACAAATACAACAACAAATTCAAGCACAATCTAATGATAAAACACATCAAGTCAATATGCTTTGGTCTGGCACACTCGCTTTTGCAACTTTTGGTACACAATCAGCCGAATATGAAATTTCTACTATAGGCTTAGGCTCTAGTATTGGAATTATTTTATTAGTATTATTTGGTTTTCGCTCGGTTCGCCCTCTATTTACTGAATTTATTGCAGTATCAATTGGATCATTAATGGCTTTTGCCGTCACTCATTGGCTATTTGGCGAAGTACATTTAATGACCTTAGTGTTTGGTGCAAGTTTGATTGGAGCCAGTGTTGATTTTTCTTTTTATTTTATGGCATTACAATCGCAATACCGAAATCAAAATGGCTTTAATGTTTTAACCCCTGTATTACCTAGTCTGTTTTTAGGACTCATGACGACTATTTTAGCCTATTTATTTTTAACACTTACACCATTTCCTGCTTTTAAACAAATTTCTGTATTTTCAATGGTAGGATTATTTTCAGCATGGGTAAGCAGTATTTTATTATTACCACGTTTACCTGCCTTAAATGTTCAACCCGCTTTAAATTGTTTAGCATTTTTACAACGTAGCCGTGTCGCAATTGTTCATCGACCAATACGCCGTTATACAATCATTGCTTTAACACTCATCGTGAGTGCTTTCGGTTTAAACCATGTTCAGTTTAATGATGATGTACGTAATTTACAAAGTGCTGACCCAACATTAATTGCTCATGATAAAAAAATCCGTGAATTATTTTCTGCTCAAGGTAGTAGTGAATATTTCATTATTAGCAGTAACAATGCAACAGAAACCGAACAAGCTGAAATTCAGCTATTAGACCAACTATCTACCCTACAACAACAAGGTAAAATTGAAACATTTCAAGCTGCAGGGCAATGGTATAATACTCAACTACACCAGCAAAATATTGAATTACTACAAAAAATTCCTACATCATATTTACAGCAATATGCTCAAGCGATGCAAATTCCATTGGTACAGTTACAACTATGGCAACAACAGCTAGCACAACAAGCAACTTTAAATTTTGATAGTTTTAAAACACATCCTTTAGCACAACTGATTTTATCCGAGCATGAACGTGTGGTATTATTACATGGCATTCATGATAAAACTGCACTACAAGCATTACAAAATAAGCATGTGTATTTTATGCAACCTACCACTGCATTATCAGAACAATTCGCCTTACATCGCCAACAAGCACAATGGCTACTCCTTGGAGCAATGTTAAGTTTAGCAATTTTAATTGGAATATTATACGGTTATCGCTCAATATTACCCATTATGCTCCCTGTAAGTTTAGCATTGGCTTTAACATTTGCTATTCAAGCGATGTTAAATGTACAATTAAACTTATTTAGCATTATGGGGTGCTTTTTAATTTTGGGAATTGGCGTAGATTATGCTATATTTTATCGTCATGCTGGACAACGTGATGATGTGGTCTCAATGGCACTATTTTTATGTATGCTATCCACGCTATTCGGTTTCGGCTTACTCTCATTAAGCAATACCTATGCGATTTTTTGTTTTGGATTTACCGTGTTATGTGGCGTGATTTTATCCTATATTTTTGCCAGCTATTTAACACCTGTCGATCAAGATTATTTTTCTAAAGGGCAACAAAATGCAAACCATACACACTGATGTCGTTATTATTGGTGCAGGGCCTTCGGGTAGTTCTGCAGCAAGTTTATTATGCCAAAAAGGATATAAAGTCATCATTATTGAACGACAGCATTTTCCACGTTTTTCCATTGGCGAATCTTTATTACCGCAATCAATGATATTTTTGGAAGAAGCGAAATTATTAGACAAAATTAAAGCACACGTTGCCACGGAACATTTCCAATTTAAAGATGGTGCAAGATTTTTGCGTGGTACAGAAACGGCTTATTATAATTTTACAGAAAAATTTACTGCAGGACCAGGAACAACATGGCAAGTTCGCCGAGCTAGTTTTGACCATTTACTCGCTCAAGGAGCAATAGAACAAGGAGCTGAAATCCGCTTTGGCGAAACCGTACTTGCCGTTGATATCGCAGGTGAAAAACCATGTATTACCGTACAAAATGAACAACATGAAACTTATCAAATTCAAGCTAAATTCTTACTTGATGCGAGCGGTTTTGGACGTATTTTACCAAAATTACTGGACTTAGAATATCCGTCTAATTTTCCAGTTCGTCAGGCAATTTTTACCCACATTGAAGATGGCATCACACAACATCCAAGTTTTGACCGCAATAAAATTTTAATTACCGTGCATGAAAAAGACCATCGCATTTGGTATTGGTTAATTCCTTTTGCAGATGGACGAGCATCATTTGGTGTCGTAGCTGAACAAGCCATTTTAGAAAGTTATCAACGTAAACATGAAGATAATGAACCAGAACATATTTTAAAACGTATTTTGGCTGATGATGTTGCTCTGTCAGATGTATTAAAACACGCTAAATTTGATACACCTGTACGTACTTTGGTCGGTTATTCTGCGAATGTTAAACAATTATATGGTCATCGTTTTGCCTTACTGGGTAATGCAGGCGAATTTTTAGACCCTGTATTTTCATCAGGTGTTACCATCGCCTTAAAATCATCAAGCATGGCCGTTCCCTTAGTAGATAAAGTATTACAAGGACAAGAAGTCGATTGGCAAAACGAATATGAAAACCCTTTACGCAAGGGTATTAACGTATTTCGTGCTTATGTGGAAGCATGGTATCACGGTGATTTTCAAGATGTCGTTTTCTCTAAACATCAAAATGAAAATGTGCGGAATATGGTCAGTTCACTTTTGGCAGGTTATGCGTGGGACGATAGTAATCCGATGAATAACCAATCAGCACGCCATTTAAAAACGTTGGCAGAATATTGTCGTATGCAAGACAATCGATAGTATATTTTATATACATTATATATCCAATATGATAATTTTTTCCCTTTCATTCCAAGACTAAAGTTGTAGTGAATATTCGTTGAAAAACCATCAGTACATTGTTATGATAAACTGACCGATAGTTAAGATATATACTAATTCAACCTAAAAATTGGTATAGGTTTGTAGGGGCAAATCACATTTGCCCTTATGCAAACCTTGTGTTTATTGGGCGAATATGATTCGCCCCTACAACACAATGGTTAATTTTGTACCAGTTCTTAAGCTCTTTGACTATAGTTAAGATAAGGAATTTATCATGACGGATTTTCACACAGGTTTAGGCAAAAATTCAGCAAATTATCAGCCATTGACGCCAATTGATTTTTTGGAGCGTACCGCACGCATTTATCCACAGCGGACGGCAATTATTTACGATGATTTACAGCATAATCATTATACACAAACGTGGGCGGAAACCTTTACTCGCTGTAAACAACTCGCATCAGCCCTAAAAGGATTGGGTATCGATAAAAATGATACGGTCGCCGTGATGTTACCCAATACACCAGCGATGGTTGAAGTTGCATTTGGTGTGCCAATGGCAGGTGCAGTCTTATCCACGCTGAATACCCGTTTGGATATTAACGCACTCACCTTTTGTTTACAGCATTCTGAAGCTAAAGTGCTGATTTTAGATAGCGAATTTGCCCATCATGCAGAATTGATTGCAGAAACTTTTCCGAATTTAATCATTATTCATGCCACTGATAATGCCATTCAGGTTGAACCATTTGGACAGATGAGTTATGAAGAATTACTGACCAAAGCCGATGATTTAGACGCATGGGAAAAACCCGAAGATGAATGGGAAGCCATCACCCTAAATTATACATCTGGCACAACAGGCGTGCCAAAAGGTGTGGTTTATCACCATCGTGGAGCAGCACTGAACGCTATTTCTAATATTTTAGATTGGGATATGCCAAAATTTGCTACTTATTTGTGGACATTACCACTCTTTCATTGTAATGGTTGGTGTTTCCCGTGGTCAGTGGCAGAGCGTGCTGGCGTGAATGTGTGTTTACGCAAAATTGATGCCGATTTGATATTACAACTCATTGCCAAATATCAAGTCACACATTATTGTGCCGCACCGATTGTGCATAATATGATTGCTGGCGGTAAAGATGAATTAAAACAACATATCCAACATCAAGTCAAAGGTTGGGTGGCAGGTGCTCCACCATCAGAAGCAATGCTTGAAAAAATGGAAGCAATGGGCTTTCATATCAGCCATGTATATGGTTTAACTGAAGTTTATGGACCTGTAACCATCTGCGTAGAACATGATGAATGGAACGATTTGACGGTGGCTGAACGTGCTAGCAAAAAATCACGTCAGGGCGTAACCGCTCATTTGATGGCAGGTTTTGAAGTATTTAAACAAGGCACGACCATTCCTGTAGAAGCCGATGGCGAAGAGATGGGTGAATTGGCATTGCGTGGTAATATGGTGATGAAAGGCTATCTGAAAAGTCGTAAAGCCACAGAAGAAGCCTTCCGTGATGGTTGGTTTAGAACAGGTGATTTAGGTGTAAAATATCCTGATGGTTACATCAAAATTATGGATAGATTAAAAGATATTATTATTTCTGGTGGGGAAAATATCTCTAGTATTGAAGTGGAAAATATTTTGTATCGTATGCCTGAAGTGGCAAGCTGTGCTGTCGTTGCTGCACCACACGAAAAATGGGGCGAAGTGCCTGTGGCATTTATTGAAATTCAACAAGGTTGTACCTTAGACCGTACATCGGTGATTGAGCATTGTCGTAAACATTTGGCAGGTTTCCAAGTGCCAAAACACATTGTGTTTGCTGAAATTCCAAAAACCAGTACAGGTAAAGTGCAAAAATTTGAATTGCGTCAGGTCGCAAAATCGATGGCTCATGAAGTGGATAAAGTTACACATTAATGTCTAAATAGACATACGCAAGAAGTTTGCTAGCTATAAAAATGATTAACATTTTACAGCTCATTGCCAATGCTAAATTTGAGAAAGTATGTTGTTGATATTTCTATATTAGGTACTTCAATTTTATTGGTGTTATTGTTAAAGTAACTTTGATTATGACCTTTACTGTTGATTTAAGCAAGACTAAAAATATCAACACTTATTATTTCCTATTCTAAAAAATCTTCCTAATTTCAATAGGAAGATTTTTTTTAATTACAAACACTGCCCCAATCAAGTAAAACATAGCGTTTATCTCTTGTTTAGAATGAATTTTTAAGATAGAATTTCTTTTCAATTTGTTCCATTTGAATCTAGTAATATTCATGAAAAATGATAATTATATGCTTTAAAAAACAGATATTTCCCTTTATCTTATCAAGTATAAAATTGGATATAACCCTATGATAAATTTTAAATTATATATTATCATCATCATACTAACTGGACTGAGTGGATGCCAAAGTTTGCTCCCTACTGCTAAAGGTTTACCTGAGTTACAACTGAGCATATCACAAATTACACAAGCAACAAGCACACAACAACAAGTAGAAATGATTTGGCGTGAACAATCGTTCAGTTTTTTGTTGTATCAACAGCAACAAGCACAACAACTTCATGTGATTGCAATGACTTTTTCAGGACAAGTTTTATTTGAACTTCATTATGATGGCAAAAAAATCAATGTGTTACAACGTTATTCTGCTTTAAAAAATCTACCTTTGGATTTTTTGATGCGTGATATTTGGTGGGCAACATTACCGAGTTCACAATTACAATCTGCTTTAACATCATTAAACTATCAACTGATTGAACAAGAAAATTCACGACAAATTCTCAACGATCAACAACAAACTAGACTCTCCGTTCAGCGTGAAACACAAAAAACACTGATTGATAATCATGTGATACCCTATCGCCTGATTTTGAGTACAACCCAAGAACAATTTTTACTTGATCATGAATAGGATAAAATGATGTCAGCCGTAGGTATTCAGCTTAGTTCCGCATTATCTGCTTTAAATCAGCCCAATATTGATTTAAAACAGATTCTCACTAGCGATTTTAATCCATTATCAATCAATGAGCATTTACTCAACCGTCCTATTTGGGTTGGAGCTTATCCTGATAGTACAGAATTGGCTTTAGCTGATGAATTACAAGTGTTAAATTCCCGCAATTTACGTTTTGCCTTATTGGCATTACAACCCATTTTAACAACATTAAAACAACAAACGGCTAGTATTCCATCCTCACGTTTAGCTATTGTACTCGGGACTTCAACTTCTGGTATTAGCGATAATCAACAGCACCTCAAACAACAAAAACAAACAGGTCGCATAGAAAAATTAGACTATGATAAACAAGCTATGCATGCCTTAACCATCGGAGTACAACGCTATTTGGGTTGGACTGGCATTTGCTATAGTATTTCGACTGCCTGCTCTTCAAGTGGCAAAGCATTGGCAACAGGACAACGTTTACTTCATGCAGATTTAGCTGATGTGGTTTTAGTTGGTGGTGTAGATACTTTATGTCCTTTGACCTTAAACGGTTTTGATTGTTTAGATAGTTTATCCAGTCATATTTGCCAGCCGTTTGGTATAGGACGTGATGGTATCAATATTGGCGAAGCAGCCGCTCTATTTGTTTTAAGCAAAGATAAAGCACCTACTATGCTCATCAGTAGTGGTGATGCGATGGACGCATGGCATATTTCCGCACCACACCCAGAAGGTTTAGGAGCTTATACAGCAATGCAACGTGCTTTACAACAAGCTAATTTAACTATTGATGATATTGATTATATCAACTTACACGGCACCGCTACCCCACAAAATGATGCAATGGAAACAAAAGCCATTCGACAACTTGGAGCAACACAAACTTTCGTCAGCAGTAGCAAACATAAAACTGGACATTGCTTAGGTGCAGCAGGGGCAATCGAAGCATATATTTGCCAACAAATTCTGCAAGATAAACAACTGTGGTTACCCCATCATCAATATGGTCAAATTGATGATGAGTTAAGCGATTTAAATTATGTAACACCTACATCAAATATTAAAAAAGTCGATTATATTTTAAGTAATTCTTTTGCTTTTGGTGGAAGTAATGTCAGTTTAATATTCACTCGTGGTTATTAAGTAGTTATTCTATGAATACAGCATATCAAAATACAACAGAATCGGTATTACCTTATATTTTACATCGCTCACCAATATTATTAATTGATGAATTATTATCTATTGATGAAAACCGTGTGATTTCACAGCTTGAAATTCGCCCAGAACTCATGTTTTGTGAATCACAAGGCTTACCTACATGGGTGAGTATTGAAATTATGGCTCAAACTATCAGCTTATATGCAGGTAAACAAGGTAGTCTTGCAGGACAAGCACCTAAACTTGGTTTTTTATTAGGTACACGCAAATTATTATTACCATTTGACCATTTTCCACTAGCAAGTCGCTTACAGATTACTGCGGAAAAACAATATATTCACGATAATTTAGGCGTATTCAATTGCCACATTGATGTCATTCATTCATCATCACAGCAAGTTTTACCGCCTATTCAAGCGGTATTAAGCGTCTATGAACCACAAGATGCAACAGAGTTTTTAAATAAATAATAGATGAGTATAGATGATGAACAGACGTATTTTAGTAACAGGCTCCAATCGTGGTATTGGCAAGGCTATCGCCCTAAGTTTAGCCCAAGCGGGATTTGATGTTACCATTCACACACGCAGTCGTATGCATGAGGCACAGCAAGTGGTTGCCGAAATTCAAGCAATGGGACGAGAAAGTCATGCTCTACAATTTGATGTCAATGACCGTGCAACGATTGAACATATTTTAAATCAAGATATTGAACAATATGGTGCTTTTTATGGCGTGGTCTTAAATGCAGGATTGACACGAGATGGGGCATTCCCTGCTCTTTCTGATGATGATTGGGACAATGTCATCGATACTAGCCTGAACGGTTTTTATAATGTACTCAAACCACTCATCATGCCAATGATACGCCTAAAACAAGGCGGACGTATTGTTACTATCGCCTCTGTATCAGGCATTATGGGTAATCGTGGGCAAGTGAATTATAGTGCTGCCAAAGCAGGTTTAATTGGAGCAACCAAAGCCTTAGCGATTGAACTTGCTAAACGTAAAATCACCGTAAATTGTGTCGCACCAGGGTTAATTGAAACAGACATGATTACCGATGAAATTAAAGACCATGCACTCCCCCTAATTCCAATGGGACGTATGGGACAAGCCGATGAAGTGGCAAATTTAGTTAAATTTTTATGTTCTGATGAAGCAAGTTATATTACCCGACAAGTCATTTCAATCAATGGAGGAATGCTATGAAACGTGTCGTCATTACAGGTATGGCAGGCATTACATCACTAGGTGAAAATGCTGATGATATTTTTACCGCCTTTGCCGAACAGCGTAGTGGTGTAAAATATATCGCTGAATGGGAAAACCGTGACGGTTTAAATACTCGTTTGGGGGCACCTGTAGAGCATTTTACTATTCCAGAACATTTCACACGTAAAACCATTCGTGGTATGGGGCGTGTTGCACTCATGTCCGTTATTACTGCTGAAAATGCCTTAAAAGATGCGGGACTAAACCAGCATCCAATTTTAACATCAGGACAAGTTGGCGTGGCTTTTGGTTCATCGGCAGGAAGCGTTGATGCAATTACCGATATGGGTGAATTTTTACTACACAATAATGGCAAAAAAATTAATGCAACCACTTATATCCGTATGATGTCGCATACCAGTGCGGTCAATATAACCGTGCATTTTGGTTTAAAAGGTTTAACATTACCAACATCAAGTGCTTGTACTTCTGGCTCAATGGCAATTGGTCAAGCTTTTGAAGCCATTAAATATGGTAAACAAACCATTATGCTCGCAGGTGGAGCTGAAGAGTTTAGTGCAGGTAGTGCGGCAGTATTTGATGTACTTTTTGCCACTAGCTGTAAAAATGACCAACCACAAACTACACCACAACCATTCGATGCACAACGTGATGGCTTAGTCATTGGTGAAGGTAGTGCCTGCCTGATTTTAGAAGAATATGAGCATGCCAAAACACGTGGTGCAACCATTTATGCTGAAATTATCGGTTATGGCTCAAATACTGATGGTGAACACGTTACACGACCAGCCAGCGAACAAATGGGACAATGTATGCAACTCGCTTTACAAGATGCCCAACTTAGTGCAGATGATATTGATTATATCAATGCACATGGCACGGCGACCGAACAAGGCGATATTGCAGAAACCCAAGCTACAGCACGTATTTTAGGTAAAAAACCAATCAGTTCATTAAAAAGTTATTTTGGACATACACTAGGGGCGTGCGGTGCGATTGAAGCATGGCTCAGTATTGAAATGTTACGCCGTAATCAATTTATTCCAACGCTCAATTTACAACAGATTGATGAACGTTGTGGCGATTTAGATTATATCCAACATCAAACTCGACATATTGATAACGCAAACATGATTATGAGTAATAATTTCGCTTTCGGTGGCATTAATACATCCTTGATTTTTAAAAAAGTTGATTTGTGATAGAATAAATCTTATACTCATCATCAATAATCGCTGTACACTATGATGATATTATCTCAATATCATCATAGATAATACACCATGTAATGCAATTTTTGGAGAAAAAATATGCTTAAAAAATTAATGTTAATGACAACTTTAGCAGTTGGCTTGACGACTATCGCTCACGCTAAAGATGAAGCACACTATCTTGATTTTAACCAAGCTGTACAAAATGCTATTTCACAGGGTTTAATTGACGGTAAAGTCAAATTTAATCTAGCAGGTACACGCTCTGGCGGTCAAGTAATTAAAAAAGATGTGATTTCAAACAAAAAAACCAATGGTTTTGCTAAATCAGTAGAAAAATCATGTGAACACGCTTTACATTCAGCACTCATTCACTTAGATGCTACTGCAAAAGCACAAGGTGCTACTGCAGTCAATAATATCGTAGGATATTTTAAGAAAATTGAATACCGCAGTACTTCAAAATATCAATGCTACAAAGGTACAGCGATTGCTTCTGTAACTTTAAAAGGCGATTTGGTACGTTAATTTTCAGTTGATATAGCCAAATAACCTAAGAATTGGTACAAAATTCACTATTGTATCGTAGGGGCGAATCATATTCGCCCTGTATGAATAAATATCATATTTATTGGGCAAATGTGATTTGCCCCTACAAATCTGTACCAATTTTTAGGTTAAATTAGTATATGATTTGCCCCTACAAATCTATATCAATTTTTAGGTTGAGTTAGGATAGTGAATAAAAAATATTCACTATCCTTTTGAAAAATCAATAAAAAATCCTATAAGAACATCTTATAGGATTTTTTGTGATTTGTACTAAATCATTATTGTGCTTGTGCAACACTTGGTACTGCACAACTTGTTTTAAAACGTTGTTCTTCTGTATCAGTATAGGTATATTCTGCACGTGTTGCATTATGCGTAAAGATACTATTATCATCTGAATAAGTATCCATATGCGTATGCTCTTTTGGACGATAGAATGGATAAACTGTTTTTGGTGTATCGTCATATTCACGTGTTAAGATACTTTGACCATTCATTGTCGTTAATTCGATGGTTTGTAAATCGATAAAACGAACTTCAACTGTTTCACCATTGTTACAAGTAAATTGTTTAGATACAACTTTTTGCATCACAGGTGCATTCATCGCTGATGGCTTACTATCTTCAATATGTGCCATAGCAGTTGTTGAAGCAAGAGCTAAACCCATCAAAGCCCAAAGAGATAATTTTTTCATAAACTTTTAACCAGTTATTTAGAGGAAATTTACTTATTTTATCAAGAAATATCATGCTTGAATATAGTTTATGCGATATTTATCACATTTTTTACATTTCTTAGCGAAATAAACACACGTGATTATTTTTTCATAAAATCGTTATAGCAAGCATTTAAAGTTTTAGCAACAGCATTCGCTACAATTTTAGTACGTGCATTGCTATCTACAGCAGCCTGACCTAATTCAACTGCAGTTACACTTTGCGGTGCTTTCTCACTCACACAACCACATACATTTGTTAAAACTGTAGATTGTTGCTCTGAATTCATCGCCACAGAGGCTAATTTCCATGCTTGATGGTTTTGAATTTCACTACGACATTTTTGGTCAGCTGCATATTTAAATACACCTACACCCACATTAGTTACAGTATTCATACCATTGGCAATATCTGTACTGCTCACTGTACCCGTTGTACATGCCGTTAATGCACTACTAGCAAGTAGTGCCAAAATTAACGATTTTTTCATTACATTTCTCTATAGAACTTAACATTAAATTTATCATAATCAATTTTTATTCATTATTCAAACAGTTGATTGTATCAATATCTTATCATTTGCATACATGAAATGTGAGCATCATTTATATCAATCATATCTTATTTTTTGTCATTAAATTGTCATATTACTATTTTATAATATTAAGATTTAGTTATACTTTTTAAATTATTATATGAATATGCAACCCAATTCATCATACCCTCATCAAAACACAGAAACTCATCATGAACATCAAGCAACCAATGTGCATGTGAAAAATCCTAAATTTTTTAAACCAGCCTTTTTTACGCTAATTATCGGGACTTTATTTTATATAGCCATACAACTTAATGCAGATTTAGCTCATGTTCCAGCTTTAAGTTTTGGTGTTTTAGCGTTATTGGCAATGGCTTTATTTTTAGCCTTAGGTTTTGAATTTGTAAATGGTTTCCACGATACAGCAAATGCTGTTGCAACAGTGATTTATACCAATGCTCTGCCTGCACCTGTTGCAGTCATTTGGGCGGGTTTTTGTAATTTTCTTGGAGTGATGGTTGCAAGCGGTGCAGTTGCCTATGGTATTATCGCCCTATTGCCTGTTGAATTAATTATGAATGTGAGTAGCGGTGCAGGGTTTGCGATGGTATTTGCCATGTTACTTGCTGCTATCATCTGGAATTTAGGGACGTGGTTTTTTGGTATTCCAGCATCGAGCTCACATACATTAATTGGTTCAATTTTAGGTGTGGGCATTATGAACTATATCTTACACTCAAGCACAGGTGCAAGCGGTGTCGATACGGAACAAGTAATAAAAGTTGGTAAAGCCCTATTATTTTCACCGTTAATTGGTTTCTTATTTGCAGGGATTTTATTCTTTTTAGTTAAAAAAGTATTCCATAAACATTTTGAATTATTTCAACCACCTAAGGGTAATCAACCACCACCACCTATTATCCGTGCCATTTTGATTTTTACTTGTACAGGCGTAAGTTTTGCTCATGGCTCAAATGATGGGCAAAAAGGTATGGGCTTAATCATGTTAATTTTAATTGGTTTAGTGCCTTTAGCCTATTCATTAAATAAAAATTTAGATGCTCAACATTTACAATCATTCCAACAATTATCAGCTCAAACCGCTCAAATTATTAGTCCAAATACACAATTAGATGAAACCAAAGCACGTCAAATTTTAACCACTTATGTACAAACCAAACAACATACCCCTGAAGTTTTACCTGCCTTAGCCAGTCTTACGCAAGATTTAGGGCAAGAATTAAAAACTCATGGCGATATTAAAAGTATCCCTGAATATAAAGTGGCTGAAGTGCGTAATGATATGTATTTAAGTCATACCGTATTTAAACGTTTAGATAAAGCCAAAGCCTTACCAACAATGGACGATACGCAAAAACAAACAGTACAAGCCTATCGCTCTAATTTAGATAGCTTTTTACAATACATTCCAACTTGGGTCAAAGTAGCCGTTGCCCTAGCACTTGGTCTAGGTACAATGGTTGGTTGGAAACGCATCGTAATTACCGTTGGTGAAAAAATTGGTAAAAACCATATGACTTATGGTCAAGGAATGTCAGCAGAATTAGTGGCGATGAGTACCATTGCTGCAGCTGATGGTTTTGGTATGCCTGTATCAACTACACACGTTTTAAATAGTGCAGTTGCTGGTACAATGGTAGCCAATCAATCAGGTTTAAATGCCAATACTATTAAAAGTATCTTATCAGCTTGGGTACTCACTTTACCAGTTACCATTTGTTTATCAGGTGGATTATATTGGTTATTACTGAAAGTGTTTTAATCATACTAAGGCAGATATCTGATCTGCCTTTTTACTATCGTTTAAATTGAGTTTAACAATATTATTAACGAAATTAAAAACAGCAAATGGCGATTTTATAGTATTATATTACGCTTTCTATTTTTCTATCATAGGTTAAATATGCGACTGTTGGCACTTGAAACTGCAAATGAATATTGTTCTATCGCCTTTTATGAACAGCAACAATGCCGTTTTTTTCAGCTTGATGAACGCACCAAAATGCAAACTCAAGTGATTTTACCCATGATTGAACAAGGATTGACTCATTGTGGCTGGTCATTTGCTGATTTATCTGCGATTGCTTTTAGTCGTGGACCGGGGTCATTTAGCGGTGTACGCATTAATGCAACTGTCGCTCAAGCACTCGCATGGGCAAATGATATTCCTGTCATCAGTGTTTCAACCTTACAAGCCTTAGCCCAACACGCCTATCAACAACAAAATTTAAGCCAAGTCAGTGCGATTATTGACGCACGCATGAATGAAGTGTATTTAGCTAATTTTAGCTGTGATAGTCGTGGGATTATGCAAGCGATTGATAATGAACAATTATTAGACTATCCATCAGCTCAACACTATGCACAATTTACAGCGGTGGGTTCTGGTGCAAAATTTGTACAAGATGATACAGCATTTACCCAACTAATGCCAACCGCTCATGACATTGCCCAAATCGCATTAAAGACACCAACTTCACAATGGTTAAAACCTGAACAAGCATTGCCTGTTTATTTACGCAATGATGCATGGAAAAAAATCAATGAACAAGGTAAAAATCCTTCAACATCAACCAATATTTAGGAGTAAATTATGGACATTTTATTATTTATCAAAGCCTTTATTATGGGTATTGTTGAAGGCATTACCGAATTTTTGCCGATTTCTAGTACAGGACATTTAATGCTTTCTGCCGATTTAATGAATTTTTGGCAAGATGAAAAAAAATTAACCGTATTTGTCGCTGTTATTCAAATTGGTGCAATTTTAGCCGTTATTTTTGAATATTGGCATAAATTATGGGGAACAGCAAAAGGTATGCTCACAGGCGATAAACAAAGTCGCCAGTTAGGTTTAGGCTTGATTTTTGCATCTATTCCGATTGTAATTGCTGGGCTAACACTTGATGATTTAATCGAAAGCATTCTAGGTAGCAATGTTATTATTGCCATCAGTTTAATTGTTGGCGGTCTCATTATTTGGTGGGTCGAAAAACATCCACCAATAGTAGTCGCAGAAGAAGTCGAACATTTGACTATTAAACAATCTATTTTAATTGGTCTTATTCAAATGCTATCGCTCATTCCCGGGACATCTCGCTCTGGTGCAACCATTATCGGGGCAATGTTTATGGGCGTATCTCGTAAAGCAGCCACTGAATTTTCATTTTTCTTAGGTTTACCAGTGTTAATTGGTGCGGGATTATTGGCATTTCTCAAAGGTTATCAAACCTTTGTAACTGTTGAAGATTGGGCGGTATTAGGCTTTGGCATTTTCATTTCATTTGTCTCAGCTTTATTATTTATTCGTGCTTTAGTCGCTTATGTCGCTAAACGTGATTTTATGATTTTTGCTTATTATCGTATTCTTTCAGGCATTATTATTTTAATTTTTGCATTAACAGGTTGGCAGTTATGGTAAATACAACAACAGCCATAGCCATTTATTATGACAATCCGCTTCATTTAAATACCATTCAAGACTATCAGCAACGCCTACATCAACGTGGTGTTATTAGTCAATTACATTATATTGATAAAATTAATGCCAAATTTTTACGCTTAAATGCTGAACTTGCCCTTGTATTTGATGATGATGGTTTGTCATTGGCATGTAATGGTATGAAAATGAATCCTGATTGGCAAGGAGAAATCAATCGCTTAAAACGAGCAGGATTAAAATCAGAAATGCTTGCTCGTGCGTGCCAAGTGGATAAACAGCCACAATTATTAGATGCCACTGCAGGACTTGGGCATGATAGCTTATTGATGGCACATTTAGGTGCAAATATTATACTGGTAGAACGAGACCCCATTTTATATACATTATTAGAATATCAGTACCAAAATGCATTACAACATGAATTTTTAGCACCGATTGCACAACGTATACAACTTGTTTTTGTTGATGCTCAACACTATTTACAACAACTTATTGAAAAACAACACTATATTGATGTAATTTATCTTGACCCAATGTTTCCACAACGCAATCAACATCAACACAAAAAAGCACAAGTCAAAAAACAAATGCAACTATTACACATTTTGCTAGAACAAGATAATGTTGATAGACAACAAAACCCTAATGCCATGGATTTAGGCGATAGACTATTACCTTTAGCACAACAAGTGGCTAAACGTGTGATTGTAA
The DNA here is from genome assembly GCF_030674635.1 of Moraxella sp. ZY210820. Classification (NCBI taxonomy): domain Bacteria; kingdom Pseudomonadati; phylum Pseudomonadota; class Gammaproteobacteria; order Moraxellales; family Moraxellaceae; genus Nasibacterium; species Nasibacterium caprae. The sequence goes on along the minus strand of NZ_CP089978.1, from coordinate 211,491 downwards.
AACGTCCACGCTTGGCAGTTTATTTAAATCAACAAACTCCAGACCACCAGTGGTTAGGCGATACTTGCCGTTTTGATGGTTATTTCTGGAAATAATAGATTTATTTTAGCTGTGGAAAAGTTAAAAAGTTATCCACAGCATGCAACCAAATAATTATTCTGTAGTTTTAGTTTGTGTCTCTTTAGCAGACTGGGTTACTGGCACTTGTGGACGTACTACACGTGTTACAGGTTCTACAGGTGGAGGGGTAGTTATTGTCGTACCATTTGGACTCACTGGTGCTGATGGTGGTACAACTTTAGGTATAGCAACAGAACGTAAATTTATCGTATATAAACGATTAGCCGAACCATTCGTTATTTCTTCTGAACCCACTTCATTCACTAATTTTACATAATCAGCAAAGGGCTTTGGTTCAGGCTTTAATGTTTTAGGAATATCTAAAGTAATCAACTGCTCTGCTAAACGCTGTGCTCCTTCTTTGGTTTTTAAACTACCATATAGCACAACATAGATTTCTTCTTGATTTTCACCACTCAAACGTGTATAAAATAATTCTTTTTCATTTTGATGATGTTGCATATAATCTAACACAACACGCTCTTCATTCGCACGGAATAATTCTACCGTCCATTTCTTTTGATTCGCTTGAATAAACTTAGTCCCACGGAAATTAGGTCCATGATCATTATTAATCGACACGACACGTTTTTTTAACTCTAATGGAACAACTTCTTGCGTTAAAGCACCTAAAGTTTTATGCGTAGTTACAGCTTCTATTTGAATTTCTTCAGTGCTACTCTCTTCAGCTTGCTGTTTAACCATATTTAAGCTTGGTTTATCAACCAAAAACCACGACACCAAAGCCCCTGTTACACATAGAATTGCAACAAAACCCCAATATTTTTGGGGTAAATGTGGATTAGACTGCATAGCACTCATCTAATTAAACCTTTTGCTGTGAAATAATAGTTTGTCGTAATGCTGTTACATCAAAATCTTTAGTAATAAATGCTTGCCCTAATTTTTTCAATAAAATCAAACGCAATTGACCATTTAACACTTTTTTATCATGACTCATATAAGCTAAAAATTCATCTAATGGAATTTGTGGTGCTTGTGTAGGTAAATTTGCACGTTGGATAATACCTTTAACTCGCTCTACATCTTCAGTAGAAATCCAACCCATGCGTTGTGACAAATCAGCAGCCATTACCATACCAGCCGCCACTGCCTCACCATGTAACCATGTACCATAACCCATATATGACTCAATCGCATGACCAAATGTATGTCCTAAATTGAGTAAAGCACGATTACCTTGTTCAGTTTCATCTTCAGCAACAATATTTGCTTTTTGCTGACAACAACGATAAACCGCTTCAGCCAATAAATCTTCATCACGAGCAATCAACGCTTCCATATGTTGCTCAAGCCATACAAGAAATGATTCATCACCTAAAAGTGCATATTTAATTACTTCTGCCATACCTGCTGATAACTCACGATCAGCTAAGGTATCTAACTGAGCCATATCCGCCAATACTACATTGGGTTGCTTAAACGCCCCAATCATATTTTTACCAAGCGGATGATTAATTCCTGTTTTACCTCCCACACTTGAATCTACTTGTGATAATAATGTAGTTGGTACTTGAACAAAATTTACACCACGCTGAAAACTAGCAGCAGCATAACCAGCCATATCACCAATTACCCCACCACCTAAGGCTAATATCGTACAATCCCGATTAAAACCAACTTCTAATAAAGCATCAAAAATTAAATGTAGATGTTGGAAATCTTTATATTGTTCGCCATCAGGTAGAATACATTCAGCAACATATTTACCTAAACTTTGTAATGCTGTTTTATAATGTATCAAATACAATGGTGCAACTGTCGTATTTGTTACAATCATCACTTGTTGGCTTTTAATATATGGTGCTAATAATGTTGCAACATCTAACTGACTTCCAATAAAAATTGGATAACGACGCTCACCTAATTCTACGTATAATGTTTGCATTTGACTTACTCAATCAATTCATCTAATAAAAATGTGGATTATGGTATTTATTTTACCTTAATCCACATCGAAAATCATTAGCTTTAAAAATAAGACTTATATTGTGGTAAATTTTCTTTACCTAAAGTCATTTCAATGATTTTACTGGCTAATAAACGTGGCTCACCTTGATGTGTTTCAATCACATAATCTGCAACTTCACGATATAAAGGATCACGTATAGCCAATAAATCTCTCAAGCGTTGTTCTGGGTTTTCAACCTGTAACAATGGACGATTTTTATCACGATATGTTCTTTGTAACTGTATTTCAACTGGTGTATATAAATAAATCACAATACCATCTCGTTGTAACAATAACCGATTAGCACGTTGTGTTACTACACCACCGCCTGTTGCAACCACTAGATTAGTTTGCTGTGCTAATTCATTTAAAACAGCAATTTCTCTCTGGCGAAAACCACTTTCCCCTTCTTTCTCAAAAATCCAAGGAATAGTTGCACCTGTTTTACGTTCGATTTCATGGTCGCTATCAACAAAAGAACGCCCTAGCATTTCTGCTAGATAGCGTCCAATTGTTGTTTTGCCTGCTCCCATAGGGCCTATCAAATAAATATTAGACAGACTTTGACTACGAATATTTGGCAAAAAACACCTCTAAACTTATTCTAATCATACAGTGTGTATTGAATATTTTATCTATAGAATTCAATATTCAATACACCCTAGAAATCATAGGATTAATTTCTTAAACTGTTGTCATTAATAATTCGTGGTGTTACGAAAATTAATAACTCACGTTTATTTTCTTTCTTCACGTCTTGACGGAACAAGCGACCAACAGCAGGTAAATCACCCAATAATGGTACTTTATTAACTTGATTTTGGTTAATTTGTTCAAACACACCACCTAGCACGACAGTTTCACCATCATTAACTAAGACATTGGTATTCACTTCATTTTTATTTAAAATCGCTTCACCATTATTTGCATAGCCAGCAAGTGAGTCATTGGTAACATTCAATTGCATTTGTACTTTACCTTCAGGCGTGATACTCGGTGTAACATCTAATTGTAGAACAGCTTCTTTAAACTCAGTAGTTACTGTTGTTTGTCCTCCAGAAGATGACACTGTTTGATAAGGAATCTCTTGACCTGTTTTAATGGTTGCTTTTTGTTTATCCGCAGTTAAGACTTTTGGTGTTGAAATTACTTCACCACGACCATCAGCTTGTAAAGCTGATAATTCTAAATCGAGCATAAAATCAGATAAATTTAACAAACCAAATGCTATTTTTGCAGCCCCAGTTGTAGTTACACCTAAATCTACATTTAAATTAGAAGGACGTTGAATAGTATAAGTTACTCCACCTGTACTATTCGTAGTTGGAGTCCTTAAATCCCAAAGGGTAGTTTGACTACCACCAACTTTAAAACGCCCATTATCACGATTACCTAAAATCCCCCAAGACACACCTAACTCTTTACTAAAATCCGTGGTTGCACGTACTACACGTGCTTCAACCATTACTTGTTTAACTGGTACATCAAGTAATTCTATCATTTTACGAATTTTATCTAGGTTTTTTGCAGTATCGTTGATGACTAAGGTATTGGTACGGTCATCTGCAACTGCACTACCACGAGCACTTAATAAGCTATCTAAAGACAAACTATTACCAATTGTAGTATCTGAATTACCACCATTAGCATATTTACGTGCTTCTTGACGTGCATCATCTAAGAATTTACCAATCACACTTGCTTTAGCATAACTTAAACGCATATATTCAGTTTGAATCGGTGCAAGTTTGATACCTTGAGCAATGGCATCTGCTTCTTCTTTTTCGGCTTTAATAAGATCTGCTGCTGGTGCTACCCAAATGACATTACCAGTACGACGTTTATCAAGATTTTTTGTCTTTAAGATAACATCTAATGCTTGATCAGCAGGAACATCTCTTAAATTTAAAGTGATATTACCTTGTACATTATCAGCTGCAACAATATTGGTACCTGTAAAATCACCTAATAACTGTAATACTTCACGCACACCAATATCTTGGAATTGTAAAGAAATTTTCTTTCCTGTATAGGTTGGTGTAGGTGCTTTAAATACTTGCTCTACAGGACGTTTGAAATTTAAAGTTAAACGTTTATCTGATTGATACGAAGTAAAGTCATAGCCACCTTCAGTTTGAATAGTAATCACACCATTCGAACCATCATTATAAGCATCAATCGCGGTTACTGGTGTCGCAAACTCCGCAGTATTCAAACGGCGTACCAACTGGCTTGGAATTTTGCTACCACGTGTACGAATAACAACTTTAGAACCTTGTTGTTGTACATCAAGCGGTGTTTTAGCTGCTAATAAATCAACAACAACAACACCTTCATTTTTTCCAGTGCCTTTTTGGAAATTAATATTTGCCACGCCCATTTTAGGTACTGCAGCTTGTTTAGCCACCTGTGCTTGTTGAGCTTTAGCATTATTAATTTTTAAAATAAAAGTATTACCTTCTACACGACTGGTAAAACCAGCTGCACTTTTGATATTTACTGTTAAACGTGAGCGTTGAGCATCTGTTTCTAAATCAACAGCAGAAACTTCATTACCTGTAACAGGAATTTGTTTTTTGCCTACCGTTTGACCTACTTGTGGAAAATCCAAAAGTAGACGTGTTGGCTGATTTAACTGATATGCTTGTGGTTGTGGTGGTAAACCATTAAACATCACACGGATTTCAGTACCGTCTGCGACAGCGACGGGTGCAATATTGGTAATATTTACTTGTGCGTTAGCAACCTGTACCATTGCTAAAGCAACAGCACCTAATGAAAATTGACGAACTAAAGAATTCATATTTAGGCTTCCAATCAAAATTTATTTTACTTAATCGCAGATGATGCTGCTTGTGGCAATATTAATGTACGTGGACGTTCAATATACGCACCACGACCATCAGGTACAATTTCAATCAAATCGACTTGTACAGGTGTAATACGTACAATACGACCATGATTTTGCCCCAGATAGTTACCACGACTTACACTAATGATTTTACCTTCTGGTGTTTGAATTAAGGCTTCAATATGGCCTGCACGATTTTGCATACTACCTTTAAGCAATAATGTCTCTAAAGCAAATTTCTCTAGTGGCTGCTTAGGACGAGCTTCATTTGGATAAACTTTACGCCCTGCCATCGTTTTAATCTCAGCAGCAATAGATGCTGGAATAAATGGCGAACGAAGAGAGTTTGCAGCATACAAGAATGTTTGCACAGGTGTAAATACAGGAATCGGCTCAGGTTGCTTTGGAGGATTACGACGAATTTCTTCCATTTTATCCTGTGCGATTTGTTGGCGGTCATCACAACCGACCATCAATGTTGCAACAGTTGCTGTTAAAATCAGATGATGGAGTTTCATTAGTTAGCTCCCCCTTCTTTACCTGCTTCTGGTGTAGTTACTTCAGCAGTTTGTTCTTTATAGCGATACGTTTTTGCAGTAATTTTATAAGTTACTACTGGAATATCTGATTTTGAATCAACATTACCAATAATTTCAAAATCATGCAACGTTACAATACGTGGTAATAACGCAATATTACTTACAAAATTACCAAAATTGTGATAATCACCCGTTGCTTCAATGGTAATCGGCTGTTCGATAAAGAACTCTTGTGTAACTTCTGGCTCCAGTTTAATATTTTTAAACTTCAAACCTGCATTTACACCTGTAATGTTAATATCTTCAACCAAAGCAGGAATCTCAGTTTCTTTAGGTAATTGAGTTAATTGCTGTTGGAATTGAGCTTCCATTTGTTTCAGTTGCTCTTGCAATAATTTTGAATTACGCACACGAGAATCTTTTTCCTGAAACTCTTTCAATAAGTTTTCCTGTTGTGCTTCTGCAGTTGAAATCTCTTCTTGTTTTGGCTTAATCACAAAGAAATAACCTGCAGCACAAACTGCAGCAAAGATAAAAATCCACACTGTAATTTTTACAGGTAGTGGCCAACCACCTACATTGCTATTATCTAGATTATTAAATTGTTTAAAGAACTGATCAACTGTCATTTTCTTCTTTGGTGTTACATTTACACCATCTAAATCTTCACGACTCATTATTTAGCCCCTTGATTATTTACTGGTGCAGGTGCAGGTTCAGGTTGTGCCTGACCATTCACAGGTGCAGATTGTGGTGCAGGCTGTGCTTGTCCATCTGCAGGTGTAGGTTGCTGTGCAGACTGTACTTGACCATTTGCAGGTACAGGTTGCGGTTCAGGCTGTGCTTGTCCATCTGTAGGTGCTACAATCACCGCATTCGGATCTACAGAAACATCAGTTGTCTCAGTTGCTTTAGAAATATCACCTAAATCAACAGTTACTACAAATTGACCATACTTAATTTCAGGACGCTGTAATAGAGATGTCAGTTCTTGTGCACCCATTGGATCAGTTGTTGATATTGATTTAGCAACATTATTAAATGCATTTGTAACAATATTTAACTTTGTTTCATCAACTGCAACAAATGAATTCATAAATGCATTACGAAACCATGGAGAATTTTCTAAACCACGTAATAATTCTGCCACTACATTTGGATCTTGTGCCTTGCCCTCGATGGTAAATTTATCACCTTTACGCTCAAATTTCGTAAAATGCATTTGCTGTGGTGCAATACGCACCATCTCATCAGCAATATGCACAATGACTGGACGTTGAGCTTGTAAGCCATCAATCAGTTTCATACGTTCGATAATATCAGCACGTTGTTTATCCAAACCTTCTAAATCTTTGAGCTCAGTATCCAATTTAGCATTTTCCGCAACAATCATTTCATTGACTTGTTGTTGTTGCTCTAACTGCTGACTAAAATACATAAAGCCCGCAAAAACGGTAACCGCCCCTAATAATCCCGCCAATACTGAACGTGTTTGAAATTCTTTTTTACGCTTTTCACGTAACTCGGCACGCCAAGGGAGTAAGTTAATATTTACTGTTTTTATCATTAATCAAACCCTCGTAAAGCCAAGCCACACACTGTAAGTAGACCTGCGGCATCATTTTCAATTTTCTTAGTATCGATGTGGTTAGCGAAACTCATTTGAACAAATGGATTTGCAACTGTTGTACGATAACCTAAGTTACCTTGTAACTTTCGAGCTAAACCTGGTAAATTCGCACTACCACCAATTAATAATAAATGGTCAATTTCACCTACTGTTGAAGATGATTGGAAGAATTGTAAAGCACGAGAAGCTTGTTGTTCAACCTGTTCTAAGAAAGGTTCCAAAACTTCTGCTTCATAATCATCTGGCAAACGACCTTCTATTTTTGCTTCATTTGCTTCTTTAAAATCAATACCATAATGGTTTTGAATTGCTTGAGTTAATGCCTTACCACCAAATGACTGTTCACGTGTATAAATCACTTTACCATTTTGTAATACAGAGAATGTTGTGGTTGAATGCCCAATATCCAACACTCCTAGTATATTAACATTCACCGTAAAGGTATTTGCAATAGTCGCTAAAGCACGCTCTAAAGCATAGCCTTCTGTATCAACGACTTTTGGTGTTAAACCTGCAACGTTCAATACTTCAACACGAGCGTCCACATTTTCAGTACGTGTGGCAACAAGTGCGACATTAACTTTGCCCGCAGTTCGTGCAGGCTCATCTAAAACCGCAAAATCTAAATTTGCTTCATCTAATGAGAATGGAATATACTGCTCTGCTTCCATACGAATTTGTACTTCCCGCTCATCATCTGTCATATCTGCATCCATTTCAATGACTTTATTAATTACTAGCGAATTTGGGATTGCTGTGGCAGCATTTACTGTACGTGTATCAGCTTTCTCAATCGCTTTTTCTAAAGCTTCACCTACAGCATCTGTATTTACAATATTTTTCTCAACGACACTACCTTCTGGCAATTCAACACTGGCATAGTTTTCTACCCAGTATCGACCATTTTGTTTCGTGAGTTCAAGAACTTTAACTGAAGTCGAAGTAATATCCACTCCAATTATGCCGTTCGTCGGCTTACGTTTTAACTTGAGCACAACATTATTCCTATATTATTTTGTATGCTATTTCGCAAACAAATGACAAAAACAAGTACATATTCATATTTTATTCAATTTTTCGCAAAAAATCTAACATTTTCTTGCAATAAAACGCTATACTTGCAAAAATATTTTGTCTGCACCCTGTATTTAAGCCGATTTATTATGAAAAATCTATCTTTTTTTAAAATTTTTCGCTCAATTTTGATTTTTTTTGCCATGATGCTCATTACTATTCCAATGGGTTTTTATGGAATGTATCTTTATATTACTCCTTCGTTACCAGATGTAAAAACATTAAAAAAAGCACCTTTATTAAAACCATTACAAATTTATACCATTGATGAACAGCTCATTGCTGAGTTTGGTTCAAAACTTTCTTTACCTGTCACTTACCAAGAAATCCCACAAGATTTTATTCATGCGTTTTTAGCAGCAGAAGACTCATCATTTTTTGAACACGGCGGGATTAGTTTTAAAAGTTTAGGGCGTGCCGTGAGTGAATCTATTACTGGTGCAGATACACAAACTGGTGGCTCAACTATCACTATGCAGGTTGCTAAAAATTATTTCTTAACGCCTGATCGTACATTTAAACGTAAATTAACAGAAATCTTTTTAGCACGCCATATTGAAGAAAACTTAGATAAAGAAGAAATTTTAACACTCTATGTCAATAAAATTTTCTTAGGTAAAAATGCTTATGGTATTCAAGCAGCAGCTCAAATTTACTACGATAAAAAATTAAAAGATTTAACTATTGCACAGATGGCAATGTTGGCAGGCTTACCTAAAGCACCATCAAAATATAATCCTGTCGTTAATCCTGAACGTGCTTTAGAACGTCGTAATTGGATTTTAGGACGTATGCTACAATTGGGCTATATCAATCAAGCACAATATACACAAGCAATTTCCGAACCAATCGCACTCAATATGGTAACACGTACCGTACCAAATCGTTTTCCTTATGTTGCAGAAATGGTACGTAAAGAATTAGTCAGCAATTTTGGTGAACAAGCAATTGATTCTGGCTTTAAAGTTTATACTACCATTGATAGTGTACGTCAAACTTATGCAGAAGAAGCTGTACGTAAAGGAATTGAAGATTATGACCGCCGCCATGGTTGGCGTGGCCCAGAAGCACATGATGTACCACTAGAAAATTTTGTACCCTATTATAATATGTTCCCTGCAAAAGTGCTAAAAGTTACAGGTGTAGGATTTACTGCTGAATTACAAGATGGCGAACTTGTGCGTGTTTCACGCCAAAATATGCCTGCTTATATCTTCCGTAATGCTAATGTGGCTACTGGTGGCGGTGTAGGACAGTTTGTTAAAGAAAAAGATATTGTACGTTTACGCCCTAATAAAGACCGTACTGTTTGGACTTTGGTTCATACACCACGTGTACAAGCACAGCTAATTTCTATTCACCCAAATGATGGCTCGATTGTAGCCATTGCAGGTGGATATAATTATTTCCACTCAAAATTTAACCGTGCTACTCAAGGCTGGCGACAACCTGGTTCTATTATTAAACCATTTGTTTATGCACTAGCTTTAGAACGTGGCATGACACCGCATACACACATTAGTGATAATGCTATTCGTATTGGTAGTTGGTCACCTAAAAATGCTGATGGTCGTTATTTAGGTATGATGCCTTTACGCCGTGCTTTATATTTATCACGTAACACGGTTTCTGTACGTTTATTACAAATGGTTGGCTTAGAACGTACTCGTCAGTTATTTATTGATTTTGGTTTAACTGAAGAACAAATTCCACGCAACTACACCATCGCTTTGGGTACACCACAAGTATTACCAATTCAAATGGCAACAGGCTATGCGACTTTTGCGAATGGCGGTTATCGTGTACAACCTTACTTTATTCAACGTATCGAAGATCATACAGGCAAGCAAATTTTTAAAGCAAATCCTGAATATGCGTGTATTAAATGTATTGCTGATAATAAGAAAATCACTGATATGATTATTAAACGTGGTGTTGAACAAGATGAAGCTGATGATGAAAATGCAACTTTAGATGAAATTAATGCAAAAATTGAAACTAAAGAAAAAGCAATGAACGGTAAACAAGCGGAACAGAAAGAGTCTACTCAAACCGCTAAAATCCAAGCAGAATATCGTCAAGCTCATCGTATCTTAAAATCAAATTCTGCCTATGAAATGGCTGGTATTTTACGTGATGTAATCCGTATAGGTACAGGTAAAGCCGCTTTAAAAATTGGGCGTGGAGATTTAGGAGGTAAAACAGGTACTACTAATGATGCCAAAGATGCATGGTTCGCTGGTTTTAACGGACAAATGGTAACTGTGGTTTGGGTCGGTTATGACCAACCTGCCACTTTAGGTCGCCGTGAATATGGTGGTGTTGCCGCCTTACCAATTTGGTCTAATTTTATGGCAAAATCATTGCGTGGTACGCCTGAAAGTTGGGTAAAACTTGATGAAAATGGCAATAAAACTATCGACCGTAGCGATATTGTTGTTGCTAATCAATCTAAAGATAAAAAGCAAAACAATACTCAAGAAAAATCAGCACCGCCTGAAGCTGTACCAATTTATCTAGCTCGTTCAATCAATACAGCACCTGCACCACGTCCAAGTTCACGCAATGTAGAAAATGACTTTGCAGATTTACCGGGTGAAAGTATTCCTGAAGAAATTATTACGCCTAAACGTAAATCCACTTCTTCTCGTCAGCAAGACGTAGAAAATAAGCGTAATAATGAATCTGAACAAGCACCACAAGTACATATTGAAGAACAAAATATTCGTCCATCTCGCCAAGCACCACCTAAAATGGGCTCATCAGAGACTCATAATGATGGTTTAGAAAACTTGTTAGATGGTAATATGTAACCAATTCATATAGTCGATTTATATCAGAATAATACAATAAATGTAGGGGTTTATTACATAAACCCTTTGTAAAATCAATTGCTTGGGCGAATATGATTCGCCCCTACTGTTCAATTTTGAATTGAATTAACTATATAGAAAGAACGATTCAAGATGAATCGTTCTTTTATTTGTATTGCATAAATGTCTAAGCTTTGTCGTTTTATTCGCACTAAGTCAAGAAATGACAATACTTTATGATAAAAAATAGGTATAATATAGGCTATTTGTTACTTCATCATTGATTAGGCGGAAGTTGTGCCGTGAAAGCACCCAAATTAGGCTTATTTGCATTTATCTTATCTATTAGCTTTATTATCCATAGTTTGCTATTTTTTATTGCAAGCAATCATTTATTGCAACAAAATCATGCTCAACAAGCACAATTATTGATGAAGCAACTTAGCCAAGAAAGTGCAACTTTATTGGAAAATGAAAATTTTGTCGCTCTTGCTTTATTGGCTGAACGTTATAGTGCTTCACCTGGAATTGCTTCTTTACAACTCTACGATGAACAAGAACAGCAAATTATTGTGGCTGGTTCAAATAAAACACAAACAAGCCAAACCATTACCCAAGATGTAAAACTTGATAATAAAATTGTCGGTCATATTGAATTATCACTCCGTGAAAATAGCAGTAGTGAAATTTTTCATGTGATTTGGTGGGCGATTTTACTTTCTTTTTTATTACATTTATTTGTATTTTTTATCTATATTCTCGTTATTCGTCCACGTCTAAGTGCGTATGTACAACATTTAATTGAGCAAGAACAAATTCAAGCAGAAATTTTACAACTCAAACAAGAGTTACAAACTGAACAAGAGCAAATTGCTCAATTAACCCAATTAATTGATGAGTATGAAGGCTATCAACCAACTGAACCAGAATATACTCAACATGACAATATCGTGATGAATATCAAATTTCATGACCCAAATCAGTTATTTCATAGCTTAAGTCCAATTTTATCACAAAAATATTTGCAAACCTGCCAAGTATTATTGCAACGTAGTGTATTATTAAGTTGTAAGCAATTTAATATCAGCCCAGAAAAAGTAAGTATGCTACAAAGTTTTAATGAACAGGGAGCAAGTATTGGCATTTCTTCACAAACTGAATTTGCAATTGATTGTTTAATGACCATTAATAGTTTAGCACATTCATTATTTGATACTTTACATCAAACTTATAAAGAGAATAAACGCTTTACTTTACCAATTTGTAGTGCAATTGCTGAGACATCAACACAATACGATGCTTTCACTACTGCAACACGTTTAACTCAGCACTTAAAAGCACAACAAAAAGCGATTTATCTCAAACATGAGCATTTAAAACCATTGACGCAATCTTATCAATTTACGAGCTTTGAAAATCCAAGTAATAGTTTAATGCGTCAATCTTATCTGATTACAGGTATGAATGCTCAATTAGCTAATTTAGTTGGTGAGTTAAGAGCTAATATTTTACATAATCCATCTTAACTTATCATTTAAAATATAAACAAAATAGAGGTCTTATATGCAACTAAATACCGTTGAAGAACTGATTGCCGATATACGTGCAGGCAAAATGGTCATTCTCATGGATGATGAAGACCGTGAAAATGAAGGCGATTTGGTGATGGCAGCCACACACGTTCGTCCTGAAGATATTAACTTTATGATTACCCATGCTCGTGGATTAGTCTGCTTACCAATTAGTAAAGAACGTGCAGAACAACTGAATTTACCTTTGATGGTCGAAAGTAATGGTGCTCAGCACGGTACAAATTTCACGCTATCGATTGAAGCGGCGGAAGGTGTTGCAACAGGCATTTCTGCCAAAGAACGGGCTCATACCATTCGTACAGCAGTTGCCGCTCATGCTAAACCATCTGACATCGTACAGCCTGGGCATATTTTCCCCTTGATTGCACAACCTGGTGGCGTATTACATCGAGCAGGACATACAGAAGCAAGCTGTGATTTAGCTCGTTTGGCGGGCTTAGAACCTGCGGCTGTCATTTGTGAAATCATCAAAGAAGACGGCGAAATGGCTCGCCGTCCAGATTTAGAGATTTTTGCTCAACAACACGGTTTAAAAATTGGTACAATTGCCGATTTAATTCATTATCGCATGACCAATGAACAAACCATTGAGCGTATTGATCAACAAAGCATTCATACAACTTATGGTGAATTTGAGTTGTATCGTTATCGTGAAATGGGCAGTCCTGATATTCATGTAGCATTGGTTAAAGGCAATCCTGCTGATGGTATTTCAACCGTGCGTGTACATGGTTTTAAACCTGCTCGAGATTTATTGAAAATTCAGCAGAATAATCAATCATCTTGGGACATCGACCGTGCATTACAATACATTGCCAATAGCGAACGTGGTGTATTTGTATGGATTGGACAAGAAATGCAAGATTTAGGACAGGCTTTAGGACAAGTACAACAGCCAACGCATGCTAAATCAAATAGTACATTATCTCGTCAATATCAAACCATTGGCGTGGGTGCTCAAATCTTGCGTGATGTTGGGGTACAACAAATGCGTTTATTGAGTTCTCCATTAAAATTCAATGCCTTGTCTGGGTTTAATTTAGAAGTGGTTGAATATATTTCAGCTTAATGTGTCATCAAAATATTAAAGGTAAAAACAATGTCTATCCAAAAAATTGAAGGTCAATTACACCTTGCTCAACAAGACCGTTATGCGATTGTTGTTGGTCGTTTTAATAGCTTTGTGGTTGAACATTTACTTGAAGGTGCGATTGACACCTTAAAACGTCATGGCGTAGCGGAAGAAAATATCACTGTTGCTTATGCACCGGGGGCATGGGAATTACCAGTTGTGGTGAAAAAATTTGCTCAAGCCAATAAACATGACGCAATTATTGCACTTGGTGCGGTGATTCGTGGTAGCACACCACACTTTGATTTTGTAGCTGGTGAATGTGCCAAAGGTTTAGGAGTTGTGGCATTAGAAAGCACGCTCCCTGTCATCAATGGTGTTTTAACAACTGACAGCATCGAACAAGCAATTGAACGTTCTGGCACAAAAGCAGGTAATAAAGGCTCTGAAGCTGCATTGACCGCCATTGAAATGGTTCAATTATTAAAACAAATTGGATAAAAGGCGATAGATATGGCTCAACAACGTACCCAACAAGCCATTTATTCAGCAAAACGCAAGGCTCGCCGTTTTGCGGTGCAAGGCATTTATGAATGGCAAATGAGTGGCAATCCTGCTCATGAAATCGAAGCTCGTACTCGTGCTGAAAATGCTATGCACAAAGTCGATTTAAATTATTATCATGAATTGCTCAGCGAAGTGATTCGCCAAGTAAGTGATTTAGATGCTCTGCTGTCCTCAGTCATTGACCGTGATTTAAGTACGCTTGATGCAGTAGAATTAGCAACTTTACGTCTTGGCACTTATGAATTGCGAGACCATATTGAAATTCCGTATCGTGTGGTCTTGGACGAAGCGATTGAATTAGCAAAACATTTTGGCGGTGCCGATAGCCATAAATATATCAACGGTGTGTTGGATAAAATGGCGAGTAAATTGCGTGCTGATGAAAAAGCGGTTAATCATACTTAAACTTAAAATACGCCATTTAATGATTTAGATGGCGTTTTTTAATATGGGAAGAATTATGTCAAATTATCGCCATCAATTTAATGAAATTCTTAAAGAATTTAAACAAAATCCTTATCAAAACAATCATCAAGCAATTGCAAAATTATATGATTTAAAACAAGAATTAGAAAATCAAACACAGCAAAATAATTTTGATAATGATATGGTGTTATTTTCCATTTATAATACATTGGGCTTTTTTGCCTCTGCTTATGAAATTTATCAAAAACATCATACAGCTGATACGCCAAAAGCAAAAGCACAACTTTATAAAATTGCCGAAAAAGCAAAATCGCACGGCAATCATTTTGCATTAAAAGACATTCGCCAAGAAAAATCCAAGATTAAAAAGCGTAAAACCAAAATCACATTAAGCCTTGATGATTTTGTATTAGATTTACAACAATCTAACGATGAATATGACTGGTTTATAATTGACAGAAACATTCCAATTTTTTGGAGAAATTTTAAATCCAAAAATGAAAAGATTGAAGTTGTTATTCATAAAAATTGTTTAGAGCAATATTTACCCAAAATTACAGACTTGGTCAATCATTTTGCTTATTTAGAGCCGAATATTTTAATGGATTATTATAACAATCCACCCCAAAATGGGCATTCTTACACCATAGAATGCACACAAATACAAGCTGATGAAAATTGGTTTAATTCCTTAGAAATTTATCGTTATCAAATTTCTACTTATGGTGATCATGATAATCCATCTTTTTCTGTTAATATTTCTGTGGGCGATATTTATGATATAGACCACATATTAAATTTAGAATTTAATGAAAAAGATTTATTTATTATCTCTTATAGTTAAAAATTTTGACGTAGTTATTCATAAAACTATCGTATTGACCGTCAGTCAAAAGCTGATAAAACTATCTAGCATTTTAACTGACGGCAATATGAGTTATAATCACGTATTGTATAAATTTAATCCATATTTCAAATAGCTATTCCTATCAAGTATAAATCGGCTCATCAACCTTTTTCATAATAAGGGCAAATTTTAAAACATCTTCCCCTAAGTCTTTAAAAGGATTAGAAATTTGGCAAACCCAACCAGAGCCTAACGCCCCATCAATCGGATTTCCTTTTTTATCCCACATCTCATTTAAAGTATAATTTACATTACCTTGTGGGGTCATAATTTCAATTTCATCGCCCACCATGATTTTATTTTTTACATCAAGCGTTAAACGTTCTGCGGTTACCGTTGCAACTTCAGCCACAAATTGTTGGTTATCTGTTTTTGACGTACCATATTCATAATTTTGATAATCGCTATGCACATGACGGCGTAAAAAACCTTCGGTATAACCACGATTTGCCAAGCCATCTAATGCACCAATCAATGATGTATCAAATGGTTTTCCTGCCACCGCATCATCAATCGCTTTACGATAGACTTGTGCTGTACGAGCCACATAATAATGCGACTTGGTACGCCCTTCAATTTTTAATGAATGTACGCCCATATTTACCAAATCAGGTACGAGTTCAACCGCACGCAAATCCTTAGAATTCATAATATAAGTGCCATGCTCATCTTCATACATCGCCATCAATTCACCTTTACGTCCCTGCTCTTCAATCAACACCACTTCATTTGATGGCTGTTCCACATAATCATCGCCCATAATCGCATCGCCATTTAAGTTAATGGTCTGAATTTGCTGACTCGGGTTAAAGGTTTGCACAGGTTGTTCTACAGGCACAATATCGCCCGTTTCATTTTCAGTAGCTTTGTAGGTATTGTAGCTCCAACGGCATGAATTAGTACAAGTTCCCTGATTGGCATCACGTTTATTGATATAACCCGATAATAAACAACGCCCAGAATACGCCATACACAACGCACCATGCACAAAAACTTCAATTTCCATATCTGGAACTTCGGCAATAATTTCACCAATTTCTTTCATCGACAATTCACGGCTTAAAATGACACGGCTAATGCCCATTTGTTTCCAAAATTTCACCGTTGCCCAATTTACCGCATTGGCTTGTACCGATAAATGAATGACTTGATCGGGAAATGCTTCACGCACCATCATAATCATACCCGCATCGGACATAATCAATGCATCTGGTTTCATGTCAATAATTGGACGTAAATCGTCAATAAAGGTTTTGAGTTTGGCATTATGTGCTTGAATATTCACCACAACATAAAATTGTTTACCCAACGCATGAGCATATTCGATGCCCTTTTTTAAATTTTCTTCATCAAAATCATTATTACGCACACGCAAACTATAACGTGCCTGCCCTGCATATACGGCATCTGCACCGTAAGCGAAAGCATATTGCATATTTTTAAATGTACCCGCTGGGCAAAGGAGTTCGGCTTTTTTCATCATTTGGTTCATAAATATTCGCTAAAAATAACTTGGCTAGTCAATATTATACAATTCTTAATGTGCTTTCGCATCAAAAAAGGTATTCGGCTTGAAATAAATATCGTTCCATTCAGATTGATAAATTTCAACCTGATAATTTTTGCCCTGCTCTAAATTTGGATTGTAGCCCTGTTTCCAATCTTGATGGACGAGAAAATAACCATCTTGAAAGCGAAATTGTTTGGCATTTTCACTGACAATTTTCCATTTTTGATAGCGTTCTTTTTGCTCAACCAATTCCATCACCACAGATTGTGGAGCGATATTTCGCTGTTCATTAATATAACGCTGTATGGATAATGCAAAATAGGTAACCATCGTTCCTGCAAATATCCCAACCGTAATACTACTGATTACAACCGCTTTATTTTTTTCATCTTGTTTACACACAAAATAACACACGATGGTTGTTAATATGATACCTATCAAAAACCAAGTGAACATATATTCACTTGATGTATGCCACGCTTGAATCATAAAATGGTCAAAACATAATGTAATCGGTATCAAAAATAAACTGACCATCAAAATATAAACAGGCATATAACCAACTGGTTTACTGCCATAACTATCAAATATTTTTTCTTCAACATCAATATATTGTCGGATATCTTCGATAAATTGCTCAGAATCTTTTAAATAATTTAACTCAATGCGTAATGATGTAAACTGTTTTGATGTAATCCATAAATGTTGAATATTTATCAATTTTGCATGGCGTGTTTCATTGACTAATGCAATCTCTTTAATATCATCATAAGCAATTTTAAGTTGTGGTGCAAAACATAAAAATTTGGAATAAATCCCCGTTTCCGTAACAATATAGGATAAACTTTGACGATAATACATGATAAAAAATGTAATTGCCAAAAGTGGCATAGCTATATTATTTAATTTACCATGCACCATAAAATGATAAATTTCATACACCACAAATATCGCAATTATCACTAATGTTAAATGACTGCTGTTTTTTGGGGGATACGTTTTTTCTTTTAAATTATTCATTTATCTAAAAATCTTCTTTGAAAAAAGAATTAAAATCAGACCATTGTTCAACTTTAAAAGCACGAATATCTCTAATTGATAGACTAAACCACGACAATTTTTTAAGAGATACCATTGCTTTGGTAATCAATGCCATATCTTCATTTTCAGTAATATACAAACTTCCCTGCACACGATTAAAGCCGAATTTCTTTAATGTTGCTTCAATATCAGCATACGCCTGCGTAACACCTTTGGGGTGATTTTTAGCAGTTTCTTTGACTGATAAATCAAAACCAATCGCATACATATTTATTCTGCCTCTGGGTCTAAAAGAATTTCATTGAGCGGATAATAATCTTTTTCCCCTGTTTCTAATTTATGAATTTCCACCCAAATTTTACCATCATCTCCTTGCTCTGATTTATCAGATACTAAATAAGGATGACCATATAAACCAAACGTTCTAATCGAACCAACAGGAACTATCATTTCTTGTTGTATCATTAATGCACTCATCACTCATACCTTTTTAAATATATCTTATTTTTATATTATAGATACTCAAGAAAGTCAAGAAAATATCTGAATATTAAAAACACTCCCTTTTAATTTTGCAAATCAACTCCATATAGATAAAAGTTTTACAGTTTAGAGAAAGAAAATGAACGATTATCGCCAACGATTTTTTATTGCAGATGCTCCTGTGCGTGGAGAGGTAGTGCATTTGCAAGATAGTCTCAACACCATTTTATCGCAACGAGATTATGCCCCTGCGGTTAAAATTTTATTGGGTGAAATGTTGGTTGCAACTGCATTATTAGCCAGTACACTTAAAATTCAAGGACGAATTAGCCTACAAATTCAAGCCAGTGGTGCATTTAAATGGGCAATGGCAGAATGTAACCATTTGGGTGAAGTGCGTGCTTTGGCGGATTATGAACCACAAAATGATTATCAGCAACTGAATCATCAAGTCGTGCTAAATAGTTTACAACAGCCAGTGTTATTTATTAATATTGAACCTGAATTTGGCGAACGGTATCAAGGTATTGTGCCGTTAGATCAGGCAACATTGGCAGAATGTTTAAAGCAATATTTTGATTTATCAGTACAAATTCCAACCGAAATTATTTTAGCGAGTGATGAACAACAAGCAGGTGGTTTATTATTGCAACTGTTGCCACGCCAAGAGCATGAAAAAGAATTTATTGATGAAGATTTATTCCCACGCTTAAAAATGTTGGCTCAGACCTTAAAAGCTGATGAATTGTTGAATTTAGAAGCCAATGAAATTTTATATCGTTTGTATCATGAAGAGCAAATTCGTTTGCCTGAGTTAGAAGAATTAAAATTTGGTTGTACCTGTTCGCATGAACGTTGTGAAAATGCTTTATTACAAATTGGTGTTGATGCGGTGAAAGATACCTTAATGCACCAAGACCCAATTGTGATGGATTGTCAATTTTGTCAAGCCCGTTATCAATTTGGAGCAAGTGAGGCATTAGCATTATTTGGTGAGAAATTAAGCATTCATTAAATCAAAATATCAGATGGCAAAATAGTTGTCATCTGATATTAAAATGGATTTGGTATTTTTATGATATAAATAGTTGATAAATAAATAAAAAGTAAAGTAAAAAGTAGGGTGCGTACCACGCACCATTTAATATATTATATTGACAATATTACTTTTAATCTAATTCATTTAAATCAGATATATCAATATTATTTCCCCAATTTTCATCATAAAAACCATTTTTAACGTAGCGATGAAAAGTAGAATATTGCCATTCTTTAACTTGTTGTACTAAACCATGTTTAATTGGATTATAATGGATATAATTTAGATGTTGTATTAAATCATTATTATCACGAATTAGATGTTCATAAAATCTTCTTTGAAAAATACCTTTTTCATTTCTTAATACTTTGGATAAACTTAAATCGTGTATATCCATTTGGTATTGTGGACATAATTTTGTAGTTTTTCGTTTGATTGCTCCCCAAAAACGACCGAAATTAACATCAGGGTTGTCAAATTCTATAATGCAATGTAAATGGTCTGGTAATTGTACCCAAGCGATAACTTGAAATGGACAAATTGTTCTCACTTCCTTAATTGCGTCACGAAAAGCATTTAAAAAATCAGGTTGACAAAATATCGCTCTGCGTTCAAAAGCAACTAATGTGAAAAAATACATTTTTCCTGAATAATAGCGTAAATAGTTTGACATGATATAATCTGATTTTGATGTTTATGTGAATGGTGCGTGGTACGCACCCTACGCTGTTATTTATTTTTCTAATGCCTGTATATTTGGACAGTCGATAAATTTTCTCTCATGCCTTAATAGCTCTCGTTGATTTTTATCTAAAACAATGAATACCATATTCACTTGGTCTTCACGTAATACTTTCACAAAAGCTTGACGTTCTTTATTCGTATATAGCCATTTTTTAGATAATATATCACAACTTTTTACATCCATACTTGCTTTCAAATCATCAAAAATATAAGAAGGAATTTGAAAATTATCATGTCTAATATAATTAACTTGATATATGAATTGTGGATAACGATTTTCAGCAGACATAATTACTTTAGCATCTCTATCATCATTTTGCTGATTAAACGTACTTATATCCATTTCTTTTAAAAATTCACGAATTTGGCTTTGTAAATAATAAGAATTAATCACAGGATAAATCACAAAACCTGCTATTATTAATGCAAATAAAATAACTAACTTTTTCATGAAAATAACCCATCAAATCATATCATACTGATTATCATATAATTTTTAGATATGATAATCAATACAAATATATAAAAAAATTAAGACGAACAACTCAACACCACTTCAGGCATGGATTTCGGTTGTGGAGCAATATCACTTGGTTTTTCTAAATCTGGTTTAATTTGATAAGGATTTTTTACCAATTCAAATAAACGTTCGACTTCACTAAAATCCAGTTGTTCCGCCTGTTCAATTGCTGTTTGCAGTTGATGTTTACGCAAAATATAATACGGATTCACCTGTTGCATGGTTTGATTTAAACTATTTATATCTTGATTTTCTCTAATATTATCATACTGTTGCTTAAAATTATCAAAAGCACGGGTATCTAAACATTGTTGGCGTAAATCATCAAAACGTTGTTGCTGTAGCAAAATAAAACTTTGACTATAATCGAGTTGTTCCTGTTTTAAAATATTCAAAAATGCTAAACCACAATCCCAGCTATCAACATGAAAATCAGGCAAGCCCATTTTTTGTGCTAAGCCTTGTTGATAGGTATCTAAAAAATAATCTTCAAAATTTTCTAAACAATCGAGTAATTGCTGTTGAAATTGTTTTTTGCTGATGCCTTGTGGGGCAAGTGGAATCAACGTATTGAGCCATGCCCATAAATTCCAATGTGCAATTGCAGGTTGATTTTGATAAACATATCGCCCTTGATGGTCAGAATGATGATGAATACGGGCTGGACGAAAACGTTCCATAAATTCAAAAGGTCCAAAATCTAAGGTTGAACCAGTAATATTCATATTGTCAGTGTTCATGACACCGTGTGCAAAGCCAACGAGTTGCCAATGAGCAATTAAAGAAGCTGTATTACGAATTACTTCTCGTACAAAAGCCAAAATGGGTATCTCTTCTTCTGTACAATGTGGATAATGCCATTCTATACATTTTTTGGTAAATTCTGCCAATAAATCAGGCTGATATTGGCGAATCCATTCAAAATGACCGAAACGAATATGACTATCTGCTGTGCGTAATAACATAGCACCACGTTCTAAACCATCACGCTGAATACGTTGATGAGATGTACAAAATCCAATCGCTTGGCTTGATGCAACACCTAATTCCGTCAGTACATGCCCTGCCAAATATTCTCTAATGGTTGAACGTAATACCGCTCGTCCATCACCCATACGAGAATAAGGTGTTTTACCTGCACCTTTGAGGTGTAAATCTATGATATTTCCTTGTTTATCATACAGTTGAGCTAACAATAAGCCACGTCCATCACCAAGTTGCCCTGCCCATTGTCCAAACTGATGTCCTGCATAAACCATTGCCAAACTTGGAAATTCAGCAAATGTTTGATGTCCGCTACAATAATCTAACCAAGCGGATTGTTCTTGCGTTGTCCATTGTAATTGTTCAGCTAATTTGATATTAAAATGTCCTGCAATCGGTTCGCCATCAAGTGGAATAGGTGTTTGGCAATGATAAAGCTGATGATTTAAAGTCGCATAACGTGAAATAATTTGCATAATGAAAAGTGTTGTTTATAAAAAATTACTTAATTATAGTACGTTTTCTGCTACTATAATCCAAATTTTTTGTATCGAATCATATCATGGAACTTATTAATTTTATTTTGCATATCGACCAATATTTAGCCGTTTTTTTAAATGATTATGGTTCTTGGTTATATGCGATTTTATTTGTGATTATTTTTGTAGAAACTGGATTAGTGGTCATGCCATTTTTACCAGGAGATAGTTTATTATTTGCTACAGGTGCATTAGCCGCTTTTACAGGTGCATTAGACCCTGTCTTACTCATTATTATTATGTTTATCGCTGCAGTTTTGGGTGATACGCTTAATTATCATATTGGTAAATATATTGGTCCAAAAGTTTTTGAACGTGATTATAAATGGATTAATCGCCAACATCTCATTAGCACACAGAAGTTTTTTGAAAAACACGGCGGTAAAACCATTATTTTAGCACGTTTCTTGCCATTTGCTCGTACGTTTGCTCCATTTGTGGCAGGTGCAGGCAGTATGAATTATAAATACTTTTTAATGTACAATGTGATTGGTGGTTTTTTATGGATTACATCTTTTACATTATTAGGTTATTTTTTTGGCAATCAACCAATTATTAAGCAAAATTTCACTTATGTAATGATGGGTATTATTATATTTAGTGTCTTACCTGTAGTAATTGGTTTTGTACGTGAAAAACTAAAAGCTAAAAATTGATTTAAAAATAACCACTTAAACTATAGAATAAAAAAATTATTTGACAATAAAAAAAATTATGTTATTATATAGCTCATGCGGGAATAGCTCAGTTGGTAGAGCATAACCTTGCCAAGGTTGGGGTCGCGAGTTCGAGTCTCGTTTCCCGCTCCAAATTCTTAAAAGCCTAGATTAAAATATCTAGGCTTTTTTACTATCAATAACTTTTTCTAAAAAATAAAAGACAATATCAGATATTGCCTTTTATTTACAGCTATGACAAATTACTCCACCGTAACACTCTTCGCCAAATTTCTTGGTTTATCGACATCAGTTCCTTTAGCTAAGGCAGCATGATATGAAAGTAATTGTACAGGCACGGTATGCACAATCGGCGATAATACGCCAATATGACGTGGTGTACGAATTAAATGTACATTATCATCTGCTTCAAATTGCGTATCTAAATCAGTAAAGACAAATAATTCTCCACCACGAGCAGACACTTCTTGCATATTGGCTTTGACTTTATCCAATAAACTGTCATTTGGTGCAATGACCACCACAGGCATATTTTCATCAACCAAAGCGAGTGGACCATGTTTTAATTCGCCTGCAGGATAACTTTCAGCGTGAATATAGGTAATTTCCTTTAATTTCAACGCACCTTCTAACGCAATTGGATAATGAATACCACGCCCTAAAAATAATGCACTTGGTTTATTGGCAAACTTAGTCGCCCAAGACGCAATTTGCGGTTCAAGATTTAAAGCGTGTTGTACATCGTTCGGTAAGTTGCGTAATTGGCTAGTATAATCAGCGATTTGTTGTTCATTGACAAAACCACGCAATTTACCTAAAGTAACCGCGAGTCCAAATAAAACAACCAGTTGTGTGGTAAAGGCTTTGGTACTTGCCACGCCAATTTCCGCCCCTGCACGGGTATAAAGTACCAATTCACTGTTGCGTGGTAGAGCAGATTCCATCACATTACAAATGGATAAGCTATGTTTATGTCCTAAACTTTGTGCATATTTTAACGCTTCCATCGTATCTAGCGTTTCGCCAGATTGTGAAATTGTAATAATGAGTTGTTTAGGATTGACAATCACATCACGATAACGATATTCGCTAGCAATTTCCACATCTGTTGGGATTTTGGCAATACTTTCTAGCCAATATTTTGCAGTTAAAGCCGAATAATACGAAGTTCCACACGCCAATATTTTAATACTGTCAATTTCTTTAAATACATTTTCAGCATTTTCACCAAAATTAATCGCTTCAAAACCACCATCTAAAAAGACTTCGGCAGTATCGGCTATCGCTTTTGGTTGTTCGTAAATTTCCTTTTGCATAAAGTGGTTATAGCCACCAAGTTCTAAACTTGCCAATGACAATTC
The DNA here is from genome assembly GCF_030674635.1 of Moraxella sp. ZY210820. Lineage (NCBI taxonomy): Bacteria > Pseudomonadati > Pseudomonadota > Gammaproteobacteria > Moraxellales > Moraxellaceae > Nasibacterium > Nasibacterium caprae. The sequence goes on along the minus strand of NZ_CP089978.1, from coordinate 187,030 downwards.
AGAAGTTTTAACGATACGATTAACTTCACTGCCTGTTTTATCAATCAATTTGACAATGCCATTTGTATTTAATAAAGCAATATCTCCATCTTCTAAATAGCTAATTTTGCGAGTAAAAGCAATCACTGCGGATACATCAGACGCAATAAAAGTTTCATCATCGCCAAACGCCACAAGCAATGGGCAACCCATACGAGCAACCACCATCTCGGATGGATTGTCTTGGGCAATCACGGCAATGGCGTACGCTCCGTGAAAATTGCGACTTGCCTTTTGCACCGCGTCAAATAAATTTCCGCCATTATTTGTGTATTCGTGTTTGACACTGTGGGCGATGACTTCGGTGTCGGTTTGCGATTCAAATTCATAGCCAAGTTTTTGCAAACGAGCTTTTTCACTTTCAAAATTTTCAATAATGCCATTATGCACCACCGCAATGAGACCGCCCGAAATGTGTGGGTGAGCGTTTGGCTCGGTAACACCACCGTGCGTTGCCCAACGAGTATGCCCTATACCGAGAGAGCCTGTCAAACCTTTTTCTTTGGCTGCATCTTCCATGTTTTGTACACGCCCCACACGGCGAACACGAGCTATTTTTTCAGGGGTATGGACAGCAATGCCTGATGAATCGTAACCACGATATTCAAGACGTTTTAAGCCGTCCGTTAAAAAATCTACAATATTGGCATTTTTGCGAATGCCACCAACGATACCGCACATATTAAGTTCCTTAGTATCTAGTTAAAGTTTTGATAATATTAAAAATATTATCGTGAATACCTTACTCCAAATCGTTAAGTAAGGAATATAAAATATTGATGATGTAACATCATAATTCAGGTAATTTTAAATCACCCTGTTTAATCCAACCTTTAGCGTACATAAATTTAGCAAACAATAAGGTTAAAATTGCAGGCAATACAAAATGAAATAACCCAATTAATATCCATGTTCGTACGCTAACACCCATTGATTCCAGCGTACCAACCTGACCAACCAGACCAGATGTTCCCATGCCCGCTCCTACCGCAATGTTTGTCATGTCAAACATTACCGTTGCAAAAGGTGCTAAAATCGCCCCTGCCAAAGTAGGTGGCAACCAAATTTTTGGGTTCTTTAGGATATTAGGCATTTGTATCATGCTTGTACCAAGCCCTTGCGATATCACACCAGATATACCATTGTCCCGATAGCTCATTACCGCAAAACCCACCATTTGACATGCACAGCCGATAGTTGATGCTCCTGCCGACACCCCTGATAACCCTAAACTTACCGCAATCGCGACACTTGATATAGGAGATGTTAAAAGCAATCCCATCATGACCGCTACCGCCATACTCATTAAGATGGGAGATAATGCCATTGCCCAAGTAATAAATTCACCAAGTGATGTCATCATACTAACGATGATAGGCGATACTAAATGTGCAGTCGCCATACCAAACATCAAGGTCATTAGTGGTGTGATGATGATGTCTACAGGTGTGGTCTTATGAAAAAATTTACCACATTCAGCCCCAACAATCCCAGCAAATAATGCACCTACCACGCCGCCAAGTTCCATACCTGCCAAACCTGTGGCAACACTAGAAAATAGGACAAGCGGTGGAGCTTTTAATCCATATGCCACACCAACGCCAATTGCACCACCAACACTTGATTGAGCCTGTGTACCAATCATAATCAGTGCATCAAACCCTAGCCATGTACCTATATTTTTTAAAATTAACCCAATGATGAGCGAACCAAATAGTCCCATCGCCATACCATTGAGTGCATCGATACCATAGCGTTGCCAAGTAAAACTGATATTTTGACGTTTAAGATGTGTTAATAACCAGCTATTCACCATAATGATTATTTACTTGGTTTTTCAGGTCTCACCCACCCTTCAATCGTTACCTGTCGTCCACGAGCAATGGCTAATTTGCCTGCTTCACAATCTTTAGTAATGGCACTACCACCACCCACCGTTGCACGGTCGCCAATGGTAACAGGTGCTATCAATACCGCATTTGAGCCGATACGTACTTCATCGCCAATCACAGTTTTATATTTATTCACACCGTCATAATTTGCGGTAATCGTACCTGCACCAATATTAGTTTTTTTACCAATCGTTGCATCACCCAAATACGCCAAGTGGTTCGCCTTTGCTCCGCTTGCCATTTGCGTGTTTTTTAGCTCAACAAAGTTACCAATATGCACTTCATCAGCCGTTACTGCATTGGGGCGAAGGCGGGCAAAAGGTCCAATCTGATTATTTTCACCAACAATGGCATTTTCAAAAATGCTATACGGAGCGACCACCGTCCCACTGGCAATTTTGGTATTTTTGATAATACAACCCGCCCCAATTTTGACATTATCACCAATTTCACAATCACCCTCAAAAACCACATTGATGTCAATCTCGACATCTTTGCCCACTGTCAGCGTCCCACGCAAATCAAAACGGCTAGGGTCGATGATATGTACGCCAGCTTTCATCAGATTTTGTGCTTGGTGAGCCTGCCAAGTGCGTTCTAGGCTAGCAAGCTGTATGCGGTCATTGACCCCTTCGATTTCAAAGGCGTGCGTGGGCGACACGGTGTCAATCTTGATACCATCATCGACCGCCATTTTGACGATGTCGGTGAGATAGTACTCGCCTTGGGCGTTGTGATTGTTTAAGTTTTTAAGGTAGCGGTGTAAAATCTCATTGGCAACACAATACACACCGCTGTTGATTTCAGTAATTTGTTTTTGAGCGTCTGTGGCATCTTTTTCTTCGACGATGGCGATGACTTGACCGTCTTGACGGATAATACGCCCCAAACCAAAAGGATTATCCACGCTCATTGTCAGCATTGTAAAGGGGCTGTCGCTGTCTGCTAGTTTTTGCAAAGTATCCACGCCGATGAGTGGCACATCACCTGACAAAATCAAACTTTTGCCGTCCGTTGGCAATACAGGCAAAGTCATCATCACGGCGTGTCCTGTGCCAAGCTGTTCGGCTTGCTCTACCCAGTCAATTTGCTCATCTGCAAAGGCGTTTTTGACCTGCTCTCCACCAAAACCATAGATGACGATGTTTTTTTGACTGCCTAATTTTTTAGCTGTGGTTAAAACGTGCTGTAATAACGGTTCCCCTGCCAATGGTTGCAATACTTTTGGCTTGGTGGATTTCATTCGTGTGCCTTTACCCGCAGCCATAATAATGACGTTTAATGCTTGTTTATTCATGGGAATTCCCTATTTAAAATCAGAAATATCATTATTATATCATGAAATTTGGTGATAAAATTTGCATTTTCGTAATGCTAAATAAGTCTAATTCTCTATTTTTTAGAAAAGTGTTTATTAATCAAAATAATCAATAATATCATGATTATACAAAATACTATACCCGTGAAAAGCGGATAATTCGTAAATAAATACATCACTAATGTCATCAATAAACGAATCAATCCCACAAGAATTAAGGCAAAAAATTCAAAAATAAAACCAAATAATTCGCCAAAAAACTTACCAAAACCCATCAAAAATTGAATATTTATAATATTTTGTATCATACCAATCACTTAAATCCCTATATTAGACATCATGTTATAAAAAAATAATAGATGATAAGCAAGTAACAAAACATCGCCATTATCCCTGCAAGCACATCATCAATCAAAATACCAAATCCACCCGATACATTTTTATCCACCCATTTAATCGGAAAAGGCTTAATAATATCAAAAAAACGAAACAATATAAATGGTACAATTAAATAGGTAAAAATATCAATAAAATAATCACTTGTTGCATTATATATTTTAAAACCATGATAATTTTCTATTATTGTTCCAAAATCATAAAATTTATAATAAGAAATAGGCAATAACGCAATCCACATTCCCACCCATTCATCAAAGACGATATGTGGGTCATCGTGCACATTCATTAAATCCGAAGTTTTACCACAAATATAACTGCCAATCAAACAGCCAATCACCGTGATAATTAAAAATCCCCAAAATCCTAATAATAACATCGGTATGGCAATAACAAGTCCGCCCACCGTTCCCCAAGTGCCGGGGGCTTTTTTGGGTAAACCAGAACCTAAGCCAACCCCAAGCCAATAAACACACTTCTCCCAAAGTGTGGCGGAAGTTGGGCAAGGCGGGCAAGGATTAGATTTGCGAATGTCGGGTTTGTGGTTAGTCATAACAATTTTACTTATATTCCTATTAATAAATTAATCAAAATTTTGCATAATATAACGCAATCTTCCAATTACCTTTAAATTATTTAAATGCTCTCCAAAAACTTCAATATTTTGGTACTTTGGATTATCTGCAATTAAAATAATTTTATCTAATAAAATTTGAACTCGCCTAACAATTAGTCTTGAATTAATGCTAAAAAGATAGATTTTACCATCTTGTAATTTATTATCAGATAAATCGGCAAGCATAATACCTTTGCCATTTAGAGTTGGTTTCATTGTTTCGCCACTATAAGGAAAAAAGGCACAATTTTCAACTTGCACGCCCAATTCGTCAGCCAATTCTTTGCTAATAGGTAGAAATTCGGTTGGATTGTCTTTCTTCTTTTCAAAATCAGAATAGGTTTCACCAAAAATTAAATGCGATGGAATTTCATTCATTGTCTTTAACTCTCGAACGATTTAACAAAATTTCTTTTATAAAGTATATGATTTTGGATATTGGTTAAAGCGTCATTTTCGTCCCAAATTTGCAATTCCCAAGGGTAATAAAAATTACTAGAATTTTTAAAATAAATATGGATACCAACATAACCATCAACATCTCTTAAATACCAATTTTTAAGACCATATTTGTCTTTGTAATCGTCCAATTTTTCCAAAATAATGGCAATGTCATCGGACGGCAAAACAATTCTTGCTCCAAAAATATCATTTAAAATATTATTGGTTGGGTATTGATTTTGACGATTTAAATAACGCTCAATTTTATCTTGAATACTTTCAGAAGTTTTAACACGGTAATAAAAGTTAATGTCTTTGGTATCGGAAAATAATAAATAATCGTTAATGGACTCGTGTAAATTGAGCCGATAAGAAAAAATATGTTCGGTTGGAACATTTTTTAGACTACGGCTTAAATTAATTTTTTCTACTTTGCCTGTTTCAAAATAATCAGCCGAATATTTGGCGTGAATTAAGTTGATTTCACGGATTAGTCGTTCGGTTTTTTCTATGTTATCGCTCATTTAAATTACCCAATTTATATCCACACCATTTTTGCAATACTTTTTCAAAATCTTCAATCATCACATCAAAAGGATAATTAAGTTTTTTGTGATATTTTTGTGCAAAAGTTTTGATGGCAATTAAAAAATATTCTGCTAATTTGGCTTTTTGTTCATTTTGGCTTAAATCGCTAAATTCTTTTTCTAAATAAATCTCAATATCTGCACGCCCCGTATTTTTCATAAAATTGCTATATTTAAACCGAGTGACTGCATTATAACCATTTTGACGAATTTCATCATCACTATATTTTGATTTGAGTAATTTTTCTTCGTGTTCACGATTATCAATGCGATCATAAATCGCATAATGGCACGGATATAAAATCAGTCCATTTTTTTCTCTTGATGGATAGCCTAAATTTAATCTAAACGAGATATAATGAATAATTTTATTATAATTCTCTGGTAACATATCTTGATGAATAAGACATTGTAAACTTTTTAATTCATCTTCTAAAAAATCAGAATTTGGGTATGAATTTTCAAAATAAGGGTGAATAAAAATAGGAGCTTTTTCAAACCAATTTCTTTGTGTTAATAATTTAATATCTTGAATATTTTCAACGGTTGGATATTCCCATAATATTGTTTCTTGTGTGGTATTCTGATTAGAACTTTGATGATAAAAAGTTCTCCCTTGCTCCATTGTTAGCCCTAATTTTCGTTTTGACCATATTGCTTCAACAAAATGGCGATTGCCAAATTTATCCTTAAAATAGGTTATTGGGCTACCATTGAAAAATTGCCCTTTAATGGCTTGTAATGGCTCTTTTTCGCCCCAGCCAATCATCGCCAAGCATTCACACAAACGCACTGCTTTGTTCCAATCACTGGCATTTTTATAATCGGCATAACTCAAAAATTCGTTAAATAAATTTTCTCGTAACTTATCTTGATTAGCAAAATCGATTAAATAACTTTCTAAATCAGATAATTCATCAATTTGATAAATTTTTTCAATCATCAAAAATGCTCCCAACCCTTAATCTCAAAATCCACTGGTTGATTGTTAAAAAATAATTCCAACCCTTGTTTCTCTACAATTTCGCCAATCTGATAAATTAAATTAGGATAAAGCTGATTAAATTTATCAAAGTTATCTTTACTCATTGTAAAGCATAATTGATAATCATCGCCCCCATTTAAAATATGTTGATATTTTTTATCAAAGGGCAAAGCATTTAATTCATCAGCACAAGGGATATTGTCTAAATACAATTTTGCCCCAACGCCACTTGCATTTAAAATATGCCCCAAATCTTGCCCCAAGCCGTCTGATATGTCAATCATACTATGGGCATAACCGATTAACTTTTGTCCCAATTCTATTTGTGGGGTGGGATATTGTAAGGCGGTTTTTAATTCATCATTTAAATCATCTAGGGCATTAGCATATTTACAATACCCATTCTCGCCCAAAATATAAGACAATACCAAACTTGCCGAGCCGATATGACCACTGACACAAATCACATCACCAATTTTAGCGTTATTTCTTTTTATGCTTTTGCCTTTTTGAATAAAGCCAAGTGCGGTGATAGAAATGGTTAAAATATCGGATTTTGTGGTATCGCCACCAATCAGCTCGACATTAAACTTTTTGCAAATATCAGCTATGCCACGACTAAATGCTTTGAGCCAGTCATTATCATTACTCGGCAATGATAATCCTAATAAAATCGCATAAGGTGTTGCCCCCATACTCGCCAAATCCGATAAATTCACCGCCACCGATTTATAGCCAATGGCATAAGGCGAAGTTTCAAAAACAAAATGTCGTCCTGCAACCAGCGTATCCACACAGCTGACGAGTTCACAATCAGACGGAATAGTACTTATTGCACAGTCATCGCCAATCCCTAAAATGGTATTAGAATGCTTGGCGGTGGCGGTTTTAAAGTGGGTGTGGATTAGGGAAAATTCGGACATCATCACTCCAATCATGATTCATTTTCATCAATTTGACCACTCTTTATCATCAAAATTAGCCAAATCTTGGTTTAAATATTTAGGTTTAATAATACCTTGCAAAGCTTTTTTATCAATATTTAAGATAAAAAATCCCATCGCATACGCCCCTAATTGATAAGGGTCATAACTAAATGTCATACCCTTAGGCGTAAAATAAAAATTATCCTCTAAATAAAATGGCCATGTTTGTTGATAATCCACAAATTCTTGTTCACTCAATACTAAACCATTCTCTTCATCATAGTTTTTTACATTTGCTTTAAATGCTTGAAAAACAAGCTGTTCTAATTCTCGTTTTTTGCTAGCATTGATTATAATATCATCTATTTTTAGTTGTTTTTTCTTTTTTAAATCAAAAACATAAAACGTTTTTGATGGCATACCATGTGCACCACCTTGATATTCAAAAAATTCATTCGCTATCTGCATAATTTGTGTATTATGACTAATTAAACTCGGCTCATAAAATAATTGATAACGATTGGGATTCACATCAGCTTGTTGTAATTCTTCATAAACCCAATCAGCTGTTTCATCAAAAGCCTGTCGTAATTCTTGCTGTTTTTTTGGATTTGCATAATCGCCATTCACAATCTCATCAATCCATGCAAAATCCGTTTTCAGCAATTTAACATCGACAACCATACAATATGGGTCATTTTCCTTTATTTCCTGATTTTGATGAACTTTTTTACACGCTTGCCCAACTTTTTGCGGAATTTGATAATCAAAAGCATAGGTTTTAAAATGAATCGGTTGAGCCATAGCAGTAGTTATTAATACCAAACTACCTAATAAAAGTGTAATTTGCTTTTTCATCTATATTCTCCCATATGATAAAAATAGGATTTATCGTTTTGAATTATACCTAAACTTAGTCTGAAATCAATGTAACTTAATGATAAAAATAAAGCCAAATGAATTTAAATACCACATTTTGTATAAAAAAAAATCATATGAATATTTTTTTATAAATTATGCTTGACCTTGTATCATAATTCTTATATCATACGCACCACGCAGAGATGTTAAAGAAAATTTAATAATCTGTTCCAAAAGTCCCTATCGTCTAGAGGCCTAGGACATCGCCCTTTCACGGCGGTAACCGGGGTTCGAATCCCCGTAGGGACGCCAAATTTTAGTAAAACTAAATTTAGGTTTTCAATCACCGATCCTCCTCGGTGATTTTTTTTATTTAAATTTTATAAAATTATCACTTCTCTCTAGGTTTTTACCCATAATTCTTATACAATAAGCCTTTTTTATTGAGTTAGAAAAAGTTATGTTTCGTTGTCCTAAATGTCAAAGTAATAAAATTATGCCACTTGCAGGTACATCACCTGATAGCCCACGTCCAAATGTACCTAAAAGTCTTATGATGCTATTACCGAGTATTTTTATTTTACTCTGTTTAGGTGTTTATAGTATTCTAGTTACCATTTTTGGTAAAGGTATTGGTACAACTGTACAAGGTCTAATTTTAGCAGCTTTTGTGCTCACTGCTGTTTCAGCTGTGATGTTTGTGCGTGATTTACCTGATTTTAAATTATCATTACAAGCCTTTTTACAAAATCAAAAACGCTGGAAATGCCGTGATTGTGGCGAAGAATGGGAAAATCAATAATTCCTGCTCTCAATCATTTTAAATATGCTATGTAGAATATTGACATAGCATTTTTTAATACTTCTACCTATCATTTTACTTACTGTTACATTCAAATACATTTTAGCTACTTATTTTACCTTATAATTCTATTTATAATCATATTTCACATTTGTTATGGAAATAGGTGTACGATGTTAAAACGTCCTTTATTAGTAGCTAGTATCGCAATGACTGTGATGGTTGTACCATTTTCTGCTCAAGCAAAAAAAGTACAAACTCCTAAGGTTCAAGCCCCTCAAGCTCAAGAAGTCATTGAATGTAAAGTCATTACTGAAACTGAGGTAGCTGCATTATTTGACCGTTGGAATGCTTCTTTAGCTACAGGCAATCCAAAAAAAGTTGTTGCTAACTATGCAACTGACTCAATTTTATTACCGACTGTTTCAAACAAACCACGTTTTAGCCCTGCTGAAAAAGAAGATTATTTCCACCACTTCTTAGAAAAGAAACCACAGGGTAAAATTGACGAACGTTTTATACAAATCGGCTGTAATACTGCTTTAGATGCTGGTTTATATACATTTAGCTTTAATGATGGTAGTAAAGTAAGTGGTCGTTATAGCTATACATACCGTTGGAATGGTGCTGAATGGTTAATTACACATCATCACTCTTCAGCAATGCCAGAGAAGAAAGAAGCTACCACTCATCACTAAGCAACTATTTCTTAGTTGAAACAATATGCTAAAAAGATTTTCTTTTTAGCATATTTTTGTTTTTAATAGACAAAATAAAAACTCTCTTAAGTAATTTAAGAGAGTTTTTACCATCTTTAGGAGTTAGATGAAATATGGTGGCGTGAGGCAGGATCGAACTGCCGACACACGGATTTTCAATCCGTTGCTCTACCGACTGAGCTATCGCGCCATATGTGGTGTATTAAACACTATTCTTGTAGTTAGGTCAATGATTTTTTTTCTATTTTCAGTTTAATGCTTGTTTTTTATGCTATAATCCCCCATTGATAGCTTTTATATTGTAATATTTCTATTTTAATGCTTATGTTACGTTATTTTATCTGGTTACTATCACTTATCTTTATTGTAACGTTAATGGTACAATCACACTATTATCCACAACTGCAATTCAATAGTTTTACCCAGCGTTTACTCCATCCATTTGACCACCGTGTGCGTTATCGTATTGGCGAAATTGATCCACGTTTTGGTTTATCTGAACAGGACGTAAAAAATCTCATCCAACGTGCGACTTATATTTGGCAACGGGATACAGGCAAATCATGGTTTGTTTACGATAAAGATGCCCGTTTAACGGTCAATTTTATTTTTGATGAACGTCAGCAAACCACATTAGATTATCAAAAAACACATCAAAATATCCAACAAATGAAGCATTATCAACAACAAAATGCTCAGACTTTAGAGCAAAATCGTGCCAATTTAGATCGTGAATTTAATGCTTTACAAGCGGAAATTCGCCAACTCAATCAACAATATGACCATCTTAATGCTCAATTTCAACACACACCGCCAGAACATCAAGTACAGCTACACGCACAATTAACTCAACTTGAGCAACAAAAGCACTTTTTACAGGCAAAAGCTCAATCTTTTGAGTCTAATCAGCAACGCTTTAATCAACAAGTTCAGCAATACAATCAACACGCTCAACAAGTAGATTACGCTATTCAACAAGCCTATATTAAATTCCGCCCACGAGAGTTTCATAAAGGTATTTTTAACGGACGTGAAATTAATATTTATGAATACCAATCGCAAGATGATTTGATTTTAACACTCGCACATGAATTTGGTCATGCTTTAGATTTAGACCATAATGATGACCCAACTGCTCTGATGTATCCTATGGCTCAAAAGCAAGATTTAGCTAATTTTCGCTTAAAACCTGCTGATATTAAAATGTTAGAGCGTTGAGTTACTTTCTCAATCGCAAGCATAAATCCGCCAAAATAAAGCCCACCACTGCTCCACCAATATGGGCTAAATGGGCAATATTTTGTCCCAAAATAGACCAACCACTGATTTGAGCAAAGAGCTCATAAATCACCATAAAAGAAACAAAATATTTCGCTTGAATCGGTTTAGGAATAAATAAAAACTCTACTTGATGATGGGGATACAGTCGTGCAAATGCAGTTAATACACCAAAAACTGCACCTGAGGCACCGATTGTTTTTTGCCAATATTCACCCAATGCAGAAAGTGCAATCTCTCGACTTTGTTCGGGTGCATAAATTGTACCTTGTGCTAATTGTTGATAAATTTGTGTTTCACTTAAGCCATATTGCATGAGCTGTGCAACGCTTTGTGAAAGTTGATAATCCGCATAAAACAAATGCAATGCTGAACCAGCAAATGCAGACATCAAAAATAAATCAACAAAAATTTTGCCGTCCCCAAACGATAATACACCGCAATACCAAAACTCCACAATGCAAACATATTGAAGAATAAATGCCCAAAGCCTTGATGACTAAATATCGATGTGAGCCATTGCCAATGTTGATAATCAGCATGAATAGGTAACCATAATGCCAGTATATTTTTCACATCAGGCTGTAAATTGATGATAGCAAACACAACGATATTAATCAAAATAATCGTATAAACTATCGGTGCATCTTTGATATAGCGAAGTAACATAGCAATCAGCCATAAAAAACGTATCAGCATTTTAACTGATACGTTCCATTATGCAACATATTTTAATGAATTAACGTAACTTTAATGTCATCAAACCAAAAATCACCAACATAATAGTAATAATCCAGAAACGAATGACGATTTTAGTTTCTTTCCAACCTTTCTTTTCATAGTGATGATGAATCGGTGCCATTAAAAATACACGTTTATTACGCAAACGTAGCGAGCCAATTTGTAAGAAAACTGACATCGCTTCCCACACAAATACACCACCCATAATGGCAAATACAATCTCTTGACGTACCATGACCGCAATCGTGCCTAATACTGCACCTAAAGCGAGAGAACCAACATCGCCCATAAACACATCGGCAGGTGCTGCATTAAACCATAAAAAGGCAAAACCCGCCCCTGCAATCGCTGAACAAATAATGACTAATTCTGATGCATAATTAATATAAGGAATATGTAGATAAGTCGCAAAACGCACATCACCAGACAAATAGGCAAATACCCCTAAACCAGCTGCTACCAAAATGACAGGCATAATTGCCAAGCCATCTAAACCATCAGTAATATTCACCGCATTTGACGCACCATTAATTACTAAATAAGTAAAGGCAATAAATAATAAACCAAATGGTACAGCACTAAATGGTACAGCATAAATTTCAGATTTAATAAAAGGTAAGGTTAAATCCAACATCGCTTTGGCAGCCGTTGGACTTTGTAATGTTGAGATATAATACAAACTAATCCCTACACCTAATGCCCCAACCGATGTCCAGAAAAACTTTTTGCGTGCAGGCAAACCCGCATTATTTTTATAACGAATTTTAATCCAATCGTCTGCCCAACCAACTGCACCAAAAATAACCATTACAGCTAATACAATCCATACATAGGGATTGCTTAAATCAGCCCATAGCAATGTTCCCACCATAATAGAAAACAGGATTAAAATCCCGCCCATCGTTGGTGTACCTTGTTTAGCACCATGATCGACAAATTGACTGACTGATTGACCATATTTTAATGCTCGTAACTTAGCAATAAACATCGGTCCAAACAGTAACCCAAAGCCTAAAGCAGTGAGCATGGCAAGCATTGCCCTAAAATTCACATAACGGAAAACATTAAAAAAACTATACTGTTCAGCAAGTTGTTGAAACAACCAATATAACATTTAGAAACTCTCCAACAGAGCATTTAGCACGTTTTCCATTTTGGTATAACGTGAACCTTTAAATAACATTGCGATGGTAACATCTTTTGAATACGATTGAATTTTTTGTTGCAATAATGCGATTAATTCAGCTTGATTTTGACTTATCATCGTTTCAGCCTGAGCGTGTTGTGCTGTTTTTGCTCCTGCCAAAATATCTGACGAAAATTGACCAACACTATATAAAAAATCAATCGGTTTTTGTACCAAATCTCGACCTAAAGCAAAATGTTCCGACTGTGCTTCATCGCCTAATTCACCAATATCGCCAATCACCATGATTTTAATATCAGCATTTTGTTGTGATAATACATCAGCAGCGGCACGCATCGAGGTCGGATTAGCATTATAAGTATCATCAATCAAGGTATATTGATATTTTTGAATAAAGTTTAACCGTCCTTTTACCCCTTGTGCAGTTGCTAAACCACGTTGAATATCTGCTAATGAAATATTTAAAGCCAATGCAAACGCAATCGCATTCAATGCATTATACACATTATGCTCGCCTGCAAAGGGTAAATCGATATGAATTTTACCTTGGGGCGTAACCGCATCAAAACTTGATGATTGAGCAAAAAGTTGAATATTTTCAGCATAAATATCGCCTGATGTATCTTTACTTACAGCATAATGACGATAATTTTGACTCGCTTGTTTTAATTGTGCTGCAAAATCATCATAAGCAGGGTAAACTGCTACACCATCATGTTGAATATGCTGATAAATCTCTGATTTTGCTTTACAAATCCCTTCACGTCCACCAAATTCGCCCATGTGTGCTGTACCGATATTAATGACCCCAGCCACATCTGGACGCACTAAATTCGCTGTATAATCAATCTCACCAAGATGATTTGCCCCAAGTTCAAACACCGCATAACGATGGTCTTGACGCAATTCTAATAACATCATCGGTACGCCCAAATCATTATTGAGATTACCACGTGTGATGAGTGTTTCACCTAAACGAGCAAAAATACTACCGAGCATTTCTTTGGTTGTGGTTTTTCCACTACTGCCTGTCAATGCAACCACTTGTAAATTTTGACATTCTGCACGGCGATATGCCCCCAAATGCCCTAATGCTAAACGTGTATCCGCCACAACTAATTGTGGAACATCGATGTCAGCAATGACTCGTTGCACAATCACACAACTTACCCCTTGCTCCGCCACTTGCTTCACAAAATCATGGGCATCAAAACGTTCGCCTTTGAGTGCTAAAAAGGCATCGCCTGCTTGGGCTTGACGAGAATCAGTAACAATACGTTGAATAGCGTGTTTGGGCTGTATTGCATTGTACCATTGCCCTTGTGTCGCTTGTTGTAAATGTTGGCTTGTCCAAGCATCTAAACGGGCGGTACTTGTGGTTGATGTGTGCATACTATTTCTCTAATACTCTCTAAATTTTAATATCAATCATAAACACTTATGTTAGGCTTCCACCGTATTTGGCAAGGCACAACCCAAACTATCGACCGCTGATTGTACTTCGACCACATCATCAAACCAATGACGCACACCATCAATCTCTTGATAATTTTCATGCCCTTTGCCTGCAACCACCACAATATCACCTTGTTGAGCGTGTTTCACAGCATATTTAATCGCTTCACGGCGGTCAAGAATCGATTGAACATCGGCTTGAGCTAAACCATCAACCGCCATCATATCTGCCATAATTTGTGCAGGGTCTTCAGTGCGTGGATTATCAGACGTTAAAATGATTTTATCAGCATAATCCATCGCGACTTGGGTCATCATCGGGCGTTTTCCTCTATCACGGTCGCCGCCACAACCAAAAACTGCCCACAATTTCCCATCAACATGATGGCGTAAACTCATCAAGACTTGTTGCAACGCATCTGGCGTATGGGCATAATCAACAATAAATAAACGCTGGTGTTGCGTATCACTAATGGTTTGCATACGCCCACTTGCCCCTTTTAATTGTGGTACAAGTTGGATAATATCTTGTAAATTAAAACCTAATTTTTCTACACTAATAATGGCTTGTAATACATTAGCAACGTTAAATTTACCCAATAATGGACTACATACCGCAAAAGTTCCACTTGGTGAATGTAGATTAAAATTTGCACCATTCAAGCTGAATAACACATCACTAGTATAATAATCAGCCGTATTATCTTTCATAGAAAAACGGATAATATGTGGTTGAGCTGAATTATTCTTTGCTTTTTCCAACATTAAATCAGCATAATCATCATCTTGATGAATAATCGCATATTTTAATGATGTAAAACTAAATAATTCAGCTTTGGCTTGGGCATATTGTTGCAACGTACCATGATAGTCCAAATGGTCTCGGCTTAAATTACTAAAACTTGCCACTTCAATCGGCAAACCTGCTAAACGCCCTTGTTCTAATCCATGCGAGCTAGCTTCGAGCGACAAAAATTTCGCTCCTTGTTGGCTATATTGATAATATGATGATTGTAATTGTAATGCGTCCAATGTGGTATGTGTTGATGGGACTAAATTTGGCAAAATACCATTACCCGTGGTTCCCATCACTGCAGTTGGCTGTTGTAATAAGGTTAATAATTCAGCAATAAGTCGTGAAACAGTCGTTTTCCCATTAGTACCTGTAACTGCCACCACACGAGCTAAATCTTGTGCTTGTTGAACTTGTAAATATGCTTGTTGTATTTCCCCTAGATATTGTCGCAAGTATTTAAAATATAAAATATTTTTATTTTTCAATTCTGGAAATTTTTCCGCACATTCATCACTATAAGCAAATTCACTAAACTCTGTTACTACCGCTAAAGCTCCATTTTCCAAGGCTTTATTGATATATTGTGCCATCTGTTCGGCAGTGGAATTTGTCCCTTTTAATGCGATAAAAATCTGTCCTTTCTCGACCTTACGGCTATCCAATACAAAGCCCGTAAATGCTTGTACCTGCCAGTCCGCTGTATGACTTGGTGCTGATGAATGGATATCAAGAGATAATGTTTTTAATATTTGATTAAATGTTGTCATGGTATTGATTACCTCAATTCTACTGAGTATCTTAAGATTATGTTTCAGGTTTATCTAGTGGCTCATTTAACAAACGTAAAGTCTCTTGCATAACACGAGAAAATACAGGTGCAGCAACGACACCGCCATAATGTCCACCTTGTTTTGGATCATCAACGACAACGATCATCGCAAAACGTGGATTACTTACAGGTGCTAAACCTGCAAATAATGAACGATATTTATTTTTTTCATAGCCTTTACCATCTTCACGTAATTTATGAGCTGTACCTGTTTTACCCGCTACACGATAACCCATAATATTTGCTTGTGTTGCGGTACCCCCTTTATGGGTTGCTTTTTCCATCATCAATACCACTTGCTCGGCAATCACAGGATCTAAAATTTGTTTACCTTCAGGCGTTTTCTCTACTTTATATAAACTTAATGGTAATTTAATCCCTTTATTGCCTAACATTGCATAAGCTTGTGCTAATTGCAACATACTAACATCTAAACCATAGCCATAAGCCATCGTACCTACCGTTGGAATAGTCCAATTTTTTTCAACCTGAATCTTACCAGACACTTCTCCTAAAAAATTTGCTGATGTTTTTTGTCCAAAACCAAGCTCACGATAAAACATCGGTAAGGCTGATAAAGGTTCTGCCAAGGCAATTTTTGCCACACCTACGTTTGATGATTTGACAATAATATTGGTTAAAGACAATGTACCATAGTTGTGCGTATCACGAATGGTACTACCGCCCAATTTCATCGAACCCGGAGAAGTATTAATGGTACTATTTGGTGTATATTTTCCTGTGCGTAAACCCATAGCAATACTAAATGGCTTAATAGTCGAACCGGGTTCAAACTGATCGACCGCACCACGATTTCGTTTACCAAAATTATCACCACGACTATCAGGGTCATTTGGATTATATGATGGCCAAGTGTTCATCGCCAAAATTTCTCCTGTATGCACATCAACAATAATGCCACTTGCATAATTCGCCCGATGATTTTGCCCAACACGTGCTAACTCACGGTATAAAACATATTGTAGCCGGCTATCCAAACTCAAATGAATATTTTCACCTGCTTTTTCTTCTTGAATTACTTGTTGCGTTTTGATTTTATTGCGTTCTTTATCACGCATAACCACCGCTTCACCATCTTGACCACGCAGACGTTGATCTAACTGTAATTCTAAGCCTTCAATGCCCACACCTTCGGCATTAGTCATACCAATAATTTGTGCATTAGGCTGTGCTTGTGGATAATAACGCTTATATTCAGTATTAGCACTAACACCAACTAAGTTTAATTTACGGATTTCATCAACATCTTGTGGCGATACTTCTTTTTTCAATTCAACATAACGCTTATTTTCTGCCACATATTGATTGAGTTTTTGCTCAAATGGTGTAATATCCATATGCAGAATATCAGCTAATTTATTTAAATCAAAACTTTTATTTTGGAACTGTTGTACCACACGTTTTGCTTTCATATCATTTTGATTTCTATTATATTTTTCACGTGCTTCATCAGCAATTTTCTTTTGTTCAAAATAAAAAGTAGGGTCAATAAATACTGTCATAACAGGCGAACTAATCGCTAATGGCACACCATTACGGTCAAGTAACATTCCCCGCATAGCATGTGTTTTTTCTTTACCAATAATACGACTATTAGCTTTATGACTATAAAATTGTTGGTCAATAATCTGCACATAAAATGCACGCCCCAATAATAAGAGCATGAATACTACCACACAAAACCACACAAAATAAAAACGATTATGATATAACTCAAACGTTTCTGCTTCAGGTAATAAATTTTTTTGTGATAAAAATTTTTTAACCTGCTCCTGTAACCATTGCATATTAAATTTATTCATGGCGGTTATCTTCTTTATTATTTTGTGGAATATGAATCACGATACGTTGCTGATAAGCAGGAGAAAACATCGACATCTGCATGGTTGCTCGTGTAGCAATTTGTCCACTGGCACCAAAAGTTTGCTTTTCAATCAACATTCGTCCCCATTCGATATCAAGTTTATGTGTTTGTTGTTTTAATTCATTAAGCTGTTGATATTCTTTACGATATTTAAAGGTTTGATGCACCACACCAATCGCATTTGCCAATATCAACAAAAATAAGATAGTATAAATGGTAAATGAATGTAATATAAGATCTACACCACGTATCTCTTCCCACGCCTGTGTTTGTGTAATTTTTGCCTTTAGTTTAGGATTTTTAGTATTACGCTTAACTGTTTTAAGCAAACTACTTAATAATGAGGCTTGCTCTTGCTTCGTTTGTTCATTTGACGTTGAAACATCTAATTCTTCGATATTATCATTAGCATCTGCTGATGTATCCATTTCGGGCATTTGCGTTTCAACTTTTTTACGCACACGTGGACGTTTTGCTTTAGTCAATTGCTCGTCTAAATGCTGTTCATTATCATCATGCTCATATTGCTGTACATCTTCATATTGAGATGTTACATCATCTTGTTCAGGGCGATTAATCCGTCTACTCATGCTAAACGCTCCGCAACTCTTAGCCATGCACTACGCGAACGAGGATTATCTTTCACTTCCTGTTCACTTGCTTTTACACGGTCAATTTTCTTTAAACGGCGAGTATCTTGTTGTTGTGGTAAACCCCAGCCTATATCTTCAGGTAATGTACTTTCTTGTTGAATAAATTGTTTAATCAAGCGATCTTCCAGTGAGTGAAAGCTAATCACTGCCAATCTTCCTTGTGGTTTTAATAATTCCACTGCTTGCGGTAAAAATATTTCAACATCATCTAATTCTTTATTGATAGCGATACGAATTGCTTGGAACGTGCGAGTTGCAGGGTGTTTATATTTTTCCCATTTTGGGTGAGCATTTTTTACAATGTCAGCTAATTCTGCTGTTGTAGCAATATCGCCTGCTTGTTTAATCGCTTTGGCAATACGGCGACTATAACGCTCTTCTCCATATTTATAAATAATATCAGCCAATGCAGTTTCATCAATGTCTAATAACCATTCACGAGCGGTTTGTCCTTGTGAATTATCCATACGCATATCTAATGCACCATTGTGCATAAAGCTAAATCCACGTTCTGCTTGGTCAAGTTGCGGTGATGACACACCTAAATCCGCCATAATACCATCAATATGCATAATATCACGTTGATTTAATTCCATTTTTATATCCGCAAAACTGGCATGAATAATGCTAAAACGTTGGTCTTGTTCGGCTAACTGTGTTGCTACAGCAATCGCTTCTGGGTCTTTATCAAAAGCAAAAACCTGTGCGTTTTCATCTAATTTGGATAATAATAAACGTGTATGACCACCACGTCCAAATGTCGCATCCACAAAAACACCTGTTGTACGTTGTGCCAGCACAGCATCGACAGTTTCATGTAATAAGACGGAAATATGACTCATGATGGATACTTTTAACAAATGAAAAAATAACACTATATTATGACTGAATTTACATTAAGATACAAATAAGTTTTTGTAGATTTTTGCTAATCAATATATTAAGTCATTGAACCATTTATATGATGTGTCAAAATGCAGAATATCTAAATGAAACAAATGATATGACCCCACATCTTTTAAAGGCGGTTGCTGATTTGCTCTGGAGAGCGACCTAATGTATTTGCAATTTTGCTCGTTCATTTATGCGAAGATGTTTGTAAGTGTTCATAGTTACCTTTATATTTGTGTAGTAACAATATTATAAGTAATTATGAACACCTTTTCACTTGTTACACTTAGAGTGTATATTCAAGGAATTAAAACGTATAAATTTGGTTACTTCCAAATCTCTGGATTAATACCTTTATTTTGTAATTGTGGGTGTTCTTCTAATTTAAATACAGGCTCTTTTTTATCCGCTATTTGACGCTGATAGTCTTTCAACACTACCCAAACCACAGGCGATAAACAAATAATCGCACCTAAGTTAATCAATGCCATTACCGCCATAATAGTATCGGCAAAATTCCATACCGTTGATGCTGATTTAACCGCACCAAAATACACAAAGAACAATACTAACAAACGGAAGACTAACAATAATTTCGGATTATCTTTTAAAAAGCGGATATTGCTTTCTGCATAGGCATAATTCCCCACAATCGTGGTATAGCAGAATAACAGCAAAATAAAGGCTAAGAAATGTACACCCCATTCACCAATATGATAATTTAATGCGTGTTGCGTTAATACAACGCCTTTTAAGGTTTCACTACCATAATTATCGCCTAATAAAATAATCACCGCAGTACAACTACATACTATCATGGTATCAACAAATACACCAAACATTTGAATCAAACCTTGGCTAACAGGGTGCTTTACATCTGCGGTTGCTGCTGTATTTGGTGCTGAACCCATACCTGCTTCATTAGAATATAAGCCACGTTTAATCCCCATCATCATCGCTTGTGAAATGACACCGCCAAAAATACCACCCACAACCGCTTGTGAACTAAATGCACTTTCTAAAATAATAGCAATCACATTAGGAATTTGTGGCATATTCATAGCTAAAATTACCATTGCCACTACTAAATACACCAATGCCATGAATGGTACAACTACAGATGTAAATTGTCCGATACGTTTTACTCCACTAAAAATAATCACCGCAGTAAAAATGACTAATGCCAAACCGACATATTCTGCATTCCAATTCCATGCATGATGTGTTGCTTCAACAATTGAATTCGATTGCACCGCATTAAAGGCGAAACCGAAAGTAAAAATTAAAATAATTGCAAAAATAGTACCTAACCACGGTGCTTTTAGACCTTTAGTAATATAATACGCAGGTCCACCACGAAAGGTATTATCAGGATTTTTAGTTTTATAAACCTGTGCTAAAGTTGATTCAGCAAAACCACTACTCATGCCAATCAATGCAGTAATCCACATCCAAAACACCGCACCTGGTCCACCTAGAGCAATAGCAGTTGCCACACCACCGATATTACCCACAC
This sequence comes from Moraxella sp. ZY210820, assembly GCF_030674635.1. Lineage (NCBI taxonomy): Bacteria > Pseudomonadati > Pseudomonadota > Gammaproteobacteria > Moraxellales > Moraxellaceae > Nasibacterium > Nasibacterium caprae. The sequence goes on along the minus strand of NZ_CP089978.1, from coordinate 166,257 downwards.
CCACACGGCTGGCTAAACCTGTAGCAAATGCCTGAAATGGTGTGAGTGATTGACCTTTAGTGGCTCTGCCTAACCACATTTCACGGATACTTTGTGGAAATAGGCGTAATTGTACTAAACCTGTAGTAATAGTAAAAAATAAGCCAACAAATAATAAAACCACAATGGTAATATCCCATAATGGACCATCAACTTTTTTAACAAACCAAATTAGAAATTGGTCAAAGTTATGTAAAATTTGTTCAAATAAATTCATCGTGTTTACTCAAAAAATTATGCAAATAAAAATCCCCTAAATGAAATTTTAGGGGATAAATCATATATCACTTTCAAGATGGTTATTTAACCATACTTTTGTTTGATTGACAAGTTATTACATAATTACATTTGAATAACAACAATTGCTTTAGAATGGTAAATCATCATCTAAATCTGGTGTAGCACCTGCTGTGTCATTATTATTCATTGATGGTGCAGATGTTGAGCTATTGTTAAACCCTGCTGATGGATTTTGGAAACCTTGACCACTGGCAAAACCTGCTTGACTATTTGGGTTATTAAAACCACCACCTTGTGCAAAATTATTTTGTGGTTGGTTAAAGCCTGCTGAATTATAACCTGCGTTTGGTGCATAACCATTTTGTTGATAGTTTGCATTACCATAACCGCCTTGACCGCCATAGTTATTTTGTCCATAACCTTGACTGCCCCAATCCCCGCCATTATTTTGACGGCTATCGAGCATTTGCATATTATTGCCACGAATTTCAGTAACTGAACGGTCTTGACCAGTTTCTGGGTCTTTCCATTGACGTGTATGTAACGAACCTTCAATATAAACTTTTGAACCTTTACGCAAATATTGTTGTGCAATTTCACCTAAACGATTATTTAAAACAATACGATGCCATTCTGTGCTTTCACGGCGTTCGCCTGTATTTTTATCATTCCATACATCGCTTGTTGCGATAGAAAATGTTGTAATTGAACCGCCATTTGGGAAAGTTTTTGTTTCTGGATCTCGCCCAAGTGTACCAACTAAAATAACTTTATTAATACCACGCATATTTCATCGTTCCTTAAGAGTCTGTTTTCACGCTCTAATCTTAACTTTAATATCAAATCGTTATGAAAAATAATATTTTGAACTCACATTATTCATCTAACTCATCAACTATAACATCATTTAAAATAAATGCTATATTCAATCTCATTTTATAGTAGCAATTTTTTTGTCAAATCACAATACAAATATACGATTTATCTAAATTTTTAATGTCTGACCAAGTAATTGTTGTAGCTGTTCACGCCCTTGTTCATCGACTTGTTGTCGTTCAACTTTTAAATACAGTACATCATCATCACTCATTTGAATCACTTCTTCTACACCTTGAATGGCTAATAATCGCTCGACCAAATTTGCACTCACTTGCTCTACACGCACCACCAATGTTGATAAATAACGTGGCTGATTTAGTCCTAAAACCACGAATAACCACACGACACTAAGTACAACCAAAATGCCCCAACCCATTGTTGTATTGTGCATACTTAATAATTTTCCGCCTAATAAACCACCGCACGCACCGCCTAAAAATTGACAACTGGCATTTAGACCCATTGCTGTAGCTTTAGATTGAATTGGTGCAATTTTTGATAGCCATGATGGTAATAGAGCTTCCATCACATTAAATGCAATAAAAAATAAGGCTAAAGCTAAATACAACACCCAAACAATTTTTGCACCTAAAGCTAATAGTACAAAACTAAGCAATATCCCCATCACTGCACTTAAAAAAATACCACGCATTTTGCGGTATTTTTCAGCTAAGATAATACTTGGAAATGCAAATAATAAACTAATAAATAATAATGGCAAATATAACCAACCATGCTGTTTCAATGGTAAATCAGCATAATTAATTAACTGCGATGGAATATAAACAAACATGGATGCTAATAATGCGTGCAACATAAATATTGAAATATGCAAACGATTCACATCACGCATTGATAAGACTTGTTTTAATTGTTGAGTGAAATTTTGCTTTTTCATCTGATGAAAACGTTGGATATTTGGCACTAAAGCGAGTACAAAAATCGCCAAAATCCCCATCACACAAGTCAGCCAAAACAACCCTGAAATACCAATTTGACTGGTAATCCACGGACTCATGGCAAAAGCAATCACAAATGACAGACCAATGCTCATACCCATGATTGCCATTGCTTTACTGCGTTGTTCTTCTCGTGTTACATCTGCCAATAATGCCATGACCACCGCCGAAACTGCACCTGCTCCTGCAACCGCACGCCCGATAATCACCCCATAAATACTCTCGGACATCGCCGCAATCGCACCACCTAAAGCAAATAATGCCAAACCTAAAATAATCAATGGCTTACGACTAAAGCGGTCTGCCACCATGCTAAAAGGAATCTGAAATATTGCTTGACTTAATCCATACACGCCTACTGCCAAACCAATTAAGGCGGGTGTTGCATACACATAATCCCGACCTGCCACTGCAAATACAGGAATAATCATAAACAAACCTAGCATTCGCAAAGCAAAAATGCTACTTAAGGCAAAGGTGGCACGGCGTTCAAGTGAATTCATGATGGATTACTATTTCATGGTCTTGTGTTAAATTCTATCATATTTTAAATTTAAAAGCGTGAAATAAAAAGTGAACTGCTACACAATTCACTTTTAAAATTATCAACCGATTTAAGACTTCGCTTGTTGTAAACACGCTTGAATACTTTGTGCTAATAAACGCCAACCATCAACAAAACGTTTGGCTTCTATCATGGTTTCATCAACTTTTTGGAATACCACAGGCTGTAAATTTTTATAATGACTTGGCTGTGCATGACCTTCTGCCAATAGACACATTTTAACTTGTGGACGATTATCATTTAAATATTTAATTTGAGTAACAGTCGGATTATCATGCACATCAGCAGTTAATGCACCTGCAAATTTTAAATTTAATGCTCGCTCAATATATTGATAAGCATCATGATACGCCCAATATGGTTGTGTTGTCCCCGTACGTTGATAACGTTGTACCGTACTAAACATTTCTTTAGCAAATTTTTGTGCATTTGCCCAATATTGCTCTTTATATTGTGGTTGTTGTTGTCCACGTAAAATAGCAATAAAAAAGCCTATACGTACCGCATGATTTGGGTCAAGCCATACATGACTATCAATCGTATCAGTAACTGCAACACCACGCACATTACGTTGCGGTAAACGGTTAATAATACCTGCATCTAAAATTGCAATCGCATTTTTATTGCCTATCAATAATTTTTCTAAGGGTGCTTCATGTTGCTTACCAATCCAAATCAGCAAATCAGCCTCTTGTATTTTTTTACGTTGTAATGGCGTGATTTGCACATCATGCCCTGATTGATTATCAAGCAATAATACTGGTTTTTCAATATCTTGTGTAATTTCTTGTGCAATTAAATAAATAGGATAGGTACTCACTACTAACGATTTTGCCCATACACTCGACATACACAAAAACGACAAAACAAACAAACTTAGCATTCTAAAAAGCATAATGAAACGCCTACTTATTCTAAAAGATAAGTTATAGTGTAACATATTTGTATCTAAAAATATAAATTTCTCATTACATTTATTTCTTTTACCATGATTTGTGCTAAAATTAGACTTTTATTTTATTGATACTATTTTGTGCAATTTTTAGACTTGATGATAATAAAAACCTTATAGCACCAAATACCTAAACTTTGCATCAAACTATCTTTTTTGGAGTTATTATGCCTGATTGCTGTCATCAACATCATGACACTTTACATGCGGTACATCATAGTCATGATATTCATGCTCGCCTAGCAGAAGCTGAACAATTTTGCCATGATTTAGGTGCAAAATTAACTCCTTTGCGTAAAGAAGTCCTGTTACTCATTTTAAGTGCTGATAAACCTATGGGGGCTTATGATTTATTGGCACATATCAAAAGTCGTGCTGACCGTCCTGCTGCACCGCCAACCGTTTACCGTAGTTTAGATTTTTTATTGGAAAAAGGGTTAATTCATCGTTTAAGTTCAATTAACGCTTTTGTACCATGTTGCCACCCACGTGAAGGGCATCGGGCTGCATTTTTGATTTGTAATCAATGCCATAGCGTAAAAGAAGCTCCTGCTTTAGGTGTATGGACAGAACTTGAGCAATTAACGAATAGTGATGGTTTTCGTATCCAAAACAGTATTATTGAAATTTCTGGATTGTGTCAGCAGTGCCAAACCACAACCTAACATCATCAGCTATCATTAGTTTACAAGATGTGGCGGTGCAATTTGAGCATCGTCCTATCTTACAACAAATTAATTTTGATTTATTTCCACAAGAAATTGTTACACTCATTGGTCCTAATGGTGCAGGTAAATCAACATTTGTTAAAGTTTTACTCTCTATTTTAAAACCTACACAAGGCAAAGTCATTTATCATCAAAAAAATTTAAAATTTGCTTATGTGCCACAAAAATTTAATCCATCACATAGCCTGCCATTGCGTGTGCAAGATGTACTCAATTTAGAATCCTGCCCCAATGAATTTAAACAACAAATCATTCAAGAAACCAGTGTAGAAAAACTCTTACCCTTACAAATTCAATATTTATCAGGTGGCGAACGACAACGTGTATTATTAGCAAGAGCCTTATTACGCCAACCACATGTATTAGTGCTTGATGAACCAATGCAAGGTTTAGATATTCAATCGGAAGCTGAATTATATGCTTACATTCGTAGTTTACCACAACGTTTTGGCTGTAGTGTACTCATCGTTTCACATGATTTACAATGGGTCATGCAAGGTACACAACGAGTGATTTGTCTAAATAAGCATATCTGTTGTAGTGGCTCACCCGAAAATGTGCAACAACACCCTGAATATCAAGCGATTTTTGGTAAACATCGTATGTTTTATCAACATCATCATGATCATTGCCAACATCATGATGTAGCAACACCATGCCAAAATCAGCAACATCAACCCTATCCGCATTTACATGGTGAGATTAAGGAGCCATCATGCTAGAATGGTTAAGCTTATTGTTACCTGCATGGATTATGGGTGCATTATTGGTCTTTTTAACGGCACCTTTAGGCTGTTTAATGTTATGGCGTAGAATGTCTTTTTTCGCCGATACAATGGCACATGGTACTTTATTAGGGGTAGCATTAGCAGGATTTTTACAGCTACCTTTTTCTATCGGTGTAATTTGTACTGCCTTATTATTGGTATTGGTTTTATGGTTTTTACATGATCATCGTTTACCAACAGATGCTCTATTAGCCTTATGTTCTGCCACTTTATTATGCTCAGGTTTACTCCTTATTCAAAATGTGCCGAGCTTACGCCCAGAACTATTAAGTTACTTATTTGGCGACTTATTAACCATTAGTTGGTCTGATTTTCCACTATTTTTAACACTGATTAGCTTATGTGTAGGCATCTTAATCACTCAATGGAAAGCACAAATTCAAACTGCAATGGCTGAGGATATTGCCCAGAGTGAAGGTATTTCCATTGCAGGACAACGTTTTATTTTTATGATGATTTTAGCCTTATTTACTGTGCTTGCCTTAAAAGCGGTCGGTTCATTATTAATGGGAGCATTATTGGTTATTCCTGCACTAACTGCACGTTTAATTGCCCATTCACCTACACAAATGGTCATATGGGCATTTATCATCGCACAACTTGGTATTGCCATTGGTTTATGGTCAAGTGCGTTATTTGATTTAGCCACAGGATTAAGTATTGTTTTGACAATGGCATTATTATTTATTGTATTATTTTGTGGGCAAAAAATCATCAAATCATTAAATTAAAATTGCATGGGCAGATCACTGCCCATTATTCATCTACAACTTCTTGATGTTGTTTATATTGTTGCTCCAAAATATAACTAAAAATACTTTCAATCAACCAAATACGATAAAAACTATTAAAAACAAAAGTTTGCTTATTAATTCTTAATTCAAATACAGGTAAATAAGGCTGTTTTTTATCTCGATAACGTTGTGTATTTTCTGCCAAGCGTTGATAAATATCCTGCGGTTTTAAACTGACATCTAAATGCTGTTCCCATTGTTTAAATTGCTTAGGGGCAGAGAAATCAACGCCTTGTGTCCAAATTGCTTTTAATATTTGATGCAAACCATTGAGTTGTTTTTCTTCATCTAAGCTATAAAATAATTTAGCGATTTGTACAGTTGCAGTCTGTGTTGGGCGACAAAATGGTGAAAAATCTACTTTAGCACGGCGAGCCACACGATAAAGCACACTCCAATCAAACTCATCTTGTGCTTGATATTCAAGCGGATAGATATTTAATTTAATTTTATAATAATCTAATAAATGTTGTTGCAAATAGTCCAATACCAACCAACTACTCGGATCTTCCAACGCTAAATAGACATCTAATTCAGGTTGCAAGGCTTGAATATCAGCAATTTCTTCCACGCCTTGAATTAGATGTTCACCCCATTCAATATGGTTAATCAAAAAAATAGGTGGAGCAGTTAATAAATTCAATTGTTGTAAACGGCGTGTTAAACGTAATAACCCATCAACTGCATGATAATGACGATGGGCAAAAGCGAAATAAGCATAAGCAATTGGTTGTTCAATCAACTGAAAAGCAGTTGAGATAGGATTATCAGCATATTGTCGTTGTGCTTTTTCATAGAGCATTTCTAATTTATGATATTGTTGTTGCCACAGCATATGAAACACATCTTCCAATAAATATAAAAAATCACGTCCTGTTAAATCGCTTTGCTGTAAGATATATTGTGCTTGTTGAATCGCTTGTGCTGATGGCATTTCAGGTAATTCATCATAAGCAAAACGATGTTGTGTTGCTAACATTTTAGCATCATTTAAACAATAATTTTGCCAATCCTGTTGGCTCATTTTACATGGTGGTGTTTGTGCTTGAGTGCTAATATAAATCTGTAAAGGACGTAATTCATCAACCAGAATTTCATCAATATCATCTAATATCTGTACAATTAAATAACTATAAACATCATCTAAACGCAAATAAACAGCCAAAGGTGTAATTTCTACTGTATTTGAGCGTAATTGCTTTTTAGCATACCACCTTGACCTAAGAGGGTCTAAATAACGACGACCTATAGACATTATATATTCTCAAACATAAATAACATACAAGGATTATTACTTAAAATATCGTATAATTCAATATTTATTCAACCCCCATAATACTTTTATTATTCAATTAAGCCTGTGATACCATTCACAATCATATCAATAGCAATAGTACCAATCAACAACGCTGCCAAACGGCCAACGATATCGACATAACGATCAATATATTTAGAATGTTTTTCTTGTAAAAAATCATGTAAAAATTTCATTAAAATCAGCATAATACATGTTACTGATAATGAAACCGCAATAATTGCAGCTGCAGGTAATAATGGTAAACTTACCCCTGTAACCACCGCAGCACTAATTGTCCCAGGTCCAATCATAAAAGGCATGGCAATGGTTGATGCTAAATGTTCTGGTGCTCCACGCATTGCACCAATGGTTTCTGCCCCTTCAAAAACATAGCGATAACCAATTACTAAAAAGATAATACCACCGAAAATTTGGAATGATTCAAAACGTACATTTAAATAACGATTGAATATAGCTTCACCACCCCATGCAAATAAAATAAACACCGTTAATGCCATCAAACTCCCTTGAATGAGTGCCTTATTAAATACCTTTGCTTCGGCATTACGAATCATACCAATCATATAAATGCTCATTAAAAATGGATTGAGCAATGAAAAAAATAAGGCAAATGATTGAATATATGGGCTTGAGTTCATGTTTACTCCGCTGAATTTCTATCTAATTTTTATTTTACTTAGATTCAATAAGTAAGTACAATGTTTAGAATAAAAGAGTTAAAATATAAGAAGAATAATGTTGCACTTCAAGGCATCAATTCTCACGTATCGGAACGCTATGCAACACTACAAACATCTTACACAAGAACAAAGATACCACATTTCAACTTTATTGAAAAGTAAAGTATCTTTAAGCCAAATTGCCAAAGGTTATAGTCTTGAAAAAATCGTAATTGAAAGCAGTCGATTTAGAACTGCTCCCAATTTTATTTTAATGTGAGCTTGGAGTATTTTTAAATACTTAATCTTTATATTTCAATGGGTTATAAAATATAATTTAAGCTGAACTCACATTGTTTTAAATCTTATCAAACCTCTTGATAAAGTTTTCCACCACTTTGGGCAAATTTCTCTTTCATCTCGTCCATACCCTTTGCGTACTCTCTGACATTTTGGGTAATTTTCATTGAGCAAAACTTAGGACCGCACATCGAACAAAAGTGAGCCGACTTGTGGGCTTCTTTTGGCATGGTCTCATCGTGCATTGCCCTTGCGGTGTCTGGGTCTAGCGATAGATTAAACTGGTCTTCCCAGCGAAACTCAAATCGTGCCTTAGACAGGGCATTATCTCGCACCTGAGCGGATGGATGTCCTTTGGCAAGGTCGGCAGCGTGGGCGGCGATTTTATAGGTAATGATGCCGTCTTTGACATCTTTTTTATTGGGTAGTCCCAAATGCTCTTTTGGCGTGACATAACACAACATTGCCGTGCCATACCAGCCAATCATCGCCGCCCCAATCGCACTCGTGATGTGGTCATAAGCAGGGGCGATGTCGGTTACCAAAGGTCCTAGCGTATAAAACGGAGCTTCACCACAATGCTCTAACTGCAAATCCATATTTTCCTTAATCATGTGCATGGGGACATGCCCCGGTCCTTCTATCATCACTTGTACATCATGCTCCCACGCTCGTTTTGTCAGCTCGCCTAAGGTTTTTAATTCGCTAAATTGGGCTTCGTCATTAGCATCTTGGATACAACCTGGTCGCAAGCCATCGCCCAAACTAAATGACACATCATAGGCTTTGGCAATCTCGCAAATTTCATCAAAATGCGTATAAAGAAAATTCTCCTGATGATGAGCCAAGCACCATTGTGCCATAATCGAACCGCCACGAGAGACAATGCCCGTCAAGCGGTTTGCGGTGAGTGGCACATAGCGGAGCAAAACGCCTGCATGAATGGTAAAATAATCCACGCCTTGCTCAGCTTGTTCAATCAGCGTATCTTTAAAAATCTCCCAAGTTAAATCTTCTGCCACGCCATTGACCTTTTCTAAGGCTTGATAAATCGGCACTGTACCAATCGGCACAGGGCTATTACGGATAATCCACTCCCTTGTTTCGTGGATATTTTTACCTGTGGATAAATCCATGATGGTATCAGCACCCCAACGAGTCGCCCAAGTCATTTTGGCAACTTCTTCATCAATGCTTGACCCAAGAGCCGAGTTACCGATATTGGCATTGATTTTGACCAAAAAATTTCGCCCAATAATCATCGGCTCACTCTCTGGGTGATTGATGTTACAAGGGATAATCGCTCGCCCACTAGCAACTTCTTGACGCACAAATTCTGGGGTAATTTCTGTTAGGTTATTTGCCCCAAAATTTTCGCCCTTGTGCTGACGCATATCCACGCCCTCACGCTGTTTTTGGTTTTCTCTGATGGCGATATATTCCATTTCAGGGGTGATGATACCTTGCCGTGCGTAGTGCATTTGGGTAACATTTTTGCCTATTTTGGCACGGCGTGGTTTAGAAATGTGGGCAAAACGAATATTTTCGGTGCGAATGTCATTTAAACGCTGTCGTCCAAATTCTGACGATAATTTTGGTAAAATTTCTGTGTCATTTCGCTCGGCTATCCATTTTTCACGCAATTTAGGCAAGCCTTGATTTAAATCAATTTTGACAGTTGGGTCGGTATAAACGCCAGATGTGTCATAGACCAAAATCGACTCGTTTTTCTCAAAGCCGTCTTTGGCAAGTCCTGTGGGCGTATCAGTCAAGCTAATTTCACGAAATGGCACACGAATATCAGGGCGTGAACCCTGCACATAGATTTTGCGAGATGCAGGCAAAATGCGAGTTAAATCTTTGGCATCTTGTTCGTGCTGGTTGATGATGTCGGTTGGGGTTTGATTTGCGGTTTGGCTCATCATAAAATCCTTAAAAATGGCTAAAAAACAAATCAAGCCATCAAAAATCTTATGATAAATGAGGTGTGGGTAAGGTTAAATATCGGTACGCACCGATTAAAGTTTGAGTTTTAATTTGGTGCGTATTACGCACCTTACTTAACCACAAATAGACTTTGAAAACTTGATTTCCTACGACAGTATGAACTGTATCAGGTTCAACGGATTGCCAATGGCTCTCAGCGATTTGTGTTTTTAAAAAGCACAACCGCACTCCGTCAAGTTGAGATATATTATAACAAAAAATTTATGAATTATCCAAAAAATAACGCTGTTTCCAATCCTCTTTTTGCCAATACAGATATTTTCCTTGACTTTCAAACAATCTCAATAACAATTCGCCAAAAGATTGAGCAATCATCGGCATATCGCCAATAAGTCCATAAGTTTCATAAAAACTGTCATAGCAACAACCAAAATTATTCTCAGATAAATCAATCGATAAAAAATCACCATTATTATCTTGGGCGATATTATACCAATGTACTGATGAACCCTCATTCATCAATTCTCCCAATACGTTTAAATCAGTTCTAGTAATCTCATCAATACTAACAATTTTATAAGTATATTTTGAATGTATAAAAAGTTCCACGCCATTACAATAACGATAAAATTCCAACAAATCTTTGGGTAAGTTTAAATCAGAATGATAGTTCAATTTAGGTATGACATGACAATCTGGATTTGTAGATATTTTTTGTATTAAATCATACATCTTGACAGGTTGGATATAAGATAAATCATTCATTTTTTATAACCCTTTATCATTTTTATCATAGCTTTTATTTTTTAACGCAACATTTCCCACAAATGCAACGCAACCGTAATCACGAATAAAATACTATAACTCATTGGTTTTACTCCGTCAAGTTGCGATACATTATAACAGAAAATTCATGGGTAGTGGTTGGAAAAATATGCTATGCATATTGAATATCAAAAATATCTGCGTAATATATTGATTTACAACATGATTATTAATCATAAATAAAAGTCAGCATACTTTCTGGACCACAACCCACAGATAAAATACCTACAACTAGACTAATTGGTTGCACTTGATTTGACAATTCAAAGGATAAAAGAGACCTTATAACAGCAAAAAATTAAGGCAGAAGCTAATTGATTTAGGGTTTAGCTATGATAAAATTCATATTGATAGTTGGGATAGTTTTCTAACAGCTTTTAAAACGCATCGTACTTGTATTGGCAAATATTATACAGTCGGTATTGAAGGTAATAATAATCGCTTAAGACATCGTATTAGGTGTATTTTTAGAAGAACGTATTGTTTCTCTAAGAAATTACTGAATCATTTGAAGGCTTTTGAATTAGCTTTCCATTACATTAACTATGGTTAGGTCTAGTATACTTCCTAAACTATAACCTTATTTTTTTATTTTAGGTTGATGATGAAAAAAATTTTATTATTTTTAGCTATATTTGTTGCAGGTTGTGTGAGTTACCCTACGATTAAAGCCAAGGCGATTGAATACAAAGTGCGTGATTATCTAAAAACCGTTGATGTGAATGAATTTATCCCCGCACAATACAAAATCGCAGGTATTAAAATTAATACTCAAGGTCAAAATCAATATCCGCAATTTGTAGCAACGGGTAGTATTAACTACGGTTTAAATATCCAATTACCACAAATGTTGGTAACAGAAGCCCAACAACGTATTGCTGAAAAAGCCTGCAATGGTTTAGAGAAATTGCGTGAAAAAGATATTGATATTCGTAAAGCGATTGTTGAAGTAGCAAAAAAAGACCAAGTGAGTTTAGTGGTGGTGTTACAAGATAAAAATCAACATGAATTATTACGCCATGAACAAAAACTTACTGATTGTGCCAATTTAGACAGTTTAGCCCAATAACAAATTGGTAAATAAAAAGGTATTTTATGCAATTTATTTATTAATGTAAAATTGGCATGATAGACAGATAAATCATTAACCAAAATTGTGAGTATGATATGACAGGTTTATTAGCTGGAAAACGCTTTTTAGTAGCAGGTATTGCCAGTAAGTTATCAATTGCTTATGGAATTGCTCAAGCATTACATCAGCAAGGAGCAGAGTTAGCTTTTACCTATCCAAATGAAAAAATGAAAAAACGTGTTGATGAATTTGCACAGCAATTTGGTTCATCTTTGGTTTTTGCTTGTGATGTCGCTAGTGATGAACAAATTGAACAAACTTTCATCGATTTAGCCAAACATTGGGACGGTTTAGATGGCGTGATTCATTCTATTGGTTTTGCACCTGCAGAAACATTAGATGGCGATTTTACCGATGTAACTAGCCGTGAGGGTTTTAAAATCGCCCATGATATTAGTGCCTATAGTTTTGTGGCGATGGCTCGTGCTGCGAAACCATTATTACAAGCACGTCAAGGCTGTTTATTAACTTTAACTTATTTGGGTAGTGAACGTGTGATGCCAAATTATAATGTGATGGGCTTAGCAAAAGCGTCATTAGAAGCGAGTGTGCGTTATTTAGCGTCAAGTTTGGGGGCGGATGGTATTCGTGTAAATGGTATTTCTGCAGGTCCAATTCGCACTTTGGCTGCAAGTGGTATTAAATCATTCCGTAAAATGTTAGATGCCAATGAGCGTACAGCACCTTTACGCCGTAATGTTACTATTGAAGAAGTGGGTAATGCGGCATTATTCTTATGCTCACCGTGGGCTTCGGGTATTACAGGCGAAATCTTATATGTTGATGCAGGATTTAATACCGTAGGTATGAGTCAAGTTTTGCTTGATGGTGAATAAGTTTTAAACATATAAATAACGCCAATATGTAAATGTTGGCGTTATTTATTCCAAATACGTTTATATTTAGCTAATAATTCTTCAGGTGTTTCAGGGCGACTGTCATCTTTGATGATACAATCAATTGGGCAGACTTTATCGCACGTTGGCTGTTCATAAAAACCTACACACTCGGTGCATAAATCAGGATTAATGACATAGGTTTTTTGCCCTTTTTGGTCATAACGAATTGCGTCATTGGGGCATTCAGGCTCGCAAATGTCGCAATTAATACATTCGGTGGTTATTTTTAATGCCATTATTCATCGTCAGCTTTATCTAAATGTTTCACTGCAAAACGTAAATTTTGCCACAGTAAGGATTGATGTTCGTGGAATGCATTCCACAACGTATCTTCACTCATGACACTATACTCGCCTGATGTGGTCAAATCTACATCTAAACCATTTTCAATTTGCTCATATAACTCGCTATATTCCCCTTCAAAATAGAAGGTTTCTAGTTGTTGCATAAGTTGCGTACTTTTTACTAAGTCTTGATGTGCCTGTTCAAGTTTTTGTGATAATTCTAACCATTGTTTATAAATTGCTTGGATCTCATTAATTTTGGCTTGAGCATTTGTGGTTGTCATTGAGTAAAACTCCGTGATAAATTTTCCCAATTATAACATAGTTGATAATCGTGAATAGTCGTAAATTGTTGCATTTTTGACAATAAAATCTGATGGAAAAATGATAAAAAGTGTACAATATTTTCAAGTATAAGAGCATAAATCATCATTTCAATGCTTGACAATGGAATTTTAAATGCTATAATTCGCCTAAATTCCATTCACTTGCGTTAAAAATATTCAATTTAACGCCCTAATTCGATGTGAGGAGGCATCATGCAACAGTTTAATTTAAATTTCGCCTTTACAGGTTTAACGATTTTTGCATGATGTTCTACACGTTCTAAATAGTCGGACAAAATGCAAAAATCAAATATAGATTTAATTTTGTCCGAATGCCATAGATTAAAAGTATTTTTAGCCTAGCATTCGCTAGGTTTTTTATTGCGTGATTTTTATTATCATGCCAAATATACTAATCCAACCTAAAAATTGGTACAGATTTGTAGGGGCAAATCACATTTGCCCTGTACTGTGCTTGAGTTTATCGGGCGAATATTATTCGCCCCTACGGGTTACGGTAATTTTTAAAATTCTGTAGGGATATTCAAAGCCATTCGGACAAATCAAGAGATTGATTTTTATGGCTATACAACTGATTTTAAATGCCAAAGCCGAACAAACAGGCTATGGTGTACCTGTGAAAATTTATACACAAGATGTCGATGAAGAAAGCCTAGACCAACTGCGTAAAATGGCACAACTGAATTTTATTCACTCACATATTGCGGTGATGCCTGATGTACATTTGGGCAAAGGGGCAACGGTGGGCAGTGTGATTCCGACCAAAAATGCGATTATTCCGTCAGCGGTGGGCGTAGATATTGGTTGCGGAATGAACGCGATTCGTCTAAGTTTAAAGGCTCATCAACTGCCTGATAATTTATCAGCATTACGCAATGCTATTGAACGTAAAGTCCCTGTCGGTTTTGAACAGCATAAACAGGTCAAAGCTAAAGCATCAACTTTATCACCGTTAGACAAGCGTTTAAAACAAATTACCGATAAACACCCAGCTCTATGCCGTATGCTACGCCAATTTGATGCGACTTGGCAAAAACAGCTTGGTACGTTGGGTGGTGGCAATCATTTTATTGAACTATGTATCGATGAAAATAATGATGTTTGGGTCATGCTACATTCGGGTAGTCGTGGCTTGGGCAATGTGATTGGCACATATTTTATTGAACGGGCGAAGAAAGAAGCACAAAGTCGTTTTGGTCATGTGCCTGATAAAGATTTGTCCTATTTTGCGGAAGGTTCAGCCAATTTTGATGATTATGTCGAGGCAGTGGCGTGGGCTCAAGATTATGCCTATGAAAATCGCCGTGAAATGATGCGATTAATTTTGGAGGCAATGCGTCCATTATTACCAAGTTTTCAGATGACCAAAGAAGCGATTAATTGTCATCATAATTATGTTGAAAAGGAACATCATTTTGGTGAAGATGTGTACGTTACTCGCAAAGGGGCAATTCGTGCTGGGCTTGATGAATACGGCATTATTCCCGGCTCAATGGGGGCAAAGTCTTATATCGTCAAAGGTAAGGGGAATCCTGATAGCTTTTGTTCTTGTTCGCATGGTGCAGGACGAAAAATGAGCCGTTCTAAAGCGAAATTATTGTTTAATCAGCAAGATTTGATTGCTCAAACACAAGGTATCGAATGTCGTAAAGACAAAGGTGTGGTCGATGAAATTCCATCAGCCTATAAAGATATTGATGAGGTCATGGCAAACCAAAGTGATTTAATTGAAGTCGTGCATACACTAAAACAAGTGATGTGTATTAAGGGGTGATTATGACCTATCCTTATTTTAATGAAAACGGCAAACGCCGAGCCAATCATAAAGAATGGGACGAGATACGAGCGGAATTATCGCAATTAAAAGTTAAATTGCAGTTAACCGATGACGAATTTCGCTTGCTATCGCCTTATGATAATTGACGTGAAATTCAAACTAAGATTTATCAAACCTTTTGTAAAAATAGCCCGTTACAGAATTTACCAACAATTTGGCAAAATCTTGATGAGTATTATTCTGTTGGTTGTTTAAATGATAGACCAGAAATTTATCTAAATCAACTGATTGATAATAATGAGAAAATTTGGTTTATTGCCACAAGCTTTGGTGATGTTAAATTGTGGTTTTGTGAAGGTAATATTTTAACCATTCAAAAAATCATTGATGAAATGTGCTTTTTTGATGAAGTGTATTTTGTTTCTAAAAAATATCAATGGTTAATTGCAATCAATCATCACAATGTTTTGATTGGTACAGGTGATATTATTAACTCATTGAAATATTTAAACCTAAAATAGGAAAATGTATATGAAACTTAAATCTTTACCTAAAATTAAAGTGCGTAATCATGTGGCATTATCGCCTTTATTGAAAAAGGGTGGCGTATTTGAAACGGAAAAACCCAAAGCCGTACATCGCCGTGAACGTAAACAAACGAAACAACAACTGCGTAAAACAGCATGGTTGTAGGAGTATTTTAAATGTACTGCATTGAAATCAAAGGAGAAAAGGGCGGGCGTGAACCGCTCTTTTTTCATATACCTAGATATCATTTATACATTGTATCGATTTAACATCAAAAGTAAATCTTTAGTATTTAACCAATTTGTACATCAGCTTCGGCATGTTGAATACGACTTTTACGTGATGTCGCTAATAAATAAGCTAGTGTTAAAGGTCCTAATCGTCCCATAAACATTAAGATCATCAAAATAAATAAACTCGGATTAGATAAATCTCCCGTAATCCCCCGTGATAATCCCACAGTACAACTTGCCGAAACCACTTCAAACATTAAATCTAAATAATTTTGTTTTGGCTCAAAAATTAAAATCAAAAACATACCTATGCAAATCATTGCACAAGTAATTAACGTTACTGCTAATGCTTTTAAAATGGTATTTTGTGGAATAGCGTGTTTAAAAATATAGACTTCATCTTGACGGCGTAAAAATGATAAAGTGCTAATACACAATATCACAAATGTACCAACTTTAATGCCACCTGCTGTACTCAATGACCCACCGCCAATAAACATCAACAACATAGTCAAAAAACTAGATGATGGCATCATCTCGCCTGTATGAATACTATTAAATCCTGCTGAACGTGGCACAGTTGCTTGAAACCACGCATGAATCGCTTGGTCGCCAAATGACATTGCTCCTAAAGTTGCAGGATTTTTGGCTTCCATTAACCAAATCATCAAAAATGCAAAAACATTTAAACACAAAACCCCAGATAAAATAATTTTACTATTGGTTGAAAGTCGTTTCCATTTTTTATGCCGTTTAATATCCATCAACACCAAAAAGCCCAAACCACCAATCATATATAACACACTAATGGTCATAAATAATAATGGGCTATAAACTGTGCTTACCAAGCTATCACTAAACAATGAAAAACCTGCATTATTAAATGCAGACACACTATAAAATAAAGCATAATACATAGCATCTTTTATAGGAAAATACCACGACCAAATATAAGTTAAAATACTAAAACCAATAAATTCAAAAAACAGCGTATATAAAAATACCCCTTTTGCAATAAAACCGACTTTAGCTAAACTGGTTTGATCTAGGCTATCTTGTGCCATAAGCTGTTGTTTTAATGCGACTTTTTTAGAAAAACTTAATACTGCCAAAATCGCAAAGG
Organism: Moraxella sp. ZY210820; assembly: GCF_030674635.1. NCBI lineage: Bacteria > Pseudomonadati > Pseudomonadota > Gammaproteobacteria > Moraxellales > Moraxellaceae > Nasibacterium > Nasibacterium caprae. The sequence continues at coordinate 148,941 of NZ_CP089978.1, read as the reverse complement.
TCATAAATCCCAAACCACCAATTTGCATTAACGCTAAAATAATCAACTGCCCTGTCATGGTAAAGGTTTCACCAATATTAACCACTGACAAACCTGTAATGGTTACTGCAGAAACAGTGGTAAATAAGGCTTCTACCCATGAAATATCATAATTTTGTGTAATAGGTAATTTTAACAATATCGTCCCCAACAAAATACACACAGCAAAACTGAGTGCAAGCATACTTGGTGGACTCAAATTAATTTTTTCTTTTTTAAGTATGTTATTTTTCATTTAATAATACTTCTGTAAAATGGTGCTTAAAAATAACGATGATATAATTTTTTCAAATCATGTAAGAAACCTTCAATCACTAAAATATCGCCCAATTCTAATAATAATGTTTCTGGAATATCTTGAATGACTTGCTTTCCACGTTTAAATACCATCAATTTAATGGTTTTTTCTTGTTCAATTAACTTTGCTAAAGGTAAACCAATTAATTGATTTGGAACACGAATTTTAGCGATAAAATGGTCATCGCCCAACGCCATATAACGACTTACAATAGGATAATTTAAAGCATTTGCCACACGCATACCCATATCTTGCTCTGGATGAATAATTTTATCAACTTTTAAATGTGATAAAATCATATGATGGGCTTTTGTTTTTGCCGCTCCCCAAATCGTCTTGACCCCTAAATTACGTAAATGTAATACACATAAAATACTGGCTTCAATATCCTCGCCAATCGCTACTACGACCGCTTCATAATTTTGTAAATTTAATTCTTCTAAAACCGATTCATCACTTGCGTCCGCAATGACAGCATAAGTTAGAATTTCTGCAAAATCTTCAACATTTTTTTTAACATTATCAATACCTAACACATCATGTCCTAAATGGACTAATTGACGTGCCACCGTACCACCAAAGCTACCTAAGCCAATGACTGCGAATTGTGCCATAAATTTAATCACTCAATGCCGATAATAAGGAAAATATTACCATTATATCGATAATATTTTCCATAAAATCATTAACTTAGTTAAATACCATATTGCTCACGATAGGCTTGCATTTTTGCTAATGCACTTGTTTCGCCTTTCACTTGTAAAAACTCCATCAAATCTTGCATCGTGATTAAAGCGTGAACTGGAATATTTAACTGTTGTTGTACTTCTTGCAAGGCTGATGTTTCACCTAAACCTTTTTCCTGACGGTCGAGAGCTACAATTACACCAGCAATTTTCGCACCTGCTTTACTTAAAATATCAACCACTTCACGAATGGCTGTACCAGCGGTAATCACATCATCAATAATCCAAACAGATTTGCTAGCCACATCTGCACCCACTAATACACCACCTTCGCCATGGTCTTTCGCTTCTTTACGATTAAAACCCCAAGGCACATTTTTTTGATGATAGACTTGTAATGCTACCGCTGTTGCCGATACAAATGGAATACCTTTATAAGCAGGACCAAAAATCACTTCAACATCAGTACATTGCATGAGTTTATCAGCATAGCCTTGTGCCAATAATGCTAAGGCTTCGCCATCGTTAAGCAAACCCGCATTAAAAAAATAAGGGCTAACACGACCTGATTTTAAAGTAAATTCGCCAAAGCGTAATACATTTTTGTTTAATGCAAGTTCAATAAATTGATGTGCATTAAATGAAGTTTTTGCTGTCATTTGCTATACTACCGCATTATTTTTTAGAGATAGTGATATGATAGCAAAAAATCAGTATTCGCACGACAAAAAAATTTTGCGTGTGATTTCAATTAATGTCAATGGTTTACGGGCTGCTGAGAAAAAAGGCTTTTTTAATTGGCTTGCCACCACCGAAGCAGATGTGGTCTGTATGCAAGAAACTCGTCTGACTCACGAGCAATGGACGGATAAATTTAAACCCGAAGGCTGGCACGCTCATTTATTTCCTGCCGAAAAAGCAGGCTATGCAGGCACTGCAATTTATAGCCGATTACCGATTAAAAATATTACTACAGGTTTAGGTTTTGAACTTGCCGATACACAAGGGCGATTTATCACTGCTGAATTTGATTTAACCGAATTTGGCGTTAGCGAACCTGCTTTTATTTCATCATTATATTTACCATCTGGTTCATCTGGCGATGAAGCCCAAGCCAGAAAAGATTTATTTTTAGAAGAATATAAAGCAATTTTAAAACATTGGCGAAATGAAAATAAATCAGTGATTGTGTGTGGTGATTATAATATCGTGCATAAAAAAATCGATATTAAAAACTGGTCAGGTAATCAAAAAGCATCGGGCTGTTTACCGCATGAACGTGCATGGCTCGACCATATTTATGATGATTTGGGTTATGTTGATACATTTCGTGTGGTGCGTAAAGAAGCCGATTTATATTCATGGTGGTCAAATCGAGGGCAAGCCCGTGCCAAAAATGTGGGTTGGCGTATTGACTATCAAGCCTGCTCACCAGATTGGAAAGACCGTACCGTCAATGCATGGGTGTACAAGGACGAATGGTTTAGCGACCATGCACCTGTGATTATTGATTATCAGCTTTAAATTTAAAATGACTACAAAATAAACAGGCATAGTGTTAAACTTAATAATCTTTAACCAAAATTAAGGAAACACTATGCCTATAGAGTATTTTATCATCAATATTATGACTATTCCATTTCTCAATCATATCGTGTTGAACAACAAAATAATATGATGAATATCACATTTTTTTACTGATATTTTAACAAAAACATTTTATAATATCACTATTATTCTTAGATGAGTATTATATGATGACACAACAAATCGTGAGCTTAAGTAAATTTGAACAAGCAGTAAAAGCACTAGATTTTGAAGTTGCAGTTACTGAATTATTAAATATTTTGGGGCAATTAGATCAAAATTTTGGTTCTTTACAAAATATTGAGTTTAGCTATCCATCTCAGTTAATCTATTCAGAACAAGAAGTAGTTAAACACTTTTGTACACGTTTAACTGCTGCTGTTACTGATTTATTTGATAGTCGTCATAGTTTTGGCATTTCAGATTCAGGATTCCAACGTTTTATGTCATTACACCGTTGGTTAGCAATTTGTTTTGCCAGCAGTTCTTATATCAATACCGACCATATTATCCGTACTTATAACCAACAACCAAATGAACAAGACTCAGCAGTTCATTTAGTCAATGATATTGATGTTTGGAAAAAATTCTGTATTTTATATTCACCAGAATCAAATATTCCTTTGAATCTAGATGTATTATGGCAAATTAATCCTGTGTTATGTGCATCTTTATGCTTTGCTTTACAATCTCCACGTTTTATTGCAACTGAATCTGCATTTACCAAACGTTCTGCTATTTTAAAATGGTTCCCTGAAAAGTTAAAAGCTTTTGAAAATTTAAATCAATTACCATCGGGTATTTCACACGATGTCTATATGCATTGTAGTTATGATATTGATGCAGATAAACACCGTGTTAAAGAAAGCCTAAACCAAGTGATTCGTAATCATTTGTTACAATTAGACTGGAAAGACCGTGATGTAAGTCGTATCGGCAAAACGAACGGTAAGCCTGTGATGTTTGTGTTGTTGGAGCATTTCCATTCGGCTCATTCAATTTATCGTACTCATTCGACTTCAATGATTGCCGCTCGTGAACATTTCCATATCGTTGGTTTCGGTGGTGAAGCAGTCGATGAAAAAGGTCGTGAGGTATTTGATGAGTTTTTCCTTGTACAAGGCAATTCTATTGTAGATAAACTTAACTATATCCGTGAATTGGCTGAAAAATATCAACCAGCAGTGTTATATATGCCAAGTATCGGTATGGATTTAACAACGATTTTCTTAAGTAATACTAAAATTGCACCAATTCAAACCATTGCTTTAGGACACCCTGCGACTACACATTCTCCATTTATTGATTATGTCATCGTAGAAGATGATTATGTCGGTTCAGAATCATGCTTTAGCGAAACTTTATTACGCTTACCAAAAGATGCTTTACCGTATGTTCCATCAGCATTAGCACCAAGTGCTGTTGAATACCGTTTGCGTGAAAATCCTGAAGTAGTGAATATCGGTGTTGCAGCTACAACAATGAAGTTAAATCCATACTTCTTAAAAGCGTGTCAAGCAATCCGTGATCGTTCTAAAGTACCTGTACATTTCCATTTTGCTTTAGGTCAATCATCAGGAATTACACACCCTTATACAACTCGCTTTATTAAATCATATTTAGGCGACCAAGCAAGTATTTATACACATCGTCCATATCATGAATATCTACAAGTATTACATCAATGTGATATGATGATTAATCCATTCCCATTTGGTAATACCAATGGTATTATCGATATGGTAACTCTAGGTTTAGTGGGTATTTGTAAGACTGGTGATGAAGTTCACGAACACATCGATGAAGGTTTATTTGCACGTTTAGGTTTACCTTTAGACCAATTAGTAACCAAAACTGCTGATGAATATGTAGAACGTGCAATCTGGTTAGCTGAAAATCATGCTGAACGTTTGGCATTACGCCGTCAAATCATTGAAAATAATGGTTTACAAACTTTATTTACAGGCGACCCAACACCAATGGGTAAAGTATTGTTAGCAAAAGTTGAAGAAAAAGGTTTATGGACACCAGCAACGCCAAAAGCAACCAAAGCTAAAAAAGTAACTCAACAATCTTTAGCGATTGAGGAAGAAACTAAAGCATCAGAAGCTGAGACGGCTAAATCTAAGAAAACAACGGCTAAAAAGACGACAAGCAAAAAAACCAGTAGCTCAACAACTACTAAAAAGAAAACAACACGTACAGCAAAACCTGAATAAGATTTTGATGTAACAATAAAACGCCTATCTTAATTGAGATAGGCGTTTTTATGTAGTATCCAAATCAACTACATAGATATATGATGAAATATTTTTACAATTATTGCTTTTTAGCAAGCTCTGCTTCGAATAAGCGAATTTGCTCTTCTTTTAAACGAATCAATTCATCAACATCTTGTGATTGAGCTTCTAAATTAACTTTTTGTTCAATCAGTTGCTTTTCAATTTCTTTGAGTTTATCAATCTCTTCTTGTTGTAAACTCACATCTTCAGCAATCGGCTCAGATAAAATACTTTCTTCAACCAACACTTTCTCTTCAACCACAGGTGCTGTGTTATCAGGCATTGTTGGTGTTGGTTCACTTGTCGGTGCAGGTTCTGTTATCTCTGTTGCTTGGACTGGTGCAGGTTGTTGCTCAACAACAACAGGCTCTTCCTGAGATGAATTCATAAACCAATATCCGCCAGCACCCAATACTAAAATAGCAATAGCAACCGCTAAAATGGTTTGCTTATTTTTTGTATTGCTCGTTTTTTTAGAATCGGTTGATTCCGATTGTTCAGGTTTTGGCTCTAGTAAATCACTCATCTTTTGTTCCTTTACTTTACAGTCATCGGTTTAAATTGTACTACACCCACTGTATCGGTTTCAATAGTTGTGGTCGCTTCAATCTCTGTTGGTCGTTGCTCACTATATTGACAATCGATACATTCAATCCACTCATCATCAACACTAGTTAGCATAACAATACTATCTAGGGTTTGGCAACGTGGACATTTTGCCCCTGCAATAAAACGGCGTTTGAGCATAATAAGTCTCAGTAAAGATTGATTTGCTATTATAACCTATAATTTTACTAAAAATAAATCCCTCTTAAAATGAGCAATCATTTTAAGAGGGATTTTGAACGTTATCTATCAAAAATTTTAGCTATTTTTTGATACACAAATACCAATCACGCCTTGATGTCCATGCCAAAAAAACGGAATAATATACGCATTTTTCTCTTTAGGCAAATAAATTGGCGATGGAATGCCTTCAGTAATAATTGGTGGTGAAATAATAAATTGAGAACCAAATTCTGTACGAGCATTACCCGATACAGTATTGGCAATCTCACCAATTAAATCTTTTAATAAATCAATCGATTGTTCTTTTTCACCAAGTTGAATCAGCAAATTACGCAACATCGTACTTGAAGCACTCACATAAACTGTACCATCAAATTGCCCTGAAATGGTAATCATACCTGTAAAATCATTAGCAATTGGATGTTGATTACTGTTTAAATAAGGTGTTGAGATATCTTCTAATGGGTCATTAATCTGCTTAAAAAAAGACATCACTGATTCGATAAAAACATTCAATTTTTCTGCTTTCATCTTCAATTCCTCCGCTCTAATTTTCTAAACAGATGACAATTTCTCCCACTTGAGACTGCCAAATGATTGGAATGACAAACACACGCTCATCTTTCGGAAGCATAACGGTTTGAGCCTCTCCCTTAAATACGATTGGAATCGAAATATGAAACTCTGGTCCAAATTCTGTACGTGCATTACCTGCAACAGTATTGGCAATTTCACCCACTAAGTCAATCATATTACTTTCTTGCTTATCAGGCTCACCAAATTCATTGAGTACACCTAATAATAATGCTTTTGAAGCTGTTACATAAACAATACCACGTTTTACGCCAGAAATACCAATTACACCCGTATAATCATGTAATTTAGGTCGGGTATTTTCTAATAAATATGGGGTCTCAATTACCAACTCTTCTTGACCAAATTGTGCAAAATAATGACGTACAATTTCAACAAAAGCGTTTAATTTTTTTTCTTTCATCTTTTTTAATCCCGCATTAATTCATCTAAAGATTCAACTAATTCTTGATCAGAGAACGGCTTACATAAAAAACCACTCGCCCCTAAGGATAACGCTTCAATACCTGTTGCTTTATCCGATAATGCAGATACTACCAAAATACGCACATCTGGGTCAATAGCTACTATTTTTTCAATACACTCTAACCCGTCCATTTGTGGCATGGTTAAATCCATAGTTACCACTTTAGGGCGATGCAGTTTAAATTTATCCAGTGCTTCTACACCATTATTTGCCGTCGCAACTAATCTAAAACAATCTGAATTATAAGCACGTTGAATACGATTACGAATGATATTTGAATCATCTACAACCATAAGTTTATACATAAAAAATCACCTATTTTTATAATATAGTCGATTTATATCAGAACAATAACAGCAAATGTAGGGGTTTATTACATAAACCCTTTGTAAAATCAATTACTTGGACGAATATAATTCGCCCCTACTGTCCAGTTATAAATTGAATTTACTATAAAATGAATTTAGTTAAATAAAAAGATTATAAACTATTGAAATAGCTATAAAATAAATATTCTAAATTCACATTATAATAGATCACAAGTTCAATATTTCAACAACTCCGTCTATGATTTGAATCAGTTGCTACAGCATTATAACTTATTCAAATCACTGGATATTTATTTTGATGTCAAAGGTAAAGTAATCACAAACTGTGTTCCTTTATTGAACTTACTTTTCACATCAATTTGACCATTAAATTCACTTAAACGCTCTTTGATAATGTCTAAGCCCACACCACGCCCACCATCTTCATCAACTTTTTGCTTTGTTGAAAAACCAGATGTAAATACATGCTGTAATAATTGCCCTTCTGTCAATTCTTTTGCCTGCTCAGTGGTGTACAAACCTTTAGTTACTAATTGCAAACGAATGGTTGCATAATCAATGCCTTTACCATCATCTTGTACAGTTAAAACTAAATTTTGACCTTCTTTGATAACACTCAGATTAATCAAACCAGTCGCATTTTTACCATTTGCAGTACGTGTTTCAGCTGATTCAATTCCATGCACAATCGCATTACGCAATAATTGAATGCTCATTTCTTTTACTGTATTTGCCACATGATCAGGTACTTCAGTAAGTTGTACCTCTTTCACATTTATATGCACGTCTTTATTTTGACGTGTTGCAATTTCACGTGCAAAATTTTTGTAAAAATCTGCATAGGTTAAAGCAGTTGCTTGTGCAGGTTTACTCGTCAGACTCGTATTTGCCGAACCACTATTAATACGCTCACCCAACTTAGAAATTGTATTAGCTAAGGTTAATAACTCATCAAGATGTACTGCTAATGGTAAGAAATCATTACCTGCTAACTGTGCTTTATTTTGCAACATCTGCATCTTCTCTTCAGATTCAGACGCAATCTTCGTAAAGTTATGTAATTTCAGTGCTGAAGCTTCACCTTTTAAACTGTGCATTTCACGATAAATTAACTTCAATTTACCTTCTAGTTCAAACTGTGAACTACCCGGATTTTTCAATACATCATTGATTTTATTAATACGCACCAACGTATTGCTAATAAACTCGTTGATAATTTGTGGATGTACATTTAAAATCGTGGTGAGCATTTCAATTTGCAAATCATTTTGTTCGCGTTCTTTCTCTAAGCGTTGTTCAAGCAATACCGCCTCTGACACGTCATTTACGTTTACTAAGATACGTACGATGTCTTTATTTTCATAAACACGAGAGAATTTAAAATCAAGATAACGATTTTTTGATGCTCGCTCATCACGGAACATAATTTTGTGTAATGGATTGAGATCATTTACCAAATTCTCTTTTACACGTGGATTATAAAGCTGTTGTACAAATTGACGTGCTGTTTCTAAATCTTTATCCGAAATACGATTACGTAACACTGTTGTTAAATTTTCTCCCGCCAAGCGGTTCGTTCCCATGATACCTTCTAGTGCATTAGAATATTGATTACCAATAGTTAAATCTTTATCTAATAAGAACAAACCAGTATTTACAGTCGTCATAATATCCGTTGTTTCACGACGTGCAGCTTCAAGTAAGCGGTCATTATTTAATAATTGACGTAATGCACCAAAAATCATCGCTAAGAATAAAATAAATGCACCAAGTAAACCCGCTAACTGTACACGATATACTTTTGTAGTTTTATCTTGAATAAAATCAGCAATACCAAAGTGTAAGTCGGCAATTTCTTTTTGTAATATTTGACTATTGTTACGTGTATACTCAACTAGACTTTTACTTTTTTCTTTACTTAATGTACCAGTTTTACTATCCTTAAGAAAGCTAGCTAATAAAGCATCATATGGAGCCCAAATTTTCCCCATATTGTCTACATAACCACGTAAATGTTCAGATTGAATACCATCAATCACAACCTTACGACCATCAGCTAAAACTACTGTATCACCATCAACATCAAGAGAAGCAACAATTTCAGAAAAAACACGTTTTTGAGTTTCAAGATTTTTAATACTTTCCAATGCTTCTGGTGGTAAATCTGCTACTTTGACAACCGCCATTGCATTTTTATTCGCTCTAATTTGGTTAAGTCTTTCGTTTAAATGAATGTCTACGTTTAAAATATTTTCTGATAACTGACGTGAAATGATGTTTTGTTGAGCAACTAAGTCGAGTTCAGTTACCGCTCGCTTTGAACGGTCATTTAAATAAGCTGTACTAAGTGCTACTGTAATCATTAAAATCAAAAAAGCACCAGCAAGGAATAAAATACCACGATACTTTTTTTCTTTAAAAATCGTCAAGACAAGTGAGTTTGCCTTGTTCATATTGCTCATTATTTATTTTCCTTTTCAAGTTTGTCAATGATGAAAAAGATTTTAACATAACAATTCCAAATTTAATATAGGATTAAATAATTTTTATTTAAAATAAATACTTACATGAATTATGTCTATATTAAATAATAAAAACATCTACTTTATATATAAAATTTTTAATATATTAATGGCATTTTTTACCATTTTTACATATAAATTGTTAATCTTATCACAATTTTTAAATACATGAATTTGATATACATCACAAATTTTGAAAATAACTCACATTTCTCTATTAAATTAATTATTATTAAATACCATCTATAAAAAACTTGTCAAGTTGAATTTTAGACTAATTTACTTGGTTTTAATAAGAATAATCACTTTTATTTGTTTATATTGTATTTTTATCAACATCATCGCTTAAAAATATTCATCACACTGTAGTTAATGTACTATTCCTACCTGTTTAGCTCATAAAATTATTTCTTTCGTATTTCCTATTATTTATTATAATACTATACAGTTATTATGAATATTTTAGGAAAACTCAATGACTTTACAATTCGCTGTTATCGGTAACCCAATTCAACACTCTCTTTCCCCTGAACTACATCATACCTTTGCACAAAAAGCGAATATTGATTTGCATTATCGCAAAATTCTTGCTCCTGTTGATGGCTTTCAACAAACCATGATTGATTTTTTCGCACAAGGTGGAAAAGGTCTAAATGTAACTGTGCCGTTTAAAGAACAAGCCTATCAATTATGTGATGTTTTAAGCGAACGTGCTAAAATTGCTAAAGCAGTCAATACCTTATGGCAACAAGATGGCAAACTTTTTGGTGATAATACTGATGGTGAAGGTTTAGTACAAGCACTGAAAATTCTCAATATTCAGTTAGAGCAAGCCAATATTTTAATTTTAGGTGCAGGTGGTGCGACTCGTGGAGTAATTTATCCTTTAACACAAGCAGGAGTACGTAATATTTGTATCGCTAATCGCACCATAGAACGTGCCAAACAATTAGTTGATGATTTACAACCTTTTGTGCAAAATTGTACGCTTAATTTTTGTGGATTAAATCATTTACACGGCGATTTTGATGTAGTAATTAATGCCACATCAGCGAGTTTATCCAATGATAGCTTAATATTACCAACTCAACTTCATTTTCACTATGCCTATGAAATGGCGTATGGAAAACCATCACACTTCTTACAACAAGCCGAACAACGTGGGGCTATCACAGCTGATGGTTGGAGTATGTTGGTTGGTCAAGCAGTTGAAGCATTTAGAGTTTGGCATGGTGTACAACTTGATTTAGCTGACTTTCTCTAATTCATACAACGCACAACAAATAAACCGACTTATGAAATAAGTCGGTTTATCATTAACAGTAATGAACTATTTATTTAGTCAGTTTTGAGCAGTAAAATATTCCGCACTAAAACTCATCACAATTTCACGGTCAGATTGAATTTTAATGATACGAGTTTTTAACTCAGGCAAAATGCGTGCCACAAAATAACGTGCGAGTTGAATTTTATTGGCATAAAATTCGCCTTGTTTTGCTTGGCTCGCTTGGGCGATTTTGGCAAACATATAGCTAAAGCTCAATAATCCTACAGCGTGTAAATAATCTACCGCCACATGATTACTAAAATTCGCATCTTCTTTCGCCACTTCTAAAATATAGCGAGTAATCAATTCGACATCATCACAGGCTTGTGATGTTGCATTTTTGATGAAGTTTAAATCATCATTTAAGGTATTGATAAAACTGCGAATTTCAGCTAAATATTCATTGAGATAAGCACCGCCACATTTAATGGTTTTACGACCGATTAAATCTTGTGATTGTACGCCATTTGTCCCTTCATAAATTTGGGCAATACGCAAATCACGCACACATTGCTCCATACCCCATTCACGGATATAACCATGACCACCAAAACACATTTGCGCATCTAATGTCGCTTGGAATGCAGTATCAGTCAAAAACGCTTTAGCAATCGGTGTTAATAGTGCTACACGGTCATTGGCTTTTTTAATCGCATCAGCATCATCAGAATATTTAGTAATGTCTAATTGCTGACCCACATACACCGCAAATGCACGGCTCGCTTCATTATTGGCACGCACATTGAGCAACATACGGCGAACATCGCCATGTACTAAAATGCTATCTGCGGGTTGTTCTGGTGATTGAGTACCTGTTGCACTACGCCCTTGTAAGCGATCCGTTGCGTATTGTGCTGCATTTTGATAAGCAAATTCACTCGCCCCTAAACCTTGAATGCCCATTGATAAACGTTCATAGTTCATCATCACAAACATGGCTGCCAAGCCCTCGTTTTCCTTACCCACCAAATAGCCTGTTGCACCATCAAAATTCATCACACACGTTGCTGATGCTTTAATACCCATTTTATGTTCAATCGAACCTGCACTGACTGCATTACGTTCGCCCAATGAACCATCAGCATTGACTAAAAATTTTGGCACGATAAATAAAGAAATCCCACGAGAGCCAGCAGGTGCATTTGGGGTTTTTGCTAATACAAGATGGATAATATTTTCTGCTAAATCGTGTTCACCACCTGTGATAAAAATTTTCGTTCCAGTGATTTTATAGCTACCATCAGCTTGCGGTTCAGCTTTACTCTTAATAATCCCTAAATCTGTGCCTGCGTGTGGTTCAGTCAAACACATCGTCCCTGTCCATTCACCAGAATAGATTTTTGGTAAATAGGTTTGTTTTTGCTCATCTGATGCGTAACTATTCAACGCCATACCTGCACCCACCGACAACAATGGATACAACATAAACGATGGATTAGTCGCAAATAACATTTCATCAGTTAAAACGGTAAGCATTTTTGGCATGGCAGAACCACCCCAATCGACATCAGCCCCTAAACCAATCCAACCACCTTCAGCGTATTGGCGAAATGCGTCTTTAAACCCATCTGGAGTCGTTACTACACCATCTTGATGATGAGCACCTTGTTCATCGCCTGAACGATTGAGCGGTAATACCACATTTTGGCTAAATTTTGCCATTTCTTCCAAAATTGCTTGTGCGGTATCAATATCAACATGTCCAAGTTGTTGATTGTCTTGCCAAAATTGTGGTGCGTTAAAAACATCTTCTAAAACAAAACGCATATCAGCAAGTGGAGCGGTATAAATTGGCATAATAAAATTCCTTATAAAATATTCAGTTACATCTTATTTCAATACAATATTACAAATGATGAATGATTAAAAACACTCTAAACATTGTACGGGCGAAAAATATTTCGCCCCTACAAAATCCACCATTGTTCATTGTTGAGCATAACACAAATTATGGTTTATTAAAATAAAAACTCATCAACATCGATTTGCATTAAGCTATTTGCACCTGTATTGATGATGGCAACGTGAGCATGAATGCGTGGTAAAATCTTGGCAAAATAGAATTGAGCTGTTTTGATTTTTACCGTATAGAACGCATCTGTTGAACCTTCAGCGATACGTTGTTGAGCCACATCAGCCATTTTCGCCCAGAAGTATGCCAATGTAACGTAGCCAGAATAGTATAAATAATCAACAGCAACTGCACCCGCTTCATCAGGATTTGCCATCGCTTTTTGACCGATTTGTGTGGTAATATCAAGCCATTGCTTATTAAGCTGAGCTAATGGTTGGATAAATTCTACCATTTGAGTATTGTCTTTCTGGCTTTCACAGAATTTATGCACAATCTTGGTAAAATCACGCAACAACGCTCCTTGCGATTGCAACACTTTACGTCCTAATAAATCAAGGGCTTGAATTTCGGTTGTCCCTTCATATAAACACGCAATTCGTGTATCACGCACGATTTGTTCCATGCCATGTTCAGAAATAAAGCCATGTCCACCAAACACTTGTACGCCTTTATTGGCTGATTCATAACCAGTTTCCGTTAAAAATGCCTTAGCGATTGGCGTTAAGAATGACAATAAATTATCAGCATATTGACGTTGTTCTTCAGTTTCACCTTGCTCAACAATATCCACTTGTTGTGCCAAGAAGTAGAGTAATGCACGACCGCCTTCAGCAAATGATTTTTGTGTTAATAACATTTGACGTACCGCTGGGTGTACGATAATTGGGTCAGCTTCACGTTCTGGAGCTTTTGCTCCTGATAATGAACGCATGGCAATACGTTCTTTGGCATACGCCAACGCCCCTTGATAAGACAATTCAGATGCTGATAAACCTTGCACCGCCGTACCAATACGAGCCGAATTCATAAAGGTAAACATACAATTTAAGCCACGATTTTCAGGTCCAATCAAATAGCCTTTCGCACGGTCAAAATTCATTACGCAGGTCGCATTACCGTGAATACCCATTTTATGTTCAATCGAGCCACAACGCACGCTGTTACGTTCTGCCAAAGAGCCATCAGCATTGACATTAAATTTTGGTACGATAAATAAAGAAATGCCTTTCGTGCCTTTTGGTGCATTTGGCAAACGAGCTAACACGATATGGACAATATTTTCTGCCATATCATGCTCACCAGCAGAAATGAATATTTTTTCGCCCGTAATTGCATAACTACCATCATCATTTGGTTCAGCTTTGGTACGAATAATGCCTAAATCTGAACCTGCATGAGACTCGGTCAAACACATTGTTCCTGTCCATTCACCAGAAACTAGTTTTGGTAAATAGATGTTTTTTTGTTCTTCTGAACCGTGATGTTCAATGGTACGCACAGCACCATGTGACAACCCTGGATACATCGCCCATGACCAGTTAGCAGTCCCTGTCATTTCAGAAATCACCGTGCCTAAAGAATTTGGCATCGCTTGACCGCCAAAACGCTCTTCCGATGTTAATGATGGGAAACCTAATTCGATGTATTTTGTGTAGGCTTGCTTAAAACCTGTAGGCGTTGTTACTTCGCCATCATGCCATTGACAGCCTTCACGGTCGCCCACTTGGTTGAGTGGTGCTAATTCTTGCTCAGAAAAATCCGCAGCCGCTTGTAAATATTGATTAATTAAATCTTGACTCACCATGCCCTGAAATGCAGGCAGATTGTTATAATGTTGTTCCGTATTTAAAAGTTCATGAAGTACAAACTGCATATCACGCAAAGGAGCAGTATATTGTGGCATGATAAAATCCTCAAAATTAACTTGATGTTGATAATGGCTTATCGTGCTATATCTTGCCATGTGATACAAGTGCTGAAATGACAGTAAAATTAGGAAGTTTCGGTCAATATACCTGATTTGTTCTAAATTTTATTATTCTACTAAAATTTGTAATGGTATGAAACCAATGATTGTTATGTTATATCAATATAATTATAATATAAGATAACATAATGATTTGGTTGATATAATGTATTCTTTAAAAAATGATAAAGAAATATCGCATTTAAATCTCATTGATATTGCGATTTTAACCTGTATTTTTTTCGGTCATGCCATTTATGACTCAACGGTACAATATTTTTCTTTACACGCCCAGCAATTGGTTATGCCTGAACAATTGAGTTTTACCCCAGACCTCAATATTTGGGGAATTACGAGTGAAATTGCAGCGTTAGTTTTAGCGTTTATCTATTTGAAATTGCGTAAATTTGATTTTAACTCATTGAATTTTAAATTTTCTTTGACAACACCATTGAAAATTTTGTTGTATATTCTCATTGCTGGTACTGTTGCAACGTGCTATGAATATGTTCATGCGTGGTTATATCCTGCTCATTATCCTGATATGACAGCTACAACAGAATATTATACTGCTGAACAACATTTAAGCCAAATGTCATGGTCGTTAATGTTATTTGCCTTGCTCAATGGTTTTTTTGAAGAGTTATTTTTTCTTGGTTTAATTTTTGCTGTAAATAAAAAATATTTACCTTATGTCATTCTATTTAGTTTATTGATTCGTTTTGCATTTCATACTTATCAAGGCATTGCAGGAGCAATGACCATTACGACATTGGGCATAGTATTTGCATTATTGCGTTATAAATATGATGATTTACCCGCATTTATGTTAGCTCATTCTTTTTTTGATATATTTGGCTTGGGATTACCATTGTATTTACTTGATTTAGAATAAAATTAAAGGCGATTATTGAGATAATCGCCTTTTAACATTTTCAATCAAATAGAAAATAAATGCTTAAACTTCATCTTTACTTTCTAAAGATTCAATATGTACTTTATCAATTTTTTGACCGTCCATATTCATCACCGTAAAACGATAACCATGCATGACAAAACTTTCTTGTTCTGCGGGTAAGCGTCCAAAATGTGCCAAAATAAAACCTGATAAAGTTGAATATTGTTCATTTTCATCAACTAAATCTTGCCCTAATAGTAGCGACACATGGCGAATATCGGTCAATGCTTCTAAAATCCACGAACCATCACTTAAACTTTCTGCCACGACTTCAGGCTCATTCTCATCTTTAAATTCACCTGCAATGGCTTCAAGTACATCAATTGGAGTAAGAATACCTTCAATCGAACCATATTCATTCAGTACAATCGCCATCTGTAATGGTGTTTGACGGAGCTGTTCCATGACCATCAAAATATGTGCATTTTCATGTACCACCAACGGCTGACGTAAATGCTGTTCAATATTAAACTTACCTGTATTTACAAAGTCATTAAATACACTATGCGTTGCTACAATACCTTGTAAATTATCCAATTCACCACGTGCCACAATTAAACGTGTATGCGATGTTTTCATTAACCGTTGTTGAATACGTTCCGCATCTTCATCAAGATTAATCCATTCTAATTCTGGACGTGGCGTCATAATCGATTTAACAGGACGCTCAGATAAACCAAGTACACCTTGTACCATCACACTATGATATACGCCATGTTGTTCATCAAAAATTTCATCGGCATAAGCATCTGTTTTTAAAATATTTTCAGGTTCATTTTGTTGGCTATCCATCACTTTACCTGAATTTTTACCGCCCAACATACGCAAAACAGCCGATGCTGTACGATAACGTAAATCTGATGTAGTAACACGTTTTTCTTGTTTACGGCGAGTTAATTGATTTAACCCCTCCACCAAGACCGAGAAACCAATCGCAGCATATAAATAAGCTTTTGGAATATGGAAACCGAAACCTTCTGCCACCAACAATAAACCAATACCCCACAAAAAACCTAGACATAGAATTACGACTGTTGGGTGTTTATTGACATAATCCATCAAGGCTTTTGAGAACCACAGCATGACAACCATCGCTACCACCACTGCAGTAATCATAATAGATAGGTCTTTTACCATACCCACTGCGGTAATCACGCTATCGAGTGAGAATACCGCATCAAGTACGACAATTTGTGCAATAACTACCCAAAAAGCAGCGTGCACAGGGTGGTCATGTTTTATATGTTCTTTACCTGCAATACGCTCGTGTAATTCCATTGTTGCTTTAAACAACAAGAATAGACCACCAAAAAGTAAAATTAAATCTCGTCCTGAAAACGGATGTTCTAAAATATGAAATAATGGCTTTGTTAAAGTAACTACCCAAGCAATCGAAGCAAGTAATACTAAACGCATACCCAAAGCAAGGCTTAAACCAATGACACGAGCTTTATTACGTTGTTCAGGTGGGAGCTTTTCCGCTAAGATAGCAATAAATACAAGGTTATCAATACCAAGTACTATTTCTAAGACGATTAAGGTTAATAAACCAACCCATGCTGATGGGTCATACATCCATTCTATAAGCATAGCTGTACTCCATAAGGTTGATTTATTACAAATGGTTGAATAAAGTTTAAGTTACAATAACAACTGTCACTGTCCATATCAAAAAACACTTCTACATAAAAAATATTAGTATAACAAGCCTAACAAAAAAATCATCTTTTTTATGTATTATTTTGAATATTTTTATTTAAAATAGTGTTTTAAGTCCGTATATATGTCAAAATCTAAACCTATTTAAACCTAAACATTTGAGAAATACTTTATGTCTGAATTATCTAATATTAAAACTACTCGTCCACTCATTGCTGTTTATTGTGGTTCTCGTATGGGCAATCATGAAATTTATCAGCAAAAAAGTCATGAACTGATTAAGCATATATGCCAACAAGGTTTTGGCGTGGTTTATGGTGGGGCGAGTATTGGTTTAATGGGCGAAGTCTCTGATATTGCACTCGCTGAGGGTAGTGAAGTAGTCGGCGTTATTCCTGAATTTATGCTAGATTATGAAATTGCTCATGCTGATTTAACTGAATTACATATCGTAAAAACCATGCATCAACGTAAAGCGTTAATGGCGGAACGTGCCTGTGCTTTTATTGCTCTACCCGGCGGGTTAGGAACTTTTGAAGAAATTTTAGAAGTTGCGACATGGGCTCAACTAAATCAACATCAAAAAACCATGATAATTTATAATATCAATGGTTTTTACAATGCCTTAGTCCAGCAATTAGACCATGCGGTGCAAGAAGGTTTTTTACCACCACAACATCGTGCTAAATTATTAATTTGTGATGATTTACAGCAAATACAAAATGCTTTACAAGGCGTCCATTGTCCTGAACAGATTCAAATTTAATAGCACTTTCATCAAAACTAAAAGGGCGAAATCATATTCCGCCCTTCTATCAAACCAATGATTTATAATTTATTTTTTATAAATCTGATCAAAAACACCACCATTCACAAAATGGGTTTCTTGTGCCTTCGTCCAACCGCCAAACATTTCATCAATAGTAAATGTTTTTAACTCTGGGAATTGGCTACGATATTTAGCTAAAACTTGCTCGTTACGTGGACGGTAATAGTGTTTTGCCGCTAACTCTTGTCCATAAGGCGAATATAAAAAGTTAATATAACCCGTTGCTAACCATTTATTACCATTTTTTTCCACATTTTTTTCAACCACAGCCACTGATGGCTCAGTTAAAATAGAAATCGATGGATAAATGATTTCATATTCATTATTACCCAGCGTTTTTAACGTCATTAACGCTTCATTTTCCCAAGTCAATAATACATCGCCAATTTTACGTTCCGCAAATGTTGTCATTGACGCACGAGCCGCAGAATCCATCACTTTTACGTTGTGATACATTTTGCTGACAAATTCACGAGCGGTTGCATCATTACCATTGGGTTGTTTAAGTGCATAACCCCAAGCAGATAAATAAATCCAACGTGGTAAACCGCCTGTTTTAGGATTAGGCGTTACAATTTCCACACCATCACGGGTTAAGTCCACCCAATCTTTAATATTTTTTGGATTACCTTTACGCACCATAAAGACAATCGCTGATGTATAAGGAGCTGAATTATTTGGGAATTTCTTTTGCCAATCGGTTGGCAATTGTCCTGTTTTGGCAATCGCATCAATATCTTGTGCCAATGCTAAAGTTACAACATCAGCCTTTAAACCATCAACCACTGAACGAGCCTGTTTACCCGAACCACCATGTGATTGTTTAAAATTCACTGTTTGACCTGTACGATTTTTCCAATAAATACCAAATGATTTATTGACATCAACATAAAACTCACGTGTTGCATCGTACGCTACATTTAAAAACTCTTTATCAGCCGCCACCACAGGAGCAGATACGCCAATACCAGTTGCGAATAATGCACTGGCAATCAGTGCTTTTAATTTTATTTTCATCATCAGACCTAAAAATAATATGTCATAAATGGCAAGCATATTAATCGATTTAGTTATACGACAGAAATAGTATTTTTTTGTATCTTTATCACTTTTTTAGATATAGTTATTATACATGATGAATTTTATGGCAAATGATTGATATTGCAATATTTTATCATAATCTATACACTGCCCCTTTAATCTCAACATGATGGCTGTTAAAATAAGCTAATTTTTTATGATGGAATGGCTATTATGCTTGCAAAACGTATTATTCCTTGTTTAGATGTTGATAATGGACGTGTGGTTAAAGGTGTACAATTTTTAGACATTCGTGATGCAGGCGACCCTGTAGAAGTGGCACGCCGTTATAACGAACAAGGTGCCGATGAAATTACTTTTTTAGATATTACTGCAACACATCATGGACGAGATACCACTTATCGTACGGTCGAACGTATGGCAGAAACGGTTTTTGTACCTTTAACCGTAGGCGGTGGTGTACGTAAAATTGAAGATATTCGTTTATTGCTCAATGCTGGTGCGGATAAAGTGAGTATTAATTCAGCAGCGGTGTTTAATCCTGAATTTGTTCAGGAAGCGTCTTTACGTTTTGGGGCTCAATGTATCGTGGTCGCGATTGATGCCAAAAAAGTCGCTGATAATAAATGGGAAATTTTTACACACGGCGGACGTAAACCGACAGGGATTGATGCGATTGAATGGTCAATTAAAATGGCTGAATATGGTGCAGGCGAATTACTCATTACTAGTATGGATGCTGATGGTACAAAAGCAGGTTATGATATTGCCCTTATGCGTGCCATTAATGACCATGTTAATGTGCCGACCATTGCCTCTGGTGGTGTGGGGAATTTGCAACATTTGGCTGATGGTATTTTACAAGGCGGTGCGGACGCTGTTTTAGCGGCGAGTATTTTCCATTTTGGGCAACATACCATTCCTGAAGCGAAGCAGTATTTGGCGGAACAAGGTATTGAAATGCGATTGTAATTTGTTCTTGACAATTGGTAAGGTGCGTATTACGCACCTTGTTTAAATGTTAAGGAATAGGGTATTTTGAAACAGCCATTTCTAAAACTATGTTACTAAAATCCGGATTCTCAGGAGTGCTTACTTTCATTTCGTCAAAAGCATATACAATCACTACAAAATGCCTTTTCTTAAATAACTGTTGATGTTTTTTATCAATATAATAAATACTTTCATCTAAAATCCTATTTTCTTGGGAAAGAAAAGAGAACGAATTATCAGTATTTGAATTATCCATGCCAGCAACATAAGTCCTAATAATCTCTCCACAAAATGTGATACTAGGAATATTTCTATTGTCAATACTTTCCCACCATTCAGGTGTAGCATATAGTCCTTTATTACCTTTTAAACCTAACAGTGGCTTATCAGGATTCAAAGTTAATGCTCTAACATCGGATATGTATTCTTCTTGATTAACCATATCTTCTTTAAAGCTATAAGTTAATATCATTTCAAAAGGATAATCATCAAAATTAATATACATGACTTTTCTCACTATTCACCAAATTATCTAACCTTGCAAATAACAATATTTTTCCACTTGCTGTTGCACACGTTCACGGCGTTCTGACAAATCAAATACTTGATAAGGCACAAACACTTGTTCCAAACATTGTTTTAAACCATCAAAATCAAAACATGGGTCTAATTCATCTAAACCATAACTAAACCAATGTTTCGTATTTTTCGGCATATTGTGCAAACACACACGGTCAAGCAATTGTATCGATGTTTCTTGTTCTTGGCTGTACCATTTCAGCCAATCATAACACAAATCAAATAAATACAAATAATGCTCAAGCACACTACTAATAATACCCAAATCGGTTTGACTATCTTCAAATACCCATATCGCACTTTTTGCCTGATAACTTTCAGACATAATCAATTCAGGCACACAATATTGAATAATACGCTGTTGCGGGCGTGCCGTTTGCCCTGTTTGTAATTCTGCCGCCGAAATAAAAAATGGATACACTTCTGGAAATAAAGTAATCGCCACTTCATTCAACCACGCACTAAAAGCCGTTACCATCGCATCACTCAAGACTGATTCGCCTTGTTCATTCAGTAATTGTATTTTTAAGGCACGCCCATGTACATAATGACGGATATTATTTTGTTGCTCACTTGCTTGTAAAATCGGTGGCGTTTTCCAATGACTTGGACTACTAACAATATAGCCTGATTGTACCGAAAAATCGAGACTTAAGCATTCTATACTCACTTGTGTTAAACCATAGGTTTGTTGATGAGATAAACGCTTAATTACTTTCCATTGTGGCGATGGTTGATGAATACGAATTTGCTTTTGCACTCGATAGTCAATTAATGATTTATTATTACAATGAATAATTTTGATACTACGATTGACCATATCAATTTGTTCAACTTCAAACAATTTACCACAAAAACCTACTAATTTTCCTTTCCAATATTGTTGAAATACATGGTCTTTGAGTAAAGTCGTAAAATGATTATGCCCATCGCTCACTTGTACTGTTTGTAACCAATCAATCGATAAATTTAATTGTTCATTGTACAACTGCACATAAGACTGAGCCACATATTGCTTTTGCTCCGCAGACCATTGCATACGGCGTTCTAAACGTAATTGTTGGGCAATATATGGGCTAAAATATTCAGCCACTAATTGTTGAAAAGTACTAAAACAATCCATTAAATCTAAACGTTGTAATTGGCTATGTTCCAAATCATCGCTATATTGAATGCCTGTTAAAGCGTATTGAATGGTGCTTAACGCCAATTCGCCCATTAATTGTAAACGGTGCAATAACGTCAAAATGGTGTTATAACCCGAATTACGTCTAATTTTTGGAGCAAAAGCTTGTAATGGCACACTAGCAAAACAATAGGCATTTGCCAACACATAATCCAACAACATATTATTATGTGCAACTACATTAAATAATGATGCTTTTGGAAACATTGTGGCTAATTTACGCAATTTAACCCACGGATTACCATGCTGACTATAAACACTAACACAGCCTTGAAAATTACGGATATTTTGAAAAGTCTGCCATGATAATTCATTTTCTAGCTGATATAAAATTTGTCCTTCTAACTCTACTAGATTTTCAAGTCGATCCACTTCACCACTATTAGACGTAATAAAAGCTAAATTTTGTTGTTTATCAATCTGATGTTTACCTGCAAATTGTGCCAATGGAGCAATAATACCCACACTTTTACTATGATGATTCGGGTCAAATTGATTTAAATAATCACGGCTTTGTTCTGAAGACCAAATTGTCCACCAATGTTGTTCGATATGGTCTTTATCCAATAAAAATGTAGTTTCATTCCAAATATCCGTTTCATTTTGCCCAATAAAATTGGTTTCATACAAGGGAATACATTCTTTTAATGCAGACTCACACGAACGTCTCGGCTCAATTAATATCAACAAATGTGGAAATTTTTTGCAATTTAACTCTATTAATTTATCTTGTAATAAATAACTCGCCGTTTCCCATAAAGTTGGATCATAAAAAATATGTTCACCACCATCAATAATAATCAATTTAAGCTTAGATAACCATGCATCATAACGATTAGATTTAAACATCTCCATAAATTGATGAATATCACATTGATAGCCAAAACCTTGCAAAAAATTATCCATCACAAAAGCGTGTTGTAAAAACACATTATACTTGGTTTTATGCGGTTCATGATTCGCTTGTGATGACAACACCAATACATGATGTCCCTTACGCGTCATATTCACCACATGTTGCTGAATAAGATCCAATAGTTTTTCATTTGGAAAACTTTGGATAATTACTGCTTTTTTTTCATTTAATAATTTTTTAATACCGTCCATCATCGTTCTTTCCCTCCTGTACTACGATTGCCTGCCACCAACCATTTATCTTTCCAAAATTGATGATAACGTCGCCATAACGATTCAAAATTCGGTGAGTGTTGCGGTAATTGTACCTGTTGTGAAAATTGTCCTGCATTTGGACGATATAAATCGCCACTCAACCAATAATACCAATCCACTGCCAACACTATCAAAGCCACCTGTAGCCAAACTAACCATTGATGAGCTATTTGCTGATAAAACCAATACGCCACCTGTAAATTTAAAATACTTGCCAAAATAGCCACTAAAATCGCTAAATATTTTAAATCATGCACATAAGGTTTGAGTAACCATTGCTGTTGATGTTCAACATATATCAGTTGATAAAATAAATTAAGATAATGATTATTTTTTTGTTGTAATGCATCAGCCAGCACCAATAATGTTACTCGCCACAACATAAAACCATAACCATAAATCAGCATTAAAATATAAAAAAATTCAATCAGTTGCTGTGGGAATGGAAAAACGAACTGTACCGCTTGCATAACACGTTGTTGAGTTTCAAATGATAACATCGTCCAAAGTATATCAAAATATGTTAATCCATAATAAGTCAAAATCGCAAAAATAACACTATACAACACACCTCCGAGCAATACAAAACTATGTTGATAGCGATTAGCTTTCGTGGTTTTATATCGATACAACATCACACACAGCCAAATCAGCCATAAAAACATCAAGCCACGTGGGATATAACTAGCGACCATCATCGTCATCAATAATGATGTCGTTACCGCAAGCCAACCAAACATCATCAAAAGTAGATATTTAATATTCGCCATATCTCATCTTCCTATTTCACTTGCTCAAATGTCCGCTTTTCAGCAATTTAATGCTTTTAACACCCGCCATTTTTTCGGCTAATTGTTGTTTTAATTTAATTTGTTGTGAACTTACGCCAAGCTGATGGACAAATAATTTGGTTTCGCCATCATAAATATCTAAATGTTCCAAATGAGCAGGATTATGCCATGCTATTTGCTGTAAATTGTGCAATATCTGCAAAGGTTGTAATTCTTCTGCTGTTAGACGTGTATTATTGGTATGAGCATTTACCCCTGAAATTTGACAATAATGCACAAAATCGGATAATAAATAATCTAAAAATAATAACTGTTCACGATTTTGTACATAATCACGTTGCATTTTTTCAACAAGTGTTTGATTTTTACCTAACATATATAAGGTTAAATGTTTACGTTTATAATCTAAATGTTGTTGCATAGATTCCCGTAATTGCTGTTGTGTATCATGTAAATGCTGTTTTGCCTGTAATAATACCTTCATTGTGCGTTTTTTACGTGTATAAATTAACCCACCCATCATCAGCACTAAAGCCAATACAAATAACGCAACACTCCATTGCCAAGTGCTATGATGCATGGCGGTAAATTGTACCGTATTTAAACTCACACGGCTTTGGTCAGTTGAAAATAATAATATCACAAATACCAATACACTCAATAATATACCACCAAACCACACCACCCAACTCACAAATCGCTGTTGTATGGCAAATAAACTTTCTACCAAATTCTTTTCCACCCAACGATTTAATTTTTGTAAAACTTCAGGCAAACTCAATAATTTAGGCTGTGTCGATAAAGTGACTAAATGCTGTTGGATTTTTTGCTCCACCTGTGCAAAATCTAGTTGTTGTCCATCTTTTAAACCTATTGATTCTAAAAAACGCTTATAATCCATACTCGCTTGAATTTGCTGTAAAGCTTTCATACTGCTTTCATAATCACTTTCTAATTGCTGTTGAAATACAATATATTGATGACGAGTTTGCTCATTTTGCTGTTTAAACCACTGCTGTAAAATTGCATCATCTTGTACAGGCTGATATAAATAACCAAATTGTAAATCTTGATGCTCAAATTGTGGTAATGCCGTAGCTAATTGATGTTCTATATCCTGCCAAGTATAAAATTGGTAATGCTGACTTTGTTCCGCTAAGTAGCGTTGTTTATGTTGCTGTAATAATTGCAATAAATGTTGATAATAACCGAACATTTCCCCAATAGCAGACAATAAAGTCGGTGCAGATGCAATGATTTGTAAAACTTGATATTGTTTGCGGATATTATGTACCAAAATCAAATGTTGATACAGAAAAAAACTAATCGCCATCGGTAATAAAAATTTCTTTTCTAATTCAATGGCTTGCTTTTTATGTTCTACATCTTGGATTTCGGTTAAAAGTACCACCGATTCACAAGACTGTCTATCCTGTTGAGTATACGACAAAACTGTTTGATAAATATCACTATGCAAACTTTGGTCGGCACGCTGATTTAATGCTTGCGATACCCACAACAAACGCTTAATCAACAAATAGCCTTGTTGTAATTGTTGTTTTAATACCGCAGGCATGGTTGCAAATACTTGTTGCCATGTATCAGTCTTTAGCATTGATGAATCATCACGCTCTTGTACATGATGTTGAGCATCAAGTATCCATAATTCTACAGGTTCACTATGTTTTGCCCGTCCTGCATAATGTACCAATTCACAACACGTCGCCCAACCACCGTGTACCAACTGTTCAAATGAAAATAAACTAAAACGTTCATTCAACTCGGTACGCAAAATAGGGCAAGTAGGGTTGATTACCCCCTGCCCATCAATCAGGATAATGGTTTTCAATCTCTACCTACGCCTGAAAATTATCTAACACAGTTTTGACATATTGCACATAAGCATGACTAGTTTTGCTTTCTAAATCAGTCAATTGCTGTGCTAATTGCTGACGAATTTCGGCAAATTTAGTCTGACTGATATTTGCAGTATAACGCTCAGTCAAACTTTGTTGCATCATGGTTAATAGTGCTATTAATAATTTTTGCTGTCTAAATTGCCCCAATTGTGGCTGACGACTTTGATGAGCAACTGAATGAATTTGTTCAATTAAATCCATTACATAAACAAAATATGGTGCTTGTTCAGGTTCAGTGTGTTGTGTTTCCACACGTTGTTGCTCTTGTTGTAGCATCGCTTGCACTAAGTGATAATTTACCGCAAATACATCAACCAAATTATATAAAGTTGCATCACAGGCTTGACGATTAATTGCAGGAATTGGACTTGCCATATTATGTCCAATATTTTGATGCCATAATTGTTTTAAATCATATTCCAATGGGAAAATCATCGCACGTAAATCTGGGTGCAACGCATAACTTTGATTGAGCAATGTCGCAAAATAAATCTGGTCTAGGGCTTTTGCTTGCTGGTTTTCACTCATTTCAGGTAAGAAAGCAGGTGAATCCCAATGATAATCTAAATGTGGCGATGTCGATTGACGTGGGATAGCACGAGACTGAGCAATCCGCTTTTCATACGCCATACGATAAATACCATCATCATCAGCAAATGTTCTTAAATCACTTGCCAATAGACCATATTTCAACACTAATTTAGAAATACGATACTTAGAAAAACCATCATGCACAAATGGACTACCAATCACATCTTGCATATCTGCTTGTGACCAAACTTGTTGAGCCACAGGGTGCAAACAAATAAATTTAAAATCTTGACCTTTATCGCTATGCTGTAAATTCACTAACGGTACAGCCAATACATCAAGCTGATTCATATATTGTTGTAAACGGTCTCGTGCTTGCATATCAACTGTGAGTAAACCGCTTTGTTTTTCCAGTTCAAATTCTTTACGAATCGCACTCGATACGTCCATATTAAAACTTGGTGATTTAGCTAACTCTTCCTGACACCATGCCAAAACGTATTCTTTAAATAAGGTTTCCACCCAATCCATATTTTGTAATGGTGGTTGTTGGTCGATATATTGCTTGGCTTTTTCACGGTAAATCGATGTATAAATATTACGTGAAATATCGCTCGGAAATTCTTGCCCTGTTAAGAGAACTTTTTCCGTTTCCCAAATTTTTTCTTTTATGTGCTTGCTAGCACATACATAAATCACAGTTGGATTTGGATTATGCTCTTTTTCATGTTTAACGGCTAATAAAGCAATTTTTCGCTGATTTTTACTCACAATTTGCTCTAAACGGTGGAACCATAAACGCCAAGTTTGAGCAAAATCTTCTAAAAAGCCCAATAAATTTGCATACACATCAGCCTGAACAATCGCTTTAGCATAGTGTTCAATATTACGCTTTTGTACACCTGAACGGTCAGCATATTCTTCAGCAAAACGTTTTAAATCACCTTTTAAACGATTCCAAAATTTTGCTTTTTGACGAGCAATATCCATTGCCGTCTCTTCTACTTCAGTGCGTGGGTCATTATAACTATGAGCATAATTTGCAATCGCACGTTCTAAACTAGCTTTGCGTGCTTCAACTTGTGCTAAGGCTTGCGTTAAAGTTTGAATACTTTCGCCTAAAAAATAACGTACCGCTAATGGGTGCATCGGATTATTTTTACTTAGAATCCATGTATTTAGTTGAATATCTTGTTGCGGATTAACATCAACTTTACGCTGATAAGGCGACCACATCATTTCTTTTGCCATCGCTAAACCAGCGTTTTGTACACGCTTTTCCAACTCAATCAAATAACGCTCTAAACCATATTCATAACGTTTAACTTGGTCTTCCACATTATCAGGGTCGAGCAAGGCATCTTGGCTTAAAATTGGAATAATACTATCAGTTGATTTCTCTTGTATTGCTTGTTGTAACACATCATCAATATGCTTATTAATAGTACGCAACCATAATAAATGTTTAATTTCCGTACGCTCACCATGCTCATTGAGCAAATGTACATCATTATAAATATTACGATAAAACGGTGCAGGCTTACTGATTTCTGCTTTTTGACGCACTAACTCACAAAAACGCTGATGTTCATTTGGAATATCCATAAATACACCATCTTTGCGAGCTTGTTCTGCACGATGAATTTCATCAGTGATTTGCTCATCAATTTCAAGCCATTCGCTTGAAATGCCATCAGTCGCCCAACGTAATGCACCATATTGTAACATATCATCAACAGGATATTCTAAACTTGCTACGCCAGACCCCGCATAATTCGAACGATTACCATGTGCCACATGATGATTGACTAAATTATCCGTTTGTGATGCGATACCACCACGTCCCACTAATGGCGAAAATAAATGCAGGCGAATAGTATCAATCATATTGGCAATATAATTATTTTTATGTCCAATATTACGCCCTTGTAAATTGCTATAATCAAATAATGTAACCACATCAAATGGCGGTGTACCTTTTTCAATAGCAATAGCTTGTGTTTGATTTGGTTTATATTCCAAAGTCATCTCATAAAATGGTTGCGTATTGGCTTGGCTCACGCCTGCACGTTTCGCAAATACAGCATCCACTTCTTTTAATGATGCGTAACCATTAGCACGCACATTATCAATCAGTTGTTCACTGTTATAATCACCATTTTGAATAAAAATATCAGGCATGGCAATAAAACTACGAATAGTTACATTGGTAATATTACGTTGTGCAAAATATTCACGGATATATAACGCTAATTGTAAAAATGAACCTGAACCCGTACCACCTGCAATCGAGTTTACCATTACTACACGGCATGATTCTTGTAATTGCTGTCCAGCATTGCGTAATAAATTTTCCAATTTGCGATTTAAGGCTTGGATACGCTGACTATTAATAGTATCTAACATTGCCAAACGTGAAATACTGCGAACTTGTGCCGCACCTTCGGTCATTTGTTTATAACCTAAACTCCCTGTCAATAAATCAACTGGAAACCATTGCTCTACTGCACCTTGAGCATCTAAACGCTCCACGCACGACATCACAATACCGCTTGGACTGGTTTGTACCACCGATTGACTATTTTTGAGTTTATCGTACATTTTTTCTTTTAATTCATTAACATCGGTATCCATTACCATTACTTCAACATGACGTTGTTGTTCATCTGATAAATCCTTATAAATAGTATTGGCAATATAACAACCCAAACCACCCAAACCCACAATCAATGTTGGTGCAGTATTGATAAAATCATTTGCATGAATATTTGACATAATGTTCATTCCTAATCATTTAATTTAATTAAAAAATATCGCGTTGTGGCCAATTTGAACGATTGGACTGTGTATATTGAATCTGATACGAAACCGCCTGACGATATTCATGACGTTGCGTTAAAATATCGCCATCTCGCAAGGTTGCATCAGGCTGTAAAGTTTTATCAGGGTCATAGAGCCAGTTATCAATCTCATGTTGTGCAGTCAATCCCTTACCTTTGACCAACACCGCACGACCACCACGTCCCACCGCTTGGAACGTTAAACCACGATACACTTTGGTTTCATAACGACTTGGCCACAACCAATGTTTCAATAAATTCTTTTGGCGTACCAACGGCTCACGCACTTCTCGTCCACTTTCACGCAAATGCAAACTTGCCTTACGCCCAAAACGCTCTTTCACAATCACAATGCGATATAAATACCACAATAAAAAGCATAAAGCAAATACGCTCAACAACGGACAAAGATATAACCACCAATATTTTGCCATACCTTCTGGCAGATACCAATGATAATGAACCACTTGCGGATTTTGAATTTTATCACGGCTATTTTGACTATGTAATGCTAACTGTAATTGCCCTTGTTGCTCAAGTTGCCGATTCCAAAATATCACACAACAATTTTGCTTTGGTGTGAGAATCACTTGCCCATCAGCATAACTGATGTTCCATTTATCGGCGTCATGTTGCCATTGCCATTTTTCTAAAGTCGCTTTAGCTACAGGCTGACCATTCATATTCACACGATAAATTAATGGTGTATTTTCTCCCAAATAGCGTACATCTTGTGTCCATTGTCCTTGTACATCTAAAGGTGTTGCTAATTCAATGGCAATATCACGCTGACATTCATCTTGTTGTAAATGAATGGTTTTTTGTTGAAAATTAAAATAGCCTTGATACTTGGCATAAGGATGTAAAAAACCACTACCATCAACCACAAAATCAGTTTCAAATTGTTGAGTTTGTTCATTTAATTTCGATTGAATAGTTTGTGTTGTCCCTGTTGATGTACTAGCTTGAAAACCCACATCAAACATTTTAATATCTTTGCTATATTTGACTAAAGGCTGTTGTTGGTCATCAACTAAGCGTGAATGCAATTTTAATACATCGCCTTGACACACTTGATAAGAGCCTTGAGCATTCAGTTGTAAGAGTTGTTGTTGTGCATCAAACACATCAACCTGAAAATGTCCCGCAACTTCAGGCAATACTGCTAATTTAATCTGTTCTAATGCTCCATCAAACTGTAAATTGGCACGCACATCTCCTTGAGTCGCTTGTAAATTTAAATGCGACACACTGGCATGACTCAGTAAACGCTCACTTGGTTGTCGTAATTGTATAGGATAAGGGCTAACTTTCATCGCCTGTCCATTGACTTCAGCTTGAGTGAGTTGGCGTGCGGTCGCCCCTTGTGTGAGTACAATCAAATTACGCAATGGAAAAATCGACTGCACTGCGACTTGTTGAGCTTGTTGTTGTAATACTAATCCTTGTGCATCTCGCCCTGTAATTTTCGCTGCTAATTGCTCCATCACTTTGGGTAATTGGCTAACATCATCAACCAAGACTGTTTCACTGCCTGTATGTTGCATCCATAAATTAGCGATTTGTTGGTCTGCACCTTGTTCAATTAATACAAAAATAGGTTTAATGCCCAATTGCCGTGCTTGGTGCATATCTTGTTTAAGCTGTTCTGATGAATTGACAGAAAATTTGCCATCAGTAATTACAACCAGCCATTTTTGTCCTGCGGATTTATTGGCTAATGCTTGTACAAGTTTACTAATACCCTCATAAGGCGTGTTACCCGATGGCTTTGCTTCCTGTTGCATTTGCTGTAAAAATTGTTGAATTGATGATGAACCTTGTAATGATTGCACCTGTTTAATATTGGTCATTTTGGTGAGCAAAATTTCATCTTGTTCATTCATCACCGCTACGAGCATTTGTAAAGAATAATTCGCTGCCAACCAACGTTCTACAGGTTTCAGCATACTGCCTGAATCATCATAATACACGGCAACATGATTTTGTGCATATACAACTTGCCCCATGCCCAATAAAGTCGCATAGAGTATCCATTTACACCAAGCTGATTTTAACATTCAACAATACCACACCAAAATTCTATTTATACAACAATGTTTCAATCACAATACAACACATATTTATCAAAAATAATAACATATTTTTATGATGCTTAATATGTTATTTTTTAGCATGATATAAAAAGCACCAATCCTTTTATTTAAGAATTGGTGCTTATCATATCAAAAATAACTAAAAATTAGTCTTTACTTGCTTCAACTTGAATGTCTAAGCGTACGTCTTTCGCCATACCAACATTTACTAAATAATTCATCCCCCATTGCGTACGGTCAATCGTGGTTGATAAATCACCGCCACATACTTGTTTTTTCAACATTGGGCTGTCATAGCAATTAAATTTTTCTACTTTTAAACGTACAGGATTGGTCTTACCCAATAATGTTAATTGACCATCAACTGATACTAATTTTTTACCACGGAAATTAAATTTAGTTGATTTAAAACGCATTTCAGGATATTGAGCTGCATTAAATAAATCTGGCGATAATAAATGTTGCGTAAATTGAGTTGAACCTGTTTGTAAGTTTTGTACAGGAATGCTAATATCAATTTGACCTGTTTTTTTAGCAACATCTAATTGTAAATGACCTGTTAAACCATAAAAACCGCCCACATTGCTACTGGTTGCAAAATGGTCAATTGCAAAACGAGCATTCGTGTGGAATGGATCAACTGTATAATTTGCTGCTGAAGCAACCGTTGCTAAACCTGCTAAACCCGTTGCAAGAAGAAATTTTTTCATAAGATAAACTCAAAAGTTAGTACAATAAAATGTTGATTCTATCACATATTTTTAATTTTTTGCAGTAAATAGATTTAATAATTACAAATCCACCATAATCATATTTACGGTGTACGTGGCAACATACCATATAATAATAAATGCACGGTATGATTTAAACTACGTTGTAACATTGATTTATTTTTCAATGTCTTACCTGTAACCATTTCCATTTGCATAGCAAAATCAGCATAATTTTGTGTAATCGCCCAAATATTTAAAATCAATAATTCAGGGTCTATTTCTTTAGCAATTTTACCTTGTTCTTGCCATTGTGTAATCACTTTAGTTTTACGCTTAAAAATCTTTTTCAATGGACCTTGTAAAATTGGCGAAATATGTGTTGCCCCTTGAATTAATTCTAAAGCAAACAACCGTGATGCCTTAGGGTGCTGACGAGCAAGTTCAATTTTTTGTTGTACGTAAATCGCTAGAGTTTCTACAGGGTCAAGTCCATCTTCCAACTCTTGAAAAGGCGAAATCCATTTTTGTAAAACATTGGTTAAAACTTCTATATATAAGGCTTCTTTATTTTCATAATAATAAAAAATATTTGACTTGTGCATCTTGGCAAGGCGTGCAATTTCATCAAGACTTGCACCACTAAAACCATAGGTTGAAAATACATCAAGTGCAGCATCAAGTAATTGCTGACGCTTTTGAACACTTTTCTTTTGTTCCATAAACAGCCCTCTTAAAACCACCAATTTTTACCTATTTTACACTAAATAACAGGTGAATGTAAATCAAAAAATTAAAATTAAGTATTTGAAAATAAAATAATTATAATATATTATCTAAATAAACTTATTTAAAATCATTGAATTACGCTGATAATTGTATTCTGCTTGACGAGAAACTGGTAAATCATCAATCGTACATGGGCTAAATCCATGCTCAATAAACCAATGTGCAGTGCGTGTGGTTAAAACAAATAATTGTTGAATCCCTTGCTTTTGGGCTTTATCCTGCAAAAATTCAATGACTTGTGTACCACGATTAGATTTACGATAATCAGGTGCAACCGCAACACAGGCTATCTCTGCAGATAATAACTCATCACCCTGCTGTACTAAAGGATACAATGCCGCACAAGCCAAAATCATACCATCACGCTCAATCACGGCAAATTGTTCAATTTCCTGCTCTAAACGCTCACGAGAACGATACACCAAAATTCCTTGCTCTTCTAATGGTCGTAATAAAGTCATCAATCCACCAATATCATCAATATTTGCCATACGTACATCTTCATAATGAGCTTGTGTTAGCATAGTACCAACCCCATCACGTGTAAACAGCTCTTGTAATAATATCCCATCATATTTATATGGTAAAAAATGTACACGATGAATGCCTTGCACACTTGCCAATTTTGCATAATCCAAAACCGAAACCATAAAGTTATCTTGTTGATATTGTTTTAAATCATCATCAATTTGGTCGGGGTGTAATTCTCGTTGTAATTGTTGTTGTGCATTATAAATGCCCTCTTGTTCCGTTAAAAATATCAATTTATCTGCTTGTAATGCCAATGCAGTACGATATGCCACCTCCTCCGCCAACACATTAAATACTTCGCCCGTACTTGAATAACCCAAAGGACTAAGTAATACAATCGAACCTTGATGTAAATGATTCTGGATATTATGTCTATCAACCGCACGCACTTCGCCAGAAAGCTGAAAATCTACGCCATCATGAATACCATAAGGTTTTGCTTTAATTAAATTACCCGAAACCACATTAATTTTAGCACCATACATCGGGGAGTTAATCAATCCCATCGATAAAATGGCTTCAATCTGTAAGCGAATTGCCCCCACTGCATTCAGTAAAAATGGTAAACTTTCTCTCGGTGTAATACGGCGTTGTTGATGAAATTGTACCATGATATTTGCTTGTTCTAGGCTACTATTTATTTGTGGTCTTGCCCCATGCACCAATACTATGCGTATTCCTAAACTATGCAATAACGCAATATCATACATAATCGATGGAAAATTTTCATGCAAAATCGCTTCACCCGAAATCATAATCACAAAAGTTTTATGATGATGGGCATTAATATAAGGCATGGATTGACGAAACCAATCGACATATTGCGTAGATAACATATTGAATCAAAGATTTAGAAAGATGATAGATATTGTATGCGATTTTTTATGATTTTCAATATTTAATTATCAATGATAAAATCAATAGCCTTTAGATATTCGCATAAATCTATTATACTATTTAGCAAAAATTAAACTCAGTCGATACACCATGTCTTACAATACACCATCTCGTAATAGCAAACGAGCCAATGCTCCACAACAAAAAGTGAATTATGAAAAACAAAGCGACCCAGCAATTAATCATTATTCACAACAAGCCTTAAATTGGTTACGCCGTGCAGAATTTTTAATGTCTGCACCAAAATTACATTTATGTGTGGAAGATACAGGCTATGAAATCGCTTTTGCAGGACGCTCTAATGCAGGAAAGTCGAGTGCAATCAATGCCTTAACTAATCAAAAACAACTCGCTCGTGCATCAAAAACACCTGGGCGTACACAAATGATTAACTTTTTCCAACTAGGTCATGCAGAACAACGCTTAGTCGATTTACCTGGTTATGGCTATGCGGCTGTGCCAGAAGAAATGAAACGGGTATGGCAAAAAGAATTAGAGAATTATTTAATCCAACGCCAAAGTTTGCAAGGTTTGGTACTGCTAATGGATATTCGCCATCCTTTACAACATTTTGACCGTATGATGTTAGAATGGGCATATTCTCGTCAATTATTTGTACATATTTTACTCACCAAAGCAGATAAACTCAATCGTGGTCCAGCCAACAAAGCTCTCATTGAAGTTAAAAATGAATTGAAAAAAATGAAGTTGCAATTTTCAATTCAGCTTTTTTCATCACTCAATAAGCAAGGTTTAGAAGAATTGGCAAGTGTGATTGCAGGTCGTTTAAATTTTACTCTTGATGATGAACATCAGCATTGAAATTACTCGATTTGTCCTTATAAAATAATGAGAACATCAATGTATAAATCGGTAAATTTTAGCATTGATTTTTGTTCAGGACTTTATATAATACATCGTTATTTTTGAATGGCTTGCTCGGTATGAAAAAAAATTATATTCCACAATTAAACGCTTATGTACAAGGTAAAATTGCGGTAGTAACAGGTGCATCTAGCGGGATAGGCTTAACCGTAGCTAAGATGTTAGCAGAAGCGGGGGCTCATGTATTATTGGTTGCTCGTACCGAAGAAAAATTATTAGAAGTACAACAAGAAATTCAAAATGCGGGGGGGAAAGCCTCTGTATTCCCATGTGATTTAAATGATATTAACGCCATTGATGAGTGTTCAAACAAGATTTTAAGTCAATTCAATCATGTTGATTTTTTAATCAATAATGCAGGACGTTCAATTCGCCGTGCAGTACATGAATCACTAGAGCGTTTTCATGATTTTGAACGTACCATGCAACTCAATTATTTTGGTGCGGTGCGTTTAATTTTAAATTTATTACCAAATATGATGAATTATGAAAAAGGACATATTATTAATATTAGTTCGATTGGTGTGTTAGCCAATGCAACACGTTTTTCGGCTTATGTCGCCTCTAAAGCAGCTTTAGATGCGTTTAGCCGTTGTTTATCGGCAGAAGTATATGCCCATAAAATTAATGTAACTTCAATTTATATGCCATTGGTACGCACGCCAATGATTGAACCGACCAAAATCTATCGTTTTGCTCCAACGCTTTCAACTGAACAAGCAGCAAATTTAGTAGCGTATGCTATTATTAAGCAACCTAAAGAAGTGGCGACACGTTTAGGGCGTTTTGCGTCCATGATGTATGCGGTTGCTCCTGAAGCCAACAGTAAATTGATGTCCACGATGTTCAAATTATTCCCAACTTCATCAAAAGCCTTAGGCGAACAAACCGAAAAGAAAGTCAAATTACCATTGTGGCAGAAGGCTTATTTTAAAGTTTTTCCAAATGAAAAAGACTAAGCTGTTTTGGGCTTAGTCTTAAAATGATAAGCAATACGCTCTGTTTTTCTCTACGGTAATTCAATATTGTCTTCCATTGTGAGTTTGATATAATTTTAATGTCATTACAATATGGACTGACACCAAGCCAAGCTGTGAGAATGTTTTTCAATCAAATCGCACAAACAGGTAAAGTGCCATTATCATTTGATTGGCTGAAACTCCTATTTTAACTCAATCACTTAATTTACCCTTTTTGAATCAAATAACGATAAACCGTTGCATTATCTTCATCATACTGCTGTTGTTCAACCAACTGATGATTTAAATGAGTACAAAATCTTGGAATATCCCACGAGGTTGATGGGTCAGTTGCAATCACTTCAATATAATCACCTGATTGTGCTTTACGCATCACACGGTGTAACATCATAATCGGTTCAGGACAACGTAAACCTTTGGTATCCAAATGATAGTGGGGGGTAATATCGCTCATAATTTTTCTTTCCAATAATACAACAGGGCGAAAATTTTTCGCCCCTACATTGTTACTGTAATAAATGATTTAAATTTGAATATGATTTAAATCTAACACATCTTTCATATCATATTGACGTGCAGGTTTTTCCGCAACCCACACACTGGCACGTACCGCACCAGAGGCAAAATTCATACGATTGGTTGCTTTGTGGCTTACTTCTACACGTTCACCATCAGCAATAAACATGACGGTATGCTCGCCCACAATATCACCACCACGAATCGTCTCAAAACCAATTGTTTGACGGTCTCTTGCACCTGTATGCCCTTCACGACCATAAACCGCAACTTCTTTTAAATTACGTCCTAAGGTTTGAGCAACCGCTTCACCCATCATCAATGCAGTACCAGATGGAGCATCCACTTTATGACGATGATGTGCCTCAATAATTTCAATATCTACTGTATCGCCAAATACTTTTGATGCTAATTCTAATAATTTAATTGATACATTCACACCAACTGAATAATTGGCAGCATAAACAATCGGAATATGTTTCGCTGTATCTTGTAATAATTGTTTTTGTGCATCATTAAAACCAGTTGTACCAATAACCATTGCTACACCTGCTTCACGGCAGATGTTTAAATGCTGTTCTGTCGCACTTGGTGAAGTAAAATCAATCACAACATCACAATTTTTAATCACATCAGTTAAGCAACCTACAACTTTCACGCCTAATGTACCAACTCCTGCTAGTTCTCCAGCATCAGCACCAATTAAACTACTATCAGGACGTTCCACCGCAGCCGCTAAAATTTGCTCTGCTTGAATAACTGCTTGAATTAAAATGCGACCCATACGACCGCCAGCACCTAAAATGCCGATTTTTACTTGATTTGCCATGATTTTACTCAAAAAATTTTGATCTTTCCATTTATTATCGCATAAATTTGTATTATCATCATCTAAATTTTTTGATAAATAATAACACCCATCTAACCATTTAACGTTTACCAAACAAACGTTGCAATAAACCTTTATCCTTTGCTTCTACAACTGATGTCTCGATTTTTTCTTCTTCAACAGCAAGTTCTGCAACCACCTTCTTTTCAGTCAGCGTATTCAACAATAAATGGCTATCCGCATAATCTGCTAAAACCGATAATAAAAAAATGCGTTGCATATGTGATAAACTTAAAAAATTAAAACGGCTACTTTGTTGTAATTGCTCTAAGTTTTGCGTTTTTTCAACACATACCGTTGCTACATTTTGCATATAAGCAGGCATTTTTTCCATTTGAGCAAATTTAGGCAATGCTTTAAGTTTAAGTTTTAACTCATACTTATTAAATGTGAATTGTGATGGTAAAACATAATGATAAAATTGCCATAAAAATACATTGAGTGGATAACGGATATAAAATTGTTGTAAATAAATTGTTTCTAATTGTTCATAATTTCCATTGACAGGAATTTTATTAAAAAATAAATTTTGTAATTGTTGCTCATTTAACTGTTGAAAATCTGCCCAAAATTGAGCAAAATCACACACTAATAATGCATTCCGCTGCGGATAAACCACTAGCTCATGATGTTTCCATTGAATTTTAAAAACATCTTTTTGTGCAAATAAATCAAATAGATGACGATATAATTCATTATGTTCAAAATCATACCAATGCTGGCTTAATAATTTACGTGTAACTTGTGCCTGCTCTAAAATATTGTGCAACAATCCTGTATTTTCATCAGTATGGCTATTTTCTTGTTGAGCATAAATCGATTTTTTTTGTTGGTCTGTAGGCTTAGCCATTTGTGGCTGATGTACGGCTTGTGCTGTTTTGGTCGCATAAATTGATTCTTTTTTAGGTTTGTTTGATATTTGTTCATCTACTTGAACCGATGATGCAGGTACTTTTGATGCATAAATCGAAGCTTTTTCTGTGTGTTGTTTAGGCTCATGAACTTCAGGAACATGGTTGCCAGATTGAGCAGAAGTATAAACAGATTGTTGCGGTTTACGTTTTAATTCACGGCGTAGAGCAAGCAAAAGTAAATTTATCATATCTTCAGTGGTATGCGGTTTTGCCACTAAATCAATTTTTGACAAAGTCCATTCAGTAACAGCATCTTGCCAACCACTATGAATTTGATACGAAATAAGAATAGCAGGACGATTGGCTAAAATACGCACAATTTCACTTTTATGGTCAGGACTATATTCCCACATTCCAATACCATCAAGATCAATTACACATAAATCACTTTGCGTTTCTCGTGCTGAAATTTGGGGTATGATAGGATTTAAATCAACAAATTCCCTAGGCACATTGTGTACAATATGCTCGCCTAATTCTTGATAAATGAGTTGTTCAAATTGTACCGTAGCTTTTGGGCTAAATCCAACAAGCAGAAATTTCACATCATCTCTCTGATTATTTGTTTTTATTTAAAAACTGACTTTACGCTATATTTTAATGTAACTCAATATTTCTGCCTAGTAATATTATAAGAAAATCTTATTTTTTGATAGAATTTTAAACAAACCACCGTTTTGTAGTGATATTGCATTATCAACTAGGTATTTATTGCAAAATCCTTTAAAATAGCATTTTTTAATCTATAAAGGTTTTAATAATGGCAAGTGGTTTATTACTCTTGTTAGATGATATTGCAACAATTTTAGACGATGTTGCGGTACTCAGTAAAGTTGCTGCAAAAAAAACAGCAGGCGTACTAGGTGATGATTTAGCACTCAATGCACAACAGGTTGCAGGTGTTAAAGCTGACCGAGAACTCCCTGTAGTATGGGCAGTTGCTAAAGGTTCGTTTGTTAATAAATTAATTTTAGTACCTTTGGCATTAATTATTAGTGTGGTTGCCCCTGCTTTAATTAATCCATTGCTAATGATTGGTGGCTTATTCTTATGCTTTGAAGGTGTAGAAAAATTAGTTCATTCTTGGCATGAGCGTAAACATAAAAATGAAGCACATAATGATGAATTGCAAAGAATCCATGAATTAGCCAATAAATCGGATGCTGAATTAGTGCAAATGGAAAAAGATAAAATTAAAGGTGCGATTCGTACTGACTTTATTTTATCGGCTGAAATTGTAGTAATTAGTTTGGGTACCGTTGCGGCTGCAACTTTAACTACTAAAATTGCAGTACTGAGTACCATTGCCATTGGTATGACTATAGGTGTTTATGGCTTAGTTGCTATGATTGTTAAGATTGATGATTTTGGTATTTATCTTACCCAACAAACATCAGCAGTACAGCAAAAAATAGGTAATGCTTTATTGGCTTTTG
Organism: Moraxella sp. ZY210820; assembly: GCF_030674635.1. NCBI lineage: Bacteria > Pseudomonadati > Pseudomonadota > Gammaproteobacteria > Moraxellales > Moraxellaceae > Nasibacterium > Nasibacterium caprae. Next base: position 109,062 of record NZ_CP089978.1, on the reverse strand, counting down.
CACCGATGTTAATGAAAACATTATCCGTGGTTGGTACTTTGGCTATGTTTTTAGTGGGTGGCGGTATTGTAGCCCACGTTATTCCACAGCTACATCATTTTACTGAACATACTGTTGATAGTATTGAACTAGTACCCCATATTGGTATGATTTTAGGCTCATTAGGCGAAATGTTGATTAATTTTGTGATTGGCTTGATTTCAGGTACAATCGTTTTAGCTGTTGTTACACTTGCCCAAAAGATGATGGGTAAAAAAGGAGTACACTAATGCAGTGGAAAGGTCGTAGAGAAAGCGATAATATTGAAGATCGTCGTGGTGGTGGTGCTAAAGCTGGTGGCATTAGTATAGCTGGAATTGTGGTTGCATTTATTGCGTGGAAGTTTTTTGGTGTCGATCCAATGACCGCCTATAATACCACCGCACAAATCACACAAGGTTCAAGCCAGCAAGTCGCAATCAAAAATCCAACTGCTGAGCAGAAAGAAGCAGAATCTTTTGTGGCAACCATTTTAGCCGATACCGAAGATACATGGACACCTATTTTTAAGCAACAATTAAATCAACAATATGTTGCACCTAAATTAGTGCTATTTAGTAAAACGGTTAAATCTGCCTGTGGTTCTGCCAGTTCTGCAATGGGACCTTTTTATTGTCCTGCTGACCAAAAAGTGTATATTGATACCGATTTCTTTAAAGAAATGCGTACACAAATGGGCATTACAGGTGAACAAAATCAAACAGAATTGTCTCGTAAAGACCAAGCAGGCGATTTTGCTCAAGCCTATGTCATTGCACATGAAGTAGGACATCATATTCAAACGATTTTGGGTATTTCTAGTAAAGTTCGCCAAGCTCAGCAACAGGTCAATAAAGTTGAAGCAAATAGATTATTGGTGCGTCAAGAATTGCAAGCGGATTGTTTAGCAGGCATTTGGGCTCACCATAATCAACAACGCACACAATTTTTACAGGCAGGCGATATTGAAGAAGCAATGGATGCCGCTCATAAAATTGGTGATGACTATCTACAGAAAAAAGCCACAGGACAAGTTGTTCCTGATAGCTTTACACATGGAACGAGCCAACAGCGTATGCATTGGTTTTCGGTGGGTTGGAAAACAGGTGATTTAAATCGTTGTGATACTTTTGGTCAGCCGATTTAAAAATATCAAACTAGCGTAAATTCAATTTATCATTGAATTGTAGGGGCGTATCATATACGCCCAAGTAATTAATTTTACAAAGGGTTTATGTGATAAACCCCTACATTTTTTGTATTATTCTGATATAAATCGACTACACAAATCATCTCAAAAAATAAAGCGTAACCCAAAAAGTTACGCTTTATTTTTGCTTTAAATAATTGATTTACAAAATATTTTTATAAATTTCAGAGTAAGGTGCGTAATACGCACCCTACTTTTCATTTATTTTCAATAACTTATATCTTATAAACCAAATTTATGATAAACACGATATTATCAAAATTAAATCGCATCAATCACAGCATTTAACGTTGCACTTGGACGCATTGCCGCACTTGCAGCCGCTTCTTCTGGTGCATAGTAGCCTTTAATATCAACTGCTTTACCTTGAACATCGTTCAATTCAGATAAAATTGTTGCCTCTTGACTTACTAATTTTTCTGCAACAGGTGCAAATTGTGCTTTTAATTCACCATCTACATCTTGTGCAGCTAACGCTTCCGCCCAATAACGTGCGATATAGTAATGACTACCACGGTTATCTAACTCACCTGCTTTACGTTTTGGCGATTTGTCATTTAACAATAATTGTTCAGTTGCTTTATCTAAAGCATCAGCCAATACTTGTGCTTTTTTATTGCCCGTTGTTTGTGCTAAATGCTCTAAAGATACCGCTAATGCTAAAAACTCGCCTAATGAATCCCAACGTAAGTGGTCTTCTTCTACAAATTGTTGAACGTGCTTAGGAGCAGAACCACCAGCACCCGTTTCAAACATACCACCGCCATTCATTAATGGAACGATAGACAACATTTTCGCAGAAGTACCTAATTCTAAGATTGGGAATAAGTCAGTATTGTAATCACGCAATACATTACCAGTTACTGAAATGGTATCTTTACCGTCTTTGATACGCTCAAGACTAAATAGACACGCCTCAGCAGGTGCTAAAATACGAATATCTAAACCAGTTGTATCTAAATCTTTAAGATAAACTTCTACTTTATTGATAATTTGCGCATCGTGAGCACGGTTTTTATCCAACCAGAATACTGCTGGTGTATCGCTTAAACGAGCACGATTTACTGCTAATTGTACCCAATCTTTTACAGGAGCGTCTTTAGTTTGACAAGCACGCCAAATATCGCCAGCTTCTACTTCATGTGTCGTTAAAACATTACCTTCCGCATCGATTAATTGCATAGTACCTGCGTGTGGAATTTCAAATGTTTTGTCGTGTGAACCGTATTCTTCAGCCGCTTGAGCCATTAAACCTACGTTTGGTACAGAACCCATTGTAGTCGGGTCAAATGCACCATGTTGTTTACAAAAATCAATTACTGCTGTATAAATGTGTGCATAAGAACTATCTGGAATCACCGCTTTAGTATCTTGTGCTTTGCCATCTTTATCCCACATACGACCAGAGTTACGAATCATCGCAGGCATAGAGGCATCAACAATCACATCACTTGGAACGTGTAAGTTCGTAATACCTTTATCACTATCAACCATTGCTAAGTCAGGATTATTTGCATAAACATTCGCAATTTCAGCTTCTACCGCAGCACGTGTATCCGCATCTAATTTTTCTAAGCCTGCTAATAAGTTACCAAAACCGTTGTTTACATTCACACCTGCTTCAGCCAATTTATCGCCAAATTTTTCAAATACAGGAGCAAAGAATACTCTTACAGCATGTCCAAAAATGATAGGGTCAGACACTTTCATCATGGTTGCTTTCATGTGCAAGCTAAATAATACGCCTTGAGCTTTTGCATCAGCCACCTGTTCAGCTAAGAATTTCACTAACGCATTTTTGCTCATGAAAGTTGCATCAATGATTTCGCCTGCTTGTAATGCTACTGGTTTACGCAATTCAGTTTTATTGCCTTGAGCATCGGTCAATACAAAAGAAACACTTGTTGCATTGGCAACAGTTACCGATTGTTCATTGCTAAAGAAATCGCCACCATTCATAGTTGCAACGTGTGATTTACTATCCGCAGTCCATGCACCCATGCTATGTGGATATTTTTTAGCAAAGTTTTTCACTGCTTTTGGTGCACGGCGGTCAGAGTTCCCTTCACGTAATACTGGGTTTACCGCACTACCTTTAATACGGTCATAACGTGCTTGAATCTCTTTTTCTGCATCTGTTTGTGGATTTGCAGGATAACTTGGAATATTGTAACCTTTATCTTGTAATTCTTTAATTGCAGCATTTAATTGTGGCATTGATGCACTAATATTTGGCAATTTGATAACATTTGCTTCTGTTTTTTTTACCAATTCGCCCAATTCAGCCAACGCATTTGGTACACGTTGTGCTTCTGTTAAGTTTTCAGGGAAATTTGCTAAAATACGTCCTGATAATGAAATATCTGAAGTTTCAAATTCAATATTGGCACTTTTCGCAAAGGCACGCACAATCGGTAATAGCGATTTAGTCGCTAATGCTGGAGCTTCGTCAGTGTGGGTATAAACAATTTTTGACGTACTCATAAAAACTCCTTAATTTTTGATAACAATAGGAATAAGTGGTTTATCTATGCAAAGGCATAGCTTCTAGCGTAACCTTAGCATTATAGCATAAGTTTTCCAAAAACTAACTTATTCCATAGACAATAAAATCAGCTAAAATAAACACTCGTTACATATTTAAACAACTTTCAGCTGAATATCGCTTAAACCTGCAATACTTGCATAAATAATATCACCTTTTACTACCGCTCCTACATTTTCAGGCGTTCCTGTGAAAATCAAATCACCTGCTTGTAAAGCAAATAATTCAGATAATTTACTAATGGTTTCCGACACAGTCCAAATCAGTTGATTAATATCACTCCGTTGTTTCACTTCACCATTGACCGATAAACAAATTTCGCCTGCATTTAACTCGCCAATTTGTTCAATAGGGTGAATCGTGCCAATCGGTGCAGAATAATCAAATGCTTTGCCAATTTCCCAAGGACGACCGCCTTGTTTCATAGTTGCTTGTAAATCACGGCGAGTCATATCCAAGCCTACCGCATAACCATAAATATGTTGTACCGCTTGTTCAACAGTAATATTTTGTCCTGCTTTACCAATGGCAACAACTAATTCTACTTCATAATGATAATTTTTAGTAAGCGATGGATACGGCAAATCCACGATTTTTCCTTGTGGAATAGGTATAATCGATTGTGGGTCATTCGGTTTACAAAAGAAAAATGGCGGTTCACGATTTGGATCAGACCCCATTTCACGAGCATGGGCAGCATAATTACGTCCGACACAATACACACGGCGTACAGGGTATAAATCATCACAACCTGAGATATTTAAACCGACAGGGGCAACAGGGGCAAATATATAATTCATCAACTTTCTCTAACAATATGAATAATATTAACATCACTATCGATGATTTAAATATTTTTGTCAATATCTTCATATTGGTAATATGTTCCACATTCAACATCATAAAAAATAGCATTTACCCTAAGATAAATGCTATTTTTCATTTTTTACAACACGATTAATCAAATAAATCTTTTAATTTATCAAAAAAGCCTTTTTTATTTGGCGAGCAATGACTACCATTTTCGCCATCTAAAGTCGCTTGTAACTCTTCTAACAATTCACGCTGACGAGCTGTCAAATTCACAGGCGTTTCCACCACAATACGGCATAATAAATCGCCCACCATATTTTGACGTACAGGTTTTACCCCCTTACCACGCAAGCGGAATAATTTACCTGTTTGCGTACCTGCTGGAATTTTGAGATTGACCTTACCATCTAAAGTTGGTAATTGTACTTCTTTACCCAACGCCGCATCGGTAATGCTCACTGGCACGTCCATGTATAAATCCGCACCATCACGTTGGAAAATATCATGCTCACGCACGCTAATTTCAACATATAAATCACCTGCGACACCATCACGCACCGCCTCACCTTTACCCGCCAAACGGATACGGTCGCCATTATCAACCCCAGCAGGCACTTTCACTTCTAAAGTCTGCTGACGGTTAGCAACCCCTGAACCATGACACGTTCCACAAGGATTTTTAATGGTTTTACCTTGCCCACGACAATGACTGCATGGCTGTTGTACCGAGAAAAAGCCTTGTTGCATACGCACATAGCCAGAACCATGACAATGTTTACAGGTGTCAATATCAGATGTATTTTTTGCACCTTTACCATTACACGTCTCACATGGTGCTGGTGCTGTAAAGGTTATTTCTTTATTTGTACCTTTAACTGCTTCTTCTAAGCTCAGCTCCATCACATAGCGTAAATCACTGCCTTGACGTTGGCGTTGTTGGCGACCACCGCCTCCGAACGCTCCACCAAAAATATCGCCAAATTGACTAAAAATATCTTCAGCATTAAAACCGCCAAAGCCACCACCTGCTCCACCAAAACCGCCTTCAAACGCATTATGCCCCATACGGTCATACATACTACGTTTTTCACTGTCCGATAATACTTCATATGCTTCAGATGCTTCTTTAAATTTTTCTTCTGCTTCTGGATTATCTGGATTACGGTCTGGGTGATATTTCATAGCTAATTTGCGATAGGCTTTTTTAATCTCATCATCACTCGCCGATTTAGACACACCTAAAACTTCATAATAATCACGCTTAGCCATACGGCTCGCTCCTTAAAAAACTTTAAATACAATTCTATGCCTGTTTAATGGGGATTTAGTATTGATTTTACAAGCTAAAAAAGTATAAATTAGATAATTTATTTATCAACGAACTCAAAATAAAAATAAAGACACAAAATTTACAAAAACAAAACAAAACAAAACAAAACAAAACAAAACAAAACAAAACAAAACAAATTGTATAATATACAGGTTTAATTTTTTATTATTTTTTTTTAAATATTTGTAAGGTTATTTTATGGGGAATATAACAGTTGATGTCGATAATGTTCTCTCTTGGTTAAATTTAGCTAAATATTTTAATGATTTATGGCATAGTCTTGACTATTTACACGATGAACATTTTGATACAACTTCATTCAATAAAGATGAACTCAATTTATACCAAGCCCAACAAATGGCTTTTCTCACACAAAAAAATCATTGTCAATTAACCGCGTTACACTTAGCTTACCAACAAGCAAATCAACAGGTCATTAGCGTAACACTTGATACAAATGAACAAGGCATACATGGCGATGGTATTTTTTATAGTGTTTATGCTTATGGAAAATCGCCAGATACAGGGCTACATATTCCCAAAGATATTTTATTTAACGGTTTAACACAATCTCAACAGCAATTTTTTAATTTAATTTGATATAGATATAGGTCAATGGCAATGAATAATTTTATCAGTTTTTTTACAACACTTGGTTTATTTGAAATAGCTATGTTTGTTGTTTTAGGTTCTGCGTTTTTATATTTTCTATCTCTACTTAGTAAGAAAAATACAGAAGCCTTAACAAAACTCAAATATGCTCCAAGTGTGATGACATCTTTAGGTCTCTCAGGAACATTTATTGCCTTAACCATTTCATTATCAAAATTAGATATTGATAATATTGCAACATTAAGCGAATTTGTCAGCAGTTTAAAGCATGTTTTTATTTTCTCTCTGACGGGAATTATTGGTGCCATTTTCTTTATGGTTGCCAATTTGTTAAAAAATGCTCGTACAAATGCTGAACTAGCTCGACAAAGACAAATTGCCAATCAAGATTATAAAGCCACCATTAAAGGTTATAATGATGCAACTATTTTTGAATTGCAACAGCAGAATGCAAAGCTAAAAGAGTTAAATAGCCATCAAACGCTTTCTTCACAGGGTTTAACACAACAAACACAACTATTAAAAGATATTAATCATACACATACAAGCTATTATCAAACTCAAACTGATAATTTAACAAACCAAATCAATTTATTAGCCAAATTAAAACAAGTACATGAATCACATTATGTTACACAAGCAAAGAGTTTTTATGCTCTAAATAAAAACATGGAAAATCTATCTGGCTCTATTGCAAAAATGGAGACAGGCTATGATATGGAAGCATTGGGTAATGTTGTTTCACAAAAAATGACTGAAATTCTACTACCATCACTAACTGGTATTCAACAAGCATTAGCCCGCAATAATAATGATACTATTCGTATGCTTTTAGATGAATTAAAAGATGAAATTTTAATTCCAATTAAAGATGAGATTGCCAAAACAACTCAATCAACTTATCAAGTGATTGCAACCGTTCGTGATAATCAGCAAACCAATGAACGTTTGATTAATAAATTAGGTGATGTTGGTGAACAAATTGATATTTTTGTCATTCAAACAAATAATTTAGTTGAAAGAATAACTCATGCTGCAAGCAATATTCAAACTGTTGTAAGCCAATTAGATACAACAATGAAAGATACTGTATCTAATATGCAAAATTTACAAAATGATCAGAAAACGATGCTCACTGATTTTAATCAGCAATTATCAACTAACTTAAATAAAATTGAACCTGCTATTAAAAATGGTATGAAAAATGCTGAAAATGCTTTAGTTGGAGCAATTAATCAAGCAAGTGGCAATATGAATACAACACTTACTCAAGCTACAACTGAAATGAAATCAACCATTGAAGCAAGCACAAAACAGATGAAAACTGTTGTAAGCCAATTAGATACAACGATGACTTCAACCGTTGCAGATATGAATAAATTCCAAAAAAATCAACACGAAATGCTTGAACAATTTAACCAAGAATTACAAAATAACTTGGCTAAAATTGAACCTGCAATTAAAGATGGTATGAAATCTGCAACCGTTGCCATGACTGGAGCAATTACGGTGGCAACAGGAGCAATGACTTCATCAATCAGCAGTACAACAGAAAAAATGAATACCGCTATGCAAGGCGTAATTGATGATATCGCCGATAAGGTCGTAACAGAATTAGGCGGTACTTTAACCCAGTTTAACGAGCAAATGGACAACCATTTAGAGCGTATGAACAGCGAACTTGAAGCAACAGGTACACGTGCTTCGAGCTTGATTGATGATAGTGCGAAAGCATTGAAAGAAACTTTAGGCGAAATTGATAAGACACTTGAACAATCATCACAAAAATTACGTGATGAATTAGAAGCCTTTAGAAATGAATATAAAGAGCGTTTAACTGAATTCTTTACTAAACAGAATGAACAGCTTGAAAAAACGCTTGGTATCCAAGCTCAAGCATTACAAGGCACAGCGGATCAACTCAAAGAACAATTTGAGAATATGGCAAACCGCCAAAATGATATTAATGACGCTTCAGCCAAATTACTCAATAATTTCAACCCAATTTATGGTAGCTTACTCAATCAAATGGCTACGATTGCAACTCATTTAAAATCTGGTCAAAACAATATGATGAAAGATTTGCAAGCAACAACAGAATATATGCAAATCATCACAAAAGAGTTGGAAAAATTAGGACATGAAATGCCAAAAGAATTTAGTAAAGCATTTGAAGCATTAAATGCAACTTATGTGAAAAAATTTACTGAATCAAATCAAGTGCTTGAAAAGGCATTAAATGAATCAATTACGGCAGCGGCTGCGTTAATTTCAACCAGTAACTTAAATAACAACAAAAATTAAGAGTATCCGTTATGATTATTCATGAAGAACCGCTACAAGATTATGAAGAAGATTCAACAACGTGGATTGCTTTATCTGATATGATGACAGGTCTGATGGCGATATTTCTTGCCCTCGCTGTCGCCATTTTAGCAATGCAAAAAATGAAACGTGATGCGATTATTTTAAAAGTGTCAGAAAACCTTGAAAAATCGCTAAAAGAGCAAGGCTTAAATGTCAATGTTGATGAAAAAACAGGTCGCTTAATCGTATCAGACGAAACAAATTTTGAGTCTGGTAGTGCTTCATTAAGTTCACAGGGGCGTGCTGACTATACCAAAATTATGCCTATTTATGCTAAAGCTATCTTTGAGTTACCAGAAGAGCAACATAATGCGATTGACCGTATCATCATTGAAGGTCATACCGATAAGCAAGGAGGCTATGCATCTAATATGACTTTAAGTACCCAACGTGCTAATGCCATTTTAACCCATGTAGATTATATGCCTCATTTTACTTATAAAGACCAATTACTCAATAAATTAACCGCAGTAGGACGTGGTGAAAATGATGCTACAGGCACAGAATTTAACCCAAATCCAAAAGACCGCCGAGTAATTATCCGTTTTGAATTTAAAGATCATCAACTTGTTGAGAGTGTTAAAACTAAAATTCAAAATAATGAATAAATGAGTAGCAACGTTATGTTTAAGATTAACTTTTCATCTATTAATGCGGATAATATGCGTCCTTTTCGTTATACATCTATCTTTAATGTTAAGCCGTGGCAAGATTTGGATTTAAGTATTGTAAAAAAATTTAAGACCGATATTAAACTCTATGACCGTTGCATACAAAAGTTTGAAGCACTAAGTAAAAACACTATTCATGATTTTGATATTTTGGATATTTTAGCTTTATTGGTTATTCGTCATGATGGTTGGAATACACCTATTGCCAAAACTGTAGCACAACATTGGTGGCAATCAGTAATTAATCAACATGATAAAGAACAAGAGTTATTAACAACGCTTAATTTCCTTTTACAATATGAATATGATGATATTTCGCAACATTTTGGCAATGTAGTGGTTTTAGACCATCTAAAACAAACTTTAATTCAGGGTAAAAATCATCATTGGCAAGATACCACTTTAAAAACTGTTACATTAAGTATCTTAAAAAATGATGCTGAACATCTCGCACAATTTGCTTTAAAAGATAAAAAGCTCAGTATTCGAGAATTATCAAAGAGTTATCCTTTTATCATTCCTGACGACTTAAAACAGCGTGCAGGGGTATTTTGGTTAAATGCTTATCTAAAATTATCAGAGCAACAATTAACCGAATATAGTTCAACCATTCAAGCGTGGTTAAATGAACAAACTGATATTGATTTTGCAGTCAGCCGTGCTTGGTCAATTTTTGACAATCCGTATTTTAGTACAGACTTAATAAAACTTGAAAACCAAACACATAAATTTGGCGATATTTTTACATGGCTAAAACAATGGACAAATCAGCCTGATTTTAAACAAAAATTAGGGATTAAATATAATCAAATTCTCAACGCTTGGCTTGGTGCTGGTAATTATTATCAATTGAAAAAAATAATTGAAAAAATTTCCTCTATTAATAAAGAAAATATTATAGGAAAAACCAATAGAAGTGTTAGCCGATATTCATTTTGGGAAAATTATCAAACATATATTATTGATTTTTATTTAATTATTCCATCTTCAGAAATCTCAAAATATAATAATCTTGGTATTAGTGATATCATGGAACAAGTTAGATTTTATGACAGTTTTTCTGACACTAAAGAAAAATATCCTGTCATTATTTTGAAATTTGAACATTATTATTTTATTCAACCTTTAGTAGGTAAAGCACCTGAAGTTGATTTAATTATGACAACAGATTCTTTATCCATAAAAAATGCTCTAATTCAAGATAAGTTTAACATAAATTTAATTAAGCATATCCAACCTATACTCGTTCATGATCATTACCAAGATTGGCAATATGATGTAGAATATATTTTAGCTCGAGATTATTCTATTTTTAGTCGTAAAAATCCAAATAAAGTTATTAAAAAACCAGCCACAAAAGAGAGACCAAAATTATTAAAACTATGGCTAAATGACCTCTCTACAGCCTATAAAGCCAGCCCTGATAATATTAAACTATATGGTGAAAGCCTACGAACACATCAAATAATATAATTTTTACATGATAGCTATTTATCCGACTCTATATTATCTATTGGCTTCACCACCGATTCAAACACATCTTGCATAGAAATATTTAATTTTTCATGCAAATATAAATGGCTTTCGGTTAATAATGAATGCACTTGTGCATACCAAACATCATTTTGTTCATATTGCTGTAAACGATTAATTTCTTGCCAATTTGGGAAATGATATGGCAAAAGCTGAATAAATTCATATAAACTTAACTGTGCTAAATTACGGCATAACACATATTCATTTTGCTTGGTACTTTGAATAAATTGCTTATCTTGCAACACACTTAAAAACATCGGTGCATTTGCCAATTCCTTGCCTGAAAATAGCGTTAAAATTTCATCTTCCGTTACAGTTTGCCCTGTTTTTTGTTGATGATAAAACATCTGTAAAATATCTAAAATCACAAATAACGGGTGGCGTTGTGGATTTTGACTTGGGTGAAATACTGTCGCAGCATAACTAATTTGCACACCTAATAAAATCACATTCCACGACAAATAAATCCACAGTAAAAAAATCGGTAGTGCCGCAAAAGCACCATAAACCAATTCATAACTGGTAAAATTACTCATCGCCCAACCAAAAATATTTTTTAAAATTTCAAATGCAATCGCAGCAAAAATTGCCGCATAACCTGCTGATTTCCACGGTACATTACGATTTGGCAATGCCCAATATAAAAAGAAAAAGCCAACAATCGTTAATAAAAAAGATAAAACATCTAAAAAGAAACTAACATTAATCTGATAGCCAAACTGATTATTTAAAAAGCTAAATGATGCTAAGGTTGATGATAAAGCAAATGCTGTCCCTAATAATAAAGGTCCAAGCGAAACAATCGTCCAATAACGCATAAAACCAAATTCACGACTTTTTTTCACTCGCCAAATACGATTAAACGCATCTTCAATCGCCATAATCATCAAAATAGTGGTTACAAATAAAAAGATACTACCAATGACCGTTAAATTGCTTGATTTTTCTGCAAAATTACTCAACATTTGTTCAAAAGCAATCGTCGTTTTAGGCAAAAAATTACTATAAATCCAGTTTTGTAATTGCTGACGTGCAGGCTCTAAGGCTTTAATCGATGACACAATCGCCAAAAAAATCGTTAGCATTGGCACCACAGAAAATAATGTGGTATAGGTTAATGAACTCGCTTGCTCACTACAACGGTCTTGTAGAAAACGGCGAACCACAAAAATAATAAATTGAATGCTAGGGCGATGAAATAATGTATGTTTTTGAATACGTTCCCACATAAAAACAATAACTCTTGCTACTTGCTAAAGGGTATATTAACAGAATATCACATTGAAAGCATGACTTATTCGCCCTATAATGTTTGCTGATTAGACAATTTCACGGAAAAACGATGCAAACTTACATCTTAGTGCTGTATTATAGTAAAACTGGGGCAACCAAAAAAATGGCTCATCTGATTGCTGATGGCATTGAAAGCATGGGCATTATGGCTAAAATTCGCACCGTACCCGCTATTACTAACGTTACACAAGCCTTAGAAAGTAGTATTCCAGATACTGGCGATTTATATTGTAGCCTAGATGATTTAGCCAACTGTGCAGGTTTAGCGATGGGTTCGCCAACTCGTTTTGGTAATATGGCAAGTGAATTAAAATATTTTTGGGATAGTACCACTGCCTTATGGCTCAATGGTGCATTGCATGATAAACCTGCTTGCGTTTTTACCAGTTCTGGAGCTATGCACGGCGGGAATGAAATGACTTTAATGACCATGTTTCCACCATTATTACATCATGGCATGATGATTTTAGGTTTAAACAATCAAAATCCAGCATTATCGCACACAAAAACAGGTGGTACGCCTTATGGTGCGAGTCATGTTAGTGGTGCACAACATCAAAATGACATCAGTGAAGATGAGAAAAGATTATGTATTGAACAAGGTAAACGTTTAGCAATGATAATTAAAAAGTTAGCGAATTAAATCATTAATCTTCGTAACAATCTTCGCCTTTATACGGTTCAGCTTGTGGTGAGTCTTGCGTTGCAATACGATATTCATCACTCGCCCACGCCCCTAAATCAATCAATTTACAACGTTCTGAACAAAAAGGACGTGATGGATTATTTGCCCAAGTAGTTTGTTTTTGGCAATGTGGACAGTTTAAAACAGTCATCTTATTGATTTTCCTGTAAAACTTGTTGTTGCACCAACTCAATCAACTGTCGTGCAATCGTGCCTTGTGCAGGTAAACCTACTGTTACAGGTTGTGTTAAATCAATCCATTTTGCATCTGCAATTTCATCGGCTTGCACCTGAATGTCGCCACTTTCATAATCAGCAATAAAACCCATCATTAACGAATTAGGAAATGACCATGCTTGACTAGCGATATATTGTAAGTTTTTGATTTTAATACCACTTTCTTCAAAAACTTCACGATGAACCGCCTGTTCTAAAGTTTCGCCCACTTCCACAAAACCTGCTAAAACTGTATAAAATGGCTGTTGATGACGTGCATGATGAGCCAACAAAATATGATGTTCACGGCGTACCGCTACAATAATACACGGACTAATGCGTGGAAATAATAAATGCTCACACGCTGCACAATACATGGCGATTTGTTTGCAATCTAAAGTTTGTGCTTGCCCACAACGCCCACAAAAACGATGCGTTTGTAAAAAATGTTGTAAACCTACCGCACGGTTAAAAAGCTGAAATTCTTCTATAGGGCGATAAAGTTGTGAACGTAAAGATTGATAATCTAAACTTTCATCAATGTCTAATAATAAATGTACAGGATAACCCTTATAATCAGCAATTTTTAAATAAGGCTGCTGTTGATATTGCCATTGCTGTGCTGTCCCAAATGGAATCGCATCATTGGGTAAATATAATGAAAATTGTTTAACGTTTAACCAATAGGCAACATCACTCATTACATTTCCTTTAACATCTGTACACGTTGCATAATTTTTTGATAAATACCTTGTGTATCTAAACCACAATCTTGCAACATTTCTTCATGTGTGCCTTGCTCTAAAAATTCATCAGGCAGACCAAGATTTAAAATAGATTTCACGACATTATGTTGTGCTAGACATTCATTAACTGCACTGCCTGCCCCACCCATAATAGCGTGTTCTTCTACTGTTACCACTAAATCACTGTTTTGTGCTAATTCAAGTGTTAAATCCACATCTAAAGGTTTAACAAATCGCATATTGGCAACCATTACATTTAAACCTTGTTGATGTAATAATATCGCAGCTTGTATCGCAGGATAAACTCTGCTACCAAAAGCTAAAATACTGATATTTTTATTAAGATCTTGATGTTTTAAACTACAAACAATTTCGCCTTTACCAATCGGCATTAACTCAAAATCCTGCTGAATTTGCACGCCAACGCCTGCCCCACGTGGATAACGCACCGCTGTACAACCTTGATAATGATAGGCTGTATGTAACATTTGACGACATTCATTTTCATCTTTTGGAGCAAAAATCACCATATTCGGCACAGTTCGCATATAGGCATAATCAAATGCCCCTGCGTGAGTTGCCCCATCTTCGCCGACCAAACCAGCACGGTCAATCGCAAAAGTTACATCTAAATTTTGTAAGGCAACATCATGAATCAGTTGATCATAACCACGCTGTAAAAAAGTCGAATATATCGCCACTACAGGCTTTAAGCCTTCACACGCCATACCAGCACCTAGAGTTACTGCGTGTTGTTCCGCAATCGCCACATCAAAAAAGCGGTCTGGGAATTTTTTGGCAAATTGCACCATGCCCGAACCTTCACACATCGCAGGTGTAATGGCTAATAATCGGCTGTCTAATTCTGCTTCATCGCACAACCATTGTCCAAACACATCGGAATATTTTGGAGCAGTTGTCGGATTTGATGGTGCATTGATTTTACTTAACGCATGATATTTAATCGGATTTTGCTCGGCAGGAATAAAACCCTTACCTTTTTGCGTATAGACATGAACTAAACGTGGACCTTTACGTTTTTTAATTGCGGTTAAAACTTGTCCTAATTGTGCTAAATTATGTCCATCAAATGGTCCAAAATATTCAAAACCAATGGCTTTAAATAAATTATCAGGCTCATCAGTCGCTGATTGATGTAAACGCTGAGTAAATTGCCAATCTGGGTGATTTTGGATAAATGGTTGTCCATCATCATCAAGGCAAATACTTTGTTTATTTTCCCATAAACGAGCTAAATGTTGTGCAAATCCACCTGTACTACAGGAAATCGACATATCATTATCATTTAAAATGACCAGCAAATCTGCCTGATGTGCTACAGCATCATTCATTGCTTCAAATGCCATACCTGCAGTCATTGCACCATCACCAACCACACACACCACTTCACAAGGTTTTTGTAAATGACGGCGAGCCAATGCCATGCCTAAACCAGCAGAAATTGCCGTTGATGAATGCCCTACGCCAAAAGTATCGTATTCAGATTCAGTGCGTAATGGAAATGCTCCCAGACCATTTTTTGCACGAATATTAATAATTTGCTCACGGCGACCTGTTAAAATTTTATGTGGATAGGCTTGATGCCCCACGTCCCAAATTAAACGGTCATCTGGCGTATTAAAATAATAATGTAGAGCAATAGTTAGCTCAATCACGCCTAAATTTGCCGCAAAATGTCCACCGCTTTGTGCTGTAGCATACAAAACATACTGACGTAACTCATCAGCCAAATCAATCAATTGATTTGGTGTTAATTGGCGTAATTGATTAGGACTATCAATACTGTCAAGCAATGGCGTAACTGGACGATGAGTTGGAAGTTCAGAATACATATCTACAGCCTTTTACGACCTAACAAAAGAAGAGAAATTTTTCTTTTGCGGGTGGGCAAATCTATTTTATAAAAGCACGATATTATGACATAAGAATGCCCGAGTATGAACTGTATTTAGCAAAAAATAATAAATTAGATTGCTAAATAATGTAAACTACATCTCTAAAATAAACGTTACAGGTCCATCATTGACTAAACTCACTTGCATATCTGCCGCAAAAATGCCTGTTTGTAAATTTGGTAACAAACTTTGGGCGTATGCAACGGTTTGTTGAAATAACTGCTCTGCTTGTTGCGGTGGCATAGCAGGGGCAAAATCTGGGCGTAAACCTTTGTGGGTATTTGCCATTAAGGTAAATTGTGAAACCAATAAAATATTGCCATTGACCTGTTGCACATTTAAACCCATTTTGCCTTGTTCATCATCAAAAATACGATATTTTAAGATTTTATCTATCATTTTTTGGGCAATATGAATATCATCGCCATCAGCCAACGCCAATAACACTAAAATACCTGTTTGAATTTCACCCACAATTTGCCCATCAACGCTGACATTTGCGGATTTCACACGTTGTAAAACTGCTTTCATTTGATTTTCTCTTTTTTAAAATTAAATGTTATTGTATCGTTTTATTTTAGCGATTATCAATCATTTAGCAATTCAATTCATGTGAATGTGGCTTGATAGAATTTATAAACTATTAATATGTAAAGATAAATTATAATTGATAAACACTATTTCGATAAAAGATTATCAAAAGTGTGTAGTACATACTCAAATCACTGCTAGCAACAACAGGTTTTTGATAATGACATATCGTCAGCACTAACATTACATCATTTTAAACTCATCATAAGTTATTGATTTTGTGTTTTGGTAAATGATTATTCATCTATACAAAATACAATATTTTAAATAATATCAATATGTTATGATTTAAAGTTGGGAATGGAATTAACATTATCTTTTCTCATTCATTTATGCTAAGATGTATGCAGGTATTCATAGTTACTTTTTTGATTTGTGTGCTAATAATCTCATCAGTCATTATAAATACCTTTTCACTTATTGCACTTAGATTGTAATTTAAGAATTAAATTATTCAATTCATCATAAATCATTTAAAAAGTTTGATGTGGAGGCGATGATGAAACAGCCTGTGCGTGTTGCCATTACAGGGGCAGCTGGACAAATTGGTTATAGTTTATTATTTCGTATTGCAAGTGGCGAAATGTTAGGTAAAGACCAACCTATTATTTTACAGTTATTAGAAACAAATACTGAGCGGACGCAACGTACTCTAAAAGGTGTGATGATGGAAATGGACGATTGTGCTTTTCCATTATTGGCTGGTATGATTGGTACCGATGACCCTTATGTTGCATTTAAAGATGTAGATTATGCATTATTAGTTGGTGCAAAGCCACGCAGTGCGGGTATGGAGCGTAGTGATTTATTGCTTGAAAATGCTAAAATTTTTATTGAGCAAGGAAAGGCTCTTAACGCTGTTGCCAAACGTGATGTAAAAGTTTTGGTTACAGGAAATCCTGCAAATACCAATGCATATATTGCCATGAAATCTGCACCAGATTTACCCGCTAAAAACTTTACTGCATTATTACGCTTAGACCACAATCGTAGTTTAACGCAACTTTCACAAAAATCTGGGGTTGCCGTAAAAGACATTCAAAATTTTGTAGTATGGGGTAATCACTCACCAACCATGTATGCAGATTATCGTTTTGCAACGGCTAATGGACTATCACTTAAACAGTTGATTAATCATGATGCATGGAATGTTGATGTGTTTTTGCCGAAAGTTGCACAACGTGGTGCAGAAATTATTGCAACACGTGGTTCATCATCTGCAGCATCAGCAGCCAATGCGTCTATCGACCACATTCGTGATTGGGCTTTAGGTTCACAAGGTCAATGGGTTACAATGGGCGTACCATCTGATGGTTCTTATGGTATCCCAGAAGGTTTGGTATTTGGTTTTCCTGTTATTACTCAACAAGGCGAATATCAAATTGTGCAAGGTTTAGAGATTGATGAATTTAGCCAACAACGTTTGAATATAACCTTGCAAGAATTAATCGAAGAACGTCAAGCTATTGAACATTTATTGCAATGTGAATAATGCTCTGTCCTATAAGTTGTTATGATATTTGAATTGCTTATAACTGATCAACTAGATGTAAGGGTGAAAAATTTTTACCCTTACAATTTTACTTTTTAAAATATAAATCAATTTTGTGTATAATATCAGCCTATTTAAAAAATTATTGAGTAATATTATGGCTGAAAAACCGACCATTTCTTTACGTTATCAACTACAGTTAAATGAATTTCAAGAAGCCTTTCGTATTGCGAGTTTTGGGCAAAAAGGTGTTATGGCGTGGACGACCACCATTTTAGCTACTTTGTTGATGTTATGGGGCTTTAAACTCGGTTTTGATAATGGTGGAAAATTTTATATCATTTTTGGTGCTATGTTTTCGGTTATGCAATTAATTATTCGTTTTTATTTAGTACCCTTGATGTTTAAACGCCAATTTATCAAGATGCAATTAGATAAAAAAACACAAGGTATTGATTTATATCAACAAAATTTTTATGTTGCCAATGAACGTGGGCAATATTATCCTTATCAAGATGTGAAAAAAACGGCTGAAGGACAATCATGCTATGTGTTAGAATTAAAAAATCATGTAGCGATTATTGTACCAAAACGTACCTTAGATACAGAGCAACAAACTATTTTTAAACAACAATTTAATATTCGTTGATGATGAATAAAACTACATTTAAAGCAAAGTTATTAAAAATCAGTAAAGAACTTATCTCTTTTGTACTGATTTTTGTGTTGATATATAGCATACTCAATTGGTGGCGACAACCTGAGATGCCTGATAGTCCTGTACTTCAATTACAAGATTATCAAGGACAAATGATTGATTTACAACAATTAAGTGAAGATAATGCAGTCTTGGTTTATTTTTGGGGTGCATGGTGTCATGTATGCAAACATACTACGCCAACGGTACAACAATTAGCCCACTCATCATCGGTAGTAAGTATTGCAGTACAATCTGGTAACGCACAAGAATTGTCGCATTATTTACGTAAAAATAAAATTGGTTTGCAAACGGTTAATGATGAATATGGAGAAGTTTTTGCAATGTGGCAAGGGCAAGTTACACCATCCTATTTGATTCTAAAAGATGGAAAAATGGAGCAAGGTTTTGTTGGGATACAACCGCTATGGGTATTAAAATTAAGAATGTGGTGGGCTGATTTGTAAATAGGGTTGATATTTATAGGCTTTAGTGCTATGTTAGCATAAGATTTTACAACTTATTAAAGGTATATTAATGGATATTTATGTAAGCATTCCCAATGAATTTGGTCAGCAAATGGCAATCCATGATATTGAAAAATTGTTAAAATTAAATTTTATTATTGACCAATATCACCAAGGAAATGTGAGTTTAAAACAATCTTATCAATGTCTTAATATGAATGAAGTTGAATTTCTCACGGCTTGTCATGAACGTGGTGTGGCTCATCAAACTTATGTTGATGAACAAGAGTTTGAATTAGAATTTAACCAAGTATTACAACATTATCAAGAAAAAACTGTAAGATTATGATTATTTTGCGATAGCTCGCCACTCATCGCATTGGCGTGTTGTTAATCATTAACACTATTGGAACAATTATTTGATAAAGTTTATATTACAAAATGGGTTTATAATGAAATTTGCCAAATTGGAAAACCATTTTATGTAGAATTATCAGCCTATTTTCTGATAAAATTTATGATGATTTTACACTAAATGATAAAGATAATTTATTGTCTAGATTAGATATTGGTGAGACAAGCAGTATCTTGCTTTATCAATATTTAAATGCGGATTATTTATTAATTGATGAACGAAAAGGACGAGCAATATGCAGTCAATTAGATATTCATATCATTGGTAGTTTAGGTATTTTATTACTAGCGAAACAACAGGGGTTAATTCAAAATATTAAACCTTTGATTTTAAAGTTAAAACATAGTCCAGTATTTTTTGATGAGTTATTATTAAAAAAAGTACTCATAATGGCAGACGAATATTAATTTGCAATTACGAACAAATAAGGCATATTCAATTTCAATACGCCTTATTCTTAAATTTCATTAAGTTCTAAAAAAATATTCACGATAATAACGCAATTCACTAATCGAATCTTTAATATCATCTAAGGCTAAATGTGTTGCTTGTTTTGATAAACCTTGCATGATTTCAGGTCGCCAACGTTTAGCTAATTCTTTAACTGATGATACATCTAAGTTGCGATAATGGAAATATTGCTCTAATTCAGGCATTTCACGATGCATAAAACGGCGGTCTTGGCAAATAGAGTTACCACACATCGGTGATACTTTGGCATCGACCCATTTGCGTAAAAATTCTAAAGTTTGTTGTTCAGCATCACGTGTAGTTAAACGGCTACGGCGTACACGTTCCGTCAGACCTGACTCCCCATGTTGACGAGTACACCAGCTATCCATGGCATTGAGTACAATATCAGGTTGATGAATAGCCAACACAGGACCTTCCGCTAAAATATTCAAATGGTCATCGGTAATGACGGTAGCGATTTCAATAATTTTATCATGATCGGTATCTAAACCTGTCATTTCAAGGTCAATCCAAATTAAACGTGTTTGTGGTGTGCTAGCCATTTTTCATTTCCAATGATTAAAATGGATATATTAACAAATTTTGATAGGTTTCGCTTGTGTTTTAAGCTAAAATAGCATTTATTTATCATCAATTTACAATATTATATGGCTATTATTCGTAAACGACGTTTAACTGAGCAACAACAACGTCGTATTCAACAGCAACAACAACGCCAAGTGGTGCAAGAAACAGGTGTTGAAATTGAAGGTTTGATTGTACAGCATTATGGGCGTCAATTAGAAGTGAAAGTGCTTGCTTTACCTGAGCAAATACCTGAAAAACCACAACAAAATGATGGATTTTGGAAAGAAATTGAATTAGGCGATATTTGGCGTTGCCATACTCGAACTAATTTAGAAGCATTGGTTACAGGCGATAGAGTACGTTTTTTAGCTGACTCTGTATCTGGTTTAGGTGTGATTACAGCATTGCACCCACGTCAATCTTTACTAACACGTCCTGACCGTTATCATAAAATTAAACCTGTAGCGGCAAATATTAGCTTGATTGTGGTGGTGTTTGCCCCCTTACCTGAAGTTGCACCGATGTTAATTGACCGTTATTTAGTGGCGAGTGCTGAAGCGAATATTAAAACATTATTGTTGATGAATAAAGCAGATTTAGTACAAGCTGATGATAATATTTTAGAGCTTGTTCAACAATATCAACAACTTGGGTATGATACTTTAATGTGTCAAGCTGATGGCGATTTAAGTGAATTAAAGCAAAAATTACAAGGGCAAACAGTAGCTTTTGTGGGACAATCTGGTGTAGGCAAAAGTACTTTAATTAATGCTTTAGTACCTGAAGCACAACAAGAAACTAACGTAATTTCAGAAAATTCTGCATTAGGACAGCATACAACAACATCAACCCGTTTAATTACTTTTGGTGAACATAGTGCCTTAATTGATTCACCAGGGATTCGTGAGTTTGGTTTATGGCATTTGACTTTGGATAAAATTAAACTCGGTTTTCCTGATATTCAACCGTTCTTAGGTGATTGCCAATTCCGTAATTGTACACATACACATGAAAAAAATTGTGCTTTAAAAAATGCGGTAGATAATGGTCAAATCTTACCACGTCGTTTAGAAAGTTATTTACGATTGTTAGCGGAAGTTGAAAATATATAATAAATAACAATAATTTATGGAATATTTATTTTCAATAATATTTTATAGAGGCTAAACTATAGTTAAAAATAGTTTAGCAGATGTTGTTGTATAAGCAAAATTTGTTATTAGCTTGTATTATCAATTCGATTGATGATAAAAATTATTGATAAAAATATCCCCATCATCAGCAAAAAGAAGTACAATAAAGCAATTTTATATTGAAATACATAGGCAGATTATGCGTTCTTTATCTACCCAAAATCCTGAATTTAAACAACAATTTGCTGATTTATTGGCATTTGAAACGGTGAATGACCCACAATTATTGCAAACGGTCGATAAAATCATCGCAGATGTGCGTAAAAATGGCGATGCGGAAATTTTAGCTTTAACCCAACAATTTGACCAACACCCTGCAAAAACCTTTGCGGAATTGGAATTATTGCAAGCAGATTTAAAAAATGCCTTTGATGGTTTGGCTGATGATGTGCGTCAAGCGTTAGAATTGGCGAGCCAACGTATTCGTAAATTCCACGAAGTGCAAAATCAAGGCGGTTGGACATTTGTTGATGATTTAGGCAATACTTTAGGACAAAAAGTAACGCCTCTAGACCGTGTCGGTATTTATGTACCAGGGGGATTAGCATCTTATCCATCATCAGTCCTCATGAATGCTATTCCTGCTCAAGTAGCAGGTGTGGGTGAAATTATCATGGTTGTGCCAGCACCGAAAGGGGAACTCAATCCATTAGTCTTAGCGGCAGCGTACTTAGCTGGCGTACATCGTGTATTTACCATTGGCGGTGCTCAAGCAGTCGCAGGTTTGGCGTATGGCACAGAAAGCATTCCCCGTGTGGATAAAATCACAGGACCGGGCAATCGTTTTGTAGCAGCGGCAAAACGTGCAGTTTTTGGGCAAGTCGGTATTGACATGATTGCAGGACCATCAGAAATTTTGGTCTATGCGGAAACTGGCAATAATGCTGAATGGTTGGCGATGGATTTATTGTCGCAAGCAGAGCATGATACCGTTGCTCAAGCGATTTTAATTACACCTGATGAAAACTTGCTCAATGATGTCATGGCATGGATTGAAAAGCATTTAGAGAATTTACCAAAAGCGGAGATTGCTCGTACATCAATTGCTAATCGTGGGGCGTGCATTTTAGTCAAAGACCGTGCCGAAGCCATTGAATTAATTAATAATGTTGCTCCAGAACATTTACAACTTTGCGTGGCGAACGCTCAAGAGATGGCAAATGAAATTCGTCATGCAGGGGCGATTTTTATGGGTGCATTTACCCCAGAAGCGATTGGCGATTATTGTGCAGGTCCGAACCATGTATTACCAACATCAGGCACGGCTCGTTTTTCATCACCATTGGGCGTGTATGATTTCCAAAAACGTTCAAGTTTAATTATGTGTAGCGAACAAGGGGTAAAACAGTTAGCAAAAACGGCTGATATTTTGGCTCAACAAGAAAACTTAGATGCTCATGCTCGTTCGGCTCGTTATCGTTATGATAAATAAGCATTCTAAATAATTGATGTCGTGTAGGGGCGGAAGATTTTCCGCCTGTACCAATCCGAATGATGTTAATATGTTCAATCCAATTTTAGGAGTAAACCATGATTATTGATTTACCGCCACATATTGAACAAGTGATTATCGCCAAAGCTCAAGCAGAACAAATTTCAGTTGAAGATTTGATTACAAAATGGGCAAAACAAGAAACTGAAGTTAATCCGATGATTGCACGAGCTTTAGCAAATCCTAATCCAAGTGTGTTAGGAAAAAACGCACAATTTACAGCTTTTAACGCTTGATGAAAAATTGCAACGTATTAGTGAAAGCCTTGAAAAGGAATAGTATGTTAAAAAAATTACCGCTATTGATATTGAGTATATTATTATCCACATCAGCATTGGCGAATTATCTTTATCAACCACATAATATTCAAGATTTAATTCGCTTGGCAAATGATGGTTTTGCCGATGCTCAAGTCGAATTAAGCAATTATTACCGTGAAAAAGGCGATGCCAAACAGGAATTTTATTGGACAGAAAAACTCGCCCAACAAGGTAATAAAACTGCCCAATTTAATGTTGCTCGCAGTTATGAAACAGGCGATGGTGTGAGCAAAGACCCACAAAAAGCAATAGAATGGTACACGAAAGCCGCCAATCAAGGTTTTGCCAATGCACAATATAACTTAGGGGTAATGTATCAACATGGCAAAGGCATTCCGCAAGACTATAAAAAAGCGATAGAATGGTACACACAATCCGCTAATAACGGTTATGCCGAAGCCCAATTTGAACTCGGTTTTATGTATAACAATGGCATTGGCGTGAAGAAAAATCATTTAAAAGCCGTTGAATGGTACACAAAATCAGCCAATCAAGGTTATTCCAAAGCACAATTTAATTTGGGTTTGATGTATGAAAATGGAAAAGGTGTTGCCAAAAGTTATAAAACCGCGATGGCATGGTACACCAAAGCCGCCAATCAAGGCGATGAAATGGCACAATACAATGTGGGGGTGATGTATTATTATGGTTTAGGGGTTAAACCAAGTAATCGGCTTGCAAAACAATGGTTTAAACAGTCTTGTGATAATGGCTATCAAGATGCTTGTAAAAATTATCGTCTTTTAAATGAATAAGGTGTAATAGATGTTTAAAAAATTATCCATATTAATATTAGGTTTATCATTATCGATGTCAGTTTTGGCAAATGATGTTGATGTGAATGCTTTAATTCAAAAAGCTAATCATGGTGATGTTAAAGCTCAAACAGAATTAGCAATTTATTACTATCAACAAGAAGATTATCAAAAAGCCTTTGAATGGTATATGAAATCAGCCCAACAAGGTCATGCAGAAGCTCAATATAATCTTGGAGTAATGTATCATGATGGTCAAGGTGTCCATCAAGATTATAAAAAAGCATTTGAATGGTTTAATAAATCTGCTCATCAAGGTAATGAACTAGCTCAATATAATCTTGGCGTAATGTATCGTGATGGGAAAGGCATTCATCAAGATTATCAAAAAGCCATTGAATGGTTTAATAAATCCGCTCATCAAGGTTTTGCAATTGCTCAATATAATCTTGGCGTAATGTATCGTGATGGACAAGGTGTTCGTCAAGATTACCATAAAGCATTTGAATGGTTTAACAAATCAGCTTATCAAGGATTGGCAGAAGCTCAAAATAATCTAGGTTCAATGTACCATCTAGGTCATGGTGTTCGCCAAGACTATCAAAAAGCTGTTAAGTGGTATGAAAAATCAGCTAAACAAGAGTATGCAGGAGCTCAATATAATATGGGTTTTATGTATTATCATGGTCTAGGCGTTATTCAAGATTACCAAAAAGCTTTTGAATGGTATGAAAAATCAGCCCAACAAGGTATTGCAGAAGCTCAATATCAAGTTGGTATGATGTACGAATATGGTCAAGGTATAAAACAAGATTATCAACAAGCTGTTAAATGGTACACTGAAGTGGCTCAACAAGGTATTTCTGACGCTCAAAATAATCTAGGGGTACTGTATGAACATGGTAAGGGCGTAAAACAAAATAAAAGTGTAGCTAAACAATGGTTTGCTAAAGCCTGTGATAATGGACTGCAACTTGGCTGTGATAATTACCGTATCCTAAACGAACAAGGTCATTAAATTTATTTTAGAGAGAATATGATGAACATTACTGAAACTCAAAAACGCTTTTGGTCGCCATTGGTGCGTGAACTTGAGCCGTATATTCCGGGCGAGCAACCTAAAATTGCTAACCTGCTGAAACTTAATACCAATGAAAATCCTTATCCACCATCGCCAAAAGTAGCAGAAGCCATTCAAAAGGTCTTGGAAAATCAAGCGGATAGTCTAAAACTTTATCCTGACCCAGATGCAAGCGAACTTAAACAAGCGATTGCCGAGCAACAAGGACTGAATATCGCAAATATTTTTGTGGGCAATGGTTCTGATGAAGTATTGGCTCATATTTTTAAGGCATTTTTTGTACAAGATAAACCGTTATTGTACCCAGATATTAGCTATAGTTTTTATCCTGTTTATAGTCAGCTTTTTGAAATTAAAGCAAAAACTATTGCTTTACGTGATGATTTTTCGCTTAATGTCGATGATTATTCACAGGAAAATGGCGGAATTATCATTACCAATCCTAATGCACCGACTGGGCGAGCGATTACATTAAACGAGATTGAACAATTATTGCAAAATAATGCCAATTCAGTGGTGGTGATTGATGAGGCATACGTTGATTTTGGTGCAGAAAGTGCGGTTCAACTGATTGAAAAATATGATAATTTAATCGTGTGTCAAACCACATCCAAATCTCGTTCATTGGCGGGCTTGCGTGTGGGTTATGCGATGGCTCAACCACATTTAATTACTGCCTTAGAAACGGTGAAAAATAGCTTTAATTCTTATCCAATGGATAGATTGGCGATTGCAGGAGCTGTAGCATCATTCCAAGACCAAGAGTATTTTGTCGCTCAATGCCGAAAAGTGATTGAAAATCGTGAAATTTTAGTGCAAGAATTGAACAATTTAGGCTTTGATGTATTGCCATCAAAAGCGAATTTTGTCTTTGCTCGTCATACACAAAATGCCAGCGACATCGCTCAAAAATTGCGTGAAATGGGCATTATTGTGCGTTATTTTAATAAACCACGCATTGACCAATTTTTACGCATTACCATCGGCACGGCGGAGCAAAATCAGCGTTTGGTTGATAGTTTAAAACAGATTTTGATGTAAATTAGACTAAATAATGGATTTTACAGAGAGCAGATATTTTCTGCTCTTTCTTGTTGAAACAGCAATTTCTGCTAAAATAGCAGATAATTTATCCTTTGATTTATTTTATGTCCCATCATAGCATTGCCATTATTTGTATGCTGATTTCGATGTTATCTTATCAAGTCAGTGCTTCGTTAGCAAAACAGCTATTTCAGGCTTTAGACCCTTTAAGTGTAACGATTTTACGCTTATTTTTTGCCTTTATTTTAGTTTTTTGTATTTTTCGTTCGTGGAGAATTATTGCAAAACTTAAAACATTGGTATGGAAAGATTTAATGTTATACAGTCTTTCTTTAGGTTTAATGAATATTCTATTTTATCTCGCTTTAGAACGTATTCCTTTAGGGATAGCAGTGGGGATTGAATTTACAGGACCTTTGGCAGTAGCATTACTCGCTGTGCAACAAAAACGGGATTATATTTGGGTAATATTGGCAATTTTAGGTATTATTGGCTTAATTCCATTTCAACAACTAGAGCATTTTTCACTTTTAGGTGCGATATTTGCATTAGGTGCAGGTGTATGTTGGGGGTGTTATATTCATTTCGGGCAACGCATTGTGCAACAAAATATAGGTATGCACGGTTTAACGATTGGTATCGCTATTTCTGCTTTATATTTATTGCCTTTCGGATTGTGGCAGAATCCATCGGCATTATTACAATTTGAGTATTGGCATATTGCTTTTGCGATTGCATTGTTAGCGACTGCAATTCCGTACGCTTTGGATTTATATGCACTCAAATTTTTAAATAAAATGGTCTATGGTACTTTAACAAGTTTATCTCCTGCTTTAGCTGCATTAACAGGCTTTATTTTATTAAAAGAAAATTTATTGTTATGGCAGATTTTAGCGTTAGGTTGTATTATTTTAGCGAGTATTGGAGTAACGCTGTTTACATCAAAAAAGAACAATGTTTAACCACAATCAAACAAATGCATGAATAAGCTAAATATCAGATTGATGATGTATTCTTATAATAGTACATAGATTTTTTAGCAATTATTCATTATACTGTTATAAAATTTTCCCGATGTTTATGATGATAAAATGAATATTATTTTTGCAGGTACACCTGAATTTGCCAAAATCGCACTACAAGCTCTATTAAACACTGAACACAATATTATCGCTGTTTATACGCAACCTGACCGTAAAGCAGGACGTGGGCAAAAACTAACTGCATCGCCCGTTAAAACCTTAGCACTGGAGCATAATATCCCTGTTTATCAGCCATTACATTTTAAAAGCAGTACAGAAGAAGGATTATTAGCTCAAGCAGAATTACAAGCACTCAATGCTGATGTGATGGTAGTAGCGGCTTATGGTTTAATTTTACCGCAAGCGGTGCTTGATATGCCAAAATATGGTTGCTTAAATATTCATGCATCATTATTACCACGTTGGCGTGGTGCAGCTCCGATTCATCGAGCCATTCAAACGGGTGATAGTGAAACGGGGGTAACTATTATGCAAATGGCAAAAGGTTTAGATACAGGCGATATGCTGTATAAAATAGCTTGTCCAATTTATCAACATGATACCACTGCCACTTTACACGATACCTTAGCCAATATCGGTGCAACAGCGATTTGTGAAGTATTAAAAGATGAACAAACTTTATCAAACTATCAAGCACAACGCCAAGTACAAGATGAAAGCTTAACCAATTATGCTGAAAAAATCAGCAAAGATGAGGCTAAAATCGATTGGCAACAAACTGCTCAACAAATTGATTTAAATATTCGTGCATTTAATCCTGCTCCTGTGGCATTTTGTATGCTTGATGATAGCCAAAATTTGCGTGTATGGTCAGCCCAAATTAGCGATATGACACATCAAACATCATGTGGTGAAATTTTAAACATTGATAAACACGGCGTAACCATTGCTTGTGGACAAGGGACAAGTTTACGTTTAACCGAATTGCAATGGGCAGGCGGTAAGGCATTGAATAGTACACAGATTTTACAAACTCAAAAATTAAACGTAGGACAAATTTTACAATGAATCAGGCACATCTTAATTTGCGTGCCAAAGTGGTACAAACATTGGTAGCAGTACAACAAGGACAATCTCTCTCACATTTACTACCAACGCAATTACAGCAAATTGCACCTAAAGACAAAGCATTATTTCATGAATTGTTATTGGGAACGTTACGTCAATGGTTTGCACTGAAAGCGATTGCCTTACCATTACTAGCAAAACCATTAAATAATATTAAAGTTGAAACTTGTTTATATGTAGGTTTATATCAGATTTTATGTACTCGTATTTCTCATCATGCCAGTATTTCTGAAACAGTTGAAGCTGTTAAACAATTAGGATTTAGTGGCATTAGTGGCGTAGTCAATGCAATTTTACGTAAAGCTACACGTGAAACAGAACAATTTCAACAACAATTACAACAAGCTCACGGCTTACCAAGTTGGCTCTATAAACGCTTAAAAAAAGATTGGAGCGAACAAGATGAATTATTTAGCAATCTATTACAACAACTAAAACACATTGCACCATTAACGTTGCGTATCAATCAACGTCATGTTTCACGTGAAACATATTGCCAGCGTTTAAATGAACAAGCGATTGAGTATCAAACCACACAATATGCGAGTATGGGCATACATATTTTAAATACAATCAATGTACCTGATTTAGCAGGTTTTGCTGATGGCGATTTTATGGTGCAAGATGAACACGCCCAATTGTGTGCCGAAATTTTACCCAATTTAGATGATAAAATCGTGATTGATGCCTGTGCTGCACCGGGTGGAAAAACTACACATATTTTAGAAAAATATCAAGTAAAACAACTCATTGCCTTAGATAATGATGAACAACGCTTACAACGTGTACATGAAAATTTACAACGTTTAAAACTCAATCATCTACCTGTACAATGTATTACCGCAGATGCAACCACGTTTAAAACAGATACGCTAGCTGATTGTATTATTTTAGATGCACCATGTACCGCTACAGGCGTAATACGCCGTCATCCAGATATTCGTTTATTACGCAAGGCTGATGATATTACACAAACTGTTGCTTTACAAAAAAACATTTTAAATCAAATGTGGCAACAACTCAAAGCAGGTGGAACTTTACTGTATATCACTTGCTCTATTTTAAAAGCGGAAAATGAACAACAAATGGCAGATTTTTTTGCAACGCATGATGATGCTATTCATCAACCGATTAATGCTAATTGGGGTATTGCTCAACGTTATGGTCGTCAATTATTACCACAAGCACAAGGCGGAGATGGTTTTTATTACTGTCTAATTCAGAAACAATGTTGATATGTTAAAGTTTATTGCACGACATGGCACGATTATCATGCCTTTATGCTGTTTGCTTGGATTTTTAGTACCAAGTCTTTCTCATGCAGTTTTTCCTTATTTGCCCCAAGTTTTATTTTTCTTGATGTTTTTTACATTATTGGGCATCGACCAAAAACAACTCATTCAACGGCTAAGTACGCCCTTAGTTTGGGGATTTGCACTACTACAAACAGTCATTTTGTGCATAATTAGCACGGCAATTGCCTATGCAGTAGGCAT
This sequence comes from Moraxella sp. ZY210820, assembly GCF_030674635.1. Taxonomy (NCBI): domain Bacteria; kingdom Pseudomonadati; phylum Pseudomonadota; class Gammaproteobacteria; order Moraxellales; family Moraxellaceae; genus Nasibacterium; species Nasibacterium caprae. The sequence goes on along the minus strand of NZ_CP089978.1, from coordinate 78,909 downwards.
ACGAGATGATTTACTACTAGCCATTGCGATTTTAGGGGCAACCGCACCGCTTTTTGGTAGCGGTGCTTTAGTGAATGCAGTCGGTTTTGATGCTTTATTAGCGATGGCAAAGACTATTGTATCAACATTGATTATGCCACTAACCATTTTAGTAGTATTAATATTGATGGGTGATCCAAATGCCAGTTTAAATATGACTGCTTATATGGAACGTTTAGCCATTTATATTATCCTACCAATGATATTAGCCATTGTACTAAGAAAAATTATTCCGACCAATATATTAGCTAAATATTATATTAAAATTGCACCATTTAATATTGTATTATTAATGATGTTCCCCTTAGGTTTAATTGGTGGCTTTCGTGATTTATTTGACCAAAATCTACTACAAGCACTCACTTTATTAGCCATCTCAATGGTCATTGCATTGATTTTTTATTTTGGTGCTTATTTCAGTTATCGCCGTTATGGACAAGATGTGGGGATTATTGCAGCACTTACTTGTACAGGGCGTAATACCATGTTGGCTTATATTATCGCTACACCTTTTTTAGGTACAATGTTTTTACCGCTAATTGGTGCATTTCAATTACCGATTTTTATTGTGCCAATTTTGGGCAAATACATGGCGAAACAATATTTTGCTCAACAACAACACCTACAAAAATCCACTTGATTTACTTGCTTTATTTTTTAAAATAAGCAAGTTTAATAACATGGTAAATAATTATGATAGAACAACTTTTTGTTTATGGTACACTCGCACCAGGGCGTGCTAATGCTCATCAGCTGGCTGAATTAAAAGGTACTTGGACACCTGCAACCATTCGTGGTTATTTATATCCTAACGGCTGGGGTGCAGCAATGGGTTTTCCCGCAGTCATTCCTGACGATGATGGTGATTTGATTAAAGGCTTTATTTTTAAATCTGAAGATTTAGAACAACATTGGCAACGTTTAGATGAATTCGAAGGTGAAGGCTATCAACGTGTTATGGTAACAGCAGAATTTGATGATGCCACCCCAACTCAAGCCTATGTTTATGCACTCAATCCTGATGAGTTAAAGCAAGTACAACCTGCCATGTAACAAGCAAATTTGTGAAATAAATCACATAATTCTTATAAGGTTTAAAGTTTTATGTGATTGATTTCAAACAATTTATTTTTATTTTTTATAAAAATAAGTTGCTTTTTTAAAACATAAATTCTAAAATATTCGTTAATATACCCCATTTGCAATCGTTTGACGGATTAAGAATGAACATTTTAACCCAAGCAAGTTTTAACCAAAATGACTACCATATCTTATCCGAAGAAACTTTATATCAAGGTTTTCTTACCGTTAAACGTCTAAATATTTCACATCGTGCTTATCATCAACAAGCGGATATTCATATCCAGCGTGAAACTATTCATCGTCCCCATGCTTCTGGTGCATTAATTTGCAATCATCAACAACAAAAATTTATCTTAATTGAACAGTTCCGTGTTGGTGCAGTACACGACAAACATTCACCATGGCAATTAGAAATTGTGGCTGGTGTACTTGATGGCGATGAATCTCCTGAGTCGTGTATCCGCCGTGAATGTGCAGAAGAAGCAGGTTGTGAAGTACAACAATTACAGCATTTGTTTACATTTTATCCATCAGCAGGGGCCTGTTCAGAAATTTTTGATTTATATGTTGCCCAGTGTGATATTCCTGAACAAGGTCAAGTACATGGTATGGCAAATGAAGGGGAGAATATTTTAGTGCATATTTTCGATTATCAACATGTTGATGAATTGCTCTCTTCTGGGCGTTTGCATAATGCACCTGTGATTATGGCATTACAATGGCTTTCTCAATATATTAAAACCACAGCAATAACTGCATAAGGATATGTTATGATTACATTAAATCCTACCCAAGATGATATTACGCTGATTCAAATTAGTGATACCCATTTATTGGCTGACCCTGATGAGCGTTTTGTAGGCGTTAAACCCGAACAACATTTTTCTCATATTTTACAAAAAATTAAACAAAACTTTCCGCACATGACAGCAGTGTTTCATACGGGTGATGTAACTCAAGATTCTTACCCTGCAACTTATGAACGCTATCTCACTGCTATGCAGAGTTTAGGTGTGCCTTTTTTCCAGACTTTAGGCAATCATGATAATCCTAAATATTTTCCTAATAATGAGCCTGATAGTCCATCTATTCAACCAAGTGTGATTGATTTAGGCACATGGCAATTGATTATGCTCAATAGTGCAGTGGTTGGTCGTATTGATGGCTGTATTTCACAAGCACAATTAGACTTTTTACAGCAACATTTATCAGTACATCAAAAACCAACATTATTGGCTTTTCATCATCATGTGTTTGAAATGAACTCAAAATGGCTTGATGAACATAAACTGAAAAATTCACAACAATTATTAGATGTTATTCAACAATTTCCGCATCTAAAAGCGTGCTTTATGGGTCATGTTCATCAAGCATTCCATTGCAAATGGCAACATATTGATTTTTATAGCATTCCTGCAACATCGATACAGTTTAAACCACAAAGCGTTGATTTTTCTTTAGATAATACCGCACCTGCATATCGCAGTTTAGTATTAAAAGCAGATGGCACTTATGAAACAGAATTGCATTATTTAAATGTCTTCCAACATATTTATACGCACTATCCGGGATATTAATCTGTATTTTAAATGTGATATATTGAAATATATCACATTTTTTTACAATTTAGAGACTATCATATTTATCAAAAAGTCTGTATGATATTTCCCCCAAAATTAGCCTATTTTTATGCGTGAAAATTTAGGTGAATGATATGGAATTATTGTCGTGTAAACGATAGTGTCATCACCCAACATTGAGGAATGTGTTATGACCAACGAAACAATCATCGCAGATGAAACTGTAACTGAAAAAGTAAAGCGTCCACGTAAAACTAAAGTGAAAACTGAAGAAGTTGCTACTGAAACAGTTCCAGCAACTCCTACAAACAACAACAATGGTTTGTTTGGCTATGAACCTTATCAGCCAGCGAAAAATGAAGAATATATGTCAGATGGACAACTTGCACATTTCCGTCAAATTTTAATGGCATGGAAAGCAGAATTAGTGAGTGAAGCAGACCGTACTATTCACAGTATGCAAGATGACTCAACAGCACTGCCTGATGTAAATGACCGTGCAACACAAGAAGAAGAATTTGCAATCGAATTGCGTACTCGCGACCGTGAACGTAAATTAATTCATAAAATTGAACAATCTTTAGCAGATATTACTGCTGGTGATTATGGTTTTTGTGAAGAATGTGGTACAGAAATCGGTTTACGTCGTTTAGAAGCACGCCCTACAGCGACTTTATGTATTGATTGTAAAACTTTAGCAGAAATCAAAGAAAAGCAAGAAAACGGTTAAAATCAACCATTAGAGGGGATTTATTCCCCTTTTTGCATTGTATCTCTTATCTGTGATGTCTCAATATTCTTCTAGTGCCTATGTTGGACGTTTTGCTCCATCACCTACTGGTCCGCTCCATTTTGGCTCATTAATTACCGCAGTTGCGAGTTATTGTGATGCTAAACATCATGGTGGACGTTGGCTAGTTCGCATTGAAGATACTGATATTCCCCGTATTTACCCCAATAGTGAACAGCATATTTTGCAATGTATCGATGCATTTGCATTTGAATATGATGACAAGATTATTTTTCAAAAAGACCGCCTAGATATTTACGAGCAAGTGCTACAACAATTACGGCAACAAAATGCGATTTATGCTTGCCAATGCACACGTAAACAATTAAATGGCTCAACAATTTATGCCAACACGTGTCGAAATTTAGCTTTAGATTTTAACAATAACGCTATCCGTTTAAAAGTAAATCAAGACATCATTGAATTTGATGATTTGTTACAAGGTCATCAATCCAGTTGTTTATTGCATGATTTAGGTGATTTTGTACTTAAACGCCGTGATGGGATTATTAGCTATCAACTTGCTGTTGTGGTAGATGATTATTTGCAAGGCATTACTCATATTATCCGTGGTGCAGACTTACTAGATAATACTGCAAGACAAATTTGGTTAGGGCAAATTTTGGGCTATCCACGTTTACAATATGGACATTTACCCTTAGCGATGAATGCCACAGGGCAGAAATTATCTAAACAAAATCTTGCCCATGCTTTAGAGATACAACAAGCTCCCCAATTATTACAACAAGCATTTACCGCATTAAATCAACCTATTGTTGATATTGATACACCATCACGTATGCTTACTCAAGCCATCGCTCAATGGGATTTTAATCGCATTCCAAAACAATTGCACTTAAAAGAGATTTATCAATAAAAATATAGCAAAATAATTTAAAAATTAGACAGCTAGGGCGAATGGCTATTCACCCCGTACAATATGCAGTGTTTATTGATTATTTTGCTTTAATTTTTCAAGATTTTCTTCTGCTTGTAATAATAATAATTCAATTTCTTCCTGTGCAATTTGACGTAAACTTTGACGATAATCTTGAACCGCTTGTTGGATAAAAGTCTCCGTTTCAGATTCTAAATGTAATCGTAAATTTTCAATATAGTTTTGATCTGTTGGATTCAAAGGTACAGCACTTGGCATCGTTTTTCCATAACGCTCAGCATAGTTTTGGCTTTCTTGTTGAACTTGTGTACCAATATGTTGTAAGGTTTGGATTTGTTTTAAATTTTGCTGAATTTCTTCTTGCTGTAATTTTTGTTGATGAGCAATTTCATCAGCACGTTTTTGTGCTAATTTTTTTTCTAAAACCATTTGTAATAGATTCTGCTTGGTAAGTTTTAGATTTTGTTTAATATCCAAATAGGTTTGTTCAATCATTTGATTAGATTGCAAACGAGATTTAAGTTCCTGTGTTTTCCATTTTTCAAAATCGGTGTCTGGATCAAGCAATTGTTCAAGGCGAGCTAAATCATTTTGTAATACTTGACGTACCATAGCTGGGGTTTCTGCCCAACGTCGGTTGAAATCTTTATCAAAGTTAAACATAGACTTTTCCTAAGTTAGAGTTAAAGTTTATAAACTGTTGGCGATAGACCTAACTGTTTATAAGCTGTAAATTTAGCACGTCCTATTTGGCGTTGCTGTTCGTGATGTTCAATAATTTCAATCACTTGATAGTGTATGACCTGCCAATCAAAGGCTTGATCGGAAAAATTAAAAATAATCCATGCTTGTTGAGCAATGGCTGGAAATTGTTGCGGTAATTGTGCTGATATATTGATAGGTGCATATTCATCATCAATATCATGGGCGATAAAACTACTTGCATCAAACTGCCATAATAAATCATCTAGCGTGTTTTGTAAAACTTTATCGGGGCAATACAGCCAAATCTGTGCATTTGGCTGTTGCTGTAAAATTTTACGACATAAACGACAAGCACTTTCAGCTTGTCGTTCTGGGCTTTTTTCAAAAAGATAAAAGCGAATGTGCATAAATAAAATTAGCGTGTACGATTAGCTAAAAATTGCATGAGTAATGGTACAGGACGACCTGTTGCACCTTTTGCTGTACCTGATAACCATGCTGTACCTGCAATATCTAAATGAGCCCAACGGTAGGCTTTAGTAAAGCGTTTTAAGAAACACGCCGCCGTAATCGCACCGCCATAAGGTCCACCAATATTACCCATATCTGCAAAGTTAGAATCTAATAATTCTTGATAATCTTCATCAACAGGCATACTCCATACACGGTCGTGTGCTTGTTCGCCTGCTTTTTGCAATTCTTGAATCAGTTCAACATCTTCAGAGAATAATCCTGTATAAACTTTACCTAAGGCAACAACACAAGCCCCTGTTAATGTTGCAATATCAATCACTAAAGCAGGGTTAAAACGTTCGACATAGGTCAAAGTATCACATAAAACTAAACGCCCTTCTGCATCGGTATTTAAAATTTCAACTGTTTGTCCACTCATACTTTTCACAATATCCCCTGGACGTGTAGCATGACCAGATGGCATATTTTCAGCAGATGCAATCGCACCAACCACATGAATTGGCAAACGTGCTTCACATAAGGCACGCATTGTCCCTAATACAGACGCAGCACCACACATATCGAATTTCATTTCGTCCATGTTAGCACCCGGTTTAAGTGAAATACCGCCTGTATCAAAAGTGATACCTTTACCGACTAATACCACAGGTTGCTCATCACGCTGTGCTTGATATTCTAAGGTAATGACACGTCCTTCACGCACCGAACCTTGAGCAACAGCTAAAAATGCGTTCATACCCAATTCACGCATTTGTGCATGGTCAAGTACAGTAACTTTTAGCAAGTCTGGAAATTCATTAGCCAGTGCGATCGCACGTTCTGCTAAATATTCTGGAAAACATAAATTTGGTGGCATATTGCCCAAATCACGAGCAGTATTTTGTCCGATTTGTACTGCTTGAATAACGGCTAAACGTTGTTCTGTTAATGGTGTTGATGCACTCATTAAATTAATTTGATTTAACTTATAACTCGTTTGTTCTGATTTTAATTCATCAAAATGATATGCTGATTGCGTTAAATTTAAGGCAAATAAATCATGAAATTGTTCAGGTAATGCATTGATATCAATCGAAATTTCACTAAAATTTTTCTCGCTTGCTTTAATGATGGTTTGAGCTAATTTTGCTAATTTAGTTGCGGTTAATTCTGCGGTATCACCTAAACCTACAAAATGAATGGCTTGTTGTTGCTCATTCATTGTATTTAGAGTTTGATTAAATTTTGCCTTGAACTGGTAAATATCAAATAAAGATGGTGCTTGATTAAGTTGATAATGTTCAGCGTGTTGTGTTTGTTGTTGCTCGGTGGTCAGTACCCAAGTTAATGAAGCAACGTGATGATTTAACGAAAACTGTAGCATGATTTATTCCTATTTTACAAAAAATGTTTGCTGGTTGATTGAACCACGTTTGATGGTGTTTGACAACATATTTTATGTATTTTTTACAATATTTAAAAGCCTTGTTTGCAAATTAAGATGATTGAGTATTTAAATATCAAGGTTTATAATGCAGGACTTAACTATTTGATATACAGGACATTGCAATGACTGATTTAACACAGCAGTTAGCACAAGAATTAAACATTCGTCAGATACAAGTACAAGCTGCCATTGAGCTGATGGATAGTGGTGCAACCATTCCCTTTATTGCACGCTATCGTAAAGAAGTTACACAAGGGTTAGATGACATACAATTACGCCAATTAGAAAGTCGTTTACATTATTTGCGTGAGTTAAATGAACGCCGTACTGTCATTCTTCAAGCCTTACAAGAACAAAATAAATTAAGTGATGATTTACTACAACGCATTGAAAATGTACAAACGAAAACCGAGTTGGAAGATATTTACGCCCCTTATAAACCAAAGAAAACCAGCCGTTCAGCCAAAGCAAAACAAGCAGGTTTAGGCGAATTTGCCGATAAAGTGTTAAGTGAAGATATTGCACCAAGTACGATTTTAGCAGATTATCAGCCTGAACAATTTGATAATGCCTATGCAGACATCAATAGTCAATTAGATGCGATTCAGCATATTATTATTGACCAATGGGCAGAAGATGTTGCTTTAACATTTGAATTAAAACAAAAATTTGCTAAAGTCGCCGTATTAAAAAGCCAATTAGCCAATGAAGAAAAACAACAAGTTGGTCATAAATTCCGTGATTATTTTGAATTTTCTGAACCTTTGCATAAAGTGCCATCACATCGTATGTTAGCTATTTTACGTGGACGACAAGAAGATATTTTAAATGTTAAAATTGATAGTGAACATGATGATTGTTTAGATTATATCCAACAGCATTTTCAATTAAATCAAGTAAAAAATAGCGAACGCCAACAGTTTTTACAACAAACTGTACGCTTATTTTGGTTAGGTAAAATCCGTCCGCAGATTGAAACATCATTATTAACTGAAAAACGTTTACAAGCAGAACAAGAAGCGATTGCAGTATTTGCGGAAAATTTACGCCATTTATTATTATCTGCACCTGCAGGTGGGCGTTGTACTTTAGGTGTCGATCCTGGCATTCGTACAGGTGTAAAATTGGCGGTAGTCAATAATGCAGGCGATGTCTTAGCTCATAGTACGATTTATCCTTTTACACCGAAAAATGATACTCAAGGCTCTATCGCAGAATTAGCACGTTTATGTCAAACCTATCAAATTGAATTGATTGCGATAGGCAATGGTACAGCCAGCCGTGAAACAGAACAATTAGTTGCCGATATGATGAGCCAACATTCGGATTTAAAATTAACTAAAATTGTGGTGAGTGAAGCAGGGGCATCAGTATATTCAGCAAGTGAATTAGCATCACAAGAACTACCTGATTTAGATGTATCAATTCGTGGAGCGGTATCCATTGCACGACGTTTACAAGACCCATTAGCAGAATTAGTGAAAATTGACCCTAAATCGATTGGTGTGGGGCAATATCAACATGATGTCAATCAAACTGATTTGGCAAAAGCACTCGATGCAGTAGTGGAAGACTGTGTGAATGCGGTTGGTGTTGATGTAAATACAGCTTCGCCTGCAATTTTAGCCTATATTGCAGGTTTAAATAAAAATGTAGCACAACAAATTGTAGAATATCGTAAAACTTATGGTATTTTTAAAAATCGTCAGCAGTTGAAAAAAGTGCCACGTTTGGGCGATAAAACCTTTGAACAAGCGGCAGGTTTTTTACGCATTCAACAGGGCGACCAACCGCTTGATGCATCTGCGGTACACCCTGAAAGTTATATTTTAGTGGAAAAAATCGCCAAAACTCAGCAAGTGAATGTGCAAGATATGATTGCTAATAGCGACATTATTCGTCAGATTAAAGCAGAACAATTTGTCGATGAGCAATTTGGTTTATTAACCGTGCAAGATGTATTAGCAGAATTGGAAAAACCTGCACGCGACCCACGTCCTGAATTTAAAACAGCTCAATTCCGTGCAGATATTACTGAATTATCACAATTAGTAGAAGGTATGCAATTAGAAGGTATTATTACTAATGTAACCAATTTTGGTGCATTTGTTGATATTGGCGTACATCAAGATTGTTTAGTGCATATTTCGGAATTAGCTGACCAATTTGTGAGCGACCCACATCAAGTGGTGAAGGCAGGGCAAATCGTGCAAGTGAAGGTTTTAACGGTTGATATTGAACGTAAACGTGTTAATTTAACCATGCGTACTCAACAAAAGGGCGTGAAATCTTCATCAACCGTAAATGCTAAAACTGCAAAGAAAATGCCTACCGATAAAGCTAAAAAATCTGCTAAAAACGAGCAAAAAATTGGTGGCTTAGGTGCGTTATTATTACAGGCAGGTGTAAAAAAATAGTATTTTTTTGTACAGGTGGAAAATATTCTGTCTGTACAAATTAACATGACTCCATATGATTAGGTCAATATTATGGATTTTCAACTGAGCTTTGAATTAGTCGCTATTTTAATAAGCGTTGCTTTAGTCGCAGGCTTTGTTGATGCGATTGCTGGCGGTGGTGGTTTATTAACCATTCCTGCACTATTATTATCAGGTATGTCGCCAATTTCTGCTTTAGCGACCAATAAATTACAAGCCTGTGCAGGTTCTTTTTCTGCTTCATTAACCATGATCCGTAAAGGTTTAATTCATCCCAAACAAATTAAATTGGCTTTAGTTATGGCATTTGTAGGGTCTGCTTTAGGCACAATTTCTTTACAACTGATTAATGCTCAATCTTTAACCATTATTATTCCTATTCTAATTGCTATTATTGGGATTTACACTTTATTTATGCCCAATTTAGGGGCTGAGCCACGACCTGCTAAAATGAGTGAACGTGCTTGGCAAACAACAATTGTACCTGTAATTGGCTTTTATGATGGTTTTTTCGGACCTGCAGTGGGTACATTTTTTAGTTTAAGTAATGTGATTTTACGTGGGCGAGAAATTATTCAGGCGACTGCAACAGCAAAACTATTAAATTTTGCTACAAATTTTGCATCTTTAGTATTTTTTATTTTGGGTGGAAAAATTGTTTGGATTATCGGTTTTTGTATGATGATAGGACAAGCGATAGGTGCTTATTTGGGTTCACAAATGGTTGTTAAAGGTGGTGTAAAATTAATCCGTCCAATGATTGTGTTGATGTGTTTTGCAATGTTGATTAAATATACATGGAATTATTGGCACTAAAGCAATTTCAGATATATTAAGCAATCATTTAGACAGATTTACGAGAAAGTTGAATGATTTTCTCTCTATATTGAGAACCGTCTGATGTTACATATTATTTATCTACATGGTTTAAATAGCAATCATAATGCCTATAAAGGTTGCTTATTACGTGAATTTTGTCAGCAATATTTTCCTGATGTGCAAGTGCATTGTCCTGATTTAAATGCACCACCACAACAGGTTTTAGCGTTATTACATCAGAAAATTAATGAATTATCTCCACACAAAGTCGCCATTGTAGGCAGTTCATTGGGTGGCTTTTTTGCTACTTTATTACATCAGCATTATGCGTGTCGTACCGTTTTGCTTAATCCAAGTTTATTTCCAGAACAGAGTTTAAATCGTTTTGCACAAGGCTTACTTGAAGATTATCAAGATGATGATATTTTATACACCACTCAAGGTGGTTGGCAGATACGCAAAGCAGATTTGCATTGGTTTATGACCTATCGTCCACAAAAAATTGTACACGCTCAAACTTTATGGCTAATGCTTAAACAAGGCGATGATGTACTCGATTATCGACACAGTTTAAGTTATTTTCATCAAGTAAGTGATAGTATACCACGCATTCTATTAGAGCCTGATGGCGACCATGTGATGAGTGATTTTGCTGATAAATTGCCTGAAATTATAGATTTTTTAATGATGGGTAAAAAATAGTCGTGCTTGTACGTTTTAGCTTACAGATATTGGCGTTATTGGCGACTATTAGCGATACCTGATTTTTGGCATAATACCTTTACAGCAAAGGAAGTCAGGATGACGAAAATGGAAAAGGAGCTGTGTTGATGATTTCTATTGTTTAATAGCAAATCATAGGAATTTACAAGGTTGTTACTTGCAGAATAAAACCACATGGTTAGGACAGCAAATGCCATGTGGTTTTTAATGCTTAATTTAGGTAAACATAAAATATAAGTATAACACGTTTTAAAATATATTCTTATAAAATTTTTTACCATTCACCAAACTCCCCAAAAAAATGCTAAAATACTCTCATTTAGCACATTTTTAGGAACTTACAATGTCATTTAACCAAACCCATTTTTATGAAGAATTAGAACGCTTAGGACAAAACCCCAACCCAGACACCTTTGTTTATGATTTTTTGATGCTGACAGGCACTTCCAAAACCACCATTACCACCCTAAAAAACGGCAATAACCCTGTGGCAAACACAGGTCTAACAGGCATTGCTCGCAAAAGTCATCTGTATTTTGAGCAGGTGGACAAACAAGACTTATCAGCATTTTATCCTATTTTGGACGACATCAAAGCCAATCCTGCCATCAAGAAAAATAAAATCCGCATCATCTTTTTGACCGATTTTGACAAGGTACTGGCATATGACATCAAACGAGATGAAACGCTCATCATTGAGCGTTTTGATGAATTAAATTCGGATTTTACTTTCTTTTTACCATTGGTTGGCATTGAAAAAGCCCAGCAATACAGCGAACACCCAGCCGATGTCAAAGCGTCCGAAAAAATGGGGCGATTGTTTGACCAAATCAAAAAACACAACAATTTTCAAACCAACAAAGACGACATTCACGCCCTAAATCTATTTTTGACACGCTTACTCTTTTGCTTTTTTGCCGATGATACGGGGATTTTTGACAAAGACAGTTTTGCCAATGCCGTAGAAAATTTTAGCAAAACAGACGGTAGCGACCTACACGAATTTTTTGAGCATCTTTTTTGTGTGTTAAACCTACCGCAAAATCACCCCGAGCGTGCCAATTATCCAACTTATTTACACGCTTTTCCTTATGTGAATGGCGGTTTGTTTGCTGATTTTTATGCCATTCCCATTTTTACCGCCCGTGCTCGCAGGGTGCTGATTGAATGTTCTCGCCTAGATTGGAGCGAGATTAACCCAGATATTTTTGGTTCTATGTTTCAAGCAGTGATAGACCCTGCCCAAAGAAGTCAGCTTGGACAACATTACACATCAGTCAGCAACATCAAAAAAGTGATTGAACCGTTATTTATCAATCCTTTACGCCAAGAACTGGACAAACTCATCGCCCTAAGCGATGACAACAAAGCCAAAAACCAAAAAAAAGCACGCCTAGATGATTTTTTAACACGCCTGCGAGCAATTAAAGTCTTTGACCCTGCATGTGGCTCGGGCAATTTTTTGATTACCACTTACAAATCCTTGCGACTTTTGGAAATGGATACGATTGCCGAAATCCAAAAACTGATTGGCGGAAAGTCAGAACAAGGCAGTTTGGCGTTTGGTTATGACAGCGAAATTCGCCTAGAAAATTTTTATGGCATTGATTGCGATGATTTTCCTGTGCAAATTGCCTATTTGTCGCTGTATTTGGCTGACCACCAGATGAACATTATTTTTCGCAAAAATTTTGGGCATTGCCGAGATACCCTACCCTTACAACAAGGCGGACATATTATCTGCACCAACAGCCTACGCACCGATTGGCAAAAAATCTGCCCCAATAATGGTACAGACGAAATTTATATTGTCGGCAATCCACCGTTTAATGGCTCTGGCAAGCGTAATGATGAGCAAGATACGGATATGGACATTGTATTTAAAGGATTTAAAAAATACAAATTTTTGGATTATGTGGCAAGCTTTTTTTATAAAGCAGGGCAATATATTGCAAATTCGCACGCAAAAATGGCATTGGTTGCCACCAATTCTATCGTACAAGGCGAACAAGTGGCGATGTTATTTCCGCATTTGTTTAAAATGAATTTAACCATTGGCTTTGCTTATCCAAGTTTTGCGTGGAAAAATAACGCCAAAGACCCTGCCACCGTACATGTGGTCGTGGTGGGATTGACCGCCAATAACAACCCTTTAAATACCAATAAAATCCTTTATCATTATGATGATAAAACGGATACGACCACCCAGCAAAGTGTTGATAATATCAGTCCTTATTTGATTGCTGGCTCAGATAGTGTGGTAGAAAGTCGCAGTGAGCCTTTGCATACTGGCTCGCCAATGATTTATGGCAATAAACCTGTGGACGGCGGGCATTTATTGCTAGACCCTGACGAAAAAGAAACACTTATCAATCAAGAACCACAAGCACAAAAATGGATTAAAAAATTATTGGGAGCAGAAGAATTTTTAAATGGCAAAGCTCGTTATTGTTTGTGGCTGGTTGATATTAGCGATGATGAATTAAACACAATGCCAATGGTAAAAGCTCGTATTGAAAAAGTACGCCAAATGTGATTGGCAAGCAAAGATAAAGGAGCAAATAAACTTGCTGAACGCCCACATCAATTTCGAGATTTAAATAATCCCGAAAAATATATTTTAGTTCCCCGTGTTTCATCAGAAAAACGCCCTTATATTCCCATTGATTTTTTAAATCACGATGTCATTTCTAGCGATGCCAATCAACTTATTCCTAATGCAACAATGTTTGATTTTGCCATTTTAAATTCACAAATACATAATGATTGGATGCGGTTGGTGGCTGGTCGTTTGGGAGTTGGGTACCGTTATTCTGGGACGATTGTGTATAACACTTTCCCATTTCCCAGCGTTAATGACGAACAAAAAAAGCAGATAGAACACCTCGCCAAAAATATCCTGCGTGCCAGAATGCTAAATACAGGGATGACCCTAGCCGAGCTGTACAACCCAGAGACGATGCCCGATAATCTTAAAACCGCCCACAGTGAGCTGGATATGGCGGTGGACAAACTCTACCGTGAACAGGGCTTTGCCGATACTGCCGAGCGATTGGCATTTTTGCTCAATCGCTATGAAATGCTGGTGGCAAAAGAACAAGCGGGGAAAAAGGCTAAGAAGTGATGAATGTGTGGATTTTGTCAATCAAAATTGATGAAAAATGATTAGCAAGCCGATTTGCTTTGCACGGATGAGAGACAAACTGTCTTGCTAATCAAATTTGATGAAAAATGATTAGCAAGCTTGCTTATTGCTCACCAATGAGCGATAATACATTTAGCTAATCATATTTTTCTTTTTTTGAGTAACAAAATGCTGAATGCTTTGGATTTTTCGCAAGCGGTGGATTATCATTATGACAAATTTCCACCCAATGAGCTGGATTACAACCGCCTAATGAATAGTCTTTTGAGTGCCACAGACGCTTTGGCACGCTATGACCAAATGCTGAAAAATCTACACAACAGCGAGATTTTGCTGGCACCACTTCGCAATCAAGAAGCAGTGATTTCATCACGTATGGAGGGTACAATCAGTACACTTGATGAGATTTTGCAATATGAAGCCGATTTCTCTGAAAACGAAACCCCAAGCGAAGTGCGTTCGGACATTATTGAAACTGTGCTATATCAACGAGCCTTAAAAAATGCTCAAAAAGCAATGAAAGACGGCTACCCACTGAGTAAATCACTGATAAAAACCCTACACCAACAACTGTTATCCTTTGGGCGTGGGGCAACAAAATCCCCCGGTGCATTTAAAAATGAACAAAATTACCTTGCTGACCGCAATAAAAAAACCATTTTGTTTGTGCCAATTAGTCCAGAAAAATTAGAACACGGCTTGGATAATTTGTTTGAGTACATCAACCAAAATCCCACGCCTATTCTACCCAAAACTGCCATTACACACTTAGAGTTTGAAGCCCTGCACCCTTTTCAAGACGGCAACGGGCGTATTGGGCGAATGCTCATTACGCTAATGTTGTGGCAAGCAGGGGCAATTAGCGAACCGCATTTTTATATCAGCGGTTATTTTGAAGAGCATAAAGATGAATATTTGGCACTGATGCGACAAGTATCTGAAAATAACGACTGGACAGCGTGGTGTGAATTCTTTTTACAAGCCGTTGCCAATCAAGCTCATTTTAATTTGACCGTTGCTCAAAATATCAGTGATTTATATGAAGCAATGAAGCCGATTTTTAGCGATGCCTTATCATCAAAATGGGCAATGCAAGTGCTAGATTTTGTGTTTACTTATCCTGTTTTTCGTGGCAATCAACTCGCTGAAAAAACAGACATCGCCCCTGCAACCGCCAATCGTTTTGTGCGAACTTTGCACGATAAAGGCATACTCACAATGAAAGAAGAAAGTGCGGGCAGAAAATCAGCCTTATACTCATTTGAACCCATGATGACCTTAGTCCGAATTTAATGTTAGGAAAAAACAATGTCCAATTTATCGCTACTCAATCAAACTTATCAACAAACGGGCGAAAGCAAAACGCATAACGCAATGGGAATGCGACAAATGCAAGAGCGGGCATTTGCAAAACGCCATTGTCAATATCTACTGATTAAATCGCCCCCAGCGTCAGGCAAATCTCGGGCAATGATGTTTTTGGCATTGGATAAATTACATCATCAAGACATCAAAAAAGCGATTATTATCGTGCCAGAGATGAGTATTGGGCGGTCATTTGCCGATACACCCCTGCGTGAATTTGGTTTTTTTGCCGATTGGCAAATTGATAAGCGGTATAACCTATGTTTGATTGATAATATTGCCAGCGACAACACCAAAACCAATATTTTTGCCGAATTTATGAATAATGATGCCAAAGTGTTGATTTGCACACATCATACTTTTAGATTTGGTTATGATAAAGTGGCAAATGTCAAATTATTTGACAATGTATTATTAGGCATTGATGAATTTCATCATATTTCCGCCAGTGATAATAACCGCTTGGGGGCAATTGTAGATGAGATTATGGCACATTCTAGTGCTCATATTGTGGCGATGACAGGCTCTTATTTTCGGGGCGATGCCGTGCCAATTTTGGATAATGATGATGAAATCAAATTTGAAAAAGTTACTTATACTTATTATGAACAATTAAATGGTTATGAATATTTAAAGTCATTAAGTTTAGATTATAAATTTTATCAAGATTCTTTTTTTAAGGCATTAAAAGAGTGTTTGGATATTAGCAAAAAAACCATTGTTCATATTCCAAGCGTAAATTCATCATCAGCCGAAATTGATAAATATGAAACGGTCAGAAAAATTATGGATGTGATTGGTGAACCAATTAGCCAAGATGAAAATACAGGCATTTGGAGCATTAAAACTCGTACAGGCAAATTATTAAAACTTGCCGATTTGGTTACCGATGACGATGGCTATCGCCCAAAGATTCAGCAATATTTGACGCAGATTCAGAACCGTGATGATATGGATATTATCATTGCTTTGGGTATGGCAAAAGAAGGCTTTGACTGGGTGTATTGTGAGCATGTTTTGACCATTGGGTATCGTGGTTCTATGACCGAAGTGGTGCAGATTATCGGACGGGCAACACGAGATTGTGTTGGCAAAACGCACGCCCAATTTACCAACCTGATTGCCAAACCTGACGCTCATCAAGACGATGTCGTTTCTGGGGTGAATGATATGTTAAAAGCCATTTCATTATCTTTATTAATGGAACAAGTGCTTGCCCCCGCCATCAATTTTCGCCGTAGAAGTAGCCTAACAGAAAATGAATCTTTGCCAAAAGGTACGATTATTATTGATGATGGTGATGATGGTTCAAGATTGTCCGCCAAAGCCGAAAAAATATTACAACAAGATGCCGATGAGATTATCGCCAGCATTAGCCAAAACACCACTGCAATTGCTCGGTTTATCGCCAGTGATGAAGGCAAAAAAGCCATTGATAGCGATGTGATTAATGACAATGTTATTCCACAAATCATTCGCAAAAAATATCCCGAATTAAATGACAGCGAAATAGACCAAGTAGAACAAGCCATTCTTACCAAAATTGCCATCAATGCCAATGGCGGTATCGTCAATGGTCAAGAAATTCCCAAAAATGCCATTGTAGAAGATGAAGAAATTTTTATCAAACAGGGCAATCAATTTATTCAATTTGATTTATTGACCGATGCACAAAAAAATAATGTCCAAGAACAAGACAAAATCCGTCAGCGAGATTTACCAATAGATGCCAAAATATTTGACCCCAATACAGGCAAAAGTACACCAAATAGCCAAAATAATTTTATCAAAATGGGCGAAAAGTTTATCAATGTGGATAAACTACCGATTGATTTGATTCACGCCATCAATCCTTTTGCCAATGCCTATGAAGTATTATCCAAAAGCATTGATGCCGATGTCTTAAAATTGGTTGGCGATGTGGTCAAAGCCACCAAGTCTAATATTAGCGAAGCCGAAGCAACATTGATTTGGCCCCATATTCAAAAATTTGTTAAAAATCAAAAAAGAGAACCCAGTATGAATGCCAGCGATGCCTTTGAAGTGCGTATGGCACAGGTGCTGGCGTGGGTGCGTGTCAAAAAGGCGGAATACCTTAAAAATGAGCAATCCAAACAACAAGGAGCTAATAAATGAATATCAATGCCCTACACGAAAGCCGAATATTTGTTCATTTAGAAGACATTTTTTTAAAAGACACCAGTGGTTTATTGGACAATATTCAGATTAATGAAAAAGAAGTTAATCAACAACACGATGTTTTAACCAATCAATTCTTACCCATTATTCATTTTTTTGAAAAAAATGGGCGAGTACCTGATATGGATAGTGATGATTTTGATGAAGAATTGTTGGCGATTGCTCTGGTCAATATCAAACAATCACCAGAGAAAATCGCACATTTGGCAACTGTTGATAAATACAATTTATTGGGATAATCAAATGAATAATCATACTTTATCGTCATTGGATGATATTTTTAATAATGATGATTTTGGGCTTTTGGAGAATGTTGGTAATATAGACATTTTGGGAGAAAATACTGCCACTTTAAATGTCAAAAAACGCATTTTGGATGTTGCCAAAGATATTGGCGAGCGTTTTGTTTGTGAAGATTTTGAACATTTTAAACCTGTATTTTTTAAATTGGAACAAATTATTGCTCAAAATCAATATCACATTGAAAAAGAAAATCCCACACAATATATCAAAAAAAATGCCGTTTTTGTATTGATGGGAATGCTGTGCTTTATTGCCGATATTGAAATTGACGAAAAACGCAAAAATAAGCATTTTAAAGAACGGATACGCCTAATTTTTGCCAATGGTACAGAGTCTAATATGCTGGCTCGGTCATTGGCAACCGCATTATCAAAACACAAAGTCACCAGTTATCATTTGGCAATTACCAATAAAGATTGGCAGGATTTATATGGGTTTAATATCAGCCCAGAGCAAGATATGTATTATGCCGAGCAAATAGAACGCACAGGCGAAATTTATATTGCCAAACTCAAAACACCAAAAGCAGAGTTTATCAATTATCCTTATTTGCATAAAATAGGTTTTACTCGCCAAACGGGTATAGAACGAATTGCCAATTGTATGAATGATGAGGCATTTTTGTATAGCGAAGTGGAAATTATTGCTGAATATCAAACCAATAATGCCAACACCCAAAAAATAGAATATATTTTACATTCTTTTTTTGCCAAACAAAAACTCAATTTAAAATTATTGGGAAAAGACGGTCATTATTATACCCCAACAGAATGGTTTAATGTGCCACTTTCTGAAATAGACAAAGCCATTGAATTGATAAATATAGGCGAGATTGGAGCGTATTATTATAATGATGTGGTGGGTAGGGTGGAAAGGAAGGTAAGCTGATATTTTTTAAGAAAATGGCGATTTTCCCCAAAAAATGCTACAATACCCCAAAATTTTATCCCAAATTCCAATTCCTAAAAGGTTAAAAATGACCCAAAACATCACCTCCGACCGCATTTTAATCCTAGATTTTGGCTCACAATATAGCCAGCTGATTGCTCGCCGTGTGCGAGAAGCGGGCGTTTATTCTGAAATGTACGCCTATGATATGTCCGAAGATGACATTAAGACTTTCAACCCCAAAGGCATCATTCTCTCTGGCGGCCCTGAAAGCGTGTACGAAAACAACAGCCCAAAAATCCCCGACTGCATTTTTGCACTTGGCGTGCCTGTGCTGGGCATTTGCTACGGCTTTCAGGCGATGACCGCCCAGCTTGGTGGCGTGGTGGAAGCAGGCGATGTCAAAGAATTTGGCTATGCCAAAATTGACATTGCCCAAGCCGACAAACTGCTTGCCAATATGGCGGACGAACAACGCCAATCGCAAGTTTGGATGAGTCACGGCGACAAAGTGACCAAACTGGCGGACGGATTTGCCGTTACTTCTAGCACACCAAGCTGTCCGTTTGCGTCTGCCTCTGATGAAAGCCGTCATTTTTATGGCGTGCAATTTCACCCAGAAGTTACACACACAGAACAAGGCGAAACCTTGATTTCAAACTTTGTTCACGCCATTTGTGGTTGTGGTAATGCGTGGAATTCTGAGAACATCATTGAACTTCGTATCAAACAATTGCAAGAACAAATTGGCGACAGTGAGGTACTTTTAGGCTTATCAGGCGGTGTGGATTCATCAGTGGTAGCAGCGTTGTTGCACCGTGCGATTGGTGATAAATTGACCTGCGTGTTTGTGGACAATGGCTTACTGCGTTTAAACGAAGGCGACACCGTTATGCAAATGTTTGCCGAGAATATGGGCATTCGTGTCATTCGTGCCGATGCTGAAAACCGCTTTTTGACCGCCCTTGCAGGCGTAACCGACCCCGAAGCCAAACGCAAAATCATCGGACGAGAATTTATTGAAGTGTTCTCCGAAGAAGCCCGTAAATTAAATGGGATTAAATTTTTGGCACAAGGCACGATTTATCCTGATGTCATCGAGTCCGCCAAGTCCAAACAAGGCAAGGCACACGTGATTAAATCACACCACAATGTGGGCGGTTTGCCTGATGATTTGGCGTTTGAGCTGGTTGAGCCTTTGCGTGATTTATTCAAAGACGAAGTGCGTAAACTTGGCGTGGCTCTTGGCATTCCGCACCATATGATTTATCGTCATCCGTTCCCAGGTCCGGGTTTGGGCGTGCGTATTTTGGGTGAAGTCAAAAAAGAATATGCTGATATTTTGCGTGTGGCGGACGATATTTTTATGCAGGAGCTTCGTGCAAGCGGTTGGTATGATAAAACCGCCCAAGCCTTTGCCGTGTTCCAACCTGTCAAATCGGTGGGCGTGGTTGGCGATGGTCGCCGTTATGCATGGGTGATTGCGTTGCGTGCTGTTGAAACGGTGGACTTTATGACCGCTCGTTTTGCTCATTTACCATACGATTTGGTGGATAAAATCTCAACCCGTATTATGAATGAAATCGCTGATGTCTCACGGGTGGTGTATGATGTAAGTAGTAAACCGCCAGCAACGATTGAGTGGGAATAATAGTTTAAGATTAAAGACCGTCAGTTTTTAGGAATTGGCGGTTTTATTGACGGAAAAAATATGAATATAGAAATTATAAATTTGTTATTGAATAACGGTTTTCATCTCGTATTTATCGCAATCATTTTTCTAATATGGCACATTATAAAAAATATTGAGCAATATTTAAGCATTTATCAAACTTTTAAAAATAGAAAAATTAATCTTTTGGAAGAAGCAATCAACTATCCAAAAATGCCAGATATGGAGAAAAATCGCTTAATAGAATTAAAAGTAAATGAATTATACTGTCAGGCAACTGGATTAAATGTTGATGCAAAAATCCGACCATTGGCATTAAAACTTATTGATGAGTTTTCACTCAATGAGCATAAAATTAATAGCATTCGTCATTATTTGACAATTCATCAAGGTCAAATACAAATTGATATTACAAAAATAGAATGGTGTTTTTTATTTATCTCTAAATGGATTTTTTGGTTATTATCAATAGTTATAGCAATAATAATTATTTTTTCAATAATGTTTATTGATATAATCAGAAATGATGTTGATGCATTAAACTCTATACTACAATTATTTTTTATGTCTTTTTTTGTTGGAATGATGTACGCTGGCGAAGCGAGAAAATACAATATATTTTTCAAAATTTATGAAAGTAATTGTAGTATTTTTAAAGCAAAAAATCCCAATTTATATTGGAAAATTAGTAGCATTATTCTATTTTGCATAATTATTTTCACAAATGCTTATTTCAAGGTTTAAAGGGTGTACAAAACAATGATTATTCAATTCAACGAAGTACTAAACGACCTATATTCATACTTTTTGCTTGCCGATGTGGTAGTTTTAAGGCATTATCAACAACAAAACCAATTATCTAATGATTTGGCACACGAATTTACGACAACAAATTATGGTGATGAAGTGGTAACAAATGGCACCATGGTTGCTTTGGCAGGTATTGAGAATTATCCTTATACCATTTTATTTAATTTAGATGATACATCGGTTTTATTACAAGAAAATAATCAATTAATACTAAAAGAAAATGGTTATCTAATTAACATTCAAAGTGGCAAACTAACTTTATTGACTTGGCGAGTGTTACAAAATTTTGATGATAAGATGATGAATGATATTGCTAATCATAAACCCTATCCAAGACCAAGCATAGATTTGGATAATGGCTGGTATCAGATTGATGTTTTGGCAGGTATGAAAGATAATGAAAGAGCGTTTGAGTTTTTGATTAAACCTACCAGTGCACCAAAATGCACAGCAGATGTTTTTAGGTTATTTGATTTTTGATGAAATTAACTATCTAATTTTTATCATGTTTTTATAAAAATAGTATTCATCCATTTGTCTGTTTCATGTAATTATTTTCAAATAAAGGGGCAAATAATTTTTCGCCCCTTATTTTAGAGAAAATCTATCATTAAAAAATGATTATTTTCCTGTTTGATAATTGGCTTGTTCCACCGCTGTCGATGCTTGATACGGCGTGGTAAAATCATTGAGACCTTTTACTGCATCTTGAATATTTTTGCCTTCTTTTAAAACAAAACTATCAAAACCTGAACGTTTTAAATAATTGAGTACATCTTTAAACACATCACCCACAGCACGCAATTCGCCTTTAAAGCCTTGACGGCGGAGCAAAGTCGCAAAAGAATAACCACGCCCATCAGCAAAACCTGCAAATTCAATAAAAATTGCATCGAGTTCTGCAAGTGGAAATTGGTGTTCTTCTGGAGATGTTTCAACGGTAATCAATAACGCCTTTTTCCCCTGTGCTTGAGCCAAAGAGTCTAATTGCTCCACACGAAATAATACATCACCTGCAGGAATATTGCCATTTTCATCAATCGCTTGATAGCTATTGGCAATAATTGAACCATCTTTATATACAACATCAGCAGTTAAATTAAGCATAAGCACGCTCCTTAAAGGGTTTAATGCCCACACGGCGATAGGTATCGATAAAACGTTCTTCGCCTTCACGCAAATCTAAATAGGTATTGAGCAATTCTTCTACGACATCTGGAATTTTTTCCGCCGCAAATGAGGGCCCTAAAATATCACCCAATGACGCATCATGATTAGAATTACCGCCTAAGGTAATTTGATAAAACTCTTCGCCTTTTTTATCAACCCCTAAAATGCCAATATGTCCAACATGATGATGACCACAGGCATTCATACAACCAGAAATATTTAAATCTAATTCACGCAAATGATAAACGGTATCTAAATCATCAAAACGGCGAGAAATAGCTTCAGAAATCGGAATAGATTTAGCATTTGCCAATGAGCAGAAATCTCCCCCTGGGCAGCACACAATATCGGTAATAAAACCAATATGAGCACGGGCTAAATTCGCTTGCTCTAAAGTTTGCCATAATTCAAATAAATCTTTTTGTGGCACATCAACTAAGGCAATATTTTGTTCATGTGTGGTGCGTAATTCACCAAAAGTATATTTATCCGCTAAATCAGCGATTAAATTCATTTCTTCAGTGCTAATATCCCCAGGTGCAATACCCGCTCGTTTTAAAGAAATGGTTACAATACGATAGCCTTTCACTTTATGGGCATGAGTATTAATATTAAACCAATGTTTAAATTTTGGATATTGATTAAATAAATCATTAAAATCAACATCATCTAAATTTTGATAATCAAATGGTCTAAACTCATTGTCCATGTTGTGTAAAACATCAGCCTGAATTTTAAGTTGCTGTTTGGTATAAGCAAATTCTGCTTCTACTTTTTGTGCAAATACTTCTGGCGTTAATGCTTTGACTAAAATTTTAATGCGTGCTTTATATTTATTATCACGGCGACCATGTAAATTATATACACGTAATACCGCTTCTAAATAAGCGATTAAATCTTCTCGTGGAATAAATTCTTTAATCACGCTACTAATAATTGGTGTACGTCCTAAACCGCCCCCAACATTGATTTTATAACCTAATTCGCCTTGTGCATTGCGAACAATATATACACCAATATCATGGAATGCGGTTGCCGCACGGTCAGTTTCTTCTAAGGCGGATACTGCTATTTTAAATTTGCGTGGTAAAAAGGCAAACTCTGGGTGGAAAGTACTCCATTGACGAATCAATTCACAAGTCGGACGTGGGTCAGCAATTTCACCTGCAACCACGCCTGCATACTGGTCAGTGGTAGTATTACGAATACAGTTACCTGAGGTTTGAATAGCGTGCATTTGTACAGTAGCTAACTCTGCCAACATATCAGGTACATCTTCTAGGGCAGGCCAATTGAATTGAATATTTTGTCGTGTCGAAATATGTACATAGCCACGGTCATAATTTTTGGCTAATTCAGCAACTTTACGCAGTTGCTTACTGTTCATTAAACCGTAAGGTACAGCCACACGCAACATTGGTGCATAACGTTGTACATATAAGCCATTTTGTAGGCGTAATGGACGATATTCATCTTCAGATAATTCGCCCGCCAAATAACGTTGGGTTTGGTCTCTAAATTGAGCGACACGCTCATCAATCAGTTGTTGGTCAAAATCGGTATATAAGTACATGGCGATAGCTAGTCTTTAAAAAAATAACGTATAGCATACATGGATTTTATATATAATAAAAATATAAATTTTGCATATTCATTGGTTATTTTAGTGATAAAGATGAATAAAAAAGAAAACCGTAACCATTTTCTTAATCATAGTCTACGGTTTTTTATAATATTTTCATATAAAATACGATAATTTATTATCAATTTAACCAATCTCTTGGTTTTAAATAATAATCGGTCAATTTTTGCTCATCGCCTTGCCACTCTGGACGATACGACCAACCTGCTAAATTTGGTAAACTCACTAAAATCGATTCAATACGCCCACCCGTTTGTAAACCAAAAATGGTACCTCTATCATAAACCAAATTAAATTCAACATAGCGACCACGGCGATAAAGCTGGAAATCACGTTGTGCTTGTGTATAAGGTTTATCTTGATTACGTTGGAAAATCGGAATAATCGCTTGCAAATAGCCATTACCCACCGCTTGTATATATTGGAAACAGGTTTCAAAATCCCATTGATTTAAATCATCAAAAAATAATCCACCAATACCACGTTGTTCATCACGATGTTTCAAATAGAAATAATCATCACACCATTGCTTATGTTCAGCATATACATTTTCACCAAAAGGCTGACACAAATCGTAAGCTTTCTGATGCCAAGCGATACAATCTTCATCATTTGGATAAAATGGTGTTAAATCAAAACCACCACCAAACCACCAAATTGGCTCTTGTCCTTCTTTCTGTGCCACAAATAAACGTACATTTGCATGAGATGTTGGCACATTAGGATTTTTAGGGTGAATAACGAGTGATACACCTAAGGCTTGAGCTTTTGCACCTGCAATTTCTGGGTGGCGTGCTGTAGCCGATGCTGGGAGATTTTTAATATCGATATGTGAGAACATCACACCGCCTTTTTCAATCACTTCACCATTTTGCAATACTCGAGAACGACCACCACCACCTTCAGCACGTTGCCAATCATCAATAATAAATTCAGCTGTACCGCCACCGTTACGTTCTTGCTGTTCTAATCCTGCACAGATACGAGCTTGTAAATCCAATAAAAATTCACGTACTTTTTGGATTTTTTCATTGATTGACATATCAGCAGTTGTTGCAAATTGGCTCATGATAAGCTCCTAATAAATATTGATAAGATTGATTATAACATAATTCCATAAAATAATTATGGTTTATATCAACATCTGCTCTAATTGTTGGCGAATTTCACGTTCAACTTCGCCTGCTTTTTTACGATAAATGAGATATGAACCAATTGCCACAATCAAAAGTAACCAAAATGATTTAAACATCATCGCTAGAATAAAAGCACCTATCAAACCGCCCCATTTAATCATACTATAATGATTTTTTGCCAACTCTCGAATTTTACCATCAGCCCATTCAGATTGACGTAAATTCTTATTATTCATTACTGCATATGGACCTTGATTTTTCTTAGGCGGAATAATCCAAATCATCTGCACTTTATGTCCTACTCGGGTAGGTAATGTCCAATTTTGTAAATGAAAATGTTCTTCTTCTCCTTGTTCATTCACTAGGAAAAACTCATCATGAACAATGGTTTTTGATGAAATATTCACAGGTGCCGTTGCTCCTGTTCCATCATAAGTTGCTCCGCCGCCACCATAGCCAGAGACTAAAGTTTCACGTTGACGACTCGTTTCAGCAACATCTCCATGAAAAGAACAAAAACGATAAAGTTGATTGTGTATCATTACTTCTATTACATCAGACATAGTAGCAATCTCCGATTTTTTTTATATAGTTTTTGAATTATAACACAAAAATATAGGACGAATAATTTTCATTATCAATCCTACATAGTTTAAAATAGTTTTAAAGTCCAAGATGTGCTTTATTTTTATTGAACAATTCTTCGCCAATACCTTTCACTTCTTTCAATTGTTCAATCTTTTTAAAACCACCAATCTTTTTACGATAATTAATAATAGCTTTGGCTTTGCTTGCACCAATTCCGTTTAATTGTTGCAATTCTTTAGCAGTTGCCGTATTTAAATTTACTTTACCTGAAAATGCAGGTTTAGTATCTTTTGTAATCTCTTTCACAGTCGTGGATTTGACTACTGTGGAAGTAGGTTGTGCATTTGTAGGTTTTGTTGGTTCAACTGCCTGTGCTGATAGTGTGCCAGCGAATAATAAACCCGCCAAAACAAATTGTGAAAGTTTCATACTCACATTCCTAAGTTTCTAAAGTCTTGGCATAATCCCATAATTTATCCATTTCCGCAAGGGTTAAATCATCAATTTTACGTCCCTGTAATTGGGCTTGTTGTTCAATAATGGTAAATCTTTGGCGGAATTTAGCAATCGTTCCCAATAATGCTACTTCTGATGATATACCCAATTTACGTCCTACATTAATCAAGGCAAATAAACAATCGCCAAATTCTTGTTCGATTTCTGGCTGTTGTTGCTGTGTAATGGCGTGTTGTAATTCGGTTAATTCTTCATCAAGTTTAGCATAAGCTGAATCTACATCAGGAAAATCAAAACCAATTTGCTGGGCAACTTGTTGTACACTTTGTGCTTGCATCAGTGCTGAACCATGTTTGACTTGTGCCAAAATAGACCCCGCAAGTCGGCGTTGTTCATCATTCATGGTGGATAATTTTTGTTGCTTTTCTTGTTGTTTAATGTCTTGCCACAATTGTTTGATTTGTTGTGTATCATAATGTGCATATTGTTCCACGTGGAACACATGGGGATGTCGGCGAATTAACTTTTGTTCTAAACTATGTACTACATCATAAAAATCAAACGCATTTTGTTCGCTATAAATTTGTGCTTGAAATACAACTTGTAATAATAAATCGCCCAATTCTTCTTTAATCGCATCAATATTGCCAGAACGAACAGCTTGTTCAACTTCATACGCTTCTTCAATGGCATAAGGTGTGAGACTCCGTGATGTTTGTTGTTTATCCCACGCACAGTTTTGGCGTAAATATTGCATTAAAGCCAATAAATTTTGCATATTTTATATTCCAAATAAAACCCTAAACACTATAAATGCTTAGGGTTATCACATCAATAATAGCAATTATTTTGCAGTTAAAACCACACCATCAAATGTTACGCCATTCCAACCATGTTGTATAAATTGGCGAATATTTTGATGGTCCGTTGCTTCTGGTGTTGCTAATACAGCTTGATAATGCTCAGCAAATAATGGTAATGTTTGTTCAGCACTTAAACCATTTAATTGTGCAAAATACAACACTTTTGCACTACCTTGATTTTCAGTCGCTTGGTTTTGATTTGCACCATTTTTAAATGCGGTTGGCGTATGCGTATAGCGTGCTTCAATAAAAGCAATGACATCGCTAAATTGGATTTGTTGGTTTTGTGCTTGTTGCACCAAAGTTTGAATGTCTGACATAATCAATTCTCTCAATAATTTGTATTAGCATAACATAAATGAATGAGATTACAACTAGAGCATTAAATAACTAAATTTTACCAGGCCAATTTTTTACATTTTTTACAGCAGAAATTTGTACAGGTAAGAACAAAATATCACCCACTACAGCAAAAGGTAAAATCAAAATACGCTTTACTAAATTACCACCACGCACTGAGGTTTTAGTTTCTTGTGTTAATAAACTAAAGGTATATTGTTTACTCAATGGTTTTGCATTTTTGAGTAATTGACGTGTTGAGTCATTATGTTCATACATTTGCCCAGAAAGATACAATGGCGGGCGATATTGTCGTCCAATATTAGAAATATGCTCATCTTGTAGTAGAAGCCCCATCTGTTGTAAAAATTTAAATTCTTTTTCATCTTGTGGGATAAAAGAGAAGACAGCTTCAAAGGCAAACTTATTATCTGCTTTTAACAAAACACTATTACTTTCATATTTAGAAGGGATTCTATACTGAGAAGGAACTCGTGTTGTCCACGACATATTTTTTAACTGCAAAAATTGTGGATTTTGTAAAATCTGTTTTAATCTATCTGAATGACAATCTTTGCTTTCACAATTATTAAACACATACACATATTTGTTACCAAGCATAATCAACTGATTGTTTTCTTTATGAATGACAAAACCAACAATACTGTCTTGTGCTTGTTGCTGATAATCGGTATTATAATGTAAAACTTTTGTTTCCAGTAGTGCGACTGTAGTAAAACAGCCAGTAAGACTTAAGCACATCGCCCCTGTAATGGTTGTTGCTATCAATAATTTTTTCATCATATGACTCCTAAAGATGATATTTTCATCAACATATCTTGTTCAATATATAACATACTCTCAAAAATAACAACAATTAAAGCGTAAAAATAATCAGTAAGAACGAACTATCTTCTTATCCTACACAAAATCAATAACTTACAATGAGTTGAAGGTGGAATTAATATTGTGAAAAAATAGACAAATTATTTTTTACAAATACTAGAAAAAGGGGTATAATAGATAGAATTACGCTGTAGTGATGCACGGCGGAAGTATTTATAATACTTTTTATATCAATTTTTTTAAATTTAAGCATCTCGGAGACATCGAATGGCCTTAACAACTGCACAACGTGCTGAAATTATTGCAAAATTTGCTCGTGGCGAAAACGATACTGGTTCACCAGAAGTTCAAGTTGCGTTATTAACTGCTCAAATCAATGACTTACAAGGTCACTTCAAAGAGCATAAACATGACCATCACAGCCGTCGTGGTTTGATTCGTATGGTTAACCAACGCCGTAAATTATTGGACTACTTAAACCGTAAAGACCGTGAGCGTTATACTGCATTAATCGGTGCATTAGGTTTACGCCGTTAATTGTTCAGGTGATTTTGCTGATGATGGCAATAATAATGTATTGGACGCAAAATCATCGTGGTTTAATGTCGTTGGGCATTGAGCCGTAAAATAAATGCAGAAAGAGACGATGTGTCTCTTTTTGTTGTTTTTAATCGATTGAAAAATAAAGCATAGATGTTGATTTTGGGCTTCTAAGTTTTGTTATTAGAACATTGAAGATGATAATAAAACTTAGGGGCTGACAACAGTTTTATTTTTAATCAAAAGCTAAGTTTGATAATCAAGATTGCCCTTAATTATTGAATATTTAGAGATAAAAATATTTTCTAATCGTAAGGTGCGTAATACGCACCCTACAACAGTTCAATAGTAAAAATTGGTAATATTTAAAAATCAGCTTAGATGAAATCAAATATTTATTTAGGATATACAATGTTTAATATCGTTCGTAAAGAATTTCAATACGGTCAATATACCGTAACTTTAGAAACAGGACGTGTTGCACGTCAAGCAAAAAGTGTCGTGATTACCATGGGGGGTGTAACGGTTTTAGTTGCGGTGGTGGCTGCACCAACGGCAAAAGCAGGTACTGACTTTTTCCCATTAACGGTAAATTATCAAGAAAAACAATATGCTGCTGGTCGTATCCCAGGTGGCTATGGCAAGCGTGAAGGTCGTGCAACAGAAGCGGAAACCTTAATTTCTCGTTTAATTGACCGCCCAATCCGTCCATTATTCCCAGAAGGTTATTATAACGAAGTACAAGTAACGGCAACTGTCATTTCATCAGACAAGACGATGGAAGCGGATATTGCAGCGATGCTTGGTACATCAGCGGCATTAGCGATTGCAGGTACACCATTCCGTGGTCCAATCGGTGCGGCTCGTGTTGGTTTAATCAATGGTGAATATGTACTTAACCCAAATTATGAGCAAATGGCACAATCTGACTTGGATTTAGTGGTTGCAGGTACAGAAAGTGCTGTGTTAATGGTTGAATCTGAAGCAAAAGAATTATCAGAAGACCAAATGTTGGGTGCGGTATTGTTCGGGCATGATGAACAACAAATCGCCATTCAAGCGATTAACGAATTTGCTCAAGCGGTTGGCGTTGCCGAATCGGATTGGGTTGCTCCAACTCACAATGAAGAATTGCGTGCAAACTTAAAATCAGCATTTGAAGCAAAAATTTCTGAAGCCTATACCATTGCAATTAAACAAGACCGTTATGCCGCTTTAGATGCTTTGTATGAACAAGCGGTTGCTCAATTTGTGCCTGAAGATGCCGAAGAAGGCGTTGCGGAAGAAGTGCAATATTTATTTGAAGATTTAAAATATCGTACCGTGCGTGATAATATTTTATCAGGTAAACCTCGTATCGATGGACGTGATACCAAAACAGTTCGTCAATTAGATGTACAAGTTGGTGTATTGGAGCGTACACACGGTTCAGCGTTGTTTACTCGTGGTGAAACGCAAGCCCTTGTAACTGCAACATTGGGTAATACTCGTGATGCGTTAATGGTCGATACATTGGCAGGCACACAAACAGATAATTTCATGTTACATTATAATTTCCCTGCGTATTCTGTGGGTGAAACAGGTCGTGAATCTGGTCCAAAACGCCGTGAAATTGGTCATGGTCGTTTAGCACGTCGTGGTGTGCAAGCAGTATTACCACCAATTGACCGTTTCCCTTATGTATTGCGTGTGGTGTCTGATATTACTGAATCAAATGGCTCATCATCAATGGCATCAGTATGCGGTGCATCATTAGCATTAATGGATGCAGGTGTGCCACTCAAAGCCCCTGTGGCAGGTATTGCGATGGGATTGGTGAAAGAGGGTGAACGTTTCGCTGTACTTTCTGACATCTTAGGTGATGAAGACCATCTTGGTGATATGGACTTTAAGGTTGCAGGTTCAGCCAATGGTATTACCGCACTACAAATGGATATTAAGATTGAAGGCATTACCGAAGAAATTATGGAAATCGCTTTAAATCAAGCTTATACAGGTCGTATGCACATTTTGAATGAAATGAATAAAGTGATTTCTCGTGCAAGACCTGAAATTTCAATGTTTGCTCCAACTTTTGAAGTGATTAGCATTCACCCAGATAAAATCCGTGATGTGATTGGTAAAGGTGGTGCAACGATTCGTCAAATTACTGAAGAAACAGGTGCTGCGATTGATATTGAAGATAACGGTACAGTACGTATTTTTGGTGAATCAAAAGCCTCTGCTCGTGCGGCAGTAGCGAAGATTCAAGCGATTACTGCTGAAGTTGAAGTGGCGAAAGTGTATCAAGGTACAGTCGTACGTTTGGCTGAATTTGGTGCATTTGTAAACATTCTTCCAGGTACAGATGGTTTGGTTCACATTTCGCAAATTTCAAATGAGCGTGTTGCCAATGTCAGCGATGTATTAAAAGAAGGACAAATCGTCAATGTACTTGTTCAAGAAGTGGATAATCGTGGACGTATTAAATTAACCATGAAAGATATTCCGCAAGGTTAATTTGAGTTTAATCTGATATTAAGCCCCAAGAGTGAAATACTTTTGGGGTTTATTTTTAGGTTATGGTTTAAAAAGTATGCTAGACTCTTAATATAGTAAATATCAATTTCATCATACATTCTTGTTTAAATCTTATAATAAACCTACATCATTTCATCAAGATATTGTAAAATAGCACTTTTAAAATTCAAACAACGAGGCAAACTATGTTTGGTCAATTCTACCGTAAAATGTCTGGTAAAATGTTAGATTTAGTGGTTAAACCGACAGTTTGGGGAGAAGACCCTACACAACAACTGACACAAACTAATGATACTGCACAAAAAGTGGCGGTGTGTTATGTATTGCAAACCCATTCGAGTAGTAATGCAACGGTTGCAGATAATGAAACACGCCGTTTAAAACTCCCAGCATTGCTTGACCCATTAAAATTAGAAGGACAAAGCGAAAAAGTATCTGTTTTTTATTTACATCATGAAAAACAGCGTCGTGGTGAACAAAATTTTCCACCACGTTTAGAACGATTAATTCAATTTTTACAGCAACATCAAGATTGGGATATTCATTTGGTGCCGATTTCAATTTTGTGGGGTCGTGCACCAGATAAAGAAGATTCATTATTAAAACTTTTATTTACTGATACTTGGGCAACGCCAAATGCCATGAAACAACTAATGAATATCGGTTTACATGGACGAGATACTTATATTGAATTTCATGATAAACAATCATTGCGTGCCTTAATTACGACTGCTCAAGAAATTTCGCCTAATATTTCGCCTGTTACTTATATTACCAATAAGCTTAATCATGATATGGATAAAAAACGGGAAGCGATTTTAGGACCTGATTTATCTGATCGCCGTAATGTCATGAATAGCTTAATTAAGTCGCCTGATGTACAAGATGCCATTCGTAAAGAAAGTATCCGTGATAAAATTAGCTTACAAGAAGCTGAACAACGTGCGATTGGCTATGTTAATGAAATTGCATCAGACTATTCATTTTCAACAGTACGTTTTGCCGAGTTAGCTTTAACACGTTTATGGACACAACTTTATGATGGTGTAGAAGTACATAATTTTAATAAAGTGCGTGAACTTGCCCAAGATTATGAAGTGATTTATGTGCCATGTCATCGTAGCCATATTGATTATTTATTACTCTCTTATGTAATTTTTAATCGTGGTTTGCGTGTGCCATTGATTGCTGCTGGCGATAATTTAAATATGCCATTTGTCGGGCAATTATTGCGTGAAGGTGGTGCGTTCTTTATTCGCCGTTCATTTGGCGGAAATGCACTCTATACTTCTGTTTTTAAACAATATTTATATAGTGTGGTAGCACGCAATACGCCATTAGAATATTTTATTGAAGGTGGTCGTTCACGTTCAGGGCGTTTGCTAAATCCTAAAACTGGTATGTTAGCCATGACCACACATGCCTATTTGCGTGCTAAAACTCATGCAGCAGATAATCCAAATCAAATTACACCAAAACCGATTGTTTTCGTGCCAACTTATATTGGTTATGAACGTTTAATGGAAGGTGCAACTTATATTGGCGAATTACAAGGTAAGCCTAAAGAAGCAGAGTCATTATTTGGTTTATTACAAAGTATCCGTAAGATTGAACGTATTTTCGGTAAAGTTCATGTGAATTTTGGCGAACCAGTATTTTTAGAAAAAGCTTTAGCTAAAACAAATGCTGAAAATGTGCGTATTCAGCATAATGATGATAGCTTACCAAATGAAGTTTCACAGGCAATGAATAATATTGCCTATAAGATTTTAGCCAATATTAATAGTGCGGTAGTGATTAACCCTGTCAATTTATTAGCATTGGCACTATTATCAGCCGATAAATATACGCTTGATGAAAATTTATGTATTAAATTACTTGATAATTATCGTCAATTATTACACCTGAGCCATTATGATGATAATATGCAAATTACAGCATTATCAGGCAAAGAAATTATTGAATATGGTTTACAACTGAAATTAATTAAGCGTTCAACGCACGTTTTAGGTAATATCATCAGTTTAGAAAGTGAACAAGCTATTTTATTAACCTACTTCCGTAATAACGTGTTGCATACTTATGTGATTCCTGCATTAATTGCCACGCTTGTCGTGCGTAACGGACAAATGCAACGTGATAATTTAATGCAAATTATCAAAGAGTTATATCCATTCTTAAAAGCAGAAATGTTCTTAAAATGGTCAGTAACTGAACTAGACGAGCAAATTGAACAAAATATTAATGCTTTACTTGAATTACGTTTAATTGAAAGTGAAAATGGTGTTACTCTAACTGCACCATTGCCAAATACACAACGCTATCAACGTATTAAGTTACTTTCTGCATTGGTACAGCAAAGTTTAACACGTTATTATATGAGTATCATGCTCATGCAACAGCGTAATTCTGGCTCAATTTCAACTAAACAAGTAGAGGAATTAAGTCATTTATTAGGGCAACGTTTATCGGCATTATATGAATCTAATTCGCCAGAGTTTTTTGATAAAACGTTATTCCAAAGTTTCTTAAAAGAATTGAGCCGTTTGGATTATATCAATACCAACTCGCAAGGTCAGATTGAGTATGATGAGCGTATGGTGAATATGGCAAATTATGCACAATATGTGTTAGATGATACTACTTTGCGTATGTTGCAAGCAGTAACTAATTTGAGTGAAGATGAATTACAATCTGCACTTAATCAAGTTGCGGAACAAAATGCAAAACGCCGTGCAAAGCGTAAAGCAAAATAAGAATATACTTATAATGGTTCAGACAGTATGCTTAATATTCTAACATACTGTCTGAGACATAATCGAATTAAGTTATTTCAAGCGTAAATAATTATTTAGCTTTACGTTCTTTTTCAATTAAGAAATCAATCACTTGTGGTACTTTAGCATCTTCACCACGCACTAAATATTTACCATTGACGACCACTGCTGGTACACCTGCTAACTCTTCACCATAAGCTTGTGTCAGAGCTTTTGATTGAGCCACACGTTGAGCAACTGGAAACGAATCAAAAGTTTCTTTAAATTTATCTTCAGGGACTTTAAAGTGAACATTGAAGAATTGAGATAATGCTTTTGGACTTAAACCACCTTTTGCTGCATAATGTGCTTCAAATAATGGAATATGTGTATATTGACGAATACCTAAAGCTTCAGATGTAAAATAAGCTTTTGCACCCACTTCCCATACAGGATTCATCGCCGCAGGAGTACGTACAAAACGCACATCGCTCGGTAATTTTTTTAACCAAGTTTGCATATGTGGTTCTAAAGCATGACAATGCGGGCAACCATACCAGAAAAATTCACGAACTTCAATTTTACCTGCTTTTTCAACGGCTTGTGGTTTTGAAAGTACCGTATAATCTTGACCTTCCACAAAGTTATTTGCCATTGCTTGTGTGGTAAATACACCTGCACAGGCAATAACCATTGCACCTAATGCTAATTTTTTAAATGACATAAAATATGTTCCTAGACAATAGAAATTTATTATAATAATGCTAATCGATTCTTGCGTAATTTTCCATTGATTTTGTGTGATAAATGTTAATTTTTACTCATAGCCGAACTCATTTTATTGTTCAATATATTTTATATCACAAAAAAAGATAAAGAACTTACCTTTCTCTCTTTGTTTTTATAAACTTTTTCGGTATGATAACTAGATATTGTACAATCGAGAGTGAAAAATGAATATCGCAAAAAATATTACAGATTTAATTGGCAATACACCTTTGGTTGAATTAAATCATTTAGCAAAAGGTTTATCTGCACGTGTAGTAGTCAAATTAGAATTTTTTAACCCTGCTAGTAGCGTTAAAGACCGTATCGCTTTATCAATGATTGAAACAGCAGAACAACAAGGTTTAATCAATAGCAAAAGCACTATCGTAGAAGCAACCAGTGGTAATACAGGTATTGGTTTAGCCATGGTTTGTGCAGCTAAAGGTTATAAACTCATTATTACCATGCCTGAAAGTATGAGTTTAGAACGCCGTATGCTACTGCGTGCCTATGGTGCTGAATTAGTACTTACACCTGCGACTGAAGGTATGGCAGGTGCAATTGCCAAGGCAAATGAGTTAGTTGAAAAAAATAGTAACTATTTTATGCCACGTCAATTTGATAATTTAGCAAATCCACAAATCCATCGTGAAACTACTGCAGAAGAAATCTGGCGTGATACTGATGGTCAAGTCGATATTTTTGTGGCAGGTGTTGGTACAGGTGGTACAGTCACGGGCGTAGGTGAAGTATTAAAAAGCAAAAAACCAAGCGTACAAGTGGTTGCTGTAGAGCCTGAAGCATCGCCTGTATTAAGCGGTGGACAAAAAGGTCCTCACCCAATTCAAGGTATTGGGGCAGGTTTTGTACCAAGTGTATTAAATACTCAAATTTATGACCAAGTCATTCAAGCACCAAATGAAGCAACTTTAGCAACTTCTCGTGCAATGGCAGAAAAAGAAGGGATTTTAGTAGGGATTTCATCAGGTGCTGCAGTTTGGGCAGGTTTAGAATTGGCGAAAAAGCCTGAAAATGCAGGAAAACTCATTGTTGTGATTGTGCCATCATGTGGTGAGCGTTACTTATCTACTGTTTTATTTAAAGATTTAGTAGATTAATCACATTATGTTAAATAAGAAAATAGGTTAATACTCATCATATTAACCTATTTTTATTGTCTTATTTAAGTAAATTAAATCGCGTCATTGCCTACTTCGCCTGTACGAATACGAATCACTTGCTCTAAATTGCTCACAAAAATTTTACCATCGCCGATTTTTCCTGTACTAGCAACATTTAAAATAGCTTCAATCACGGCATCTAACATTTCATCAGCAATTGCCACTTCAATTTTAATTTTAGGTAGAAAATCTACCACATATTCCGCTCCACGATACAATTCTGTATGTCCTTTTTGACGTCCAAATCCTTTTACTTCCGTTACTGTAATGCCTTGTACGCCAATTTCTGATAATGCTTCACGCACATCGTCCAATTTAAATGGTTTTACAATCGCAGTTACTAATTTCATGGCTTTGCTCCAATCGCAATATCACATAATAAAATAGCTATATCATACATCACATAAATATCTTGCTTCAACTAAGAAGTGCAATACTGTAAAAAAAGAGTTAAAATATAGCATATGCGATTTGCATATTGTTTAAATCTGCCTATAGGTAAAGTCAAATGTTTACAGGTATTATTGAAAGTGTTGGTACGGTAAAAAGTTTACAGCGTATCGATGGTGATGTACGCATTCAAATTGCGGTGGGTGGATTAGATATGTCCGATGTCAAATTAGGCGATTCCATTGCGACAAGCGGAATTTGTTTAACCGTGATTGATTTTGGAACGGATTGGTTTAGTGCGGATATATCAGTAGAAAGTTTAAACCGTACCATTGTACAAAATTGGCGAGTTGGCACACGGGTTAATTTGGAAAAAGCACTGTTACCAACCACACGTCTAGGCGGACATATTGTCAGTGGTCATGTTGATGGCGTAGCTGAAATCAGTTTAAAACGTCAAGATGCACGTTCAATCTATTTTGAAGTTACTTGTCCGACTACATTAGCAAAATATTTATCAGAAAAAGGCTCTATTACCATTGACGGTATTAGTTTAACCATTAACCATTTACGTGGAAATATTGTCAGTTTAAATTTAGTACCACATACCGCAGAAAAAACCACAATTGGTGAATGGCAAGTGGGAACTAAAGTGAATATTGAAGTTGATGTATTGGCACGCTATATTGAGCGATTATTATTGGGCGATAAAGCGTGTCAAACATCGCCATCGTCTAATATTGATATGGCATTTTTAGCTCAACATGGTTTTATGAAATAATTCAATAATTTAGGGCGATATTTAATTATCGCCCTAATTCACTTTAATCTATCCCTGCCCACGATAAGACAGAGCTTCAGATAAATGCGTATTTTGTATCATTTCACTACCTGCTAAATCGGCAATAGTACGAGCCACACGTAACACACGATGATAAGCTCGAGCCGATAAATTTAAGCGTTGTTGAGCCATACTAATCAATTGTTTACAATTATCATCAAGCAATGCCACTTGCTGTAATTGTTGTGGCGATAAATGTTGATTTAAGCAGTTTTGACGTTGCATTTGTAATTGATAGGCTTTAATCACACGCTGTCTAACCACTTCAGAACTTTCACCTGATTGTGCGTCTTGTAATTCATTGGCATTGAGTGGCGGCACATCAATATGTAAATCAATACGGTCTAATAATGGGCCTGAAATACGATTTTGATAACGTTTAATCGCTTCGGCAGAGCATTGACAACGATGGTCTTGATTAAACGCATAACCACACGGACAAGGGTTCATTGCAGCCACTAATTGAAAATCAGCAGGATAGGTAATTTGTCGTGTCGCTCGTGAAATGACGATTTCTTTACTTTCTAATGGCTGACGTAAAACTTCCAAAACTTTACGGTCAAACTCGGGTAATTCATCTAAAAATAGCACGCCCAAATGCGATAGCGTAATTTCCCCTGGTTTAGGGTGAGAGCCACCACCGACCAAAGCAATCGCCGATGCAGTATGATGGGGTGCTCGAAATGGGCGTAAGCCAAATTGATAAGGTTGATTTGCAATCGAATAAATACTCGCTACTTGCAAACTTTCTTGGCTATTTAATGGTGGTAAAATACTCGGCAAACGTGATGCCAACAAGGTTTTTCCTGTCCCTGGTGGACCTTTAAATAATAATGAATGACCGCCAGCCGCTGCAATTTCTAAAGCACGGCGTGGACGTAATTGACCTTTCACATCAGCCAAATCTAAATGATAAGCACTTGGCTGTGGGCGAGTTTTTGGCTCATAAGTCGATAAACGTTGTGTACCAATTAAATGCTCACATACATCTTTTAAATGTTTAACCGCCAAAATATTTAAGCCTTCAAGCTGACTCGCCTCATCGGCATTATCTTGTGGTAAAATCAGCGTACGTCCTGCCTGTTGGCAAGCGATGGCAATACTTAAACTACCTGTTGTTGGACGTAAATAGCCATCTAAAGCCAATTCGCCTATACATTCAAAATCAGGGTCAGATAATTCAGGTAGCTGCCCCGATGCTATCAAAATTCCTAAAGCAATGGGTAAATCTAAACGTGAACCATCTTTGGGTAAATCGGCAGGTGCTAAATTAATGGTTAAACGTTTGGTCGGAAACTGAAAACCGCTATTGATAATAGCAGAGCGTACACGGTCTTTACTTTCACGCACCGCAGCTTCAGGCAACCCCACAATGGTTAATGATGGTAAGCCCTGACTTAAATGCACTTCAACTTCAATCAATGGTGCGTGTAATCCTAGCACACCACGTGTATAGATTTTGGCAAATGACATCGCTATATCACTATATTATTGATTTTTTTCTGCTAACTGTTGCTGTAATTGCTCAAATTGCTGTTGTAAATTAGCCAAACGTTGATTGGCAAGTGCTAAAGCCTGTTGATGACGTTGTAATTCTTCTTTCGATACAATATCCATTTTTTCAATACTTTCGCTCAATAAAGCACGCACATTATGCTCAAAATCTTTTTTAGGCTGTTCAAATTGCTGTAAAATACGTTGTACTAAAGGCTCAATCATGATACTTTACTCATTAAAATAAAACACATTATCGCACCAATATTTAGAATTTTCCAGTAAATAATGCAACAAAATCATTTATTTCAAACGGGTTTGCTTTTGCTCAGCATAAAAATACAAAATAATACCACTCATCGCAATACATACGCCAATCAACATTTTCACAGTTAAAACTTCATTATTTAGCCAAGAACCAACGATTAATGCAATCATCGGTGTCATGATATTACTTAAGGCAAATGTTGATGGTTTAATACGTGGAATCAACCAAAAATAGCAAAAAACAGCAAGAATAGATGAAAAAATTACCGTATAAAAAAATCCAAAGAGTGATTTCCATTGCGGTATTTGTTGCGGAAGTTCCGACCAAATAAAGGGCACTAGCAAAAAACTTCCTAACATTGAAATGAATAATGCTCCCGTCGTTTGTGCCATAGCAGATACAGGGGCTTTAATTTTTTTCACTAAAAATATAGAACAAGTATAAAAAATAATACTGGCAAATAATAAGCCCACACCAATGGGTTTTACTTGCGTTTGTGTTGGGTCTGCGAAAATAAATACCAATCCACTCACACCAAATATCATGCCAACCCATTGTAATAGCGATAATTTTTGTGTTTTAAAAATAAAATAGCCCATTAACCCTGCAATTAAAGGCGAAAAACCATACAATAAAACCATTAATCCAGAAGTCAAATAGGGTACTGAAAAATAAATTAACATTTGAGCAATAATAATATTTAAGCTTCCTGCTAAATAACTTTGTATCGCAAGTTTATCTAAAGGTAAACGCTCTTTAAGAAAGATTAAAATCATCAAACATAAAACAGAAGCACAAATATAGCGAAAAATTAATGCCCAAATTGGATATATGTCTTGTAATGTCCAAACAATTGCTAAAGGCGTAGTTGCCCATATAAATACCAAAATACTATAAATAATAATCAACGATATTTTTTGATTAATGAACATACTATTTTCCACATTTACTCAGATATTAAAATAAAATAGACCTAAATCTGGATTTAGGTCTATTGACTCTTTAGATATGAACTCTATTACACTTTCTTTAAATCAACACTTAAATCCAATAATTTATCTAATTCAAATACACGTTTTTGTGCAACCATCTTTTTTAGATGACGCATATCCTTTGCCTGATTAACGGTAATTCCTGCGACAATTGTGCCATCATCTACACCAAATAAAATAAAGTTTGGCTGTTCATGATTAATCTCTCCACGAATATACCATTGTTGAGCTGACATATCACCAACAAACTGAATGTTAATATTGTATTGATCTGTCCAAAACCATGCTGGATTAAAACTTGGAATATCCAATCCTAAAGCATGAGCAGCAAAAAGGGCTGCTTGATTATTAGCATTTTCCCATGTTTCAACACGGCGATATGAACCATCAGCTTGTTGTTGAATAGTAACATCACCAGCTGCATAAATATCTGGATCAGAAGTTTGACCAAACTGATTAATTTTTATCGCAAAATCAACATCAAGTCCTGCATTTTGAGCTAATTGTACATTTGGAATAATACCAATACCGTAAATGACTGCATCGCCAGTGAGTTGCTCACCATCCGTTAAGGTTAAAACCACTTGTCCATCACATAATTCAGCTTGGCTAATTTGAGTCAATAAACGAATATCCACACCTTGTTTACGATGTTGCTCTAATAAAAATTCACTCAAAATAGCAGGTGAAGAACGTCCCATCACCGTTGTTCCTTGTTCTAATACCGTTACTTGGCAATTTTTACTTCTCGCACTAGAAGCTAATTCTAAACCAATTACACCGCCACCAACAATGAGAATTTTTTTACCCTCTTGGAAAATAGGAATAAGTGCTTGTGCATCTTCAACATTACGTAAAGTATAAACATGCTTTTCTAGTGCATCAAGCATTGGTAAACGGCGTACCGAACCACCTGTAGCAAGTAATAATTTTGAATAATGTAACATTTCACCATTTTCTAATTGAATACGATGTTCAGATGGAAATAAAGCTGTTACTGCTTGATGGCGAATAAATTGTACATTGAATTCATCGAGTTTTTGTTGTGATAAAATCTCGATTTTGGTTTCATCAGGTTTTAAAATCGCATCTTTGGATAATGGTGGACGTTCATAAGGTAGATGATTTTCATCGC
Organism: Moraxella sp. ZY210820; assembly: GCF_030674635.1. Lineage (NCBI taxonomy): Bacteria > Pseudomonadati > Pseudomonadota > Gammaproteobacteria > Moraxellales > Moraxellaceae > Nasibacterium > Nasibacterium caprae. The sequence goes on along the minus strand of NZ_CP089978.1, from coordinate 37,627 downwards.
CCACAAGTACAATTTTTCCTTGATATTGATTTGCACGCAGAGCAATAATAGCACTTGCACCTGCTTGACCTGCACCCACAATTACAATCGATTCGCTCATCTTTAAGATTCCTTATTTCAAATCTGCTGTTACCATTGCAAAGCCTGCAATCCATTCAGAAATAGGCTCATAACAATGAATGGTTGTATCATACTGACCAATTTCATTTAAGGCAGCAAAACAAGCCATCCATGTACGCACTTCTTGACCACCACGACCACCTTGCTGACGAATATCAAACTCACTCATTTGTGCAAGTGCATCAAACTCAGCATTTTTTAACTTTTCTAATAAGCCTTTATCCCATTCTTCATCAAGTGGTAAAGAAATCGTCGTATCACCTGCAGCTAAACGTTGTCCTACACCAATCACACGTTCTTGGCGTGCCTGACGTGCTTCTGGTGTTGGGTTACGTCCAGCAATTAAAAACTCTTCTACTTCAGGTGGTACAGAACCCATTTGTGGTGTAGGTGGATCATGTGATAAACCGCCTGTACCTAACAACAATACACGCTCTTTATCTAAATCCAATGTTTTTAAGAAAGAACCTACCGCTCGACCTAAAGCAATTGTGCGTTTTGTTGTTGGTAATGGTACAGCTGCCGCATTCACAAAAATAGGAATAATTGGATAACGATCCGTTTGCCCATCAAACATTAAATGTAATGGTTGTGTAATCCCATGATCTGCTTGCATACGATAAGAATATGCCGTATCTATACCTTCATCAAGCACATGACGTACCATGTTTAATGCAATATCTTCTGGCACATCTAAATGACCGCCATAGCCCCAATCACCCACTGCGGTCGCACGCACACCTATACAAAAACTTGGCATTAAATCATAGAAAAAACCATTAAAATGATCAGGACCAACCACCACAATTAAAGTTGGGTTATAATCCTTAACGATTTGTCCAAATTTAACAAAAGTTTCATTCACCACATCTTCTTGACGTTTATCTCGTGGTGAAACATGTCCCATCAATGGACTATGTGATACACACATTAATTTAACTGACATAATATCTCCTTTCGTAAGCATAAAATGACGTTATTCAAAACGTCCTAGATTCGGCTGACGTAAACCACGAATCCCTAAACCACAATCAGCGTTAATAATTACCCCAGTCAGTGGGCGATTATTTTCACGAGAAGCCAATAGGACATATGAGCCTGTCATCTCTTCAACTTCAGGCAAAAATTTTAAAGGCATACCTTGTCCAATTTTAGTCATATCACGGGCATCAAGTAAGCCTACATTTTCCTGCCCCAAAGCAGATGTACCTTTAACATTGGCATTCATACCTGATGGAGCGACCGCATTGACACGGATTTTCGGTGCTAATTCATAGGCTAACTCTCGTACCAAACCTACACCAGCATGCTTTGAAGCTGTATATGCAGGACCACCACCAGAAGGATAAAAAGCGGCATTTGATAAAGTGAAAATCATGGAACCTTCAGTTTTAATCAGTTCATCAAGTGCTGCTTTAGCACCTAATAAATAACCTTTAGTATTAATATCAACCACTTCATCAAATACTTTTTCTAGTTGTTCACCAGTCAATGTCAGAATATCTGCATAATGATCCCAAATACCTGCATTACCAATAAAACAATCTAATCGACCGAAACGTGCAACTACAGCCTGAACTGCTTTGACATTATCATCATATTTAGCAACATCCCCAACAACAGCAACGACTTCACCATTGTACTTCGCCAATACTTCATCAACTTTTTGTTGTGAACGTTGCAAAATACCAACTTTCGCACCTTCTTTTAAAAAACGATCGACCAATGCCAAGCCAAGTCCTGAGCCACCACCTGTGATAAGTACCACTTGATTCTCTAGCCAACCCATTGTCATACTCCTGACATATCTACATATAAAGCATCATCTTCAATCAATACAGGGAATGTTTGGATTGGATCTGTTGCAGGTAAGCATAATGCTTGTCCTGTTTCTAGGCAGAAACGAGCAGCATGTAATGGGCATTCAACAGAGCCATCATCCTCAATATAACCTTCAGACATTGAAGCATTACCATGACTACAACGATCATTCATTGCAAAGAACTTACCATTAGCATGGAATACTGCAAGGGCTTCGATACCCTTGATGCCACAGTCTACTTTCAGTGCTTCGCCTTCATCTAATTCGTCAATTTGACAAACAAAAATTTTTTCACTCATTAGAAGAACACACTCAAGTTATGGGTTGTATAAGTTGCTTGATCAAGCGTAATTTCTCGTTTGCAAATTTGCCAACCTAAACCATCTTCCACTTTACGGATACGGTCTTCACGCTTACCCACATAAATCGCAATATCTTTCTCTTTTTGTGAACGATAAAGCAAGTAATTGGTAAATACATGATATTCTCCTACTACATCGGTTTCTTCTACACGAATATTTGTGATTAAATGACGTGTACGTGATGGTGGTTCTTCTGCCCATGCCATACCTGTTTCTAAGCGAGCTACACGGCGTTCAAGCAAATGCTTAGTATCATTAAAAACCCATGTTGATGGCGGAGCTACACTACGACGACGGTCACGTGTTTGTGCATTGGTAATTGTACGCAGGGTATAATGAATATCTTCCGCTAAAACATCTAACCAAGCACGAAAATCCCAATCATCAATCATTTGAGCTTCAGCATACATAAATTGGCTAATTTCATGATAAAGCTCAATATTTACTGTTTTGATTGCACTCATTTACCCATTACCTCCTGTTCAAAGGCTTCAGATGCTTTATCAACATCTTCCCATTTTTCATGAATTAATAAATCAGCCCAACGACGATACAATGCACGTGCTGCCGTTTCAGAGAAAATATAATTGGTAATACCTGGAATACCATCATCACGGATTTTCTCATTGCCTAAGCCCATTTTTAAAATCAATGGTGTTTGACGTGCTTTATAACCACGTAAAATCTTTTGAATTTCAATCCAGTTTTCAGAGTCATCTTGTTCTAAGAAACCAGCAGGACCAAAAGCACGTGTTGCAGAGCGTTCAAATGCTTCTTTAACATGTTGTGGTGCCTCTTTATCTGCAATACAGAATGCCCAAACCTCTGTTTTATTTGGTCCACGTGGGTGCCAAATACGTAAAGTTGCTGTACCATTTAACCATGATAAAGTTGGAAACATATTGTTATGTCCTGCTAAACGTAGGGCACGACGTTCGCCTAAACGTTCTTTTGCTTCTTCATAGGTTTCACGGAAATAATTAGCCACTTCACCATCAACCCAAACATTTGCATCTGGTTTTTCAGTAAAGAAGAACCCTGAACCATGACCACGCTGACCATATTGCACAGCATCTTTTGCAGTTTCCCATACTGGACGAGCAGTTTGAGCTGCTCCAAGTTGTTTACTAGCATCATCATCTGGCTTAGCACCAAGTACTTGTACTGCTGAAGCATGCGAAAATAATGCATGATATTGGTCAGAGGCAAATTGTTCCGCAGCAAATTTCCAATTACATTCAATTTCCCACTTATGGATACCACCAACGATTTCTGTACCACCTTCACGACGATCAAGTACACCATCGAGATACCATGCTATATCCCCCATATAAGTTTCTAAATCTGGCGTTTCTTCACTCCAACAACCAAAAATTAAACCCTTATAAGTTGCTACACGATTCACTTCAATCAATCCCCATTTTTCTTTACATGCAGAATTTTCAGGGAATGCACGATCTTCTAAAGGAATATCTTTGAGTGAACCATCGGTACCATATGACCAACCATGATAAGGGCAAGTAAAGGCACGTGTATTACCACAATCAGCATAACTCACACGCATAGAACGGTGGCGACATTGATTCAATAGTGCTTTAATTGAGCCATCTTTTTGGCGTACTACAATAATAGGATCTTCACCCATATAAGTATTGAAGAAATCACCAGCTTTTGGAATTTGGCTCTCATGACATAAAAATAACCAACAACGTCCAAAAATACGCTCTAGCTCTAATTCATACAACGCTGGGTCAGTATAAATGGACGGTGAAATATGTCCGTTTCGTGCATCGACTAAAGCATCGATTTGTTGCACATCAATTTTTCCACTCATAATTACACTCCTGCTAATATCTATCAAAACAGATTTGGCTTGGTGTTGATAATGACGATAAATTGCATTTTAGTGAAATATTTTATATGTTTTGATTAAGATATTTTTTCAATAATTATTCTATTCTCATCAAACGCTATCAAACTGATTAATTAGACAAAATCATCGGATTTAACGCTGTATAGTCAGGGAATACGCCATATTTAAAGTATACTAATTCAACCTAAAAATTGGTACAGGCTTGTAGGGGCAAATCACATTTGCCCTTATGCAAACCTTGTGTTTATTGGGCGAATATGATTCGCCCCTACGACACAATGGTGAATGTTGTACCAGCTCTTAAGTTTTTTGACTATATATAAATTCTACGTTATAAGTGATTTGGATAGACATAAATCATCAGACTAAAGTTGGTATTTTTTATTTTAAAATCAATTATATAAAATATAGACTACGTCATATTTAAATTATCTAAATAAAATAATATACTTTTTTATTTAATATAAAAAACAATAGGTTATTTAGATATAAAGCATTTAACGATAATTATTTATATTTATATCCATGGAATGACGGAAATTTTTATCTAACTTGGAAACTTTAGTCTTATTTAATTTAAATAGAAAATATCGATATTATCCACTCATAAATCTTCGTATCACACAAATGAGGTTATGATGACTATACAAGTTCCAAATTACCAAACCGATGCCTTTTTTGGCTTGGAAGACAAATGGATTGAAACCGCTGAAGGTGAATTAACCCACTATCATGAAGTAGGGACAGGGACACCTATCTTATTTTTACACGGTTCAGGCACAGGTGTATCAGCAGCTGCAAACTGGTGGTTGAATTTGCCAAAACTTGCAGAAGTTGGACGTTGTATTGCCATTGATTCTATTGGTTATGGACAAACGATTGTTGCTCCTAATACTGCATATGGTATCCGTGCATGGGTAGACCATGCTGTACGTGTATTAGATGCGTTGGGCATTGAAAAAACATGGATTGTAGGCAACTCATTAGGCGGTTGGTTAGCATTCCAATTTGCTTTAGATTATCCAGAACGTTTACTGGGTATCGTTTCTATGGGGACAGGTGGTGCAAAACAAACTGCGGCATTAAAAGCTCATTCAAATCCTGTATTAACGCATGAAGGTATTCGCAATACTTTAGAAATGTTCGTGGTTGATAAATCATTAGTAACAGATGAATTAGTCAAAGTACGTTTTGAAGCTGCACAGAATGATTATGCATCTGACCGTCTACATGATGTTGTGGCAGCTCGTGATCGTGATCGCTTTGAATTCCCACTTGATTTTGACAAAATGAAAAATATTACAGTACCTGTATTATTAATTCATGGAACACAAGATGTCGTTATTCCTGTATCTCGCACTTGGGATATTTTAAATATTGTACCAAATGCAGATGCACATATTTTTAGTCAATGTGGTCATTGGTCTCAAGTGGAAAAAGCTGATGAATTTAATACAGTAGTTAAAAACTATTTATTAAAACATAGTGTATAACCCCATTTATATTCTCTGATTATCAAAAAATACAAGCAATAATCATTGCTTGTATTTTTTATTTTCCATAAAATAATGGCCTAATTTTGAAATGGATTTAAATGAAATACTTGATTTAAATGCTGTATAAAATGTTTTACCGTAATCAAATCAGTATTTTTACGATAACTCACATATAAATCAAAAAAAGGTAAATCCGCATCTAATGGTCTTGTTACTGTTTTCATTGCTAAAGGGACAATATATTCAGGCAAAATAGTACATCCTAACCCCATTGCAATCGAATTAATATTAAACAAGATATTTTCTGCCTCTTGAACAATATTAAATTGAATATTATGTTGTTGTGCAAAGTTTAATATCTTATGATGTAACGGAGATGATGTTAATGCTGATGGTATCACAAAATCTATATCATTTAATTCAGATAATGGAATACGTTTATAACGTGTTAAAGGATGGTTTTCTGGTAATAAAAAAACCAATGGATCTCTTAATACAAAGTGACTTTGAATATCTTCATCAGAAATACTTTCTCGCAATAATGCCAAATCAATTTTACCAGCACGCAATTGTTCAATTTGTTCAGCATGATTTAAGCTTAACAAATTAATTTTCAAATCAGGATGTTGTACTCTTAACTGTGGTATCACATAAGGGAAAATTTTCATCTCTGCTACAGGCACAAAACCTATACTCAACACTTGTTGCTTCGATTTAGATACTTGTCTAGCCATTTGCACAGCCTTTTCTGCTTGAGCTAAGGTATGTTTAGCTTGTTCTAAAAAGACGGTACCTTCTTCTGTGAGTTCAACTTTACGTTTGGTACGGTGAAATAATTGTACCCCAACATAATCTTCTAAATCTTTAATTTGCTGACTTAGAGATGGTTGAGCTGTATATAGCTTCTCTGCTGCTCGACTAAAGTTTAACTCTTTAGCGACCATCACAAAATAACGAAGATGACGTAATTCCATCAATATTCTCCACAAACAACTTTTACATTTTGGCGGTTAGCGAATGTCATTCTATAACATATACAATATTGGCAATTTGCTAGATATCGTGATGTTTATAGAATGCGTTGCAATCAATAAAATCCTTCCTTTAAATAAGTTAAAAAACTTATATGTTTCCATCATTTCACATGACGGAATCATTGAGCATGACTTATTTATATCATAATTATCATTAGTTTAGTTAAAATTTATCATTTTGGTAAGACATATTAAATATAAATTAATTGGAAAAATATCTTAATAATAGGACATATCAACATACGCCCTATTATCTGATTAAATAAGTATACAAATACAATATGATTAAGATTTATTTTGCTTTCATCATAGTTAATGCAAGGTCTTCAATCATATCTTCTTGACCGCCTACTGTACTACGACGACCTAACTCTAAGATAATTTCTCGAGCAGATACACCATATTTTTCTTCAGCACGTTTAGCAAACCATAAGAAAGATGAATATACACCAGCATAGCCTAAAGTCGCAGCATCACGATCTGCACGAATTGGATTTAACATCATTGGAATGACTAAATCTTCCGCAACATCTTGAACTTTAAATAAATCTACTCCTGTTTCAATCCCCATACGATTTGCAACTGCAATAAATAATTCAAGCGGCGTATTCCCAGCACCAGCACCGAGACCTGCTGCCGCTAAATCAACACGTTTTGCTCCCATTTCAACAGCCATCACAGTATTAGCAACGCCCATACCTAAATTGTGATGTCCGTGAAAGCCGATTTCAATCTCACTATCTAAATGCTCACGCAATAAACCAATACGAGCTTTGACATCTTCAGGTAGCATATAACCAGCAGAATCAGTAACATAGATACAGTTTGCACCATAAGAGACCATCAATTTGGCTTGTTCTAAAAGCTGTTCAGGTGTTGCCATATGTGCCATCATCAAAAAGCCCACCGTATCCAAGCCTAATTTACGTCCCATACCAATATGTTGTTCAGAAACATCGGCTTCGGTACAATGAGTTGCCACACGAATAGTTGAAATACCGATATCAGCTGCCATTTTTAAATGATCAACTGTGCCAATCCCAGGTAAAAGTAAAGCGGAAATTTTTGCCTGTTTCATACGTGGAATTACGGCTGATAGATACTGTTCATCAGTTGCTGCAGCAAAACCATAGTTTACTGAACTACCGCCCAAACCATCTCCATGTGTTACTTCAATGAGAGGCACACCTGCTTCATCTAAAGCTGTGGAAATAGCAATCATTTGCTCAATCGTTGTTTGATGACGCTGTGGGTGCATACCATCACGCAAGGTCATATCGTGCACAATAATTTTAGACATGAAAAATCTCCTTAAGCGTCCGTTGCCAATAAACGTTCCGCAAACATTTCTGCTGTGCGTGCTGCGGCTGCTGTCATAATATCAAGATTACCCGCATATTTTGGTAGATAATCACCCAAACCTTCTACTTGTAAGAAAATGGAAACACGGTTGCCATCAAAAATTGGACCATTGACTAAAGTATAACCTGGTACATATTTTTGCACTTCTGCAATCATGTCTAGTACTGATTGCGTAATTTTTTCTTGGTCTGGTTCGCCTTCAACTAAACAATGTACTGTATCACGCATAATTAATGGTGGTTCCGCAGGGTTAATGATAATAATCGCTTTACCTTGTTTAGCATTACCTACTTTTTCAATCGCTCCTGCAGTCGTACGTGTAAATTCATCAATATTTTTACGTGTACCTGGACCTACAGATTTCGTAGAAACCGTTGCGATAATTTCAGCATATTCCACAGATTGTACACGAGAAATCGCGGCAACCATTGGAATTGTTGCTTGTCCGCCACATGTTACCATATTCACATTTGGTAATTCACCAGCATCTAATAAATCATTTAAATTCACAGGTGGAACACAAAATGGACCTATTGCAGCAGGTGTTAAATCAATCATTTGCACACCTAACTCATTCAGTTTACGACTATTTTCTGCATGTACATAAGCTGATGTTGCATCAAAAGCAATTTTTATCTCATCTTCAACTACATGGGGTAATAAACCATCAACACCATCAGCAGTTACTTTTAATCCCATTTGTTTTGCTCGGGCTAAACCTTCAGATGTAGGGTCAATACCCACCATCCAAACTGGCTCAAGTACTGGACTGCGTTGTAATTTATATAATAAATCGGTACCAATATTACCTGGACCAATTAATGCACATTTAATTTTACCCATATTTACGATTCCCCATCTGAAAAACGTGTACTCAGCGTATCAAAACCATCAATTTCAACAATAAATTCATCGCCTGCTTGTACTACAACCATTGGACCTAATGCACCTGTCAGTACAATATCTCCTGCTAATAATGGACGACCACGACGAACCATTTCATCAGCTAACCATACTGCTGCATTCATCGGATTTGCTAAACAGGCTTTACCCGAACCCTGTGATACTACTTCACCTGCACGTGTCATCTTCATTTTACAATTCACTAAATCAAGTTGTTCCAATAATACAGGACGTGAACCTAATACGAATGCTGCAGATGATGCATTATCCGCAACAGTATCAATTAATGAAATTTTCCAATTTTCAATACGACTATCTACAATTTCAATAGCAGGCAAGGCATAAGCCGTTGCATTAATAATATCAGCATAAGTATGCTTGTTGTGTGTTAAATCTGACTTGAGTACTAAAGCAATTTCTGCTTCAACTTTTGCCTGAATAAAACGTTGAAATGGTACTAATTCGCCATCACCATATGCCATATCAGCAAATAACATACCAAAATCAGGATTATCAACTCCCAATTGCTTTTGTACCGCAACTGATGTTAAACCAATTTTACGACCAACTAAACGACGACCTTGTGCTAAAGCACGTTGCGTATTAATTTCTTGTACAGCATAGGCATCATCAACATTCGCTTGTTCACCACCTAAGGCTGGCTTAATCGGTGCAATAGCTTGTTGTGAATTTTCAGCTTGCCATAATGCTGTCGCTGTAGATTCAATAATAGGATTTGACATGGTAGAGTCCTTTTTAAATATCAAGACAATTTAGATATTAGTTATAATGAAAAAAAAGTACCTAAAATACCAATATTTTTTTTCTTTTAATTAATAGAAATCGTCTATTAAACATCTCATTTCTTTTTTAATGAAAAATAGTAGATTAAAAAATATAAAATTATCATCTAAATCTAAATATTAATTTATAATAATTATCATTTACTTAACTTCATGACAATCTTGATACAAATTGTGTTATACAAAATTAAAAGATTTTAATTGTTTTTAAGACTAAATTCATTTCATCATTTAATCTATTTTTTATATTAATCTCTCAGCATTCACCCTTTAAATACATGGTTATTATCATACATAGAGATAAAATATATCGACTTAAAAAATATATTGATTATAAATTTGATAAAAATACTCGGAATTATATACCTATTTTCTGTTTATGCATTAGTGATAATATAACTTAAGTCTAATTAAGAAAATAATTCAGTTTATCCTATGATAAAAGGACATTTTCCCTGAGTATAAAAGGATTTGAAATATGAATTCTTTAGATAAAAAACATGCCATCATTACTGTTGCTATTTGCTTTATTATTGCAGTCATTGAAGGTATTGATATCCAAGCTGCTGGTATTGCTGGCGTTGCAATCGGTGAGCATTTTGGTTTAGATAAATCACAATTAGGTGTCTTCTTTAGTGCAGGCATTTTAGGATTATTACCGGGTGGTCTCATTGGTGGACGTTTCGCAGACCAAATTGGTCGTAAAAAAGTTCTTATTTGGTCTGTAGCTGTCTTTGCGATTTTTACCTTAATGACTGTTTGGGTAGAATCATTCTACAGTTTATTAGCAGTACGCTTCTTAGCCGGTGCAGGTTTAGGGGCAGCTATGCCAAATTTAATTGCCTTAGCAGCAGAATCTGTTACTGAACAAAATCGTGGTCGTGCAGTAACTTTAATGTATGCAGGTATGCCTTTAGGTGCGGCTCTTATCTCATTTATTGCACGTTTAGACATTGGTGCAGATTGGAAAAATATTTTCTATATTGGTGGTTTTGCTCCACTAATTGTTATTCCACTAATGATTTGGTTCTTACCAGAATCTAAAGTATTCTTAGCAGAAAAAGATAGCCAAACTAAAGCAACTGAAAATGAAGCACCTAAAGAGGGTCTATTTAAGAAATTATTTGGACGTGAGCATATCAGTAAAACACTATTATTAGGAGTTAGCTATTTTCTAACCTTAATGGTTGTTTATATCATGTTATCATGGTTACCATCATTATTTAAAGAATTAGGTTTTTCTCGCCAACAAGGTAGTACAGCTCAATTTTTCTTTATGATTAGTGCTGCTGTAGGTACAGTCCTTCTAGGTGTATTGCTGGATAGCTGGAAAAAATCTTATGTTATCATCTTAATGTATGGTGGAATCGTATTAGGTTTATTTGGTTTAAACGCTGCTAACAGTCTAAATGAAATGTATATCGCAGCGATTATGTGTGGTGCATTTGTTATTGGTTGTCAAGGTGTACTCTATGCTTTAGGTAGCATGGTTTATCCAACAGATGTACGTGCAACAGGCGTAGGGTTGGTATCATCAATTGGGCGAATTGGTGCAATGATAGGTCCAATGGTTGCTGGTCAATTATTAATGCTGAACTATGGTGCAACAGGTGTAATTTCCGCATGTATTCCTGGTATCATCATTTCAGCCATCTGTATGCTAATTGTGATGCGTAAAACAAACTAAGTAAAACTTTACATTCTCCTAAAAAAACGGCTTAAATTAAATTTAAGCCGTTTTCTGCTCAAAATTTCAATACATATTACCACAACTCTAGTTGTGTACTTGGTCCTGTAGTATCTACACCATTTAATTCAGCATAATGGAATAATTGACCCAATAACTGACGAATTGGAGGACCTGATTTAGCTTTAGTATCAGTAACTACAATAAACTCCACCACTTTCGCTCGTTCACTTTGTCGCTGTTTACTCACACGGTAACGTGGTACATCTTGAGTTAATAGTTGTACAAAACCACGTTTTAAATTGGCTTCCAACACATCTTGAGCCGAAATATTACCATCAGTTGAATAACTCGTAATAATATAACGTGCATTAATCGTCTGTAATAATGCTTCATAGGCTTCTTTAGCATGTTTTGATGAATTATACGCACTCGGACGTTCTTTCCGCCATGCACGGTCAATACCACTTTTATAACCTTTAGTATCAGGTGGTGGCAAATCAATTTGATCCCACAATGTTAAAGCATTCAATACATGGTAATTACTACTATAAGCATGTTGATTATACGGTGGATCTAAATAAGCAACATCAACTTCAAAACCCTGCATTTGTTCTGCTAATTGTTGTGCATCCATACACCACATTTCTGCTGATAAACGTTTTGGGTCTCCGTTAGGACAAAAAATACTTGGTTCCAACCATAATTTTGATTCAATGCGTTCCAATGCTGTTTTCGTACGCCCTCCCCAACCCTGATGAAAACTTTTAAATACACCACTAGTATTACTCACAAAACTCGCTGCATACAACAACGGTGCTAATAAAGCACTGGTTTCTACATCATTAATCACGCCTTGCCATTGCCATATCGCAATTTGCTGACGAATCGCATCAATACGCATACCATTACGGCGTTTAAAAAATAAACGGTCTCGGCTTGGATCATATTCATCATCATTGCGTGGACATAAATTATGCGTTACCCAACCTTTTACTTCAGGTAAATGATTTAATGTAGCAATTGCCTGTTTATATCCGCCTAATTGAGCAAATTCAGGTTCTTGACTACAAGCTAAAATTGCATAATTTAAGGCTTGACTATATGGTTCCCAATCATTAGCAATCACACGATAGCCCTTTTCTCGTGCAAAACGTGAAACCACGCCACTCCCCGCAAAAAAATCAACAAAAATTGGTGGATTTTTTCTACGGCGATGATTAATTGTTCCTGTTAATTCTAAAGCTTCCAAAATCAAATGGAGCAAACGGCGTTTATTACCCAAATAAGGCACTAATTGATGAAATAAATATTCATCAGTTGTGCGTGCAGAATGACGGCGTTTATGATAGACAGAGTTTTCTTGTTTTTCTATTGCTGTCATGTTGATATACTCTTACGATTATCAGGCTTTAAATGAATGCGTAAATCATCACCTATATAATAAACGGCTTTTATTTTAAATCGCTGTTGTTGATTTAAATACTCAAATGGTGCATTAAACATTGAACGAGTATTTACCCCCAATAAAGTTGGTGCAATATAATGAATCATTTCATCAACAAGATTTTGCTCAATAAATGATGTCGCTAAAGTCGCTCCAGCTTCCACCAATAAATCATAAAGTTGATATTCACGGCATAATGTTGCTAATAGCTCATCTAATGGCTGGTCTGGTAATTGTATTATACCTAAATCTGCTAACTCCTTGCGATATTTCCCAACCACAATCACTTGTTCAGGTTGAGCAAGAATTTTAGCGATTAAAGGTAAACGCCCTTGTCGGTCTAAAATAATCCGTTTAGGCTGTACAATATCGTCAATATTGACATCTGACAATTGACGTACATTTAACTGGCAATCATCAGCTAAAACCGTATTAATACCTGTAATCACAGCACCCGAAATCGCACGCCAATGTTGCACATCTTGACGTGCGAGTTCGCCTGTAATCCATTTTGATTCGCCTGATGACATGGCAGTACGCCCATCTAAACTACTGGCGATTTTTAAACGTACATAAGGCATTTGCGTTGCCATGGCTTTTAAAAAGCCTTGATTTTGTTCACGAGCTTGCTCTGCCAATATGCCAACTGATGTCATAATTCCTGCTTGTTCTAACATGGCTTGTCCTTTGCCTGCCACTAAAGGATTGGGATCTAAATTGGCAATTACCACACGAGCCACTTTAGCTTGAATTAAAGCATTAGCACACGGCGGTGTACGTCCATAATGAGCACAAGGTTCTAAAGTTACATAAGCCGTTGCACCAATCGCATTTTCGCCTGCTTGTTGTAAGGCAAACACTTCTGCATGAGAGCCACCTACAGGTGCAGTTGCCCCTCGTCCAATGATTTGTCCATCCTTGACTAATACACAACCCACCGCAGGATTAGGACGTGTACGATAAATTGCAGTTTGTGCTTGGGCAATGGCTTGAGACATGAAAAATTCATCAGTCTGTAGTAACTCAGTCATGTTTACGTTTTCTCAACTGCTCAATATTTTGTAAAAAAACATCTAAATTTTGGAAATCTTGATAGACCGATGCAAAACGAATATACGCCACTTCATCTAAAGAATATAAACTTTCCATCACAATTTCACCAATAGTGCGTGAACGAATATCTCGCTCGCCAATGCGTAAAATTTTAGATTGAATATCGCCTACAGCCACATCAATTTGGTCTAATGTAACAGGACGTTTTTGTAAAGCGTGCATTAAAGAACGGCGTAATTTCTGTTCATCAAAGGGTTCATTAGTCCCGTTACTTTTAATTACACGAGGCATTAATACATCATAACTTTCAAACGTAGTAAAACGCTCACCGCAAGCATTACACTCTCGGCGACGGCGAATTTGCCGACCTTCAGCAACAAGGCGTGAGTCAATCACTTTACTATCGGCGGTATGACAAAATGGACAGTGCATAGATTTCCACGAACTAGATAATGCTAACATCTTTATATCTAACAAATTTTACACTAAAATAGCATAAAATGATATGCTTATGTACCACTTCCATGATTTTGATAAAATGAGAATCTGCTATGACACCTACAAACTTATCAATCCTAGCATCTAATCCTACATTATCATGGATCACGCATTGGACAAATTGGTTGATTGAACAATATCAATTAACCGAAGAACAACAAGTTTATCATCTGATTACACAAGTCATGGAACAATTAACACAGGGTAATAGTGTTTATTTTACCAATGATGTTAAAGCCTTAAAATACGCTTGTCAATTACAACAAGATTATTTACAAGATATTGATTTATCAGTCAAAAACACTAAATTTATTCCACAAATCACCACCAAATCTGCTATACCTTTTATTTATGATGGGCAAGCACTCAGTCTCTATCGTTATTGGTCATGGGAAATGCAACTTGCATGGCAACTCAAACGTCTCAGCCAACAGCACATCAGTCATGATATTGATTTAAGCCCATTTGATGATATGCTCAATCCATTAGACCAACATCAAATGAATGCTATCAAATCAGCAATTCACCATCAGCTCAGTTTAATCACAGGTGGGCCAGGAACGGGGAAAACTTTTACATTAGCACAAATTATTGCCATCTTACTAAAATTAAATCCTGATTTACGCATTGCTATGGCTGCACCCACAGGTAAAGCTGCTCAACGTATGCAAGAAGCTCTGCAAAATGCTATTAAATCTCTGCCACAACACATCAAAAATGATAAATTAAATCAATTACAGCCGATGACTTTACATCGTTTACTGGGTATGGGAACATCACAAAAGGCGAAATATCACATTAAAAATCCACTACCTTATGATATCGTGGTGGTCGATGAAGCATCGATGTTAGATTTAAATATGGCTCATTTATTGTGCAATGCTTTACATCATGATACACGTTTAATATTATTGGGCGATGCTCATCAGCTTGCGTCCGTTGATGTAGGGTCAGTGTTGGCAGATATGCAAAATGTGCCCGATTTAGAACCTTATCATCAAAAATTAGTGTATAGTCGCCGTTTTGATGACCAATCCCATATTGGTAAAATCGCCAAATTTATTATTGATGATTGTCAAACTATTCATCAGCAAAATCAACATCATTTTTTACAACAATTCGAACAAATTCTCCCACCAACCACTTTTAGTTTACCGCCAAATACAACTGATAACTTTGCCCAATTATGCTATTTTGACAGCACATCACAACAGACTGATTTTTATCAATATTTAATACAAGGTTATGAGTATTATCAACAACAAATTAAACTTGTTTTACCACAATTAGAAAATATCATGCAACGTTGGATAAATGGAGACCCTGACAGTCAGCAACTGATTCAAACTTTGTGTGATAGTTTCGATCGTTATCGTATTTTAACAGCCACGCAAATGGGGACTTTTGGCGTAACTCAGCTCAATGAACGCATTGAATCAGCATTATTACAGCAGTTACATCAACAACAAGCTCATATTCATCAAATCAAAAAGACCGTTTGGTATATCGGTAAAGCAGTAATGATGACTTATAATGATTATACGCTAGGGCTATCTAATGGTGATATTGGTATTTGTTTAAGTCAAAATCATCAACAATATAGTGTATTCTTTCCAAGTTTACAAAAATGGTTTATCGCATCACGTTTACCACAAAATATTCAACCCGCTTTTGCCTTAACTATTCATAAATCGCAAGGGTCTGAATTTCATCATACCGCCGTGATTTTACATGATGATGCTGAACGCTTACTCAGCCAAGAATTAATTTATACAGGCATTACCCGTGCGAAAAAACAACTGACTTTACTCTGTAGCCGTGAGAGTTTAGCAAAATTACTACGTCAAAGAACACAACGCTATAGCCAACTGGCAAATAAAATAGCATTACTGGATAAATAACACAAAGTATAAATAATGATAAATTTTAACGATAAATATAATTGAAATTTAGAATAAAATGATATAATATAACAAATACAAGCTAATCAAGATGATTAGATATAGCATACAAAACACAAATCTAGCCGATGTTTTGTATCCGTTCAATGGATTAACGTATGTAGACCTGAACCTTGTAATTTTGGGAGAGATTGCAAGGTTTTGTTTTGTCTATAGCTCATAAAAATGATATGATATTTCAAAAATATGTATTTTATTGATAGGTTAAAAATATGCGTAGCGATCAACGTGCTTTAAATCAACTCAGAGATGTTAAAATTACTCGCCAATATACCCGTTATGCTGAAGGTTCTGTGCTTGTAGAATTTGGACATACCAAAGTATTGTGTACTGCAAGTATTGATTCAACTGTACCACGCTTTTTAAAAGGTACAGGTCAAGGTTGGGTTACTGCGGAATATGGTATGTTGCCACGCTCAACGCATACGCGTACCGACCGTGAAGCCGCTCGTGGTAAACAAACTGGACGTACACAAGAAATTCAACGCTTAATTGGACGTAGTTTGCGTGCAATGGTTGATTTAAATAAATTAGGCGAACATACCATTACTATTGATTGTGATGTGATTCAAGCAGATGGTGGTACACGCACAGCGTCAATTACAGGGGCTGCTGTAGCATTGGTTGATGCAATCAATCATTTATTAGCCGAGAAAAAAATCAAACATGACCCACTTGTTGGCTTAGTAGCTGCCATTTCAGTAGGTATTTATCAAGATGAAGTATTACTTGATTTATGTTATGAAGAAGATTCAAATTGCCAAACTGATTTAAATGTAGTGATGACACAAACAGGCGAATTTATTGAAATTCAAGGTACCGCAGAAGATAAACCATTTACTCGTCAGCAATGTAATGCGATGTTAGAAATGGCTGAACAGGGTATTCAGCAATTGATTGAACAACAAAAATCAGCATTAGATTGGTAAATAAATCTGTTTTAAAACAAAATGCCGTTTAACAAAATTTAAACGGCATTTTGTTTTAAATGGAATGATATTAATCTACAAAAGTCACTTCAGCAATGGCTTTTTTACCTGCTTGAATAATTAATGTACAATTTTCTTTCACCGAGAATGATGCTTCAACCACTTGTTGATTAACTTTTACTGCACCACGAGCAACAGTATCTTTGGCTTGAGCAGAATTTTTAACCAATCCAACTAAACGTACAATCGAGCTAATAAATAATTCGCCACCATTTTCCCCACGAGAAATTGTTACTTGCGGAATATCATCAGGGATTTCACCATCTACAATACGATTACCTGCTGATTTATGTGCATTTTCTGCTGCTTCTTTATCGTGGAAACGCTCAATTAATTCTAAAGCTAAAATACGCTTAATCTCTTGTGGATTGCGACCATCAGCCATTTCTTTAAGTAATACGTCAATTTCATCAAGCGGTTTAAAGCTCAATAATTCAAAATAACGTGGAATTAAACTATCAGGCATCGATAAGATTTTTTGATACATCGTACCCGCACTATCAAACACGCCAATATAATTACCTAAAGATTTAGACATTTTATTGACACCATCTAAACCTTCTAAAATTGGCACTGTAATACAAACCTGTGGCTCTTGGTCATAACGTGCTTGTAGTGTACGTCCCATTAAAATATTAAAGGTTTGGTCAGTTCCACCTAATTCCACATCAGCACGCATCGCAATCGAGTCATAACCCTGTACAAGCGGATATAAAAACTCATGAATTGCAATCGGTTGTTGTGCATTATAACGCTTGGTAAAATCATCACGTTCCAACATACGTGCTACGGTCTGTTGGCTCGCTAATTGAATTAAATCTGCCGCCGTGCGTTGATTAAACCATTGTGAGTTAAACATGATTTGTGTTTTATTTGGGTCTAAAATTTTAAACACCTGCTCTTGATATGTCTTGGCATTGGCTTCAACTTGCTCACGTGTTAATGGTGGACGTGTCGCACTTTTACCTGTTGGGTCGCCAATCATTGCCGTATAATCGCCAATCAAGAATAAAACTTCGTGTCCTAAATCTTGAAACACTTTCAATTTATTAATCAGTACCGTGTGTCCAAAATGCAAATCTGGAGCCGTTGGGTCAAAACCTGCCTTAACACGTAAAGGACGCCCCAATTTTAATTTCTTTAATAAATCTTCTTCGGATAAAATTTCATGCGTACCACGGCGAATTAACGCCAATTGTTGCTCTGCTGGTAAAAAATTTGTCATGTTTATCTCGCTTGGCTTATTTATGTGGGCTATATAGTAGCATTTTTTTTAGTTTTAGAATATGGTTAAAATAGGATTTGTCTTTTAATCATCATAATGAAAGCGACAAGCAATGACAGTAATACTATCATCACTCACAGCATAAACTAAACGATGTGTATCATCAATCCGTCTTGACCAATAGCCAGATAAATTTTCTTTCAATGCTTCAGGTTTACCAATTCCTGTAAAAGGTGTACGAACGATTTCCTTTAATAGTGCATTAATACGCTTTAAAGTCCGTTTATCTTGGGTTTGCTAATAAAGATATTGCTCCCATGCTTCAGGAACAAAACTGATTATCCTACTCATCATCAACTTCAATCAATGATTTTACTTGTGCTTGTCCTGATTTATGTTGAGCAATTGCACGTTCTAAAGCATTACGATTCGCTTTACTAGAAAGTAAATATAGCGTTTCCATCAAACCATTAAAATGTGTTTCACTCATTAAAACCGCATTTCCACCTTGTTTACGATGAATGAGAGTAACATCAGCATCATTAATCGTACGGTCAATATGTGTTTTTAAATTACTGCGAATATCACTATAACTTACTATATGCACAACATCACTCCCAATATTTTATCTAAAATTTTATTGTACTGATTTTAAATCTAAAAATCTAGTCTCATGTTTATCTTACACATTTTCACAGAATACGTTATACTAAACCATCTAATAAAATGAGCAAAATTTCCCATGAGTTTAATCTATATCGGTGTGATGACAGGCACAAGTATGGACGGTTTAGATGTTGTTGCGGTTTCTTTTGAACCTTTAACGCTACATGCGACACTTACTGTACCATTCGATGAAGATTTACGCAGTCAATTAATGGCATTAACCTTGCCTGACGATAATGAAATTGACCGTATGGGCATTGCTCACGTTGCATTGGGTAAAATGATTGGTCATGCCATCAACCGTTTAATTGATGAAAATCAGTTAGATAAAAATAAGATTAAAGCGATTGGTTCTCACGGACAAACCATTCGCCACCGCCCTGAAAATGGTTTTAGCTTACAAATAGGCGATGCCCATACCATTAGCGAAATGACAGGTTTACCTGTAATCCATGATTTCCGTATGCGAGATTTAGCTGCTGGTGGGCAAGGAGCTCCTCTCGTACCAGCCTTTCATCAAGCCTTATTCCAACATGACAGCATTCATCGTGTGATTTTAAATTTAGGCGGTATTGCTAATGTCAGTATGTTACCTGCTGGTCAGCCTAATCAAGTGTATGGTTTTGATACAGGACCTGCAAATATTTTAATGGATGCATGGTGTGAACGTCATACAGGACAACCTTATGATGAAAATGGCGATTGGTCAGCCTATGGACAGCCGATTCGTTCCTTATTAGAACGATTATCAAGCCATGATTATTTTGCTAAAGAACCGCCAAAAAGTACGGGGCGAGAAGATTTTAATATTGAATGGCTTGATGACCAAATCAGCGATTGGCGTAATGATTTAGATTATGACGAACTAGAAGATACACCAGAAAATATTCAAGCCACGTTAATGAAATTAACCACACGAGCAATTAAAAAGGCGATTTATCGTTGTGAATTGATGGATACAGGCGAAGTTTATGTCTGTGGTGGTGGTGCATATAATTCACATTTATTGGAACAATTACGTTGGCGACTGCGTAAACATAATTGGTCAGTACAAACCACTGCGGATTTAGGTATTGCACCAACATGGGTAGAAGCAACGGCTTTTGCTTGGTTAGCCATGCGATATTGTCAGCATTTAGCAGGGAATTTACCTGCGGTAACGGGGGCAAGTGGTTATCGAGTGTTAGGAAGTATGACGCATCCTTAAAATTTTAAGGGTGTTGAATAGGAATTAAAAACGTAATGAACCTTGCATTTGTTTAATAACATTATTCATTTTTGCTTTGTCAGATGTTGGATATTCAAAATAAATTGAAATATTCCTATTTCCTTTTACTTTGATGGTTTCATAGAAAATAATACCACGATTATCATAACCGCTTACTGTATAAGAGTTATTCTTTAGCAACTCATAAGTAACACGATAATATTGATGGTAAAATTGTTGTCGTTCTTTTAAATAGGCTACACCAGTTAAAATACCATTAGATGTAGTATTATAATCCGCACTACTCATAATATAAGCATTAGAATGAGCTAATTTAAACATACGCCCATTACCTTGTGGGGTTGCTTCTTTTACAGTTACATTACTTGGGAAATCTACACAATAGCCTATTTGTTTATCGCAGTATGTTCCTGCATAGCTAAATGTAGAAACTGTAGCTAAACCAATAATAAAGAAGAATTTATTTAAAATATTCATTACCACCTACTACAATATAAGATAAATAACGAGTAAGGTGCTTATTATGTACCTTACTCTTGTTAGATGAAATAAATTTCTGTTTAAAACAACCTTATTACTATTTACTAAGCGTTTGAATACACTTAGCCTCATAATTATATGGCGTTGGACATTCCATCACATTCTTTCTCTCATCAAGCCATTGAATTTTATTACCTACAATTTTGTAATAACCATTTTCAACAGGCATAAGAGATTTGTATTTACCTTTATAAATAACACCTGTACTTACTACACCATGCAATTTGATAGTTGTAGTACCATCTTTACGAATAGTAATACTTTGTCCTGTACCACTTCCAGTATCAAAATTAAAATGACGAGTACCTACAAATGGTAAATTTTGGGCATTACTTATTGTTGTTATAAAACAAGTTATAACAATAACACTACCTAAAACTACTTTTTTCAATAACATTACAAATCTTCCCAAGTAAATTAATATCCACAACTGTTAGTTGCAATCATTTTTTTAGCGTCTTGTTTGAGACTACCAAAATCTTTACTATGTACATCGTTAATTAAACATGAACTACCATTACAAGCTAATTTGAAGCGTAAAGATTCTTTATTGCCCCATAATGTATAAGTAACTTGTACATCACCGCCTTGTAACACATTCGCTTTTAAATTTTTAAAGTCTTGTTTCTCTGGACCGCCATTACCATGTCCTAAATAGTAATGCTCAGCAAACTCACAACCCATTCCTTCATAATCTGGGAGCAAACTCATTTTTTTATCAATTTGATGAGCTTTTTGTAAAATTGATTTAAATTCTTGTGTGGCATATGGACTAACTTTTCCATTGAAAACCGCCTTTTTCACAACATCAATTTTCGCCTGATTATTTGCAAAACTCACATTTGGCACTAATGCCATACCTGCAATTGCAAGTGTAAGTCCTAATTTCTTTAACATTTTACACCTTCATTGATTGATTGAAATCCTTTTTATTTACTTTGCAGTAAATAAAACACCATGAAATTTTACACAATACTTGACTATTTGCTGTAAAATTACTCATAATGTATCATGTTTGTAAAAAATAGCCAGCCACAATTTAGACAATTTCTGTCCAATTTGTATAATTTACAATAGAGTTTAAAAATGAAAGCACATGAAAAAATTCGCATTTTCCGAGAAATTAATCAATTATCACAAGAAGATGTCGCAACTCAACTCAATATGTCTAGTGGTGGTTATGCTAAAATTGAACGTGGTGAAACCAATTTACATATCGACAAATTACAAAAAATCGCTCAAATTTTTAATGTAAATGCTCGTGATTTACTTGATGATACGCAAACTGATATTTTTATTAATATAGGGGATAACGTACATAATTATAATAATCTAAAAAATAATAGCAATAGTGAATTAAGTTATGAAATTCAAAAACTTAATTTGATTATTCAACATAAAGATGAAATGATTCATCAACTTAAAAATGAAATTGAAACTTTAAAAGTTGCCTTAAATCAGCTCAATAATCGCTAAAAAATACACCTAGATGATGTAAAACGGTTGTTATCTCTATTTTTTCTTATACTTAAAATGTTAAAATAGCTGTTTTAGATGATTTAGGCTTTAATATGAACATTTCAAAATTTGGCAAAAAATTTACTCAAAATAGCGGTATTTTACAACTCATGGACGATTTAGGTAATGCACTCAATAGCGAACAGCCAATTAATATGCTTGGTGGTGGTAATCCTGCACATATTGAAGCAGTTAATCAAATCTATTTAGAAAGTTTACAACATATTATTCAAGATGAAAAAAATCTAAGTCAAAACATTGCCTTAGATAGCATTAATAATTATTCTACACCACAAGGCGATGCAAAATTTATTCAAGCCTTAGTTGATTTTTTCAATCGCCATTATGATTGGAATATTAGCAAAGATAATATTGCTTTAACCAATGGCTCACAAAATGCTTTTTTCTATCTATTTAATTTATTTGGTGGACAATTTGATGATGGAACGGATAAATCCATTTTATTACCACTTGCTCCCGAATATATCGGCTATGCTGATGCCCATATTGATGGTAAACATTTTATTGCCATTCAACCTGAAATTGAACATACGCAATATCAAGGGCAGGAAGGATTTTTTAAATATCGTGTTGATTTCAATGCCTTAGAAAATTTACCAGAACTCAAACAAGGTAAAATTGGGGCAATTTGTTGCTCACGTCCAACCAATCCAACAGGGAATGTTCTAACTGATGATGAAATGGAACGTTTAGACAACATTGCCCAGCAATACAACATTCCATTAATTATTGATAATGCCTACGGTATGCCATTTCCTAATATTATCCATCGTGAAACCACTTTAACATGGCATAATAATATTATTTTGTGTTTTAGCTTATCCAAAATTGGTTTAGCAGGTGTACGCACGGGAATTATCGTAGCACACCCTGATGTAGTGAAAGCAATTAGTAGTTTAAATGCAATTATTAATCTTGCACCAAACCGTTTTGGTTGTGCAATTGCTACACCATTATTAAATGATGACCGTTTAAAAACGTTATCACTAGAGCATATCCGCCCATTTTATTTACAGCAAGCACATACTGCCATTCATTTATTAAAAAAAGAGTTTAAAGACTTTCCACAAGTGAAAATTCATCAGCCTGAAGGAGCAATATTCTTATGGATTTGGTTTGAACATTTACCAATTTCTACACAACAACTTTATGAAATACTTAAACAAAAAGGTACATTAATTATTCCAAGTGAACATTTCTTTGTTGGTGTGGATACGCAAAATTTTGCTCATGCTCATCAATGTATTCGTATGAGTATCGCTCAAGCCGATGATGTATTAGAAAAGGGAATTCAAACCATTGGCGAAGTAGTCAGAAATATTTATAAAAATCATGCTATAAAATAGGTAGGAAAATCATCTACTCAAATAGATTTTTCTTTCGCAGTGATGAAAAATATCATTTCATCACTGTAAATAGCTCAAATAAAACTCTATCAATATCTATCATTGCAATGTTTCACGTGGAACATCAATTTACGCTATTCTTTGTGCCAATAATGTTGCAAAACGGAGTTGAATGCGTTGCCCATTAGCATCAACTTTATGTAATTGTCCAACATCTTCATTATACTTCACAATATTCCACTGTCGATAATAACGCTGTAATTCATTCGTTTTAAAAGTGAATGAAAAAGGCATATTCACAGGATAATCTTCACTATCCATTGCACAAACAATTAAATTAAAACCGCCAATTTTTGTTGCATTTTGCATACTTTGAATGAGTGGTGCTATACACTGTGGTTGTAAAAACATAAATACAACGGTCGATAAAATAAAATCATACGCTTGCTCAATATGAACATTTAAGTTTAAATCTCGTATTTCTGTTTTAATTTGTTGAATTTGTTCATGTTGTAGTATTTCATTCAGTTTAGCCAAACTGTTTTCATTATTATCCCACGCATCTACTTGAAAACCATATTGGCTTAAAAATAGACTATTTCTTCCCATACCACAGCCTAAATCTAAGGCTCGTCCCACATTTAGTTGCGGTAACGCCTCTTTAACCTCTGAATGCACTGCGGTTATTTGATACTTTTTTGCAAAATAATCAATCTCTTCACAGTAAAATGACAATTGACATTCTACATCATCACTCACTTCAACAATTTGATGCCAAACTTGTGGTTCAATCATTGGTGGTTGTGTGTTTTTATCAAAATCATGCAGTGAAATCATTTCACCCTCAGACGTAACAAAAGCAAACGTTAATGTTCCCTTAAGAATTTCTAATTTTGCCCATGTTCCTTGTTGAGTATTATGTGGTTGTTTAAAACCTTGTGGAATAAGATTGGCAGACCATATTGGAAATTGTTTATAGCAGATTAGATTCGACATGGTTATTTCCTAAACTTAAATATGTATTTATATTATATCTTTTAGAATACAAACTTCAAGTCTCAGCATATAATTGCTCACGAATTTTAGCTAAAGTTTGTACTATTTTATTTTCATCTGGTTTTGCAGGTAGTGAACTCTGTTGAAATGCTATTTTTATTTCATCTTCCAATCGCTCTGCCCAAACAATCAACGCATCATATTCAAAATTACCTGCTTTTATGGCTAACAATTCATCACGATTTGCTCGTTTTACATTGACCTGACCCGTTTGAGCAATATCCAACGCAGTTTGTAACAAACGAATGGTATGCATCATATTTTTGCTATCATAACCTTTACCGTGTTGTTCGGTTGTTTGATAGCGTTGCTCATTGCGATGCTCAACCCAATGCCAATAGGCTTGATAATCATTGCAATATTTAGAAAAGCCCATCTGATTAAATGACAAATAGGCGATTGGATTTAAACCTTTAGGAATAGAACTCAATAACACTTGCGTATTATCCTCATGACGGATAATACCTGAAAAATTCATTGTTCCATCATCAACAAACATGGCATACATTTGAGTTGCGTGGGGCATAGCAGATAAACCCATTTGAGATTGTTCAAGATGATTTTTTTCGAGCCATTTTTTAACATCGATACTCTGCCCACCTTGAAAAACCACACAAAAATCTAAAATATTTTTCTTTTCTTTCGCAATTGGATTGACAATTTTTTTATTAAAACCTCGAGCTTTTTTAATTTGTGCCGTTGCAAACCCTGCAAATGTTTGCATACATAATTTGCTAATAAACCATTCTGGTTTAAAGTAATTCATCAATGGATGTTTATATAAGATTTTATCGCTTGGTGTTGCCAACAACTCCATCATATTAGGATTATTTTGTAATAATAGTTCAATAAATCGTCCTAATTCATAATAGACAATGTCATTGGTTTCATTCGCAATTTGTGGAATATACTGTTTATGTAAACCATAATAATAAGATTTTGGTAAATAAAATACCCCTTTAATATCCGTATCTGATGTAGGTGTATCTAAACCATAGGCTTTTGACCCTGAAATACATTCTAGTAAAATTAAGTTTTGTGATTTTAAATCGTGAATTGTGAGCATTTTATTTCTACTTTATGATTGTTGAATGGCTAGAAGTAATAATCCATCTATCGATTTAAAGCCTAAACGCTGATAATATTGTGAGAGTTCATCCGTTTTTGCATCAATCATAACAAAGGCAATACCTGTATCTAAACTTAAAGCCTGTACCTTATTGATAGCATGAGACAACAATGTTTTTGATAAACCTTGTCCCTGATATTTTACAGATACCCCCATTCGACCAATTAACACTGCTGGAATTTGTCTCGGATAACCTTTAATAAAACCTGTCTGATTATCAATACTAATATTTGATAATGTATAAAAGCCCAAAATTTCATCACCATCGACTAATAAATGTGTCTTTGAAATACCTTTTTTATGATGTTGATTTGCCATATTCCACAAATAATGATTGATAGCTTGATAACCACAATCAAAGATGGTTCTATCGTATTTGACATCAAAACGCTCAAATCTCATCACATATCCTTCGTTAAAGCCAACAAATTTTGTAACTCTTGATTAAATACTGGCGGATTATCTAACAAATCTTGAATAACTTCAGCCTGCTCCTGATTAGGTACAAATTGCGTTAAATCGCTATTTAAAAACAATTCTTGTTCCTTATATAACAATTTATCCAACAATTCAGCCACGCTAACGCCCTGCCGTTCAGCAGTTTGCATAATTACTTGTACCGTTTCTACAGGCAAATCGAGCAACATAATTTAACTCCCAATGATTGATTTTATCTCCATTGTACAAAGATAAATACGATATTGCAATTCATCATAACCTATCAATGGTTCGTTTAAAAAAGTCATTGAGTAAACGAATATCACCTTGTTTTATTTCAGCAAATGGCAACTGTTCTGCTTGTTGCCATAATCGAATAATTACCTGCTGTAAAATAGGGTTGAGTTGATGTGTATATTGTTCATCAACTTGAGTTTTTATTACTATCAATTGTTGAATAGCTAATAATTCATCTGTGTTTAAAAGCTCTGCCATATCCATCATCTCTACTGGAATCGGCTGATTTTTTATTTTTACCCAAATACTGGCTAATAATGCTCGCAATACATAAAAATATTTTTTCAATTTAATGGGTTGAGTACAATCTAAATCAACATTTTTTGCCATATTGTGATAATGATAAAAACAGGCTTTGGCATTAAAAAAGTCATATTGTAGTGATTTTAATTCAGTGATAAACACATGATTTGCATGATAAACGATTGGCGAATTTATCCATTCTAAAATCACACTATTGGATTTATACAGTAATTGCAATGCTTTACGCAATTCCCAACCGCCAATATCAAACGGTACAGCATATACATCATTTTGAATAAATTCAAACGTATCTTTTGCTGGAAAAATTTGCCAATAATAATCAGACTGTTCGGCATAAATCACACGCACATCAAAATCACTATCAGGCGATGCAAAACCCCACGCACGACTACCACTTTCAATCGCATGTAGGCAATGAATATGCTCATTTTGACACACATCAAGGATTTTTTGACAAATCGTTTGCCTATCAGGTTGTATAGAACTCATGGATAATTTTCTATCGATTGATTGATAACGCTGTCATTTTATAATAAATATCACGCACAATCGAGAAAAATCTCATCATTTATCATATCACGCTTACGTTTATGTTTTAAACGTGCAATATGATGACGGTGGATATTTTTCATAGTATTACGCTTTAACCGACCACTCATAATTCAACCACTCAGTATTTTCCTTTGCTCCTAAACGTTGATAAAAACGTTGCCCACGTTCATTCCAAGGAGCAACAGTCCATTTTATCGTTTGACAACCATGTTGCTGAGCCACATCATACAAGGCATTCATCAATTGTTCACCAATTTTCTGATTACGATACGATTCAGCCACATATAACTCTTTCATATAGATTGCAGGGCAATTTTGTGCAGTATAAGGTAGAAAATAATACACTAACATACCTGCAATCGTACCATTATCATCAGCGACCAGACTATAAAAATCAGGCGGATTTTTCTCGAATCCACGCTGTTGCACCACATCAGGCGTAATCGCAAAACTGTCAATATATTGCTCAAAAATCGCCAGTTGTTTCATCAACTCAAATAATTGGGGAATATCTTGCGGTTCAGCTAGGCGGATTTTCATATTTTTATCTCATGTTTCACGTGGAATATCATTTATGCGACAGGGAATATCCTAATTTTTGACAATGCTTGATATGCTGTAGATATATCGTATATTCTGGACTATCAAATGCTGGTTTAGGTTGATGATTTTCACAATTTTTATCCACTCGGTTAAAGTCCGAATATGAAGAATCAGACTCGGGCAGAGCTGTACAAGCACTCAAAATGAGTAATGGAAAAATAATGATTGATAATTTCATCACGCATCAATTTCCGCATTTAACGCATTTTCTTCAATAAAGATACGGCGTGGTTCAACATCATCGCCCATCAAGCAAGCAAACATTTTATCGGCTTCAATCGCATCTTCAATGGTTACTTGCAACATATTACGGTTTTCAGGGTCCATTGTGGTTTCCCAAAGTTGTTCGGCATTCATTTCCCCCAAACCTTTATAACGTTGAATCGTCATACCACGTCTGCTATCGAGTAAAATTTGCTGCCACACTTGATGGAAATTTTCCACCATAATTTTGCGTTCGCCTTTTTGTAAATATGCACCTTTTTCCAACAAATTAAACCAGCTTTTCGCATTTTTTAATAAACGATGATATTCAGCTGATTGGAATAAACTTAAGTCTAATAAATAATGTTGCGGTAAATTATGCACATAAATGGTTAAACGTGGGAAATAAGCAATATTCTTTTCGCCATCTTGTTCCACTTCAAATTGTTCTAAACTGATTTCTGGGCGTAAATTTTCTTGCATTTGCTGAATTTTTTGCTGAATTTGATTCGCCCATTGTTGCACATAATCACGGTCAAAACGTTGTTCCACGTGGAACATTTCTGTCGCCAACATGGTATCAATCAATACCGCAGGGTAACGCTGTGTCAAACGGCTAATATTCTTTTGTGAACCTTGATAATCAGCAATTAACTGCTCCAACGCCACGCCTGTCATCGCAGGTGCATCTGGACTAATATGTAATGCTAACTCATCAATAGCATTGGAAATCAGATAGCTATTTAAAGCATCATCATCTTTAATATATTGTTCTTGCTTGCCTTTTTTCAATTTATAGAGTGGTGGTTGTGCGATATAAATATGTCCACGTTCCACCAATTCAGGCATTTGACGGAAAAAGAATGTCAATAATAAAGTACGAATATGCGAACCATCGACATCCGCATCGGTCATAATAATAATTTTATGGTAACGCAATTTATCTGGATTATATTCTTCTCGACCAATACCACAACCCAATGCAGTAATCAATGTGCCGACCTCTTGACTAGAAATCATCTTATCAAATCTTGCACGTTCCACATTAAGAATCTTACCTTTTAATGGTAAAATCGCTTGCATTTTACGGTTACGCCCTTGTTTTGCTGAACCACCTGCCGAATCACCTTCGACCAAGTACAATTCTGATAATGCAGGATCTTTTTCTTGACAATCTGCAAGCTTACCCGGAAGTCCAGCGATATCTAATGCACTTTTACGGCGTGTCATTTCACGGGCTTTACGAGCTGCATCTCTCGCACGAGCCGCATCAATAATTTTTCCAGCAATGGCTTTTGCTGCTTGTGGATTTTCCAGCAAATAAGCTGAAAATTCTTTATTCATCGCTTGTTCTACAGCAGGTTTTACTTCACTGGAAACCAATTTTTCTTTGGTTTGTGATGAAAATTTAGGGTCAGGCACTTTCACCGAAATAATCGCTGTTAGCCCTTCACGAGCATCATCACCTGTAACGCTGACTTTTTCCTTTTTCAGCAGATTTTCATTTTCCATGTATTGATTGAGACCACGAGTCAAAGAAGCACGAAAGCCTGCTAAATGCGTTCCACCATCTTTTTGTGGAATATTATTGGTAAAACAGAGTACATTTTCTTGATAACTATCATTCCATTGTAATGCGACTTCTACGCCAATCCCTTGTTCAGCTTCAACGGTAAAATGGAAAATATCATTGAGATGTTGTTTCCCTTCATTAATATATTTGACAAATTCGGATAAACCACCTGCATAATCAAAAATATGTTCCACATTAACACGTTCATCACGCAAAATAATTTTTACACCTGCATTAAGAAATGATAATTCACGCAAACGGCGAGCTAAAATATCCATATTAAAAATGGTTTGGCTAAAGGTTTCAGCACTCGGTAAGAATCGTACTGTTGTACCTGTCTCTGTCGTTTCGCCAATTTCACGCAAAGGATATTGTGGATCACCATGACGATATTCTTGTTCAAAAATTTTTCCATTGCGTTTAATCTTTAGAAATAATTGACTGGATAATGCATTGACCACCGATACCCCAACACCATGCAAACCACCTGATACTTTATAATTATTATCGTCAAATTTTCCGCCTGCGTGGAGAATAGTTAAAATCACTTCCGCCGCTGACACGCCTTCTTCTGGGTGAATATCTGTTGGAATACCACGCCCATTATCCGTAACACTCACCGATTCATCTTCATGAATAATCACGCTAATCTCATCACAATGTCCAGCTAAGGCTTCATCAATGGCATTATCCACGACTTCAAACACCATGTGATGTAAACCTGAACCATCGTCCGTATCACCAATATACATGCCTGGACGTTTACGCACAGCATCTAAACCACGCAAGACTTTAATACTTGACGCTTCATAGTTATTATTTTGCTCAGTTGTTGTTGTGCTTTGGTCGTGATTGCTTACATCAGTGGTCATAAAATATTCCTATTGGCGAACATAAATCGGGGAATGGTTTGTCATTTTTAAGATAAAAATTAGGCTTATTTTTATTCAAATAAGCCTTAAAATTATAACATATTTTTCAGATTTACGCTAATTTTTACGCAAATGGATTGCCTTTCGGACGTGGTTTATGTTCGATTGATTCGGTTACATTGCCTTGACTGTCAATGATTAATGTAATGGTTAAAATTGAACCATCATGTTTAATCGGCGGTAGTTTTTCATGACCAATTAATTCATGCTGACGCTGTTGTGTGAGTTTTTTAGGATAAATCGTGTGTTTTTTCCATGCTGAAGCAGGTGCAGACTGAGCATAGGCTAACGCTCGGGCATCAATTTGCTGATAATGAGCATTATACGCCTGTGTCCATGCATCCTGTGTAGGAAAATCACTCAAATATTTGCCAAATTTCGTATCTAATGGATCTTTATTGTGAATAAGATATTCAACAGTAAATGTTTCTGGCACAAATTGTCCAACATTACATTGTAATGGGGAATGTGCATAAGCTGTTCCTTTAATCAGACCTGTACAACCTTGATTATGTGGCGTAATTTTATAAATCACATCTTGATTTTCGTAAATATTTTCATTGACATTAACAACCACAAAAACTTGATTGACAAATGCTTTATCAATCGCATCAAATATCATTGGTGTGATACAACCTTGTAATGTGAGTGGCAATATTGACAGTAATAAAATCGGTTTTAATTTCATTTGATAAACTCCTTCATCATTTTTCAGTAGCCTAGCACAATAAAAATCACTTTTCAATTATCATAGTCGCTCATATCATCAACACAAATACAACCTTGTTCCACGTGGAACATTTTCATCATTTTTATTGATGTAGAATAAATTGCAAATCATCAATCTGTTTTTGTAGATTAGCGATGACACGCTCATCATCACCCCAATTGTCAAGAAAGTTCCATAAATCATTCGGTGGATTGAGCATATTCTGCAAAATCTCAATCGATTTTAAAATCAACATTTCTCTTTGCTCGAGATATTGCACTGGAAAAGCATAAGCCGAGCCAAAACAACACAATGTATGAATTGCCGCACGCACGCTATCAAATTCTTCCTGTTCCACATCAAAATTAAGAATGGTATCCATCACCAATTCAAAATGCCCATTTTTCCAAAAAAGATGAAACCAATCGGCGGCTTCATCATTCGCCCAAGCATAAATATCTGTTTCTGCCATATCACATCACCTTTTAGATTTCTCGAAGTTTAAGATATTTTACAATCAATAGATTGGCATACGACCCGTTAATTTATAGGGAAGTAGATGCGAATTTAAAGGAATATTCACTTCTCTAATATTTTCAATCATCGCTCCCCAATAACTAAAATCATTGATGATATTTTTATCAATCGCATACAATCGCTCTTGTAGAATATCCGCTTCTCGCTCGGCAACTGTGGCTAAAGATTGATCATACGCCTTAAAATTCCCTTTTAGCACATAAACCGCCGATAAAAGAAAACTATATGAATTCACAAAATCTAATAAATTTTGATTCACATATTTCAAATGAATACCATCTTGCAAAAATGATTGATATTGATTAATCAAGTTTTTATCAACATCGACATCATCATCGCCCACAAAACAAAACTCATCGCTCAAATGTGAACTTGAATATTGATCACATAACATATAAACCTGACCAATATCATTCAATACAAAATAGCCACCACTTTCTCGACCAAAACAAGCAAATGATTGATGATTTTTGCGAAATTGAATCAATTCATCAGGAAAATTGATAAATTTAAACCCCGCATGTCGATAATCATCTAAATAATAGTATAAATTATGATAGGCTTCGTTTACACTCATTTCTCGAGTGTTGATTTCTTTAACAATCGTAAAGCCACTTTGTTTAAAAAATGCAATATCAGCAACGCATTCTTTGCACGTTAAATCATCATAAAAAACATTCACCATAACTACACTCAATAACGCATTTCTACAAAACTAAGCCCTTTAAGCTGTTTTTTCTTCAACCAAAGATTTGAATCGTTCTGTACACATCAATTTATTATTTTCAGCACAAATAAATACATCAGGCACATCAATTTCTTTGGGAATAAATTTTGTAATTTTTTCATAGACAATCCCACTCATATTCACCAGTGTAGCATTTATCTTTAAAATGACGACCACCCGTAAAATGTGGGCAATCTGTACCATTCGCCTGATATTTTACAAAATAAAGTTTTTGCATCATTATTCACATCATGTTTGACATTCTTGCCATAATTTCATCTTCATTTCTTTGTTGATTGCTATTTAATTCAGTATGAATCAACGAATCATGCACAGAAAAATAAGCGTCGATTTGAACACCAGAAAGCTCTACTGCTTTTAACCAACATTCTCTAAACCAGTTTTCAAAATAATCATGTATTTGATCAGAAAACTCATCCATAATATCGATGACTTCATCATCATCAAAATCATCGTATAAATCATCTTCCAACTCTATTTCTTTTCTTTGAAATTCCTGCGAAAGAAAATCTCCGCTTTTTTCTGTAGGCAAGTTTATAGGCATAGAAATAATATCACCTGTTTTATTCATCGCCTAAAAAGATGAGGTAAAATATTCATAACAATATTCGCCATAAAAATATGCTAAATTGGAATTTCGTTCATTCTCCAAATAAATGACCGTTTTTCCTAACAACATATCCAATAAATCATTGACCATGATTGGTTGATAATTTTTCAAATCTCGTTCAAATAACTTAAATACAATCTCATCTTTTCTCATCAAATACACCCTTATCCCAAACTGACTGATACTCCACCTTGTTCCACGTGGAACATCGCATATTTTAAACCTAATTCATCAAGCTGTTGCTGAACCAAACTCGGCTCAAGCACAGTAACAAAAACCTGACTTCCCAACTCAACCAAACGAGTGATTAAACATTGTTGTGCTTGTATATCAAGTTCTGCGGTTAAATCATCAAGCAACACCACTGTTTCACGATTTTGTGCTGACAGCATAGCAATTTGTGATAATTTCAATGCCATCATCAACATTTTTTTTTGCCCACGAGAAAGCACATCATCAGCATCACCCAAGGACGTTTTAAAACGCAAATCCGCACGATGTGGTCCATATTCTGTGGTTTTACGCTCCACATCTTTATCATGATGAGCCAATAAATCCTGCCACAGACCTAATTCCGCATGAAATCCAGCTTGATAATTCATTTTTATACTGATTTGTGGTAATAATTGTTGTAATTCTTGTTCAAAAAAAACTTGCCATTGTTCCATAATTTGAATACGTTGCTGATGTAAGGTCTCGCCATATTCTGCTAATAATTTATTCCATACCTCAAGCTGATTAAAAGAAACATAACGCTGTGTTTTTAATAAATGATTTCGTTGCTTTAGCACACGTCCATATTGCTGCCATGTATGATAAAAATCTTGTTCCACGTGAAACATCAACCAATCCAACATTTGACGGCGTGGTTTTGAACCATAATCCAAAATATCGGTACTTTGCGGGTCGATATGTTGTACAGGCAATAATTTCGCCAATTGTCCTTGTGTTGCAATATTGTCGCCATTGATACGAATCACTTGTTCACCAGATAAATATTTTTGCATCCCCATTTTATCTTGATGAGATTGTGCAAAGACCAGCATATCTTGTTGTTGATGTTGAATATAAAGTTTAGGTAAATGTGTACGAAATGAACGTCCCGTTGCCAATAAATGTATCGACTCTAAAATTGATGTTTTTCCTGAGCCATTTTGTCCATAAAAAACATTAAACGGTTGTAAATCTGAGATTACAACCGCCGATAAATTACGCACACGCTCAATATTTAGTTTATTGATTTGCATATTATTATCTAATTTATTTTAGTTACGCATCGGCATAACGACATAAGTTTGCGTTGCACATTCTGGATCTTGCACCAAAATCGCACTATTAGTTTCACTTAAAGTCATTTGTACTTGTTCACCATCAAGTGCATCAATCGCTTGTAATAGATAATGCACATTAAATGACATTTCCAAATATTCAAATGGATACTCAATCGCTAAATCTTCCGATGCCTCGTCTTGCTCTGGGTTATTGGCACGCAATTGCAAATTATTATTTTCAAATGTTAAAAATACACCATGCAATTTTTCATTACTTAAAATTGCCACACGATGTAATGATTGACGCAACACATCATGATACATACGCACGGGTTTATCGCCATTACGTGGAATCACTCGGCGATAATCAGGATATTTTCCATTAATCAACTTGGTAGTAAAACGTACTTCAATATCCGCTTGTTCTTTTTCTTTACTCGGTACTTGAATAGTCACATGCAATAATTCTTGACTCATGGTCAATACTAATTCACGTTCATCAGCACCTAATAAACGATGTAATTCATTGACTGCTTTGCGTGGAATAATTGCTTGTACCAATTGCTCAACATCTGCTTGTGCGGTGGTTTCACAAACTGCTAAACGATGACCATCAGTGGTTACCGCACGCAATTGATTTTGTTCAATTTCTAGTAAAGTTCCTGTTAAATAGAAACGTACATCTTGTACCGCCATGGCAAATGCAGTTTTTTCAAAAAGATGTTTTAATTCTTTTTGTGCCACACTCACTTGTAAACCGTGAATTTGTTCCACACTTAATAATGGATAATCTTCAGCCTTAAGCGTACCTAAGACAAATTTACTTTTACCAGATTTAATAATACAACGCTGATCTTCAGTAATATTTAAATCAATCAACGCTCCATTTGGCAATGATTTACAAATTTCCATTAATTTACGTGCAGGAATTGTTCCCTCACCAGCCTGTACACACGCACCTTCAGCCAACTCAACCGTTGCTACTAATTCAGCTTCCAAGTCAGAACCTGTTACAATTAATGTATTTGGTGTAACTTGAATTTTAATGTTTGATAAAATATTAATGGTATGACGACGCTCTACCACACCAACTACATGAGATAAAACATTAATTAAACTTTCTTTACTAATTTTTAAATACATAACCCACCATTCTCAACCAATGATCATCAAATTAATGTGTGAAATTTTAACATTTTCCCTATATCATTGGCTAGTTTTATCTATTTCTAGTTAAAACTTTATTTTTAGATGAGTATGAAAGTGCATAGCATATTGATAAGAAAACCAATATTCACAATCACTTAGCATTGTAATAATTTTAAAAGATTCTTATAATCTTCATCAAAACTAATATCTTCAGCACACAACTCTTGTACTTTTTCACAAGCATGCATCACCGTACTATGATCTCGACCACCAAATGCCATGCCAATTTCAGGATAACTATCTCCTGTTAATTCACGCGATAAACCCATAGCAATTTGACGTGGGCGAGCATAAATACGCGTACGCTTAGGACCAACCAAATCTTTAACCGAAATACGAAAATATTCACTTACCACTTTTTGAATATTTTCTACACTAATCTTTTTAGCACGTATTGATAAAATTTCTTTTAATGACTCACGCACTAAATCCATATCAATACTACCTCCACGGAAACGAGCAAATGCATTTACTTTGTGCAAAGCACCTTCCAATTCACGTACATTTGCAACTACATGTTGTGCAATAAACAAAGCACAATTGCGTGGCAAATCCATATTCGCACTTTCTGCTTTTTTCAATAAAATTTCTACACGTGTTTCCAAATCTGGCGGTTCAATTTGTACCGATAACCCCCAAGATAAACGTGATACTAAACTTGCATCTAAACCTGTTAATTCTTTAGGATAGCGGTCAGAAGTCAAAATAATTTGTTTAGAATCTTCCAATAATGCATTAAAAGTATGAAAAAATTCCGTCATACTTTTTTCACCACTTAACAAATGAATATCATCTACCAACAACAAATCTAACGAACGATACTCCTTTTTAAATTCTTCCATTTTATCCAATTTAACTGCAGTTACATAAGCACGCACAAAATCTTCCGTAGTCATATACAATACACGAGCTGTAGGGCGTGCCTGCAACAGTGCATTACCCACAGCTTGCATTAAATGTGTTTTTCCTAAACCTGTAGCCCCATACAAAAATAATGGATTATTTTGCGTTTCTCCCAAATGCGTTAGCACTTTACGGCAAGTTTCCGCTGCCATACGATTGGAAGGACCTTCAACAAATAATGAAAATGTAAACAATTGATTTAATTCACGATGCTTAGCAATTTTAGAAATTTGATGTATTTTTTCTTCTTTTTTGGCTTTAAATGATGTAGCAGAATGCTCAACAGCAACAGGTTTAACAGGCTTGGTTATCGTAGTGGTAGTTTGAATAGGGTTAATGACTGATACTTGCTGATTATTTTTTTCTTCAGGTGTTAAAATTTGATCACCAGGGCGACTATCAACCAGCAATTCAACATTTTCAGCCAAAATACGCCCTTCAGATGCCTGCTCTACAGCAATCGCAATAATTTCTAAATAATTCTTTTTAACAGCATTATACCAATGCTGATTTGGTGTATAAATCTGCACTTTATTTTCAACTTCATCAACATGAACCTGTAAAGGTCGAATCCACATAGTATAAGCACTGGCTGGTATAACTTCCTTTAAACGAATAGAACAAGTTTCCCACAGCAT